>CALVBN010000023.1 GCA_944325785.1 Candidatus Gastranaerophilales bacterium | reverse complement strand
AAACTCCCCCGATTCTTTTTCTCGTATTATACAGGAAACAAAATCCGTTTTAAAGTTATTGCGCGCTTGAGCAGAATGTCTTTATCCCCTGTCAAGCAGGGTATTAACGGAATCATAGATTTTTTGAAAAGTTTGATTAGGCGCAAGCTTCGGACATCTTCGCATTGTATTTCCTTTTGTATATGAGCTTAAAACATCTGTCAGTTCCGCAAGCGGCTTAATTATATTTTTGGCAAGCGTTCTCATAAGCAGAATCCCCAAAGCCCAGGTCATAATTGCAAGGAAGGTTATAACCCACGCGGCAGCCGAGCTCAGCCTTTTTGCACTTAATGCCGCGTCTTTCATAGCAAGCCTGTTAAGACGCGAAAGTTCAATTATATTATCTACGGTAATTTCTTTATACTCAGCATTCTTAAATCCCTTTTTGTAGTTCTTTTCAATTTTTTTAATAGCCTCTGCTTCGCCTTTTTCGGTAATATTTGCCTCTCCGTCTCTAAGTGCCTGTTCAAAAAGCTTTATATCTTTTTTGATAGTAAGCGCGGACATCATTTGCTCGGTTATATAAAGAGAGCGTGTATTATGTTCGTTTATTTGTTCAATTGCAGGTGCCAGCCTAAAAAACCCTCTAATCCCTGCTATAGCCAGAATTGTTGAAAAAATTAATATCAAAATAAAAGAAGAGTAAAAAGATTTTGAAAAGTTCATTATTTATTCTCCTCAATCATTTTTGCAATAGCATCCTCCGTGCATACAAGAAGAAGCTTATCTTTTGTATCCAAAATTTCGTTTGGAAAAGGTCTTGTAAGTTTGTTTCCTTTTTTGATTGCAGCGACAATAATTCCGTATTTGTTCGGAAGAGCCAGTTCTATTAAATTTTTACCTTCCATAAACGGCTGCACGTTAATTTCCAAAAGCTGAATATTTTCAGAGGTTTCATCGTTGATAATATTCTGGAAAAGAATTTTATACGCAAACTTTTTTCCGTACTCCGCATCCGGATTGATAACGTTCTTTGCGCCGACTGCCTTAAGAATTCTCTCGTGAATTTTATCAGTCGCCCGTGCAATAATATTTTCACACCCCATTTGTTTCAGAATGGCAGTAGTTAAAATAGAAGGTTCTCTTGCTCCGATTGCACAAATAACAACATCTCTCTCCTTCGGACAAAGCCTTGCCATAGCAGTTTCGTCAGTCGCATCAAGACAAATTGCATCGTCTAAAAAACTGGCAGCTTCTTCTACAAGTTCCTTATCAGAATCAGCCGCAATAACTTCTGCCCCTTTTTCGGATAAAGTTCTTGCAAGCGACATTCCAAATTGTCCCAAACCTATTATTAACACTTGTGTAGACATTATTTTATCTCCTATGTTAGTGAAATTTTTGCATCAGGATAACCGATTCGTGAATCCGTTATTCTTGTATTCAAATAGCAAACAAGTGTTGCAGGAGCTACCCTTCCCAGAAACATCGTTGCTATTATAATAATTTTTCCGACACCGTCAAGAGCGGTTGTTGCGCCCATTGTAAGCCCTACGGTACCCAGCGCGGATACCGCTTCAAAAATAAGTTTCAGAGGATTTGCGCTCTGGGTAGTCAAAAGCATAAGTATTGAAATACCAAGTATAAAAAAGTATGCTGCAGTAAGTGTAACGGCTTTTTGTATTGTATCAATCCTTATTGCCCTGTTTCTTATGATATTATCCTTTCCTCTTATCGTATTCCAGAAGGTCAGGAAAAATATTCCGACAGTTGTGGTCTTAAGCCCGCCCGCCGTACTTCCGGGAGAGCCGCCCGCAATCATCAGCCCGACCATAAGAAGAAATGTTCCCATATTGATATTACTTAAATCTACGGAATTAAATCCTGCTGTCCTTGCAGTTACTGATTGAAACCACGCATTATTTATTTTATCCGCAATGGTCATTCCGCTCAAAACACCGTTGTATTCGGATATAAAGAAGAAAAGGGTTCCGAAAAACAACAGGGCGCATGTTACAGTAAGAACAATTACCGAAACCGGCGGAAGCTTCTTTCTCTTAAACAAATTCATCAATGTAACGCAAATTGCCGGAGAGATTCCGCCTAAAATTATCAGAAATGATATTGTATAAGTTATAATTGGATAATGATTATAACTTACAAGATTATCCCCCGTAAAAAAGAATCCTGCATTACAAAAAGCAGAAACTGCAGAAAAGATTCCGTACTTTAGCCCTGTTAGAACGTTATGTTCAATAAAAGAAAATGCGCCCGTCAGAATAACCGCTCCGATTAGTTCCACAAGGAAAGTATATTTAAAAATCAAAATAAGCGAGTTTTTAATATCCTCCTTGCTTTCCGCCTCAAAAATATACCGCGCGCTTCTCTCGTGCGTAAGCGACATTCTTTTGCCCAGAAGAATAAATACAATCGAGCTTATACTCATTATACCGAGTCCGCCTACCTGAATAAGCAGCATAACAATGAACTGCCCTAAGCCCGTAAATTTACTCCCGAAATCCACTACAGAAAGTCCGGTTACGCATACTGCACTCACGGCAGTAAAAAGAGCATCAATAAAGTTCACCCCATGAGGCGATGAAAAGGGAAGATATAATAAAATCCCGCCTGCCAGACACAATAAAAAGAAGGTTACAGGTAAAATTCTTTCAGGATATTTCAGGATAAAGTCAAACTGTTCGTTTGATTTATTCAAAAAAAGTATTTTATTTCTTTCGCCCACAACAATTCCTCTTTAAGAAAAGTATAACATAAAATGAAAGATTACAAATATTGAGCCTGTTTTATTGTAATTTAACGACCGGTTTTATTTGTACGGATACTTTGATTATTTTGGCTTAGGTCGCTCTGCGAGGGCGTTTTCAGGTCGGAAAATTACGATAACC
>CALVBN010000022.1 GCA_944325785.1 Candidatus Gastranaerophilales bacterium | reverse complement strand
CATATAAAATCACATAAAAATAATGAGTTAACTTCATTCCAAATAAGAATTAGGTTGTTGGATTATTTTATAAAAAAAGTTATTGTCGTTAACGTCACAAACTTTAAAACCGAGCAAGGAGGTAGCAGAAACCACCTCCTTATTTCAAAATGCTATCTAAGCAACGTTAGCTTCCGATAACTGATTGTCGTTGATTGGTATCGGTAAGGTACTAAACAAGGCATTTACGTGCAAACAGCAAAAGTGTTGACCAATTGCTTTGCGAAGATTGTTTTCTTCTGTTTCATTTAACATACCATTTTCTTCTCTTTTAAGATGTAGTTTATCGAAGAAATCATCTGGACAATCCATGATTCTTAATAATTCTCGGAGCGAAAAAACACGGCAATCTGTATATTCTTGTGTAGAAGGATTATATCTTCCAGGATGAAGTGAACATAAATCACTGATTCTACCATTTCCAGTTGTTATAGTTGGACACTGATTTTGCCAGTTTGTACGAGTAAAACCCTTATTATAATTACCATTGCTATATTCACCATTATCTCTCAAAGGTTGGTAATCAGCATCATTATCCCATGCACTACAACCGGTAGGAGTATGTTTCAAAAAGTTAATAACACATTCAGGCAATTCTCGAGCATAATGCCAAGAATCATTTGGATCAATAGCTCCATTATCTAAACTGCTTAAGTCACCAATGACTTCCCATAGCATTTTTCTGACAGCATGCTTTTTAGGAAATTTCCAAGGTTCTGAGCTTACATCTTTGCGACAACCAAGGATTATTAAGCGAGATCTGTCTTCAACACAACTGTAATCTGCCGCTGTATAGATACCAAAATTAAGATGATATTCCTCTCCTAAAGTATCTCGCAAATATTGTCCAATACAGCGAATATTTCCATCTTTATCCTTGAGAACATCATGTGCAATTTTAGGACGAGCATTTACAAATCCAGGTACATTCTCAATGATGAAATATTTGGGTTTAGCCTTGAGTATAAATTCTGCAGTGTAATAAAACTGCTTAGCTTCGGGCACATTACCTTTATTAGAAGAATTGTTAAGATTAGAAAATGGTTCGCAACAACAACTAGCCATAACAATTTCGCATCCTTGCTTTTTATGCCATTCTAACGTGTCATTAAATTTATCTGGATTCGTAAAATCGCCTTGCACCATATGACAGTCTGGATATAAAAGTTCGTGCCATAGAGCTCTTGTTTTATCCCATTCCACAGCTACACGGCAATAAAGATTTAACTCATGTACTCTTGCTAATCCAAGTGAAATATTTGAAAACAAAGTTGTTATATATATCGGATCCTTAAGAAGAAGAGTTTTTATCTCTGTTTCTTCAATATAATCAAGTTCAAATTTTGTATATTTATTGTGATGATTGCTTGGATTTTGGCCTGATTTAAGTTTTGCAGATTCTGATAAGGCTAGAGCTCGGGTTGGAATATCATTTCTCCGAAGTGCAAGTTCAATTGCATTTTTAACCCCCTCAAAAGAAAGATGCTGAAAATCGCGAGATAAACGGGGAGAAAGTCCGTAATCTTCCTGAATAATTTGGGTTTTAGTTCTTTCTTCACCGGATTTACGTCCTTCAGATTTGTCATTGGTTCCGTTCATTTTACGAAGTCTTTGTAATTCTTCTCCAATGAAACATTCAAGGATTAATACATATGAGGCTCTTGCTTGCAAAATAGCTTTCTTCTTTTTATACATAGTTATGCTTAAGGGAGCATTATTAAGTTCCTCTACTTTATCATCAACCCATTTTCGAATGGTATGGATTTTATCGTGCAACTTTTGACCTCTTAAGGTGTCAGATGGAAATAAATTATCATTTTTAGCAGCATCTATTATTTCTATCAATGCTTCCGGTGAAATATTTCTATTCTTGATAATATCATTTATAGTTAACGATGATGAGAATGAGAACGCAGCGTTGTTATCGGCAGTTGTCATTTCTTCATCTATTAAAGAAGTGTTTTCTCCTTTCGGAGGGGGATTGTCCCCCTCCACATTATTATCATTAATGTTTGAAGTAACAATGTTTTGTACTTCGGTTTCGTTCATAACGGTAGAAACCTTAACTTCATCCGTCATATCAAAATGTTCTACCTTTGTTTCTAAGTTGTTAATCAACATTTTTTTTCTTCTAATCCCGGGGCTGTCAATAGATTGAATTAGAGTATGTCCAATCTTAATCTAAAGACTGCAACCCGCTGGTACCCGACCAGATTTTTTTATAAATTCCGCAAAATGCGGGAGTTAATTGGCCGAAAATTGAAAAAAACGTTTACTTTTATAAAATTTGCATTATAATGCAGATGATAGAAATAGAGTAATCGCTTTTCAAATTCGGCGATACTTTTATCAAGGGACACACATTTCGCATATGTGTGTCTTTTTTTGTGTGATAAAAGCAAATTATTTATGATACTTATTTCATTTGGAAACTTCCCTCCTTAATTGTTTTTAATATAATCTTATATAAAACATAATTAGGTTTAATGCAAGTGTTTTTTTAATAAAAATTAAATATTTTTTAATACGAATTATTTTTAATATTAAAAATAATTTAAATGTTAAATGAAAGATTGACAATGAAAATCAATAATATTATAATCAAATTAAATATAAATTTAAGTGCGAGGTAAAAATGACAAATATCTTCGAAACGACTAAAGAAATACAAAAAAAATTAAATGTAAAAATGAAATCCGAACGTAATATGACGGAAGAAATTTTAGAAATTTTTCGAATCGCGGAAGAAAAGTACGGTAAAACGGAACTAACAGTCGATGAAATTACAATCGCTTATTACAATATGTTTACAGAGGCTAAAGGAGCTCCAATCCGCGATAAAAAAGCCATTAGTATGAAATTGTTTTTAATGAAGGGTGGAACTGAAGATAACGGTATTCTTGAAACAACCAGCAAAGGAGTATACCGCTTGAGAAAACACGCTAAAGAGGCTTAATAACAAATAGAAAATACAAGAAAGAACCTTAGTTTTTTTATTCCGTTTGGTTAATTTAAAATTTTTTAAGTTTACATCAGATATATTGGATATCTAAAGAAGTATCTTAAGCCTCGCACGTAAAGGCCTTGATTAAAATTCGCTTAACAAAAAAATTAATCTTATCCAGTACGGTTCGGCACGGCAGTATGGCATCCATGGAGGGTGTAGATGTCGGGTATCCTTTATGGCGGTGGAGCTATCCCGTTATGCTTATGCCAGTCCGATATTAAAATAAAGAGACAAAGACGGTTAAA
>CALVBN010000021.1 GCA_944325785.1 Candidatus Gastranaerophilales bacterium | reverse complement strand
ACTTCAATTTTATTTACTTTAAGACGTATCATTTCTTGGTCAGCAAATCTTGGTTCTTCATAACGTCTTGGTTCTGCTCTGTCATCTCTGAATTGAGCGCATGCCGGTATGATTATCAGCATTGCTAAAATTGTGTATATTTTTTTTAACATTTTTTATTCCAGTTCTGTAATTTTTACAATTTTCTATTGTTCTTTATTCTACAACCTATAAATTAAAAAATAGTTATTGTTTTATTAACTCACCTTTTTCAAAGCTGTATTTTTCTCCACAAAAACTGCATTCTGCGGTTATTTTTCCTTTTTCTGATAAACTATCGATTTCTTTTTCTGACATATTGCTTAGTATTGTTCTTAATTTTTCTCGATTACAACGGCAGCCAAACTTGTAGTCTTTGTTATGATTTACACTCAGTTGGTGAGAATGATACAAACGGTGTAAAAGTACTTCAGAGCTTAAGTTCGAATCGAAAATTTCTTGAGACTGTAAACTTTCTAAAAAAATTACCGCTTCTTCCCAAGAATCTTTAACATCTTCTTCATTTATTTCTGTCCCGCCTTCATTAGGTAGCTTTTGCAATAAAATTCCTGCTGATTGCCATTTATCTTCAGGATATTCAGGTTCTTTGATATAAAGTTTGAGAGCCGTATCTATTTGTTCCGATTGTTTGAAATAGCGTAAGGCACATTCTGAAAGCGTTTTTCCTTGAATTTCAACGATACCTTGATACATTTTATCCGGACCTCCTTGGTCAACGGTAAAGGCTAAATAGCCTTGTCCCAAATAGTGAGGGGCTTCTTCATGTTCGTCTTCTGTTTTACGTAATTTTTTTGCGTTTTCTATTCTTTGCTCGTCGTAAGTTGCAGAAGCTCTTATGGTGCCATCGGAACTGATGTCGATGACTATCATGCTTATCGGACCGTTACTTTTGGTTTGAAGGGTAAATAATCCTTCGTATTTTAATGTGCTGGCAAGTAATGTTGCTAATGCAATACTTTCTGCAAGGACTGATGAAACAACTTTGGGATACTGATGTTTGGAAAGAATTGTGTTTATGACGTTATCTAATCTTACAAAACGACCAAAAAACGCGTTGTTATTGATGTGAAATGATACACAGCTATCAAATTTTGTATTAACCAATCTTTTCTTCCTTTTTATAATGGGTTTGTTCTGTATTAATATGTGTAGACTACATTTGGAGTTTTTGCAAGTGTTTGACGAAGCTGATATTGCTAAAAAAAAGCCATTGAAAAAAATTACAAAACAACGTTTGACGAATATTGCTCTCTATTATTTGCAAAGGTTTGAAAGCTCTGTTGCTAATTTAAAAGCACTTTTGCTAAAAAAAATAAATGCGTATGCTCTTCAAAATCCTGATTTTGATAAATCTCAAGCCTTTTTATGGGTTGATGAGATTTTAGAATCTTTTCAATCTCATAATTATTTGAATGATACTCGATTTGCTGAAATGCGAATCCGAGATTATTTAGCAGCTGGAAAATCTGAAAAATATATAAAAACAAAATTGTTTGAAAAGGGAATTTCTCCAGATTTGGTCGATCAATTATTATCTGATTTTGAATTTAGCCCTTATGATAATGCTTTGCTGTTAGCAAAGAAGAAACGTATTGGACCTTATCGTGATGAAGCGAATCGAAAGACTTTTTGGCAAAAAGATATGAGGGTTCTTGTGCGTGCGGGATTTGATTATGATGTTGCTTTAAAAGTAATGGAAACCCAAGTTTAATATTCAACACTATATAAGTATAAGCCTTCTGCGGGAGCAGTGGGACCGGCTTTTTTTCTGTCTTTTGCTTCTAATATTGTTTTAATGTCTTCGGGCTGTATTTTTCCGCTTCCCACTAATTTTAGTGTTCCGACAATATTTCTAACCTGATGATGAAGAAATGAGCGAGCCTCTACATAAAATGTAATTTCATCACCATTTTGATTAATTTCTATTTTATCTAATGTCTTAATGGGGGATTTTGCTTGACATGCGGCTGCACGAAATGAGGTGAAATCGTGATGGCCAATCAAGTATTCTGCACCTTTTCTCATTTTTTCTATGTTCAAAGGTGTTGGAATCCACCAAACGCGCTTTTTTAAAAGGGCGGAAGGTGCTCTTCTGTTTAGAATTCTATATATATATGATCTTTTTTTGGCTGAAAATCGAGCATGAAATGTTTCTGGAACAGCAGTAACGTCAAGAACCGTTATGGGCGCATCTAGTGCTAATAAATTGCCGTTAAAGGCTTCTCGTATTTTCCATGGCTCCATTGGGTGGTTTATATCTATGTGGACTGTTTGTTTTAAGGCATGAACACCAGCATCTGTTCTGCCGGCAGAAATAATTTCTGTATGTTCTCCGTTAATCTTATCTAATATATCTTCAAGATATTGTTGAACACTTGGTCCGTCGAGTTGTCTTTGCCAGCCGAGCAGGTTACTGCCGTCATATTCTATAATTAGTTTATAACGCATTTTTTATATTATTCTGCTGCAATGGCTATGTTATTTGCTGCAGAATTATTAAAACCCAATTTTTCTTGAATTTCCCATAAAACTTTCAATGCGGCTAATGCATTTTCACCACTGATACGAGGTGTTGCTTTTCCGTTAATGCAAGAGATAAAATGGCTTAATTCTGCTTGCAAGGGTTGGTTGGTTGGAATAAAGAGTTGTTCGACACTGCCTTTTAGTCCATAATTCATCCATTCCGGTATTTCTTCTTGATTAACGTAAGGCATACGACCTTGGGAGTGTACGTTTATGCTTTGATTGATAAAGTCCATATCAATATAGTTGGTGTCGGTTGTTACGGTTAATGTTCTAACGCGGGCTTGAGTAATTCTACTTGCTGTCAAGTTTGCCGTTACACCATTTTCAAATTCTAAAACTGCGGTTATGTAGTCTTTACCGGAAGCGTGATCCGGTGTTCTTACTGCAGCGGCGTGAATCTTGCTTACGTTGCTTTTTACTAAAGATAAAACAACTTCAACATCATGTATCATTAAGTCCATGGCGACGTCAACGTCGGTAATACGCCCTGATGCAGCGGACATTCTTTGTGCCGTTAGTGAACGTATCATAGAGGCATTGTTTAAAATTTTGTGCATTTGTTCTACTGCCGGATTGAATTGTTCAATATGTCCGACCAGTAATGTTACATTATTGTTCTTTGCGGCGTTGATTAGTCTTAAGCATCCTTCTTCTGTTGTTGCTAACGGCTTTTCCATTAAGCAATGAATTCCTTTGTTTAAGAAGAATTCTCCAACGTCTGCATGTGTTATGGAGGTTGTTACGACACTTACCGCGTCTACTTCTTTTGCAACTTCTTCCATGCTGGAGAATGCTTTAATTCCAAACATTTCTGCAGCAGCTTTTGCTGCTTCCGGAAATATATCGTATACACCTACAAGTTCAACACCTTGGAGGGTTTTGTATGTTTTAAGGTGGTTCTTACCCATCATTCCGGCGCCGATAACGGCTACTCTTACATTGTTTGTCATCAAATTTTCCTCTTAATCTGTTAGGATACTTTTAATAAAGTGATTTACTTATAGCAAAAAAACTGA
>CALVBN010000020.1 GCA_944325785.1 Candidatus Gastranaerophilales bacterium | reverse complement strand
TTTTTAAGGCAAAGAATGAGAATGAGCTTGCATTTATGACACTTGCTTTGGGTGCGAAGAATGAAGCTAAGGGAGAAGTGAAGTCTTCTGGAAACGGCATTGAGACCCCTCCCCCTAACCACCTCCTACAAGGGGCGGGGGAACATCACGTTTCGCGTGCAGAGGCTGGAAATCCAAAAGAAACACGAGACGGAGTCTTTGCGGATTTGCAGTATTCTAAAAAATCCATAAAGGATTTGGTTGAATCTAATCCGGATTTAAAGAATAATAAATGGGTTCAAGATAATATTAATAAATTGTTAGAGGCTTGCAGTGAAAATCCATATTCGGCTTGGAATAATCCTGCTAAAGATCTTGCAGGAAAAGCTGTCAATAGAATTCAGCATCCTCTTTTGACAAAACACAGACTTAAAATTTTGAATACATTTTTGAGCAATCCCGTACTTTATGAGAATAAAGCTTTGCAGCAAAATATGAGTTATTTTATCAAAAATTATGTAAGGAGTGCTTCTGATGCAGAGAAAATCGTAAAAAGCCTAGAGCAATATGCGAATTTGTCAAATAGGAATGTGACGGTTGATTTAGTGGTCGCAGATGTGATATTTAATACAAATTTGGCTCTTGAAAATAAGCAGAAATTCTACGAGATGCTGTTAAAACAAACCTCAAATCTAAGTAAGAAAAATTATCGAGAAGTGGCACGCTGGGTATCTGATTATGAACTGGATGCTGTATTGGAAGTTATGCAAGATAAAAAAATGAGTCATATTGTCACCGTTTTTCTTTCAGCAGGTTTTAATTCCTCTAAAAAAGATATAGATGCCAGAATAGAAATGTATCACTTTTTAAAGAATAATAGAGAAATTTCAGATTATAATAAAGTATCTATAATACTAAAAATTAAAGAAGATAATATAGATTTTGCTAAAAAAATGATTACAGATAAGGATATGCCGCAAGATCATATTTCGATATTGCTGAATAATGCTAATTATCCGGAAAATAGAGGCTTACTAGAAACTTTATATAACGATAAATATATAGCACGGGAAGATATTGTAGAAATTATTAATACGGGTTTATTTTCAAAAAATGAAGCAATGGACGCTATAAAAGAAGTCTATGCAAAACTTAAAGCCGATAAAGATTTCCCTGATGAATATATTTCTAAGGTTTTAAAATCAATAGATAAAGAGAATTCCGGTATGAATAAGGATTATGCTCTTGATTTATGCAAAAAATATAAGGAAATGGAAATTTCTGCTGATAGATTGGAATTTCTTATAAAGAATTACGGCAAGATTTCTCCGAAAGATTTGCAGAAACTCAACCGTGTAATGGGTAAGGGTGAAGTCGCAAAACTTTCTGATTCTGATCTGCTTATAGCCTGCCAAATGGCAGATATTTACGGCAAAACAAGCATTAATGAAATCCCGATGGAAGGCAAGAAAAATCTTCTGCGCCGTCTGGTCGGATGTAATGAGGGGTTATTTAATATCAGTGATAATATGAAAAAAGCATTTCCTCTTATTCCGACAGACAGAGATACATACTGCTCGCTTCTGCCGTCTATAGTAAAATCATTAGGTGTTGATATAAGAACAATAGAACCGCCTTCAAGGATAAAAGAATTTAATAATAATCTTGAAGGACTCTCAAGCTCTGTTGCAAAACTCTCTGATAATGATTTTGCACAATTGGAGATAAAACTTGATTATTCGAAAGATGAATTTATAATGGATGTTTTAGCAAAAGTTAAAGATTTAACTCCGAATGAACGCCAAAAAGTGTATGATTATTTCGGCTTTGAACTCCATCACAACAAAAATAATCGTAAGACAGGATTCTCTATTACAGGCTATCCGGTTAATTTGAACAACGGGAAAAAACTCGCTGAAATAACAGACCCTAAAACAAAGGCAGTAGTTGAGAATTTAAGGGGTGATGTAATAAGATTCTCTGAGCAAAACCCGATAAAATGCAATAATCCGGAAGTGCAGAAATTATTAAATGATATAATTGATGTCCTGCCGGAACTTAGAACCCAAATAGGAAAAGGTCAGCACAAAACACATGATTTTGATGTATTCCAGCATTCTCTAAAAGTTATGCAAAAAGTTGCACAGGATCCTAAATTTGAAACACTTAATGAATCAGATAAAAAGATAATGATGCTTGCTTCGCTTCTTCACGATATAACCAAAGGCGAAGGCTTTAGCGACAAAACACATGCTATGCAGGGCAGTTTTGATACATTCTTTATTTCTAAAAAGTTTAATCTTACACCGGAAGAAGAGATTAAGCTCTATACTCTTACACGCCATCATGAGTGGCTTGAATATGTTAATACAGCTAAATCCGAAGAACAGCTGACTAAACGCCTGCAGTCTGTAGCATTTGACCTCCAGCAGGATAACCTGTTCGATATGGCGCTTATGTTCACACACGCAGACTTAAAAGCCGTAAAATCCAATAATACTTTCCATGATTCAACAACCGGTAGTATAAGGCCAAGGTTTAACGGTGAAGAGCGGGTATTTGATTATAATAAAGGAATGCCAACCAGCCTTGGAAAGAGTGCTGATATTTATGCAAAACGTATAAAAACATATATTAACGAGCTTAAAAAATCAATACCTCTGACTCCTGTTACACAGGTTCCAAACTCTGATGTAATAAGGACACACATAAAACAGATTAATCCCGATGGAAGCACCGAACACAAAGGCGTTTACGTTGATTCTGACGGCTTAATAGTAATTAAATTTAATGAAGTAACCAACTGGGAAGCATTAGGGTTCCCGAAAGGAACAACTACAAGCGGAATTACCGGCATCGGAAAGGTTAGGGATGGTGGAATTATTGAGTCCGACTTTAATACCGGAAACTTTAAATTCTTTGCACACGCTCTTGACTATTCAAACCAGCTTGTCAAATTTGACTCTTTTAGCCTCCCTGATTCAGAGGCATTGCTATCCGTAACATATATGGAGCGCCCTGAATCCAAACATCGTAATTTCAGAACACAGGGGATAGGGTTAAATATAAAATCTAAATATGTTTACGGTGGCGGAGAAACTGACGCCGGTTCAGGATACGGCAAAAATATTGCTGAATTTAAAAAGAATTATATTTTTGGAGGCGAGCGTGAAGGGGATAGAGTCTTTACTTCAAAGCTTATAAAAGAAGCTACCGGAATGAGTGATGAACAGTATATAGAATTTGTCGAGAAAAACCAGAATAAATCCTGGAATGAAGTTGAACCGATTGACAACTCTGATCCTGTTGAATTCAGAAATAAATTAATTAAAGCATTTGCTGAAAATATTGTTTCAAATCAGCGCGGACAAAAGCGGGCGTATGACGAGTTTTATGCCTCTAATCCGGAAGCGCCTATGTTTACTTGGGCTTATAGTGCTGATGCAAATGAAAGGATTAAAAATCCTCTTGAATTTTTACATAGAAATGAACTTACCCAGGCTGAAATTAATATTAAACAAGTAGGTGAAATTATGGTAACTCCTGTTGCCCAAAGAACAGAATTTTTAAGACAATACTCACTTGAGAGAAATATTCCTATGTTTATATTTGGAGATTAGGAAAAAGTATGCATAAGAAAACTTTATCTTGAAATAACTGAATAGTTGTATTTCAAGAAGGGGCGTATATGAAAATACTTTTTTTCAATGATGACAGGATTCTAGCAAACGGAATAAGAGCTTTGATTGAGGCGCTGGCTTCTATAAACTCAAATACAAGAAAAGGTGGTAGAAGTTATAACGAAATGTACGGCTCCAACCCGAAAGAAGTAATGGGCGTTTTTGCTTACGGAACGGATACGCAGGGTAGTATCGGAAATCCTCTTGATTTCCTCATAAAGAATTCGTCCCGCACAGATTTCCTTCAAAAATATGCACTTGAGCATGACATACCATTTGTAATTTTCGGAGATTAATGTAACGATTTGTAACGATTTTCCTCAAAACCCTAAAGTTTGAAAAAAAAATGCCGTTATATATATTACAAAGAAAAGAATGAAAAAGGAGTAGAAAAATGACAGACGGAATCGGCAGACTTTCAGGATATGGTAATTACGGCGTAGGCGGATATGTACCGCAAAGACGGGATGATGTTTCTAAAGAAGGCAAAGCCCAGGAACAGCCCGTAGCTAATAATTATGAAGAAACGCAGGTAGATCCTTCTAAAGTTATGGATTTTCTTGCAAGCAATAATTTCTTTGTTGCAGCTCCTGCCGCAGCAGAAGTAAACGAAACTGACGCAGCTACTCAAGAAAGAGTTGCCGGTTATATGGAACAGTTTGAAATGATTTACGGTATTGTACAAGAAGAATTCGGCGAAGAACTTGCACCGGCTGTTATGGATATCGTAATGGATCGTTTGATGGGCATGGCAGAATAAATTTTGAAATATCATACAAAAATTTTAAAGGACTAATGCAAATTGGTCCTTTTTTTTGTTTTTAAACGTTTTTATGAAAGCCTCTCACTGAGCGGTTTTTGTAAAATTGTTGCTTAATTTTTAAGTTTTGTAAAAATAATTTTAAAAATTTTAAAAAAAGGTGTTGACTTTTAAAATTGATTGCATATGATAGAAAATGTCGGTTGAGAGAACCGGTGTTGATGGAGCGTAAGATACGCAGCTGGAGGAAATTTAAGTAATCTGGTCATCTTCACAAAATAAGCCTAAAATGTTTTATAAATAGCATTAAGAATAATAAAGGCATAGTGCAGAGAATTCTGCTTTGCACCTTGACAACAGAATAGCTGAAGACGAAAAACTTGTTAATTTCGCAGAAGTGATAAGGACAAAAAATGAAGTT
>CALVBN010000019.1 GCA_944325785.1 Candidatus Gastranaerophilales bacterium | reverse complement strand
GGATGCTTCTAAACGCGGTGATATTGTGCTGGATGCGTTTCTCGGCAGCGGAACAACACTGATTGCGGCAGAAAAGGACGGACGTGTTTGTTATGGAATCGAGTATGAGCCCTTGTATATCGATACGATTATCCGTCGGTATCACAAATTAACTGGAAATTGGGCCATTCATCAAAGTTCGCAAAAATCATATGAGCAATTATTGCAAGAAAAATTGGAGAAAAACAATGAATGAAAGCGGTTATAAAAATCCGCCCAAACATTCGCGATTTCAGAAGGGGTGTTCGGGTAATCCGGCTGGGAGGCCGAAAGGAAGCAAAAACACGCTGAAACTTCTGGATGCTGTTTTGGAACAGAAAATCAAAATCCAGCAAGAGGGCAAAACCATCAGCATTACCAAAAAGCAGGCAATGCTGATGCAATTAGTCAATGCTGCGGTAAAAGGCGAGATTAAGGCCATTGCAGCGCTTTTCCCGTATATGATGCAGCTAGACATGAAAGAAGAGCAATCTTTAGAAACAAGCAAATTGTCTCTAAGCGATGAAGAAATTTTACAACAATTTTTAGAACAAAATAAACAGGAGAGCCAAAATGACTAATAAAAATCTGGTTAAAAATGCGATATTACGCCAAAGTTTTTCAAGCTTTGTACAGAAGTGTTTTTATGAATTAAACCCATCAGAAACATTTATAAAAGGCATGTATATAGACTTATTATGCGATCAAATCCAAAATATGATTGAGGGAAAAAATCAGAAATTGATAATCAATCTTCCTCCAAGATATTTAAAATCGGTCATATGTTCTATAGCTTTGCCTGCGTTTATTTTAGGGCATAATCCGTCAGCCAAAATTATGTGTATCAGCTATGGTGAGGAGTTGGCTTCCGACTTAGCGGCAGATTGCAAGTGCGTTATGGAGGCGGACTGGTATAAAGTCCTTTTTCCTGAGACGAGAATCCGGGCAGATAAAAGATCTATTATGGATTTTGAAACGACAAAACACGGTGGACGGTTTGCAACGACAATTTCAGGAGCGGTCACAGGTCGTGGTGCAGACTGGATTATTATAGATGATCCGCTAAAATCAGGCGATGCCTTTTCTGATACACAGAGAGAAAAAGTTAATGAACTCTATGGAAATTCCGTCATCTCCAGACTTAATGATAAAAATACAGGAAGAATACTTGTGATAATGCAACGTTTACATATGCATGATTTATCTGGTTTTCTGTTTGAAAACGATCCTGATTTTAAATCTGTTGTTTTGCCTTTAGTTGCGGAACAAGATGAAAAATGGCAAATAAAAAATCATATTACCGGACAGATAACTATATATGAGCGAAAAAAAGGCGAATTATTGCATCCCCAAAGAGAAGGAGAGCGTATTGTGGATAGTTATAAAAATTCGATGGGAAGCTTTGCTTTCTCAGCACAATACCAACAAAACCCTATATCGGTTGGCAGTGGTATAATAAAACCTGAATGGCTTAAATACTATACCTATCCAGGAAGATTGGATAGGGTTCTTCTATCTTGGGATACAGCGGCAAAAACCAATGACAATTGCGCATACTCTGCTTGTGTTGTTGTCGGATTAGGAAATGATAATAAGTATTATTTGCTTGAAGTTATCCGGGAAAAGTTGGAATTTCCAGATTTAGTAACGAAGGTTGAAACTGTGTATCAAAAATTTGAAGAAATATTTTATAATCGGACGATAACTCTTATTGAAAATGAATCTTCCGGTATTCAGCTCTATCAAATGTTGAGAAATAAAATATCGAATATAAGACCCTGTTCTTGCCATCGCTCGAAGGAGCAACGATTTAATATCGTCAGCCTGAAAATCGAAAGAGGGGAATTGTTATTACCGACTGAATACAAAGATTGGTTTAATGATTTTAAGAAAGAGCTGTTAGCTTTCCCTTATTCTTCTTTTAAGGATCAATGTGATGCGCTGAGTCAGGCTTTAAACTACTGCAATGAGAATAATATTCAAGCAACGCCCCAAATGGCGTTATGCTCCAGAGGAACAGGCTATGGACATGCCGATAGCAGCCATCTTGCTGCAAGATATGAGCCCCAAAAATATATTTTCGGAGGAAAGTTCAGATAAGCAGTTTTTAGAACTTACTTGCTGGTTAGTGTGTAATTATCTATGAAACTTAATAGAGAAACGAGTTGTTTTTCATCCATAAAATCTAATTTACGGATGATTTTTTCTTTAGTTTCTTGAAGATAAGGAGAATTATCTTTTAAGGAAGCGGTAATATCAATATCCAAAACATAAAGCAGCTTGTATAGGCTGTAAGAACGCGGATTTTGTTTTTGATTCTCTATCAAATTGATGGAAGAATAATCCATTTCGCTTAATTCTGATAATTTTTCGCTGGAAAGTTTTTTAGCCAGACGATTCTTTCGAATGGAATCGCTAACCAGTCTTAAAAACTCTTTTTCATTAAGCATGTTTCACCCCTTAAAAATATATTGGGATGATACAATAGCTTTTTTGATAAAAGTATTGTGATAAAACAATATAATTTTATTGACTAAACAAAATAATTAAACCAACATAAGGATAAATAAAATGGCGTTAGTTTACGTTACGGATTATATATATCAGGCGGATATAAAAGTATTTGCCGTCAATGAGAAGTATCAGGCTGATTTATATTTTTTCGAGGTTGATCGAGATTACAAGGCCAATACGGAGGCAAAATGGTTTTTTGAAGATAAGGACTATAAAGCTACGGTTAAAATATATTGGGTTGAACATGAGTATCAGGCAGATCTGAAAGTCTTCCGTGTTACGCAGGAACACCTAGCCGGTTGGCAAAAGAGCCACCGTTTGATTACAAGATTGGGAAAATACACATATTAAAGGAGATAAAAAATGACAGAGGAAGTTAAAAAAGAAACCCCAAAAACAAAATTGCCCGGCTTACCGCCGCTGGCTGCGTTTATTTATGCGGTTCTCATTTTTATTATGACCATGGGGTACCTTAAGGTATTTCTTATTATGGGTTTCAGGATGAATCCTGATGAAGCCGGAATGTTGTCATTTTTTGCAGGGACGTTTTTTGCCTATATCGGCAACAAAGGTGTTAGAGCCATATTTAAGCTGAGAGAACTGTCGAAATAAAGGATGCAGGTTATGGTTAGGATATTGCGCACAGTAACTTGGAACTTTGGCTACGGTTCTGTTGGTTCACCCAGCAAGAACAACAAGACGAAAGTTCAAAAAGCCCTTGAATATCTACGGAAAAATAATGTGGATATTATTTTGGCGCAGGAAATTTTTGATCCAAGCGAGTTGCGGTGTCTTTATCCTAACCAGATTTATTCTGACATTCCCGTTTATAATCCGCAGGGGCAAGGATTATGGGGCGCGATGGATTTTTCGATCGATACGAGCAATAACAATAGCCGCCCTAAATGGGGAACGGCGATATTGGCTGCCGAGAATATCAATTTGAACAAAATTGAGTTAAAATATAGCACAGCCTATCCGGGAAGCATGACTGTTGCACAGATTGCAGGAACGGATATTGCCGTTATTTCTATGTATGGCAAAAATGTCTGCGATTATGAAAAAGTAACGGCTTTTTCGTATCTGGCCAATCTGCATCGCTGTTTATCCGATACTGCGCCGCTGCTTGACGGTTTTTCGTCTGCCAAAAGATTTATTATTGCCGGCGATTGGAATGCCGGGCCGCAATGGGATAAGGGGAAATCGCGCAAGAATTTTAACTTTTTTGAGCGGCTGGCAACCTTTGACCTCAAGGATTGTTTGGGGCATTTTCCTGACGGCGGTTATGAAACAACATTTAAACATAACGGCAATAGACAGATAGACTGGATGTTTGCCAGCCAGACGTTTACCGCTTATAATCCGCGTGTTGATTATACGGTGGAGATTGAGGATTTATCTGATCATTACCCGATAATTGCGGAATTTGAGATATAAAGGAGTAACAATGCCCTTTTTATGCTTTTTTCTTAGTTTTATTGCTCCTTTTGCTGCATATGCCCAAAATGACAGTTCAATGGAAGCAGATTCCGGTGGGTTGGTTTCTGTCGCATTTCCGGTTATCGTTATTTGTTATGTCGTTTTCAATATTATAGGCTTTATTTGGAGATATCGCTGTCCGAAATGCAAAAAATGGTGGGTAATGCGACAGGAAAAGAAAGAACTGCTGAACACGGATGTTGTGATCGAATCCAGAAAAGAAGAAATAAAAGACAATAATGGAAATGTGCTGCGAGTGGAGGAAATAAAGGTCCCTGTATTGGTTCATCATTATGAAATTTGGCGAAAATGTAAACGGTGCGGACATCTTGTTAGGCATCTTGAGGATGAAAGAGAAGAAAAATATGACCGGACAACGTTCAAATCATGAAAGGAAGCTTATATGCGGAAAATGGGTTTATTGTGCGGAATTGCATTGTTAGTTGGTTGCTCTGCAATAAAGGAAAAGGTTGAGTTTGAGCTTTTAGCAGAAGCATGGATGATAAAACCAAATTCCTCAGCGAGAATAAATTCATGTAAACAGTTAAAAACGGAAAGTTTTGATATCTTTTATTCTAAGGAGAATCAAAAATGTTTAAAAAACTATGGAGAATCCTTAAAAAAACAGCTTGAAGAAATGAATAAGAAAGACAGCAAAGCTGTTTCTCTTAGTTTTGTAGATGAAGTTATTCAAAATCGGCAGAAATATGGCGAATGTAAAATAACTAATGGTCTGGATATCGAAAATGGGGAGATGTATTTGGAATATTATAAGGATGTGTACCAGATTTGTAGAGATTCCAATTATTTTAAAGTCGGAGATGCTGATCGTATTATCGCCGATTATGAGAAAATAGATCAATTTAAACGCAGTCTGCCCAAACAGCAAGATTTGCAAAGCAAACAATATTTGGCACAAAGGGAAGCCTCCTTTAAACTCAAGCTTCAAGGCGTATTATCGAGGGTAAATACGGATCCGGTGCTAAAGAAATTTAAGCAAAATGCACCTGATTTCATGATGGTCGGAATTGGCGATGATGACAGTTGTCCTTTGGTTCTGTTTTTTGATATTATGCATAGTAAGGTATCAGCTTTCCATTCTGATCTGGCTTTTCCGCAGAATTATAAGTTTATTCGAAAAAACGCGAATATTTTAGAGGTTTTTATCGGTGATTTTGAATTGAAATTTGCAAAAAATGGAAAAAACAGCATTAATGCAATCTTTGTTCGAATGATAGATCTTGAAGGAAATACAATTACAAGCAAAAACACCGCGGAAAATAATTTTACCCTGCAGATGATATGTGGTATTTGATAAGCTGGTGGAAAGGTAATGATCAGAAAGTTTATTAGGTATTGCATTTTCATCTCCAGTTGATGAAGAAGTTTTAGAAGAAAATTTATAATTGTTAAAAACATTCCCTGTTTCTAATTTTAAATTCCCTGATAAATTTGCATCTAGTTAGGTGTTATCCGAGCAAAACTGTATGTTTGCAGGAGTTTTGCACATAAAATTAGATTAAATTTCCCTGTAGATTCCCTGTTATTGCAGTGAGGCAATGATGCATTTGTGATTCCGAGATAGAAAAGATTTATGGTCATCAATATAAAATATTAAAATTTGCTATAGTATGACTTATAAAACAGATATCAAATACAATAATTCCGATTGGTATTAAAAAGATGATAGGAGATGAGATGTCTTATTGTTATATATGTGGTCAAGAATTAAAAAATGAGAATGATGAACATGTAATTCCCAGTGCTCTTGGTGGACATTTAAAGACAAAGAATATTATATGCTCTTTTCATAACAATATGCTTTCGGATTTAGATAATTATCTTTGTCAGGATTTGTCCTTTTTAACAAACTTTGTTAATCCTCACCGTGATAATAATAAAAATACGATTCCAAAAGTTAAAATGGAATATGAGAACGTTGATTTGTATAGGGAGTCTAATGGAGATGCGAAAGGCTTATATTTTCGAGCAGATGAAGATAATGGCGTGTTAACTCTAGATGTAAAACTTTGTCATTCAGCAAATTCTGAAGCGGAAAAGAATAATTTGCATGAATTGAAGAAACGCTTAAAGGGGGTAGCTAAGCAATTTCAAAAAGATAATGCTTGGGTGGAAATGGCTTATGAAAGAATTTTAGCTGAATCATCAGCATATTCGGCAACGGAACCTCTTTTTTCAAGTTTTACGATAAATAAATCTAAGAAATTATTTTTATCATTTCTTAAAATAGCTATAGGATATTTTTTATATGTCGGTGGTAATTATGTAGATATTCAGAATGCAATTACTACCTTAAAGAATAGAGACATTGAACAAGTACATAAAATTGCTAATTATTACTATAAAAGGGATTTTTATCCAATAAATTGTATATGCCATACTCTTATTCTGATTGGAGATAGTCATTTGAATAAGTTGTATGTCTTGATTTCTTTGTATAGTACGATGAATGTTATTGTTATTTTAAATAATCATTATGAAGGAAATGATTTCTCAAAAACATATAGCTATGACTTGTATCAAAAGTGTGAATTGCCATGTCGCATTTGGAAAATAGAAACACTAGAAGAAATAGATGAGATATTAAGATATGACCACCTAAAGAAAGGTTTTCCAAATGAATTTATTGAAAAATATGAATATTTTATGTACTTGGTATATAAAAATAGAGAAATTGACGAGCTTTTTAAATTACTAATAAAACGTGTTTTTTAGAAATATGTTACTCTTTCGTATGCTCAATACCGTTTAAGTTTACTACACCGCCAGTGAATACTTAGGTCTATACAAATGATTTTTGCAGGAGAACCAAGGTGAAGAATATTTGCATTCTATTTTTTTTCTTTTTTGTAATGGGATGTACCGTTTCAAATAATGTTTGGAAGTATACTGCAGAACCTAAAATTTATAAAAAACAAGATATAAATTTTACGATTCAAATTCCTGCGTTTAGAGATATAAGGCCTAATGAAAATAATATATATAGCGGTGGAAAATTTTTATTAGCTATGGTTCCTTTTGTTCCATATACGACAATTACTGATTTGTATGTTCCTGAAGGAAATATAGCAAATGCTCCAGAGATTTTTGCTAAAGCAACTGCTGCAGAATTAGCTAATGCAAGCATATTTGATGATGTTATTGTTATGCCTACATCTCAAAAATTTGTAGCTGACTATATTTTAGAAGGAACGATTATTTCTACAAATGTAAAACAAACTATAACATTTTATGGATTGTCGTTGCCTGGAGATATATTATGGTTATTGGGAGCTCCTCCAGGTAAAGCTTATAATAATTTATCCATTCAATATCGTATTCTTAATAATAAATATGATGTCATTTTTAATAAGACCTATTTTAAAGAAAAGGATTGGTGGTTGTCTTTTTATAGTAATAAGGGATTAAATTTTTATGAAGAATTATATAAAGATATAAATATGCAGTTGCTTCAAGATATAAAAGAAGTTATGAAGGAAGAAGTTTTGAAAAATAAGCAGTAGAAAATAGATTTTCTAAAGTAAATTAAGTTCATTGGTTGTTAAATTATAGAAATGGTGAAAAATTTTTTTAATTATTTTTGAAAAAATAAAATTTTATGCTTGCATTTATTTTTTTTTATGTTAAATATTCTTTTGTTCTACTTAATGCGGGTATAGCTCAGGGGTAGAGCGCAACCTTGCCAAGGTTGATGTCGTGGGTTCAAATCCCATTGCCCGCTCCA
>CALVBN010000018.1 GCA_944325785.1 Candidatus Gastranaerophilales bacterium | reverse complement strand
AGGAGGCAGGCGAGTTAGGATGCGAAAGCACCGCACGAGCCGTATACAAAACAGTATACCGATCCCGCCACATGGCACTTGAAAATTAAATACAAAAATTATGTCGATGTGGCGGAATCGGTATACGCGCACGTTTGAGGGGCGTGTGGAGAGATCCTTGCGGGTTCAAGTCCCGCCATCGACATTTTTTCATTTTTAGGTAAAATTTGTTATGATAAAAGATAAGATTAATTTAATATTATTAGGACTTAAAATAGTACTTAGCCTTTTTATAACATATTTAATTCTGTTTAAAGGTGATGCCGGTTTTTTAATACATGGCATTGGGGCTTTCTTTGTCGGCGGGAACTATATAATTGGCTTATCTTCACTTGCAAACATAACAGTATTTTATATTTTAGCGCTATATAACTTAACTTTAAATTGTACATCATTAACAAAGTTTAAAAACAATTTATTAATTTTTGATTTAATTTTAGTTATTATCAATATTGTATTATCAACTTTTATTGCTTGTACTTATTATCAAATGCCATTCCAAGATGCAATCAGCAAGTATATAGTTCTATCAGCCGGTGCAACGACTATATATTACTTGATGAGTCTTTTAGTTATGCTTGTTAAGTTAAAAATGCAAAACAATTCTAGTACTGATATTGACTTAGATATAAATAATAATCCATTCTCTTTTACTGGTAAAATCGGACGCTGTTCTTATTTAATCACTAAAGTCGTAATTCTGTTTCTTTTTTTTATGACAGTTTTTATTCTTAAATTGTGCAATTTTGAATATACGGTAATATTGCTGGCACTGCTCTTATTTTTGATTTTTTCTGCAAGTTTATTTACCGCGAGCAAAAGATTACGGGATATAAAATGGAAACAATGGCTTTTAATAATATGGGCGATACCGGTTATTGGTCTATGCATTGGTTTACCATTGCTAGTAATAAAAAGTAAACAAGATGCTTAATCATTCTTTTTTACATGCTTGATTTTTAATATTTGTAAAGATATTGCAAAATTTAAGAGGTCTGGGTGCTGATATTGAAGTTAAGTTTGCATAAAATAAATTAAAACTCGAATTTATGCTTGTAAGAGAAGAAATAAATGGAAAAACTTATAGAAGACATTATTCAATTTAATAAAGAGGCACACGGGGCAGCTATAATTCTCGCTATTGCAGGCTCCCTTTTTTTCGTCGAAGTGTGCAGGGTTTTTAAGAAATTGTATTTAGAAGAAAAGAACAACTTGCTAGTAGTATTTTTTTTAGCTATTGTTTATTGTATTGTGAGTATTCCGGTTCGCAGAGAAATACCTGCAAATGGTGATTATTTGCGAAGGCAGTCTATTTTCTTTTAATTCTATTTCTGGGCGGACTTGCAATAATAGGTATATGTCTGTTTATTGTACATAGGTTAGCTTAAAGGGGGAAATTAATGCAAATTAAAAAATTAAATAATAACAGCACAGCAATGAAAGCTCTATATTTTCCTAAAGAGCCAAACAGCATTGCAAATAACAAGAATATTAAAAATGCTGTGTACAACAATAAATATATTCAATCTATTGCAGAAAAAGAGGATGTCTTAGTTAGGTTTATGCCTAAAGATAAAGATTTTATGCAGCATCTTTTAATCCTTGATATTGTAGATTTGTCTACAAAGCAGACAAAAAAATCCATGTGGTTTTCATCACGTCTTTGGGGAAAATTTGCTAACATAAGTCCGGAAGCTTTTATTGATAAAATTTCTAAACCTTTAGACAAAGCCCCTAAAAAAAGTTTTTGGCAAAAATTATTCCCCAAAAATCCTCATCAAACAGAATATTTTAATTATCAAGAGATTTCTCCGCTAAAAGACGATGAGTTTTTATTAAGCAGAGGTTTAATAAAAGAAAATAATGCCCTGAAAGAGGCAGAAAGCAAACGGAGAAAATTAAATACACAAATTATAGATGCTATTTAAATAAAATATCGCATAAATTTCTTTCCATAAATCTGCTTCTTTGTAAAAATATTTTATTAAAATTGTCATTAGAGAGTTTTTGTATTAAAATGTAATAAGTGAGGTGGAAATGGATTTTTTTAGGCAGCATAAGAAATTGATAGTTGGTCTTATAGCAGTATCATTTATAATATGGACTTTCGGAATGGGAGTGCTGTTAATTCTTCCAAGCCTTGGTAAATAGTTCGGGGGGCGCTTGAAAAAGGTAATAAAAATATTAAATGTTTTAATATTTTTTGCAATTATTTTTAACACATTTATGTGTTCTTATTCTTATGCCTCTCAAGATATAGAAACCCAAAAGAAACAAACCCGTGCCAAAATAAAACACCTAAAATGGCTTGAAAGTCTTGAAACAAACAAGCTGTACAAAAACCAGCAGAAATTAGAAAATGCAACAACAAACTTACAGCAGTCCAAAACTCAAATTGTATCAGCACAAAAAGAATTGTACGGCATGCAGGCACAGCTTGATAAAGCAGCTGCAGAATATAACAGTCTGAATACTGTACTTGCCGGACACATAAGAAAAGTTTTTAAATCTCAGAGAAAAGCATTCTTTGAACTGTTGATAACATCTGAAGATATTAATATGCTTGTTGACAGAGTTTATTTCCAGAAAATAATTCTGAAAGACGACTATGAGCGCATGGCTGCTGCTAAGAAAAAGGCACAGGAAATCGCATTGCTTAAATACAACATTGAAGCCAGAAAAAGAAATCTAGAACGTTCTGTTGCATCTATAAATTCACAGCAGCAGTATATTCAAAAAGCAATTGCAAAAAATGAAAGCATGATTAATAAGCTGCGCACAGACCGCGTAGCATATGAAAGGGCCGAAAAAGAGCTTGCCAAGCAGTCTGCAAGTATTGGCTCTTATATAAATAAAACGGCTAAAGACAAAGATGTACAGGTCGCATCCGGTTTTATTAAGCCTATACAAGGTCGTATTACGTCGCCTTTCGGCTGGAGAACCCATCCGATATTTAACAGCAAGTCTTTCCACTCAGGAGTTGATATCGGCGGGCCAAACTTAGGAGCAATAAGAGCCTCTAACTCCGGAAAAGTTATTTATTCAGGATGGTATGGCGGGTACGGCAAGGTTGTTATACTTGAACACGGTATTGTTAACGGCAAGCCGATAACAACACTGTATGCCCATATGAACTCTATTGCTGTAAGCAACGGGCAAAGAGTCTCCAAAGGGCAGGTATTGGGTTATGAAGGCACAACCGGATACAGCACCGGACCTCACTGCCACTTTGAAGTAAGGGTAAACGGTCAGCCAAATAATCCGTTAAATTATATCTAAGGTTATATGAAATTGAATAAGAAAACATTAACATTAATAGTAGCTTCTATATTTACTGCAAACACCGCCTTTGCAGAATACTCATTCGTTGATCCGGCAGATTTTACCGGTGATGCGTTTTTTACACCTCCGGCTTTTACCCAGCAGGCAGAGGATAAATCTAATCAGCCAAACCGGACGCCGACAACCCCTCCAGTAAAAAAATTGCGTTTAATAATGAAGAAAAAATTAAAGGAACGCAACGAAAAGAATTACCAGCTTGCGCCTACCGCTCCGCAGGAAGATGATATATATGCTGTAGAAGCGGAAACTTCAGAATATGCTTCTAAAGATTTGGAAGAAAATTTTGATGAAGAAATGATGCCGGATGGTTTTGAAGCTGATGAACAAGCGGTTTCTGAACAAAAGAAGTTCAAACACTTCTGGAATAAAAAATCTAAAAAACAAAAAGAACAGGAACAAAAAGATTCAGAAAATATAATTCTTGACTGTGAAAACATGGACTATGATTCTGACACCTACTGCGTTGTCGCAACAGGTAATGTAAACGTTGAGTTTGTAAAGCAGGGAACTGTTGTTAAGGCTGATAAAATAACATACGACCGTATGAATAATACGATTAAAGCAGAAGGCAACGTTAAAATCCTTAAAAATGGGCAGACAATCACAGGCGATTATATTTTCGTCGACTTAAACGAAGAAAATGCTTTAATTGAAAACCCGATTACAACAACAGCAACAATTGATATCAAGGCTAAAAAAGGATACGTATACGGCGATAAAATTGTACAGGAGGATGGTTCCATTTCTGTCGATGAGTCCTTCCCTGTAAACTTCCGTACAGGAAGGGCAGGTCCGTGGATGTCAAGTATGATTGTCCCTAAAGATGAAACATTGACAAGCGATATGGAAAAAGGCATTGTCAGAGTGAAGGCAAAAGAGTTGAAAATTACTCAAAAGGGTGATTTAGAGGTCTTAGCTATTAAACGTGCCACTGTATTTAAGGGCGGACGAAAAATTGTTAAAATACCGGCTCTGAAAGTATATACAAACAAAAACCATGATTACGGCGAAACAAATTCTTGGGAATTAGGTTCTTTCCGCGGTCTGGGTATGTATATTGGTCCGGGCTTTGTATTTGAACTGCCGAGAGGCTCTGTATTGAAAGCGATACCGATTTTAAATTACAACCACGGTTTCGGTATCGGCGGTATCGGACGTTTCAGCAGTTCCGTAAACCAAACACAGGTCGCATATGGTACAGCTGACAGCAAATTTTTAATCAGAGGTAAACAAAGATTAGATGATAATTTATACCTGCAATACGGTATGAATGATTATATGAATGAATGGTTCTTAGGACGGCGCAGACCAAAATACGGTATTGATTTAGTGTATGAAAAAGGATATGCAAGTTCTAACTTCCTTCTAAAAGGTCATGCCTCCAGCTTTGCACATCGTCTTGATTTAGGTTACTACCACGATATTGAAGAGGACGTTAACTTTAGAAGTTTAAGCGGTTCGCAAATCGGAACTCTTCGTACAAGATATATGGCGCAGGCAGATCAAAATATTTTCCGTTATAGAAATGAGGAAAAGCAGACCGCATTCTCTATTGATATATCATCACAATTTGCCGCTTCTCTTTATGGAACCGGTGATACTCAGATAATCGGTCGTCTTGGTCCGAGAATGCATACCCAATATAAAAGATGGATGCAGGATATCGGATATTTCCAATCTGTCTATGATGACAATTCTCCGTTACCGGTTTTTGATGCATACAGATATGGTAAATCGAACGTATACATAAGAGAATATATAAGACTGAATCGATATTTAACACTCTCTTGGTTCGGTTCTATTAACTTATCCGGAGACTCCCCGAATGACAGGGCTTTCCAGGAAAATTCATTCTACATATCCGTTGGTCCGGAGGATATTAAATTCCACCTCGGCTATGATTTTATAAGAGAAAATACATTCTTCACCGTAGAAGTTATGATGGATGCTAAAGGCACACATGTTGATTATGACAAATTAGAAATAAAACAGGATAAAAAGGCTCAAAAGAAAGATGAAATTAAGGATGAGGATGAAAATGAATTCCAAAATTCCAAACAGGCGCCTTTACAGCATGCTGTTGTGGAAGATATAAAGACGGTGGAAGATGTATTGTAGAGAAGATTTGATATCAAAAATTGTAGAATACGGCAGAAGATGCGGAGAAAAAAACTATTCCCCCGGATATTCCGGGAATATCTCAGCTAGATTTGAAGATGGGATGCTGATAACGGTTTCAGGTTCCGCAAACGGATATTTAAAAGAAGATGAAATTGTCTATACGAATTTTAGCGGTCAATCTCTGGAAGAGGGTAAAAAGCCTTCCAGTGAAAAATTTCTGCACATAGAAATTTATAAAAAACGTCAAGACATAAATTTTATAATACACGTTCATTCTCCGTATTTAAGCAGTTTTGCATCTGCAGGCAAAGATTTAATGGAGCCTGTTATGGCAGAGAATGTTTTTTACTTTGGAGGAATTCCACTTGCAGAATACGCATTGCCTTCCTCTATGGAGCTTGTTTATAATACTGCAAAATATTTTGATGAATATGACGCGGTTCTTATGGCTAACCACGGATTTATCACGGCATCAAGCACAATAGAGGATGCCTATATGAAGCTTGAGTTGGCAGAAACATATGCGCAGGTTGTATTAAATACGCAATTGCTCGGCGGAGCTAAGGTATTAAGCAAAAAGCAGGCTAAAGAAATCTTTGATTTGAGAGTATAGATTCTGCAGTATAGATTCCGTAGGGTGGGTAAAGTTGCATTAAAACAGGGAAAAGTTTACATTTAACTATGTATGACGTACCCACCGTTTTTGATTTTGATTTTGGTGGGTACGCAACGCTCAAAATAACTTATAATCACGCATGTGAAGAGGCTTTACCCACCCTACCCTGCTTTGTGTTACATCCCCCTTCTCATAAATCGCGTGCTTGCACTTTGTTTAATTTCAAAGATATTAACAGAATAAAAAGGGCGGATGCATTTGCATATTCCCCGCCCTAAGTTTTTTTGGCTAATTTTAAAATTTTATATTCAAGCAAAAAGCTTATAATAATTCTTTCAAGTAATTTGGAAGCGCAAATCTTGCATTATGATAATCTTTATTATAGATTTTGCAAGTTTTTGTTATTTCGTTTCCTCTTCTTTCATCCCAGTAAGAAAGCGGTTTAACCGTTTTAGAACAGAATGCCCAAGCCCAGTATCCGCCCGGATAGGTCGGAATATTTGACGTAAATGTTGAGCAGATAGGGAAAACCTTTCTTAAGAGATTGTACATCTTCTTGATTTCTTCCTTATTAACAAAAGGGGATTCTGATTGAGCGCACATAATTCCGCCCTCTTTCAGAGAATTTTTAACATTTGTATAGAATTCTTCAGTAAACAAACCTTCCCCTGGTCCCAAAGGATCCGTTGAATCTATAAGCACAATATCAAACATATTCTTTTTGTCTTTAATATATTCAATAGCATCCTGCACTAATATCTCGCATTTAGGATTATCAAGCTCGCAGGATATTGTCGGAAGATATTTTTTGCATGCATCAATAACCATTCCGTCAATTTCGCAAAGAACAACCTTTTCAACCGTATCATGTTTTAGAACTTCTCTTACAGTACCGCCGTCGCCGCCGCCGATTACAAGGACTGTCTTTGGCGCCTTATGATGCATCATAGGAATATGTGCAATCATTTCGTGATAATGATATTCATCCCCTTCTGTTGTCATCATCAAATCATCAATTGTCAGAACACGTCCGAGAATCGAATCAGTATCAAAAATTTCAACCTTTTGAAAAGGTGATTGTTCAGAAAATAAAACTTCTTTCTTTTTTATTGCAATTCCAAAGCCTGCCGGCGTAATTTCTTTATAGAATTCTGTCATAATCTTATATTCCCCGCTAATATATGTATATGCAGGTGGAAAACTTCCTGCCCTGCCTCTTTTCCAGTATTAATGACTGTTCTGTATGATTTAAGCCCTGATTTTTTTGCAGCCTCTTTTACCGTCATCATAAGTCTGCCTAATAAAGCCTCGTCATCCAATTCATTCAGCGATTCTACATGCTTTCTAGGAACTACTAGTAAATGTGTATCCGCTTTTGGATTAATGTCTTTGAAAACGACTGCATCTTCATTCTCTAAAACAAATTCGGTATTAAAATCGCCGTTTATAATCTTGCAAAAAATACAATCCTGCATACGCTTTCTCCTTAATATTCCAATAATAATCTAAAGAATATCTAATTGCAATAAAACTTTTATTTTACTTTCTGCCAGATAAGAGGAAGCTTAATGCTGTTTCCCATACCCTTAATTTCTGCCTCAAATAATGGCTTAAACCCTCCGATTTTATTTAATGCCATTATGTGCGGTGGATAGCTCATATATCTTATGTTTCTTGCTCTATCGGCAATTACTGTCTTATCCTGCGGAACCGATTTATCTGCAATATACAAATGTTCCTGCAAGTGACTGCCCAGAACAAATATACCGCCTATATCCAACTTGTCATAAACCCTTTTTACCAAATCATCCAAAACCTGCTGTTTATTTAGGGTTAAGTTTGGCGAATCGCCGTATTTCATCACACCTGTCAAATCGTTCTGCGTAATATGATAGAGAGCATTTCTAAAAAATATTGCGCCTGCTTTTTTGTAAGGAGTTTGCAGTGCAGAAATATCCCGAATATCACCTTCTATAAAATGAACGTTTCTTTTTATAGAATCCTGCGGGCTGAAATATTTTTGCGGAAACAATTCTTCACTTCCGAGCCTTAAAGAAAAAATCATGTCTGTTAAGTTGTCTAGACTCTCTTTTGGCTGTTTTGTTTCTTTAAAATTCTTGTAAAAAACGCTGGTTAAGTATTTTTCTCCGTTTGTTTTATTCTTATTAATCAAAAAACCGTCCTCAGCCAGCGGATGAATCCCGTATATACCGCGTTTTGCAAAATCAACAGCTTCTTTAAAAATATCTATCGAAAAAATATTATATTTTTTAGGGTCTTTTAGAAGCGATGCCGTTGAAAGAGCTTCTTCGCCGTTAGAGCCTGCATAAATTAAAATATCAGTGCCGTTAGGAAACTCCTTTTCAATAATTTCAGCCGATTTTTTCAACACCGGAAAATCATGGTAAAAAGATGTACTTGCCGATAAGCCGGTCTTTGAGTCGAGTTTATTATAACTTTTAAAATTAGCTGAATGTAATCTGATTGGTGCTATGTTCATATATTTTATTAAATCATACGCATATACAAATTACAAAAATGATAGCAAAAATTTTTTTTACGCGGTTTAATGTATATATGCGTATCGATTCTATTCAAAATATTAAATTTTACCAGACAAATATAAATACTAAAAAGATTACAGCTCCGCAGACTGATGCAAAAACAACGGAACTGCCTGTGTTTAAGGGGAGTTTTCCGCTTGCTCAATATTCACAGAAATTTTACAAAGCAAGAGCTTACCTTGATACAAAAGAAATAATAAACAGCGGATTCAAAAAAACCGAAATAACCGATTTTGATTTAAACCTTCTTGACGGAATTCAAGAAGGAATAAAGGTATTTAAAGGTTTGAATATGAAAGAGATAGCTTTTATAGCTCAGACAATAACAGAAACCACAATAATAAGGGGATGTCATAACCGCTGCTTTCACTGTTATGCTGGCGGAAAACCTCCTATCAGAGAAGATGAAAAACACATAAACAAAATGAGCTGGAACGATTTTGAGAGCTTGACCGAAGGTTTCAGTGAATTAAACAAGCGTCTCGGATTTCCGATTACAAGAAACCACAAAAACCAACATCCTTATATGACAATGTTTCACGATGCGGACTGTATTGATATTGTATTGACTGACAATCAAGGGATGGAACATGACTTTATTGATATTTCAAACAGACTGGCAAAAGCATTCAGATTAAAAAATATTTTTGATACAGCGGGCTGGAGTCCGCGGAATAAAAAGGCACAGGCGAGGGCGGAAAAATATGCCGGTTTTTATAAAAACCCAAAAAATAAAAACGGCATTATCCTGTTCAATTTATCAATAAATCCTTATCATATACTGCATGTAAAGGAAGTAGAACTGGAGAATTTGAAAGAAATAGAAAGAGCCAAAAATTTCAGAGATTTGTATACAACAAGAATGGCAAATGTTCTTTTTACATTCACACCGCTAATAAAAAAACGAAAATTAACATTCATACACCGTGCATCTGCCAACGACAGCAAAGGAACAGAAGGGTTTCAAGAACGCGATTTGAGAAAACTTGATGATGAAATCTTTGAAAAACTAAAAGTTATGTATCAAAATGATTATAACGGCGAGAGAAAGTACATAAAAGGAGAGTTTCAAATAGACAGGCTTATCAATTCCTGCAGGATTTATTTGTCATATATTGATACGAGACCCTTAATGACACCAAGCCTTGAAAAAATATATTCTCCGCAAGACAATACGTATAAATATTCACAACAAAGAAAAAGACAGGATATTGAAGGTATAAAGAAAGCAAAAAATATACAGGATATCCTTTACGGAAAAGATGGATATTCAAAGTATTCCGGTATATTGGATGCAAACGGGAGATATTATTTGACAGATTTTTATCTGACAATCCCGACAGAATTAAACTTAAATTTTGAAAATAAAGACAAACTGACAGCGCCGATAGAACCATACCTGCAGAATGACTTAGTTATAACCAAAAGGATAATAAATACGATTAATAAACCCTAAGTACTAGACAGGCTAATATTATTTTGTAAGTTTAAAAATGCCGCTTCCATATTTTGCATGCAAATATTTGATTGTCGCTTCAGTATTCAAAATATGCTCTTTTTTTAACGCTAAAAATTGTGAAAGCTCAGTTCTGCCACTTAGTCCCTTTATTGCCCAGGTAAAAGAAATCGCAGGTGTTACATTATATTTAAGCCCTAAACAGAAAGTTCCCCGCGGATTTTTTGTAACAACGATTTCTGAATCATTTGTCCCCCAATTTTTAATATTTTCAAGCTGTTTTTTTAGTGCGGTTGCCGTTTTTTTCCTATCCGTTTTTTGAGGAAGCTGGCGGTATAGTTTGCCAACCATCTGAGATGATATAGAAGCTTTAAAAGAAATCCTGTTTTCCATATAAACACCTTTCTTATTTTATATAAATCACGTAAAAATTTTTTTTGCCGGTTGTTAATAAATATTTTAAAGAGATATATATGAATGCAAAGTTATTTTAATCTAGCAGGTTTAATTTTATCCAGCTAGTTATACGAAAAGTCTGACGACAGTGTATTAATTTATTTAAAACTAATTTTTTCTACTATATTATCAAATAACGGCAAATGAAGATTCAAGCCGGACACTAACACACTTCCATCATTTAAAAGATAAGATATGTATATTTAAAATCTTGAGAAGCTTTGCTTAATTTATTAGTTTTAATATCATATATTAAAATGTTAACTGCAGGCTTTGAACCTCCCTCAGAAATGTTATAACCACCGGTAATTAAAATTCTATCATTATTTAAAACTAATACATCATACCCATCTCTGAATTCTTCTTCTGTAAAAGAACACATGGTTTGATTTCTTGTTACAGATGGTTTGATTATTTTGGGCAACATAAATTTAAAATATTAAA
>CALVBN010000017.1 GCA_944325785.1 Candidatus Gastranaerophilales bacterium | reverse complement strand
ATACTCCTTTCCTTACTTTTTCCACAATGAAACACAATTGGAATTGTGCTACATTAGATGTTTTAATCTTACATGATGTATTACGGCTTTTTGCGTTAAAAACTTTAGAGGTTTAATGAATTTTGTTACATTTCGTAACATTAAATTAATGTAGCAACACTCAAAACTCTATCCTCAAGGTAAAAGCTTACACAATATTCTACTATGTCATTGGTATTGTATTTCAAAGATTACTATTTATCACTCTGTCAATGCAGGCTTTGGGAGAATACTGCCATTCTCTTTTGGATATTCTGGAAACTTTTAAGCCGGAACGCTCTATTATTGCTTGTTTTTTCATATTAGAGACTTTACAAGGAGTTTTATCCTCTACTCCGTCGCATTCTATAACAAACTTGTTATCCACAAGCAAGTCAGCGCTCAGCCCCGCAATCTCTACACCGCAAAGAACCTCGTGCCCCATTTCTCTAAAAGCGTCAGCTACTTCTTTTTCAAATGCGTTTTTATAAATATTTTCGTCAAAATCATCGGAGTTTCTCAAAGCAAATCTGTTTTCATATTCTTCAATATAACCGAAATAACTTCTCAAAAGCCCTTCCGGAAGCTCACGCGGATTTTTAGAAATAAAATTAATCATCTGATAACGCGCCCTTGTAATTGCTACATTAAACAGATTCGGTTTCTGTAAAAATATCAAGCTCTGCGGGAAGCTGTTATTTGCATACGCCCAGGATGCAAGAATAATATCTCTTTCATCGCCCTGGAAAGTATGCGCGGTACCGACTTCTATCTGGTGTTTTTCTATCATATGCTCTGACAAAACCTTTGAAATAGAAGATTTTAACTGTTCAACCTGCGCCCTAAACGGAGATATTACGCCGATGCTTACCGGCGCTTTGCCCTCGCTCACCTTCCGTTCATCTTCTACAACAATCTCATGAAGTCTTTTAACAAGAGCCTCTATTTCCGGCAGATTTCTCGTTGCATCAAAGTCCACTTTCCCATCCGGCACAACTACAGCTTCAAGAACCTTTTTAGTATAGTCATTCCGGCGCATAACTTTTATCCTTCCGCCGTAGAACTCTTTGTTTGAGAAATTTATAATAGGCGGTAAGCTTCTAAAATGTTCATCAAGCAGAACCGGATGCATTGAATAATAATTCGCCAAATCAAACATTGAATTTGTTCTGAAACGCCACATCAGCTGGTATCTGTCATTTATACCATACTGTGACATAAATGACTGTTCTTTAGCCTTTTCCAGGAATGAAAGATGCGGTAACTGTTTGTCATCCCCTACTACTACGGCTTTTTTAGCTCTGTAAAGTATCGGGAAACAGCTTGCAATATCGCATTGAGAAGCTTCATCAATGATTACGACATCAAACAATCCCGGTTTCATAGGGAGTGAGCCGGATACTGCATAAGTTGTCACGCACCAGCAGGGAAAAGCCTCAAGAAGAGGTTTAAAATCTTCTGTTTCAAGAAGTCTGTTCTGAAGATTCTTTTTCCTCTCAACCAGCGATTTTGAATGGACAAAAAGGCGCTGTCTTTTTACAGGATCCTGCATCAAGCCTTTTAATGCCTGTCTGCGCTTTGTTTTTAGAATATCTATAGCAAGGCGTCTCTGTTTCTGTTTCATATTTCTGATTTGTTCAGATAAAATATGAACATTGCCTGTTGTCTGAATTTCTGTTTCAATTTTTCTTGCCTTGCAGATGAGTTTTGCATATTCAAGCTCATTTTGAAGGATTGAAAGATTTTCATTATTAACATCAAAATTATTTATTTTAAGAATTTTCTTCAAGTTTCCGATTGCGGACATATTTTTTATGCCGGACCAGAAACCGGATTTTTCAATATTTTCGCTCAAAGCCTTGATTGAGTTTTCAACGGTCGTAATTTCATCTTCTTTTAAAACATTTTTAATAAACTTAGGGTTCATATGCATTGATTTTTCCAAATCAATCTGCCCTTTAAGTTCAGTCCATTCGCCCTCAAGTTTAATGATTTTTTCTGATTTCTTTTCTAAATCATTAATTGCTTTGAGCAGATTTTCCATATCTGAAACATCACAGAGAATAGAATTTTCAGCACCTTCGTCTAAATCGACTTTATTGGCAAGAAGATCCTGTAACTGCATACTTAATTCCCGTTGATAATTCAGCCGTCCTGCTCTCAAGGCAAGGAAAGGCGCGCCGAGTTCATTAAGCCTTTCTGCTACAACATCAACAGCCTTATCCATGCGTGATGCGACAAGAACCGTCTTGCCGTTTGCAATAAGATGCGCTACAAGGTTTACAATTGTCTGGGATTTACCTGTTCCCGGAGGTCCGAAAACTGATACCAGACGTGCATTTTCAACATGTTTTATAACATTCAGCTGAGCATCAGAAAGAGATAGAGGAGTAACTGGGAAAAAGTCTGCAAGAGTCTTTTGCTGTGTATCAGTCGGCTTTGACTGCGTATACTCTTCGTTAATCAAATTTAATACTGTTTCCCGATACAATCCGCTCGGCTTTTCCGCAATCTGTGTAAGTTCATGCAAAACGCCCGCCGTAACAGCAGGACGTTTTGTTAAAATAATAGCGCATTGTTTAGTAAGACTTATTTTGTCCAGTTTTATTGAAGCTTTTTTGGCGTTTTCTTCTTCCTCTATAATTTCATCAATGTTTTCGGAAGTTACTTTTTCATTGTAGAAATCTTTTGCAATATTATCTTCTTCAACCTTTACTGCAGGATTTAAAGACACATCAATATCCGGAATAATTGATTTTAGAGTAGTCAAGAATATATCCAGCTTTTCCTGCGTAATCGGAGTTGACGGTACAACATCAAGAAGCCCTTCAAGAAGCTGCTCTGTCTCATCCTCATCATCGCTCTTTTTCATAAGAGCAGTCAGAGCGCCTGTATTTAACGAAATAAATTCATCTGTAAGCATGCAGTTTATATTTACGCCGTTTCTTTCGAGTCTGCATGGTGCATAAAGAAGCGGAGTAAGGAATTCATTTTTTCTGCCGGATTTTGATTTTCCAGTTATAAAAATATAGCCGTAAATCAAATATTTATCCTTCTGGCTTGTTTCTGACTGAATCATAAGTTCAGTAAGCTTAGGGTCGGACCCCTCAAGGCGGATATATTCCAAACCCTCGGTAAACAGAGTATCCTCTTCCTGCAGAAATATCCATTTATTATCTTTATCAGCTTTCAAGTTTCTGAAAGTAGAGCTTTTAACCTCTTCTCTTACACAATCGTGAAGATACTGGCTCAATTTTTTGATAAAGCTGTTATTAAATGCTGAATTTATCGCTCTTGTTGCTTCTTGTAACATTGTTTCTCCTCGGGATATTTTTAGTTATTGCCGGAGTTAGAAAAGCCAAGCCTGCATTTCTTTCCGTTCTTTATGGAAATTATACCATATTTTAAATAGATTGAATACTGTTTATGTATGAAGCTTGAGTTTTTTATCTCAATTTGATGCGATAAATCTATGGTTTACCATATACGGCTGATACCGTAAAAAAATAATACTATTTATATATGAGTTAGAAGCAGAAAAAACATGATAATATGAAGAAAAATAGGAGAAAATATGAAAAAGTTCGTTTTGTTATCTGCATTGCTTATTTGCCCCCTTGTATTTTCTGCAGAAGAAATACAGCCCGCTACAGTACCGCAAAATGTTATGTTTGAAGACTGCACAAAACTGTTTGCCGTGAACAAAGAAAAATTGTTCTACCTAACTCTTGCATCCCTTTCCGCAAACAGATTCCTAATTGATGAAGTCCAGACATACAACGGTTATGTGATTTTTAGTGTTAATAAAAATAAGTATCTTGCAACCATTGCAGGGGTTGATAATTCCAACTCTATTTTAAAAATTACCCCCTGCAACAATGTATACAACTTCCCTCCGGGAATTGTTACAAACACTTTCAAATACATTGATTTGAATTTGAATGCGGATATAAAAAGCTGATAAAAGCCGATAATTTCTGCGGGGAGGAGGGCTTAATCCTATGAAAAAAATTATTACACTATTTATCATATTTTTATCTGTGTTAACTCTGACAGCCTGTTCAATCAGAGAGGATGCCCGTACAAAAGAAGTGACCTTCTGGACTCTGCAGATGGGTGATTATGCGGACTATATGTATAAAATTATCCGCAGTTATGAAAAAACTCATCCGAATATTCAAATTAAATGGATTGATGTTCCGTTTTCGGAAGGAGAAAAACGGACTCTCGCATCAGTTATGACAGACAACCCGCCGGATTTAATAAATCTAAATCCCGATTTTTCCGCACTCCTTGCACAAAAAGGAACACTGCAGGAAATTGATGAAGAAGCCGTCTCAGACTTTAATCCGGAAATTATAAACGCGCTAAAATACAATGATAAGCTCTATTCAATCCCCTGGTACGCAACAAGCGCAATTACAATATACAACAAAGAACTCTTTGACAAATCCGGTATAATAAGACTCCCCAAAACCTATAAAGAACTCGGTGCTATATCAGAAAAAGTTAAAAATAACACCAGCGCTTATGCCTATCTGCCGACAATTACAGAAAACGATACAATGGTAAAGATTTTGAATAAATACGGCATAACTGACGACTACACGCAGGCAGAGCCTGTTTTTGAGATGTACAAAAACTTATACCAGAAAGATTTAATCCCCAAAGAGAGTATAACTTTCACACTAAGAGAAGCGCTTGAACAATACATGGCAGGCAAAATTGTCTTCTTTCAAGGGGGCGCAAACTTTTTGACTATGATAAAAGAAAACGCGCCGTCAATTTATGAAAAAACCGATGTCATAGAGCAGATAAAAGGTCCTGTCGGGCAAAATGACTTTTCCGTTATGAATTTTGTAATACCGGTAAGGGCAAAGCATAAAAAAGAAGCGCTTGATTTCTGCCTTTATTTAACAAACGCTCAAAATCAGCTTGAACTGGCAAAAATGACAAACGTTATTGCAACAAATAATGAGGCTTTGAGCGACAGTTTTTATAACGACTACTCTACTCTTGAATCTAAAGCGCGCTCAATAAGTGCAAAACAAATATCCAGAATAACACCTCAATTAAAACAAAGACGCAATCAGAAAGAAATTAATACACTCGTTAATACAGCAGTTCAATCAGCGCTTCTTAACAAAGATTCCGTTGAAAATATTTTGAAAAAACTTGATAAAGATATAAACGATATTGTTGAATAACATATACATTTCTCCCTGTTTATCTTATACTAGTGGATAAATAGAATATGAGAGGAATGAAAATGTTAAAAGATTTTTTCTTAAATGAAGTTGAAAACGCAATATTAGAAGCGATAAAAAATAATAAACTCGGACAGGCAGGCGAATACCAAAGAGGCTCGCTAATTATTGAAAAGCCTAAAAATCCGGATTTCGGGGATTTTGCCGTTAATGTTTCATCACTTGCCCGTACGGCTAAAATTGCACCGCCTATGATTGCAAATGCAATTGTTGAAAATCTTTCAAAGAAAAATTACACTGTATCTGTTGCAGGCGGATTCATCAACTTTAAAATAGAAAATATTCTTCTGGCAGATGCAATAGAAGAGATTCTGCAAAAGAAAGAAAACTACGGACGTCCGGAAAAAATTGAAAAAGAAAAAATCTTGCTTGAATATGTTTCAGCAAACCCCACGGGTCCTTTTCACATAGGACACGGACGCTGGGCTGCTATGGGAAGCGCTCTGGCAAACCTTTTAAAATTCTACGGACACGAGGTTTATCAAGAATTTTATATTAACGATGCCGGAAGCCAGATTCAAAAGCTCGGGAATTCCCTTAAGATAAGAGTCCGTCAAGAACTCGGCGAAAATATTGATTTCCCGACTGATGAAATTGAAAGAAAAAATTACTACCCGGGAGATTATTTAATACCTGTTGCAAAAAAATACATTGAGCAAAACCCGAATATTACTGCTGATAAACTTGATGTACAAGTACTTTCTGACTTTGCAAAAAAAGAAATGGAAGAATGCCAGAAAAAACTGCTTGAAGAATTCAGAGTACATTTTGACAACTTCTATTCAGAACTGGAACTTCACAAATCCGGAAAAGTGGAAGAAAGCTATAAAGCTCTTATGGCAAAAGATATGCTGTATGAACAAGACGGCGCTATGTGGTTTAAATCATCAGAATTTGGAGATGACCAGGACAGGGTTATCAAAAAAGCTGACGGTTCTAACACATACTTAACAGCAGATATCGCATACCACGCAGATAAATTCAACCGTGGTTTTGACAGACTCATCAATATTTGGGGCGCAGACCATCACGGATATGTTGCGCGCGTCAAAGCATCTCTTGAAGCTTTAGGATATAATCCGGACAAGCTTGAAATTCTTCTCGGACAGCTTGTTAACCTTGTTGTTAACGGAGAAGAAGTCAGAATGGGCAAACGCAAAAACATGGTAACACTGGATGACTTGATAGAAGAAGTCGGAATTGATGCAACGCGTTACTGGATGGAAATGCGAAATATTGATATGACGCTTGATTTTGATATTGAACTTGCTAAGCGCTCTACAGATGAAAATCCGGTATTTTACGTTCAATATGCATATGCGCGTGTATGCTCTATTTTAAGAAACGCTGTCAATGAAAGACTGAATCCGGAAACAGGAGAAAAATCGCCTGCACCGATGACACCGGAAGAATTGGATGATTTAGTCAAAAACTTTGATAAAAACATAATTCTTAAGACTGCTGACAGTGCAAAAGCGCTTATTTTAAAACTGGAAGAATTCAAATCAGTCATTGTACTGTCTGCTCAAAACAGAACGGTTTATACAATCTGCCGTTATGTTCAAGAGCTTGCATCAGAATTTCATTCTTTCTACAACTCAAACAGAGTAATCTGTGATGATAAAGAATTAATGAAATCACGTTTAGCGCTTATGGTTGCAATTAAGACAACGTTGAAAAACGCGCTTGATATTCTGGCTGTATCAGCACCGGAAAAGATGTAAAAGTGATTTAGGGTTTACACCATCCCAGCCTTCGCCTTACATGACACTACTGTCCATGATAAATTCATAAATAAACTCCGTATACTGCTACATCTCTGCATTTACCGAGTGTTACAAGATGTTTGGACATAAAAAGACCCCTCACCCGAATTTCTAAGTTTCGCTTAAGCTCAACTTGAAATTCTGCCCTCTCCCGCAAGGGGCGAGGGGATGCAACGCCAAGCATGGAGGCTGCCCTCTCCATGGGGGAGGGTAGAATTTCTTAGAGAACGTTAGTGAGCTTAGAAATTCGGGTGGGGGCTGGTTTAAATGAAGCAGACTAAGCAGATTGAGCTTAAAGGCGAAACTCTGTGAGCGTGGAGCAAATCCAAGACAGGGGCGAAATCTTTGCTAAGCAGGGATGGGTTCTATAATGATATTTGGTTTGTATTTTTAACTCCTAAAATTATCCTAGACAGCAGTGTCTTACATGAGAGGGAGTCTTAATAGCAAAAATTTCTGTTAAATTTTGCATACTCTACCGCTTAAATATTAAGCAATCTTTTCCGGCATTATCAACTTGTAGATATTTTATGCTTAGTATACGATATTATAAGGAGTATATAAAATGCCGGCTAAAACAGACTGTAATATAGATATAATCGTAGCTAAACTCAAAGAAGCAAAACAGCCGATGAGCAATTTTGTACATTTGATGGACAGTTTTAATGATCCGTATTTGGTTTTAATATCCTGCATATTAAGCCTTAGAACAAATGACAAAACAACATACCCCGCTACATTAAGGATGCTTAAGCTTGCAAAAACTCCGAAAGAAATGAAAAATGTCGGGGTAAAAGAGCTTGCAGAGGCAATTTATCCGGTCGGCTTTTATGAGAATAAAGCCAAACAAATTATAGAGCTTTCCCGAATAATTGACGAGGAGTTAGGCGGAAAAGTGCCGGATGAGATTGAAGATTTAATAAAGTTTAACGGCGTCGGAAGAAAAACCGCAAATCTCGTATTATCAAGAGGTTTTAACAAGCCTGCAATATGTGTAGACGTTCATGTCCATAGGATCTTTAACCGTCTTGGATATATAAAAACAAAAAATCCGGAAGAAACAGAGTTTGCCCTAAGGGAAAAACTTCCTGTAAAACACTGGATTGATATTAATACACTCCTTGTAACCCACGGTCAGAACGTCTGCAAGCCGATAAAACCAAATTGTACAGCTTGCCCCATATCAGACTATTGCGCAAAGATTATATAATATGGTAGAATAAATTAACGAGAGAGGGCGTAATGGCAGAAGAAATTAACTGCCCGTTTTGCGGGAATATTATTGAAAGCAACGCAATAAGGTGCGAAAATTGCGGATCTTTATTTAAAGAGCCGGAGCTTCCGAACCTAAAGTTTACAGAACTCGGACCATTTCTGGCAATTGATATTCTAACGCTCGGCTTCTTCTCTACTATATGGTTTTTTATTAACGGAAAAGCCATAAACACACTGGCGCAGGCTTCCAAAGACAAATTAAAACTGCTGTGGCTGTTCGGACTCCTCGCTGTAAACGGCGGATTTTACCTTGTATTCATCTACAAAAATCCGGCATATCTGCTCTTTTTTGCAATACTGCAATGCATTATTTATATTGCACTGACTTACCGTGTATTGAGAATTATTCAAAAATATACAGAAAGAACCTATGATGCGGTTCTTGAAAGCAACCCGTACTATATTGTTCTATTTAACGTTTTCTATCTGATACATTTCATAGATACATACAAAAACCGCGTACAAAACTTGCACGTACACTTTGACTGGAAATCCCCGCAAGGTATAGTGCTGATACTGCTTATATTAATTATTATTTTTATACTCCGATTTTATAATGAAATGTATCTGCTTCTACACTAAACAGACATTTCAATGATTGAATCATATACAGCGCAGTTTGCCTGGTATGCTGTTTGAGCCATTTTAATATTGCATGCATCCTGTACTGAATAACCGTTCTGAAGCGCAGAAACCATTACATTATCCAAATCCTGCGCAGAGCGTACAACATTGTCGCCTGCCATAGAAAGCAAGTCTTCCGGTCGTATATTTGAATAATAATTATTCAAATCAACCCGTGAATTTTCAGCTTCAGATGATGAATACGTCGGAACAGCCGGCGCTTCCGGCGCATTTCTGCCGGTTGTAGCAGTTGTGCTTTCCAGCAAGCCGGAGTAAATGGATGTGTCTATTGATGATATAGAACTCATAATTAAACCTCTATTATCAGTTTAACTCATTTTCTAATTTATACAAGTGTTATATATACAATATGTTACATTGGCTCAGAATGTATGTTAATACTTACATTCCCGAGTTTGTTTTTTATATCGTTTTCTATCTGGTCGCAGACATTGTGACAGCAGAGTATTTTCATATCCGGATTGAATAAAAGCGTAAGTTCTATTTCTTTGTATTGTCCGGATTTGCGCCCCTTTATATTTTTATAGCCTTTTATTACTGTGTTACGGCGCAGAATATTTTCAATTTCTTCAATGTCGCCGGCAGGCAGTGAGCCGTCGAGCAGGTTATTCATAGTTTCTTTTGAGATTGAAAATCCGGTTTTTAGGATTATTAAGGCGACAACTATTGCTATAATCGGGTCAAGAATGGCAAGTCCTGTTATCTTAATTAAAATTAACCCTATAAGTACACCCAGAGATGAAAAAATATCGGTCTGCAGATGTTCTGCATCAGCTCTTAAAGATACTGAATCCGATTTTTTCGCGACATAAAAGAGATACCTGCTTACCAGAAAATTTGCAATAACAGCAAAAGCCATAACATAAATACCAAGCATTGACTCAGCTTCCATTGTATAGCCGGAAACCAGCTTTGAAAAAGCTTCATAAATAATATACAGCCCTGCAAAAATAATCAGACCGCCTTCGATAAAGCCGGACATATCTTCATATTTCCCGTGTCCGAAAGGATGTTCCTTATCCGCAGGTTCCGCAGAACGCGTTACGGCGAAAAAGGTCAATACTGATGCCAGAAAGTCCGAAAGCGAATGAATAGCCTCTGATATAATACTTATACTGCCGGATACCATGCCGGCAATTATCTTAGTAATTATTATCAAGGTGTTTGAAGTAATAGAAAGTCCTGCTGCAAACTTCTTTTCTGCTTCAAGCTTCATTACTATGCAACTCCGTTATTCAGCAAATCGTGGATATGGATAACGCCGACCGGCTTTTTGTCCTTAAGAACAAAAAGATTTGTAATCTTTTTGTCATGCATAAGCTTCAAGGCTTCTGCAGTCATTGCATCCGGAGAAATTGTTTTTGGATTGCGCGTCATCAAATCTATAGCTTTAGCTTCCAGAATTTTTGATGACAGGCATCTTCTCAAATCGCCGTCCGTAAGCATGCCTGTAAGTTCGCCGTTCTGGTTTATAAAACCGACACAGCCTAAGCGTTTTGAAGTCATTTCCAGCAATACTGCCTGCATATTAGAATTTTCGTCAAGAATAGGCATTTCTTGACCTGTATGCATTAAATCAGAAACACGTTTGAGAATAGAACCTAGTTTTCCGCCAGGATGCCTGTCGTTGAAGTCCTCTTTTGAGAAACCTTTTCTTTCTATCATACCTATTGTTAAAATATCTCCGAGAACTAATGTTGCCGTAGTTGAACTTGTAGGCGCCAAACCAAGAGGGCAGGCTTCTCCGTTATTAGGGAGTTCAAGAATAACATCGCCGGCTTTTCCCAGAGAGCTTTCCGGATTTTTAGTTATGGCAATGAGTTTTATACCAAACCTTTTGCAGTAATTTAATATATCAATCAGCTCTCTTGATTCACCGCTGTTAGAAATTGCAATTACAACATCGTCTTCCGTTATCATTCCCAAATCCCCGTGGCTTGCCTCTGCCGGATGAACAAAGAATGAAGGCGTTCCGGTTGACGCAAGTGATGCGGCGATTTTTTTGCCGATATGACCGGATTTTCCCATACCGGTAATAATAATCCTGCCTTTGGAATTCTGCATATAATCAAGAGCCTGTGTAAGATTTTCTGCCTTTAAAGACTCTTTCAAGCGGTTTATTGTTTCTATTTCAGAATCTATTGTTTTAACGGCGGATATTTTATCCATCTCCATTTGTGATTGTTGAATTACTGCAGTCATATTTCACACTCCTTGTAAATAATTCTACTACAAAATGTTAATATTGGATATATATGTAAATTATTTTAAAAAGGTATTTTAATATTTTTCGAATTGATAAATTATTGTCCGCATTCATCTCACTAATTGTGCTAATATATTAATTATGAAACACTTAGCGGAGTATAAAGAAGAAATACATTCCTGTTCCAAATGCGGACTCTGCCAGTCGGTATGCCCGATATACAAAATAACCGGAAACGACTGTACGGTTTCGCGCGGAATGTTCATTATGCTGAGAGGGTTAATAAAAGGCGATTTAAAAATGACAAACAGGTTAAACCGCTATCTTGATTTGTGCCTAAAATGCGGTGCCTGCTCAAAATTCTGCCCCAGCGATATTGATGTTACAGATATTATTGCTTCTGCAAAAGCCGAATACTTCAAACTTCACCCGCTGGAAAAGATTATTTCCTTTTTTCAGAAATATTTTATTTTTGGTATGGGAATAAGTATTCTAAAACTTTTATCTCATAATATCAAGAGCAAGAAATTTGAAAAAAAAGTGATTTATTTCGGCGGATGCTCCGGAAAGATAAAAGGAAACAAGGCGGTTGTTAAACTTCTTAATTCCTGCAATATAGAGGTTATAACTCCTAATTTTCAATGCTGCGGAATCTCGTTTTACGTCCGAGGAGATATGGAAAGCTATAACAATTACAAAAAAAACTTTCTGGCTATTGTTGAAAAATATGGCATAACAGATATCGTTACAACCTGCGCAAGCTGTGAAAAAACAGTCAGAAGTTTTTCTCAAGATATAAATGTAAAAAATATATTTGAATACATAAGAGAAAACGGTCTAAAACTAAAATTAAAGAAAAAGAAAAGAGTTACATTTCACAAACCCTGCAATATAGAGAATTATGACGATATAAAATGGATTTTGGATAATACGGAAAATCTTGACTATATAGAGATGCAGGGATTTGACGAGTGTTGCGGTCTTAATGGGATTTCAAAAATCAAAGAATACAAAATTATGTCAAGAGTTTTCGGCGCCAAGCGGAATAATATAATAAATTCCGGCGCCAAAACAGTCCTCACATCCTGCCTTGGATGCGAAACAGCTTTAAGCTTTTATTCTTTAGGAAGGTACAAAGCCGAAGACTTTACGGAATTTTTGGTTAAAAACTTATAACAGCAACCTTTCAAAATCAATAGACCAAATGGTCTATAAAGGTATATCCAAAATTTTAACCCCTTGATTGATGGCATGGGCATGCCAATCTAGTACACTGTTATCAAGGGAGAGAGAGTATACTATTATGATGAAAAGAACGTTGTTGTTTTTGGGAATATTTTTATCAATGCTGGCAGTATCTGCCGAAGAGAATGTTTTACAATCCATTGAGATTGTACCGGTCAAGGACACTTATAATATAGTTTTGGTTTCTGACAAAGCAGTTGACGTCAAAAAAACAGTCAAAGCGCCAAACCAGATTACGCTTGACCTAAAAGACATAAGAGCTTCAAAAACGCTCAACACTGTATACAACAATGTTTCAAATGTTGATACCGTTATGGTAGAACCTGCAGGAAACGGCGTAAGCATATTCTTCCAGGCAGAAAACGCACAGGGCACAAGTGTTTCATTTGATTCACTGGCACCTGTAATGCCCGCAAAAACCGAACCGCAAAAGATTAAACTCAGCAATCCGGTGGAAAGCTATGCTCCTATTTATAACGAAGATATGTCAAACGAAAAAACATCTGCTCTGTTTAACAGACTGAAAAACTCTTCCACTGTAGAAGGCTTAAGAGATTCTGTTGACGAAAGCACTGTTTCCGATACATTAAATAAAGCTTTTTCATTCGGTCTAATCGGACTTTTAATCTACGCTGTTGTAAGATTATTCAAACGCAAAGAACCGGATATGAAAATCGGCTTAAGCCAGAGCTTAAATGAACGTGAAATTGAAATGTACCGCGGACAACAGCCTTTAGGCAATTCTTATGTCAATGTAGAAAAACCGTTCACTACAGTAAACTACGGATTAAATGCATACCAGCGCGAAAACAGAAATCCGTATGAACAGGAAGCTCCTATCCATAACCCGAGATTAAGAAACTATGTTAACCCTGCATATAACCAGAATGTGCAGACAATGAGCCAGCCGGAAAGACCTGCTGTTCAAACTGCAGTCCAACAGAAGGTTAAGAAAAATACAACTCCTGTAAATACTGCACCGGTCAACCAGTCAAATCCGAATATTGATAACTTGAAATTCTTGGAATCAATGACAGCAATATATGAAAAAAGCGGACGCCACGACCTGGCACAGGGTTTGAAAGCAAGTTTGAATAAGAATAACATCAAATAATGAGAATTGCATTTGTTCCTATTGACAATCGTCCCGTATGTTACAGCCTTGCAAAAGATATTGCAGAAATTGACGGCAGTATTAAACTTTTCATCCCTCCAAGAAAATTATTAGGAGATTTGAAGAAAAATGCCGACACAGAGGGACTCCTCAAATGGCTTGAAAATTTGGAAACCATAGATGCTTTAATTCTATCGCTTGATACAATTACATACGGCGGTCTTATTCCATCAAGACGGGGATGTGAAACATTAGAAGAGTTAAAAAAACGAATCAACAGGATTAAACCCCTGCTTGCCGGCAGAAAAGTGTATGCTTTTTCTAGTATAATGCGGATTTCAAACAATAACTATAATGAAGAAGAAAAAGAATACTGGAAAGATTGGGGCAAAAAAATCTTTGAATACTCATTCTCCGGCGGAAAAATAAACGACGGGATTCCGGATGAAATTCTTAAAGATTATCTTGATACGCGAAAAAGAAATTTTGAGATAAACAAAATATATCTTGAATGGCAAAAAGAAGGACTGTTTGATACTCTGATTTTTTCAAAAGACGACTGCGCAGAAAAAGGATTTAATGTTGAAGAAGCCAGAGAACTTGAAAAACTTGGCGGAAAAACAAAAACCGGCGCTGACGAAATTCCGCTTTCGCTTCTTGCAAGAGCCGTTGAAAAAGAAATCGCGATTTATCCAGAGTTTACGGAACCTTTATACAAAAACTGCATTTCAAATTACGAAGACGTATCAATAGAAAAATCCGTCTTAGGACAGCTGGAGCTTTGCGGATTTAAGCTTGCAGACTCAAAGGATAATGCAGACATAATTCTTGTTGTAAATAATTTTATCGAAAAACAGGGCGAACTTGTAATGGGGTGGGAAACAGAACCTTTTTCCAAAACATTTACCCCGCCCGATAAACCATACTGCATTGCTGATGCAAGATATGCAAACGGCGCGGACAATACTTTTGTAAATCAAGTTTTAGAAAAACTTAACTTGAATAATTTCTATGGTTATGCCGGCTGGAACACTACAGCGAATACTTTGGGCAGTCTTTTAGCCGGCGTCAAACTAAAATGGAAGGCTGAAAAATATAATCATAAAGCATTCCTAAAACTTCAAATGATAAGATTTTTAGACGATTGGGCATATCAAGCGAATTTAAGAGGATTGATAAATAGTCCGCGTGATATAAAAGAGTTGATGAAACCCTATGAAACAAAGCTCTCCGGTATATTTAACTATTTATCTCCAAATCTAATCCAATACAGCTACCCCTGGAATCGAAAATTTGAAATAGAAGTTTCGCTGTAAGACATTATGCGAACATGGCGACTCTTATAGGCACGCATAAGAATAAGATTTTTCTTTTGAAAGAAATTAGAAAGCTGTATTTCGGACGTAATACGCCAATTTCCGCGCGTTCCCTCGCCCCTTGCGGGAGAGGGCAGAATTTCAAGTTGAGCTTCTGCGAAACTTAGAAATTCGGGTGAGGGGTCATAAGATAAATTTCGAAATTTTAAATATGACTTAATTCCAAATTTTTGTAGTATCCAACCCCTCACCCTAACCCTCTCCCGCAAGGGGCGAGGGGAGGCGCGATTTACTATGTTGCATAAGAGGAGCGTTTTGTAACAATTTTGTTACAAAAATATATAAAAATAGCAATTAATACACATTGTGTTACATTAAGCTGGACATTTTGCCTTACAGCGGTTGCGGGGTGCATAAATCGAGCTTGTAGTTTTTATCGGA
>CALVBN010000016.1 GCA_944325785.1 Candidatus Gastranaerophilales bacterium | reverse complement strand
TTACCACGGAATACGATTCTGTTAAAAAAGTTATTCAAGATAATATCGAAAGAACTTTCGGTATTTTCTCTTAAGCTAGATGTAAGAATATTAATTCCCTTATTCCCTTTTCCCTTTTTCCGCTTGAGATTTACTCAAGCTTTTTTTTGTATAAAATTCTCTCCCATTCCAATTCTAAAAAATTTTCTACACAAAAAAACAGAGTACGGCTTCCGCAAAGAAAACCGTACTCTAAACTTTTTAAAACTCTAAACTATTTTACAAGTTCTTTAAAGTTTTTACCTGCTGAAAATGCCGGAACAGTTTTTGCAGCAATCTTTAATTCTTTACCAGTTTGAGGATTTCTGCCTGTTCTTGCAGCTCTCTTACGAGCTTCCCAAGTACCAAAACCTACTAAAGTAACTTTTTTACCTTTTGCTACTGTTTTTTGAATAATTTCTAAAGTAGCTGAAAGTACATCTGAAGATGTTTTTTGTGAAAGTTTTGTCTTCTTTGCAATTTCTTTGACCAATTCTTCTTTGTTCATGATAAATCTCCTATACACTCTAACTCTCTTATGCGCGTATTTGTTGCACTACACACATATTACAAATCCCATTATACACTTTGTTCAGATTTTTGCAAGAGGTAGAGGCGATATTTTACCTAAAATTTACAATACAGCTAATTTTTAGCCATTTTCTTAATGAAAGTTAACAAAACTTTACATTTTTGCTTCAATAGCTATAATTATCTTGTAGTGTTTAAAGAAAGGAGAAAGTTATGTGGGAAAAAGATATTAATATCCGCGAAGTTCGTGAAATCAGAACAAGAACGAATGTATATTTCGGATGCGGAGCGATAAATAAAATCAATGATATCGCTAAAGAATTTAATGCTAAAGGATTAGACAGAGTAATAGTTATGAGCGGAAGAAATGCCTATAAAGCAACCGGAGCATGGGATGTTGTGGAAAAAGCTCTTAAAGATAATTCTATTGCTTATGTAAACTATGACGGCGTTACACCAAACCCGACAACTACAGCTGTTAATGAGGCCGCAAAAATAGCAAAAGACTTTGGCGCCAAAGCTGTTATTGCAATCGGAGGCGGTTCTCCTACCGACGCAGGCAAGTCTGTCGCAATCTTGCTCAAATACCCTGATAAAACTGCTAATGACATTTATGAATTTACTTTTTCACCAAATGAAGCGGCTCCGATTGTTGCAATCAACTTAACACACGGAACGGGTACTGAAACAAACAGATTTGCAGTTGTTACAATACCGGAAAAAGAATACAAACCTGCTATTGCTTATGACTGCATCTATCCGATGTATGCAATTGACGACCCTGCTTTAATGGTTAAATTGTCGCCGAAACAAACCCGTTATGTTTCAATTGACGCAGTCAACCACGTTGTAGAAGCATCTACTTCAACTGTAGCTTCTCCATATGCAGTAACTCTGGCAAGAGAAGTAATCACACTTGTTGCAAAATACCTTCCTAAAGCCATTGAAAATGCAGAAGACTTAGAAGCCAGATATTATCTTGCTTATGCGGCAATGCTCGGCGGAGTATGCTTCGATAATGGTTTATTACACTATACACACGCACTTGAGCACCCTCTGAGTGCAGTAAAACCGGAGTTATCCCATGGTCTTGGACTTGCAATGCTTCTGCCGGCAGTAGTTGAAAATATTTATTCCGCTAAAGCCGAAACATTAAAGTACATTCTTGAACCTATTGCAGGTTGCGTAAATTCTGCAGAAGAAGCATCTAAAGGTGTATATGAATGGTTAAAATCAGTCGGAGTACCTTCTAAACTGAAAGATGAAGGTTTTACAGAAAATGATATTCCAAACCTTGTAAACCTTGCATTTACAACACCGTCCTTAGACGGACTTTTAGCAATTGCACCAACTAAAGCGGATAAAGATGCTGTAGAAAAAATCTATAGAAATTCATTATAAAACTTGCATGCTATTTTGGACCTGCAGGCTTGCGTCTGCAGGTCTTTCTTAATAGAATATAAATCATATGAAAAAAAAATATTACTACGTAGACAGTCCTCTATACAAGATGGAGTGCACTGCAAAAGCCTGTGAAAGGTATTTTACATACGTTTTTAAAACAAAATTTGCGGATTTAGGGATAACACAAGGGGAATTATGTCTTTTGGACACTGTGGTCAGGAGTCCGGAAATGTCGCAGATAGAATTGGCGCGGTTATTATACAAAGGACGTGCGCATATTACTCAAATGCTGAATTCTTTAGAGTCAAAAGGGCTGATAGAAAGAGTATATAAAACAAAAAACGGGCGTCAGATAAGGCGCACGCTCTTAACAAAGGAAGGAGAAAGAGTCTATAAAATAATCTGCGAAAGAATGGACCAAAAATTTGAACGCATGACAAAAATTTTTGAAGATGGACATGATGAAAAATTTATTGCGTTTTTAGAAAAAATCAAAGAGATTGTCACAGAAGGAGAAAAAGTCGATTTTGACTAATTTTCTTTTTGTGTAATAATTAATTTTAGGTAAAAATCTAAACCTTTGATAACATAATAATCAGCGTTTGGCGCAGTTGATTCTGCCGAGCAAAAGGCGACTAAATGTCACGTTTTGTGAGAGTCAGCATCTGAACCAACAGCTACACAAAAATAGGGGCGTTTGGGCAGTTGACTCTGCCGAGCAAAAGGTGACTAAATGTCACGTTTTGTGAGAGGTAGCATCTGAACCAACAGCTACACAAAAATAAGGGCGTTTGGCGCAGTTGACTCTGCCGAGCAAAAGGTGACTAAATGTCACGTTTTGCGAGAGGTAGCATCTGAACCAACAGCTACACAAAAATAGGGGCGTTTGGCGCAGTTGGTAGCGCATCTGAACGACATTCAGAGGGTCACAAGTTCGAGTCTTGTAACGCCCACCATAAAAAAAAGAGGTCTAAGACCTCTTTTTTTTTATTTAATTACTATATTCACAAGCTTTTTGGGAACAACGATTGTTTTTACAATCTCTTTGCCGGCGGTAAGTTCTTTTATTTTTTCACTGGAAAGAGCAATGTTCTTAAGTTCTTCATCATTTACCCCTTCATCAGCTTCTATTTTATCTTTAACTTTGCCGTTAACCTGCACTACAAGAGTTATCTTGCTTGCTTTTGCAAGGTTTTCATCCCACTCGCACCATTTTTCATTGTGAACAGAACCTTCTCCTCCGAGGTCATGCCAGATTTCCTCTGACATATGAACAGTTACCGGAGCCATAAGCTTAACCAAAGATATTATTGCAAAGCTTAATACATTTCTGTCTTCTTCTGATAAATCAGACTTTTTACCGCGCCAATCGTAAATAGCGTTTGTAAGTTCTCTGTATTTAGAAATTACTGTATTAAACTGGAAGTCATTTGCAATATCGTTTGTAATACCTTTAATTGCAATATGCACCGTTCTGACTAAATCATCATTTTCTCTGGCAAGCGGGAAGGAAAGCTTATAATCCTTTGTCAAATATTTTTGATTATCACTTACAAGCCTCCATACTCGGTTAAGGAATTTGTAACATCCCTCAACGCCTGCATCTGACCAGTCAAAATCCCTTGCCGGCGGTGAATCTGAAAGAATAAATAATCTTGCAGTATCTGCACCGTAGTTTTCAAAGATTTCATCCGGATCAACAGTATTTCCTTTAGATTTTGACATCTTAGAACCGTCTTTAAGCACCATACCCTGTGTTAAAAGGTTCTTAAACGGCTCATCAAAGCTTAGCAGACCTAAATCTTTTAAAGCCTTTGTAAAGAATCTTGAATAAAGCAGGTGCAGAATAGCATGTTCAATACCACCGACATACTGGTCTACCGGAAGCCACTTATCAACAAGTTCTTTAGAGAACGGACGCGTGCTGTTTTTCGGGTCAGAATACCTCAAGTAATACCAGCTTGAGCATACAAAAGTATCCATTGTATCCATTTCTCTTTTAGCCTTGCCCCCGCAAATCGGACAGGTTGTTTCTTCAAAAGTTTTGGATGTTGTTATAGGTGATTTGCCGACCACAGAAAAATCGACATCGGTTGGAAGCATTACCGGAAGATTTTCTTCTTTTTCCGGCACGATTCCGCATTTATCACAATATACAACCGGAATCGGCGCGCCCCAGTATCTTTGTCTTGAAATCAGCCAATCTCTTAACCTGTACTGAGTTTTAAATTCTCCGAACCCGCCGTCTACAGCCTTCTGCGTAATAGCCTCTTTAGCTTCAGTATTTTTCATACCGTTGAATTCATTGGAGTTTACTAAAATACCCTCTTCTGTATAAGCACCATCCTTACAGTCTGACGGATTTTCCGGATTTTGAATAACAACTTTTAGAGGGAGATTGTATTTTTTAGCAAAATCAAAATCTCTTGTATCATGCGTCGGAACTGCCATAACCGCACCGGTACCGTATTCAACAAGAGCATAATCAGCAGTCCAGAGCGGGAATTCTTCTCCGGTAAACGGATTTATACAATGTGTACCCAAAGGAACACCTGTTTTAACGCGTTCTGTTGAGAGTCTTTCTATTTCAGACATTTTTCTTGCATTTGCCCTGTATTCTTCAACAGCCTGCTTATTTTCCGGAGTTGTCAGCTTTTCTATATCCTTATATTCAGGTGCTACAACAAGATATGTAATACCGTGAACAGTATCCGGTCTTGTTGTATAGACTGGAACTTCCAGCCCATCAACCTCTTTTACTTTAAATCTGAAAATTGCGCCCTTAGATTTTCCTATCCAGTTTGCCTGCATAGTTTTAACGTTGTCGCCCCAGCCCTCAAGCTTGTCTAAGTCTTCAAGGAGTCTTTCTGCATAATCTGTAATCTTAAAGAACCATTGAGAGAGGTATTTTTTCTCTACAACGCTATCGCATCTCCAGCATTTGCCGTCAATTACCTGTTCATTTGCAAGAACTGTTCCGCAATTATCACACCAGTTTACACCAGCCTCTTTTTTATATGCCAAACCTTTTTTAAATAACTGTATAAAGAGCCACTGCGTCCACTTGTAATAGTCCGGTTTGCATGTTGTAACTTCTCTCTCCCAATCATAAGACAGACCAAGCATCTTCAATTGTTTTGTCATATAAGCAATATTTTCATCTGTCCACTTTGCCGGATCAGCGCCATGCTGCATTGCGGCATTTTCTGCCGGCAGTCCAAAGCTGTCCCAGCCGATTGGATGAAGTACATTATATCCCTGCATCTTCTTAAATCTTGCTATTACATCGGTAATAGTATAATTTCTTACATGCCCCATATGAAGTTTTCCGGATGGATACGGAAACATGGATAATGCATAATACTTTGGCTTATCGCTGTTGTCCGGTGTATGAAAAGCTTTATTTTCTTCCCAGACAGCCTGCCATTTCTTTTCAATTTCCTGCGGAAAATACGACTCTTTCATTTAATCCTCCCTAACATATACAAATTTTATCATAAACAAATTTTTCAATTTTATACTTTATGTAACATTTGTTACAAAAAAAGGCAATTATTTTCTCTAAATAAATATATAGCAGTGTGAAGGACAAGGTTTAATGACTATTAATCCGGTAATGCTCGCTCAGACGGATAAATTCCCAGAGATTACAAATGATTATATTAATATAAAAAACAGTGTTGATAAAGACAGCACAAATTCTGTCGTATTTGAAGCCGTGCCTGTCTACGAAAGAATAAGTTCTTTGCCGGAAAAACTTGCTGAAAAAGATTACACGCCGGCAATGGGCATAGTATCTCTTGCGGTTCTAAACGGTCCGGAGGAAAGGGGTAAATATACTTTAAGGCGTCTTTGTCGTTCTTGTTATTAATTAGAAGTTTTACTTAAAAGCCGTCCCAATATCTACGTGCGTAGCACCATCCGTTTTCATTTTTCAGAGGAAGAATCCTTCACGAATACATGAACCCTCTTTCCTCCCAAATGCCCGCATCCAAAACTCGCGGGGAAACTAATCAAGCAGGATAAAACACTTTGGGATACAAAGTTGGGATAATAGTTCAAGAAGAAGTTTAAGATGGAAACTGATAAAATAAAAACTAATGAAGCAGGGAAATCAGCAGTTACAATTGGCACCACTCTTGGGGCAACCGGTGTGCTAGGTGCAATAGGTGCTAAGCATTTAGGTCCAACAGGCTCTCTTGTCGGAATGGAGCTTGGTGCTATTAGCGGTGCCATTGTCAGCAATGCTATGGGTTAGGATTTTTTAAAGATATTTAATAAATCCTCCAAGCCGATATTTGTTTTGCCCATATATTTTTTCAGTGCGTTAACAGTATCAATTCCATCTTTAGAAGATATTTTTTTAGCATACAAACATCAAAACGTAACATCCGCATATAATACTCCTTAGAGTACTATTTTAGCATTCAGCATTCTTTTGTCAACACAGGCTAGACATCTATGTCATCATCATTTTCTGCATCCGGCAGGTCCGGTTCTGCTACCTGTCTGGTCAGTTTTTCATTCAGTTCCTGAAGAGTTATTGATTTATCCATCTTCTTGAGCGCATTTAAAACTGCTATCTTATAATCCGCATCTGCTCTATTTTTGGGGTTATCAACAATTTCTCCTATCTTTTGCCCCAAATACCCCATTACAATTACAGCGGGAATTAAAATTACTGCAGTTGTCAAAATTGCATGCATATCAATTGCACCAACCCTTACGATACTTACAGTACCTATAACTATCATTGTTACAACTACAAAAAATAATCTGATGTTTTCTGCGTATCCCACCTTGCCTCCAAAGCAGTAAATTTTTATTTCTTATTAAGATTTTCCATATCCTTTTTCATACAGAACTGAACAAGAGTCATCTTATCAATGTTGCTTAAGCATGTAAATCTGCCGGAAATTGTATACATACCGCTGTCATCTCTTTCTACTCTTATAAGCTGATATTTACACTTAATCTCCTGTTCATCGCTTAACTTAATTTTCACGTCATAAGTTTTTTCAATATCAATATTGTCCTGGGTGCGGATTTTCATACCGCCGGCTGAAAGGTCAAGAGTTCTTACCTTATGAACAACGCCGTCATTGATAAGCTCTAAATCCGCAAGGAACTTGATACGCGTAAACTTACGGCGCTGTAGAAATCTGTGCTTTACAGGATTTGCTATTGTTATGACATTGTTCTCCAATGCCTGTATATATGATTCAAAATACAAATATCCGTTCTCCGTAAATGAATAAAAATCACAGATATGGTTAACAATCAGACCTTCCGGCTTATATTTCAATTCCATCCTAAAGCCGTCCATAGAAACCTCCAGAACACGCCCCTTGTTGGTTTTCTTAAAATCCTGCGGGATTATTGTAACCAGCTGGTCCTTTTTTATAAGTTCTCTCATATATACCCTTCCTATCTTTTAGCTTCCATTTTTACCATACCGACTGATTTTACCTTTACACTCGGACTAATTTCATTATATGACATAATTGAAATTTGTGGATAAGTTCTCTCAACAAGTTTTCTGAATAACAAACGTATCGGGGATGAACAAAGTATTACCGGCTGATTTCCGGTGGTTGTAATAGCTTTTTCCAGTTCCAAATTCATCTTATCAAACATATTCTTGGTAAATCCAGGATCGAGCGTAACACTCTGTCCGTCCGGACTTGCGCCTTTGGCAATAGTATTTTCGACATCAGGCGCCAGCGTTATAACATACAATTCTCCCGTATCAGCAAGGTTTTGCCTGCAGATATTTCTTGAAAGAGCCTGCCTTACGTGTTCTGTCAAGAAGTTTGGATTTTTATTGATTTTTGCCTGCAAGCTGATTGTTTCAAGAATAGTTTTCAAATCTCTTACAGCAACACCTTCTTTTAAAAGGTTCTGCATTACTATCTGGACATCGCCGACCGTAATATCCTTCATTATATCGTTAACATAATCCTCTGAAACTTCTTTCTTAAGGTTATCAATAAGCTGTTGTACATCATATCTTGAAAGAATTTCTGAAGCGCATTTCTTGATTACTTCCGTAATATGTGTAGAAATAACGGCTGAAGCTGAAACGACGGTATATCCGGACATTTCTGCCATATCTTTGTCTTTCTGCTCAATCCATAGGGCAGGAAGCCCAAATGCCGGTTCTATTGCGTGTATACCGTTTATTGCAAGATTACCTACAGGATCGCCTGCGCACATTGCAAGATATCTCTCGGGATAAACTTCTCCAGATTCAAGAGCAACGCCCTTAAGCTTAATTTGATAAGAATTCGGCGACAACTGCAAATTATCACGGACTCTTATTGAAGGCAAAACTATACCTAAATCTAAAGCGGTCTGGCGTCTTATCTGTGCAATACGCTCTAATAAATCTCCCCCCATCTCAACATTTAAAAGCTGAACAAGCCTGTAGCCTACTTCTATTTCTATAGTATCTACATTCAAAAGCTCCATAACGCTTTCTCTTGTAGCTTTTGCGCGTTTTTCTTTTTTGCCGAGTTTTTCTTGATGTTCCTGCTCGATTTTTTGAGCTTCTTGTATCTGCTGAATATCTTTTTTCTGCTTTGTTTTAAAATATGCCATAATGCCGGTAACAACAGCAATTGACAAAAACGGCACAGTCGGCATGCCGGGAACTATGCCCATAAATCCTATCAAGCCTGCAACAACGCCAAGCACCCTCGGATCAGAAAACATTTCTTTTTTGATATCCTGCGACAGCGACTCATCTTTGCCGGATGCTCTTGATACAATCAAACCTGTTGCTGTTGATATCAAAAGCGCAGGAATCTGCGAAACAAGACCATCGCCTACAGTCAATATCGTATAAGTAGAAAGCGCAGTCTGAACATTCATATGAAGCTGTACAACACCTATAATCAAACCGCCCACAATATTAATAACAGTAATGACAATACCCGCCATGGCATCGCCCTTTACAAACTTTGAAGCACCGTCCATAGTACCGTAGAAATCGGTTTCTCTCTCAAGTTTTCTTCTTCTTTCCTTAGCCTGTTCTTCATTAATAAGCCCGGAGTTTAAATCCGCGTCAATACTCAACTGCTTACCAGGCATCTTATCCAGTGTAAATCTTGCGGAAACTTCTGCGACACGGGTTGCACCGCCTGTAATTACCATAAAGTTGATTAAAACGAGAATACAGAATATCACGGCACCGACAACATAGTTACCGCCGACTACAAACTCTCCAAACGAGTTTATAACATTTCCCGCTTCGCCGTAAAGCAGAATAAGACGCGTTGAGCTGACGTTCAGCCCCAGTCTGAATAGAGTTGCAATAAGCAGTACTGTCGGGAAAGAAGAATAATCCAGAGGTTCCTGCGTATATAAACAAACAAGCAGAATAACAACCGCAAGCGAAATATTTATTGTCAAAAGTAAATCCAAAAGCGGTGCCGGCAGAGGGATAACCATCATACAGACAATAACGACCAAGCCTATCGCAAGGACGATATCATTATTGCTTAATAATTTTGCCAGTTTTCCCAGTTCCATTTAACCTATTGCGCCTGTACAGGCATTATCCTCCACCATATATATTCTAGCATTATTTATGCAAATAGTACAATATTGCTTTATTGTAAAAATTTGTTAACAAATTAAATCCGGCTGACAAAATATAGCGACGCACTGAAAATAAATAATACACAGAACACACTATAATTTATAACAAATGTATGTCTGATAAATAATTAAGCCTGACTGTTATCTCCGTTTTTCTGTCTGAAAACGTATGCCAGAATTTCGGCAACCGCTACGTACATGTCAGACGGAATAACCCCGTCTATCGGAACAGTGTTATACAAAGCCCTTGCGACCGGTCTGTTTTCAACTATTGGGACATTATTTTCTTTTGCAATTTCCCTAATTTGAAAAGCCAGATAATCTACACCTTTTGCCACAACAATCGGCGCCGGAGCCTTGGTTTTGTCATATTTTATTGCAACAGCATAGTGTGTAGGGTTCGTTACAACGACATCCGCATTAGGTACAGAAGACATCATACGCTGGCGCGCCATCTGCATCTGGATAGACTTAATTTTAGCTTTGATTTTAGGATCCCCTTCCGTATCCTTGTATTCGTCCTTAACTTCCTGCTTCGTCATCTTAATTGATTTTTCATATTCATAATTCTGGTATTTTTTATCAAGATAACCCAAAATAAGCATGGCAAGGCACATATTAATAATCATATTCATAAGAACAGACATTAATATGCTGATAGCAACAGGCGTTTCCAGCCCGACAAGCCCGAGTAAGTCGCCCTTTCTGCTGTTAATTGCAGAAAAACCGCAGGCACCTACTACAACAATCTTAAGAATAGACTTTGCAAATTCTACCAGAGAGCGAGGCTCAAACGGGTTAAACATTCTTTTTGCATTTTGAACCATTCTCTGCGGAGAAAGGTTCTCAAGATTAAATTTGGCTTTTTCAAGTGCAAAAACAGGACCGACATCAAGCCTTATAATTATAATAGAAAATATAAACAGCAAAACCAGAAAAGGCAGGGTAATAACTCCAAGATAATAGAAATACGGCATCATCAGCCCCATAATATTATCCGTGCTGAATGCCGAGGGATTAAGATGAGTAAACGTTTCCCTAAGCATATTTTGTATATTCTCATACATGCTTTTAGATAAAACCGCAAGAAGCGCTATCCCTGCAATCATTACAAGTGCAGAGTCCATATCACGGCTCTTCGCAACATTACCGCGTTCCCTCTCTTTGGTTCGCCGTCGGGTGGTGGCTTCTTCTGTTTTTTCTGCTCCGTCGTTCCCCATCAAATATTATTATAACATTAAAGTTTATAAAATAATTAAAACATGCCGGCAATTTGTGTCATAAAGCGCTCTATTAATACCGCAATATATTCTGCCATCGGACGCATAAAGATAAGAGAAAGCAAAAGTCCCAAGTAAATTTTCAATGGAAGCGACACCATAAAAATATTCATCTGGGGCATCATTTTAGAAGTAAAACCCAATAAAGCATCGGTAATAAATAAAATTCCGAAAATTGGCAGTGCTATGCTTAAACCGATACCAAATATCTGTCCGCTTACAGAAACAATCTGCCCTATAAGTTCCGGTGAAAAAGCAAATGTATACCCTACAGGCATTGTTTTAAAACTGTTATATATTGCTGAAAACAGCCACTGATGTGCGCCTAGTGCAATAAAAAGCATGCTTGCTAAAAATGTATATGCCTGGGTTATAACAGGAGAATTTCCTCCGGAAGCGGGGTTTAAAGCTTGATCAGCAGATAAGCCCATTTGTATTGCAAATGTATTTACCCCGAGTTCAATACCAACAAATAAAATATTTGCACAAAATCCCATAGCAAAACCTATAAGAAACTCTTTAACCAAAATCAAAGTCAGCGCAGGCACTGAATTTGGCACCACAAATGATGTATTATATTGAACAATAGGAAATAAAATAAAAGCTATACTCGCTGCCAGCCATATTTTTATCTGCGTCGGTATCGGATATGTTGAAAAAACAGGTGCTGACGCAAACAGTCCGGACAATCTCGTAAAGATTGCCATAAATAATATTATATTGCTTACCGAAAATAATACATCTAAATTAAACATTACATTCCGCCGATTAATTGTGGAATCATATCCATAAACTCATTTACAGTTGTTACAAATATACCTATTATCCAGGGCATTAGAAAGATTAACAAAAGTACGCATCCTACTATTTTAGGCACAAATGTAAGAGTTGATTCCTGTATCTGTGTAACCGTCTGAAATATACTTACAAGCAAACCCAAAACTACACCGACAAGAAGAATCGGTACAGAAATTTCCAGCGTCAAAATAAACATTTTTTGTAAAAGAGTTATTACTACGTCTTGATTCATTTAATTTACCTTCTATCTCACAAAACTTTCTACCAGAGATTTTACAACCAGATACCAGCCGTCCACCATTACAAACATGATTAATTTAAACGGCAGAGCAATCATCGTAGGCGGTAAAAACATCATACCCATTGATACAAGTACTGAAGATACTACAATATCAATTACCAGAAACGGCAGATAAACAACAAATCCAATAGTAAATGCTGTTTTTAATTCGCTTAAAATAAATGCCGGCAATAGTACATAAGTAGGTACATCATCTTTGTTCTTTGGCTTTTCTATTTTTGCCATCCTTACAAATAAAGCCAGCTCTTTTTCATGTGTTTGTTTAAACATAAAGTTTCTGACAGGAATAATGCCTCTATCAAGAGCTACCTGCTGTGTTATTTGATTATTCATATATGGCTGCAGAGCTTTTTCATTAATTTCGTTGAAAGTCGGCGCCATAATAAAAAATGTCAAAATCAAAGCCAAACTTGTAATAACCTGGTTCGGAGGTAATGTACCTGCCCCGAGAGCCTGTCTTGTAAGCGAAAGTACAACTACAAGACGTATAAATGACGTTGTCATAATTAATATACTCGGCGCAAGAGTCAAAATAGTAAGCCAGATAAGTATTTGTAAACCGTTAGTAAAATCCTGCGGTGTATTTGCATTCCCGACTCCAATATTTATATTTGGGAATGTCATCGCAGCGCTGCAAGGCATTACCGAAAGCAAAAATATGCCTAAAAGCCCTCCCCATTTTTTTATTTTATTCATTTTATTCCTCTAAAACGACTATCTTCCACTTATATGCTATCAGATATCATATAAGCATGGCAAATGGTTAAGTTTTATTTCAATTTATCAATATCTTCTTTGACAATAGCAGGAATTTCATACTTTTCAACTTTTTTTAATGCAGAATTTCTTGTTTTTGCAAACTCTTTTTTTATCCCGTCTACTTCCAAACCATTTGATACAACGTATCTTTTTGCATACTGAAGAGCAATAGTACCGCATTCCGTAGATTTTGCATATTTAAAGACGTTAAATTCAAGAATAATAGGAAGCTTCTCGCCGTCAATAAGTATAAAATCAATTATTGCAGAATTACTTTTCTCATCCTCAACTAATGCACTCGGACAGTTAATAGAACCCAAATATTCTCGAAAAGCCTCTGCTTGGTCAAGAGGCGAATAAGCGTTAGGGAAATGATGCACTGCGACAAGCTCTGTCCAGTTATTATAATCTTCGCCTAACTTGAAATATTCATTCAAGTACCCGTTATGCTCTTTATTTTTCACACTATACATAAGCTGATATTTTGCCCCGTTAAATTTTAAAACCGGCTGTTCATCCGCCAATGCAAAGCACATATTTAATAGAATTACAGCTATTACAACAAAAAACTTTTTCATATGATATTTTCTCCGCTTCTATGAGAATATCATATCATAATATAATTGTGAATTCTAACTTACAAAAGCTCTTGCCAGAAGTTCGGCAGGCTCGGCTATTGCTGTTGTATACTCTATATAATCATTATCCGGGGCAAAATATTTACGCATAGCATTACGGTTTGTCACTTTTTCATAGCAGACAAACGAATCCACATTATCCTTCAAGTAGCCGGCAAAAATCCTCTGCTTGTGGGACAAGTTATAGTCCTTCAAGTTTTTGACGATATACATATACTAATATTATATATCATTTTTATATGGTTTTGTACTAATACTTAATATTTCTTAATATTTGAACAAAAAAAGGCAATTTTTTAAAGTTTATATACTTTATATATACATAGAGTATAAAATAAGAAATATAGGAGAGAACATTATGGCAGTTGGAGCTAGAGATTTTATTGACAAATTATTGGTTGAAAAGTATGCACAGGAAAAAGTGGATAATCACGATGAAGGTGCGTTGGTTTCAAGAGTATCGGCAGATGATATGATGAGTGCAATGAACGCTTCAGCAAATAATTTTAAAACAATGCTGGAATTGAATAAACGGCTTACAATGGTATGCTACGGCGTTGTTGCAAGGTCTGCAAAGTACTCGACCGTTGATGCAGCATAATATATCGAAGGAGATTTTTTAACTGCCATATCTGTTGTATAATACAGATATGGCAGTTTACTTTTTTTATGGGGATGAAGATTTTAATATTGAACTTGAGCTTGAAAAGATGACAGCCAAGCTTAATCCGGATTTCAAGTCTATGAGTTTAAAAATATTGGACAATCCGGATTATTCGGAATTAATTACGGCATTAAGAACGCCTCCGATGATGTTTGGAGAAATGCTTACCATTATTAATGCAGAAAGCTATTTTCTTACAAATAAATCTGCTTTTGAAGAGTCTGAACTGGCTGATATTGAGGATGCTCTGACAAATACTGCGGAAACCCATGATATTGTATTTACTGTCAGACTTCCGCGCAATGAAAACAAGAAACTTGACTCAAGAAGAAAACTGTACAAGATTCTTTCTAAATACAATACAAAAGAATTTCCGACATTTAAAACATACAAAACAGCAGATATAGTAAACTGGATAAAAGCAAGGGCTAAAACAAAAGATATAACAGTAACTTCTGAAACAGCCGAGGCGCTTATTGCACAGATAGGGAATAACTTAAGAGAATTTGATACAGAACTTGAGAAGCTAAAACTTATAGCATATCCAAATAAAAATATTACAGAGGATATGGTAAAAAAAATATGTATTTCCAATCAAGATTTGTTCAATTTTACCGAACTAATCATGAAAGGGCAGAAGGATCTTGCGCTTTTGGAATTTAAAAAGCTTCTTGATATAAAGCACCCGCTTGAAATACTGTCAGCTGTGCAGACAATGCTCCGCAAATGGATAATTTTAAAAACAAAATCTTCAATGCCCGCATCTGAACTTGCAAAGTTAACGGGACAACATGAATTTGTCGTCAAGCAGACATTACAGAAGCTGAAAAACACAAAAGCATCTGAACTTGTCAGATTAAAACAAAATTTATTTGATGTTGAATACAAAATTAAATCAGCAGAAGCCGTTGATATTATACAGGAGGTTGAGTGTGCTATTATCAGATAAGTACCCGTTTTTAACAGATTATTTTACAAGGGCGCTTGAGGCTGAAAACCACGCTATCCCCCAGAGTATATTATTCTACGGCAGTGATTTTAATGCTCAGTACACTCTGGCACTGGAAATAGCAAGACTTCTCAATTGCAAAGGCGATAAATCAGACTCCTGCAACTGCATAAACTGCAGATGGATTAGAGAAGGCACTCATCCGGAAATAAGAACGATTTCAAGGATTGACAATAAACCGGATGACGACGAGTCAAAATTAGTAATTTCAATTAAACAGTCGCATATGATAAAAGAAATTCTAATGGCAACGTCTGAGTTTCACAGGGTCTTTATATTCTGCGACAGGGATGACGAAGGAAACATCTGCGGAATTAATCCGGTTAATTTTCAAGCAGAAACTGCAAACTCGCTTTTGAAAATTATTGAAGAACCCCAGCCGGGTGTAACGTTTATATTTCTTACAAGATATATTGACGATGTCCTGTCTACAATAATTTCGCGCTCGCAATGCTTTTTTGTCCCATCAAAAGAAAGGGTAAATTATGACTATTCCTCTATAAAGGGAGTCTTTGAAAATTACTATAATTTTGAAAGAAAAGACGCTTTTGATATTTCTCAAAAACTGCAGGACTTATCAAACGAGTATCCAATAATGTCTATACTTGAAGGAATACAAAACTACATGCTTTCGCTTTTAAAATCAAACCCGAATATGACTAATTTTATTAAACATATTGAATTTGTCGAAGAAGCTAAGAAGCAGGCAAAACTCGGCATAAAACCTGCCAATATTTTTGACGATTTATGCTTAAAACTGATAAATTAACCTTCTGCAGACGGTGCTATTGTTCCAAGCAAATACGCATAGACATATAAAGCATAGAAATAAATGCCTGTAGATAATATATAGAATAACGAAATTCTAATAACCGCAGACACGTCCATTGACAAATTGCTGTATACACCCAGCAAGAATCCTATTCCTGCTATTACAGCATAATTTATAATATAAAACACTATAAACAGGAGCGTATTCCATATATATTTGCCTGTATAATTTCCCATAATAAAAATTGCTTTTCTAATATTCCATACTGCGACAACAGAATCCTGCTTTGCATAGTTCCACAAAAGAGCTGGAATAAAAGAACATAAAAACAAATATATAAATAAATATGAAACTAAATATGTTGAAGCAAATGCATCAATATTAACCATAGGAATTAAAAAGACACCGGTAAAAAAAGTAGTTCCGGCAAGCATAGCAAAAGGCAGAAACATTAATAATGTCGCAACAATAGATGCAAAACCGCGCCATATAAATTTAAAAGTATTCAGCTCTGGCAATTCAATTTTAAACACCTCTTTTATTTTGCCATTATATACATTTGAAGCCTTAATATCCGTATCTCTAGATATAATATTAGCCGTAAGCTCCCAGAAATAGCCCTGAAAACACAGAAAAGGAGCTATAAAGAAGAACGCAGCTATAAAATAACAGATAAGAGATTGTATAGAAATCTGCGGCATAAAATATGCCACTATTGAAAAAAACATAGCAGCAAGAAAAAAACCGCCTAACATTGCCAGCAAATACAACAGATGCTTTTTAAAATTTTCAGCTTTAAACATCCATATAAAAGGTTCTAACATAAATCAATACTTCCATCCTAAATAATTATCTTGATAACGAAATACTTGTGACTCCCGCATTCCTTGCGCTGTCCATCAGTTTAACAACAGCGCCGTGCCAAGCGTTATCTTCAACTTGAATCAGAAGCCCGTCCGGATAGTCCTTTGCATTTTGCGCAACTGTACTCTCCAAATCCGCAACCGCTATCTCAGTATCATTAAAGAAATATCTGTTATCATTTGTTACGCTGAAATTCATAATTTTCGGATCTTTAGTAATTTGTTCTTGATTTACTACTTCCGGAACCGCAAGATTTAAGCCCTGCTGGTCAAGCAAAGGAGCAATAACCATCATTATAATAAGCAAAACCAGAAATATATCCGTAAGCGGTGTTATATTAATTTCATTAAAACTGTCACGCATAGTTATTCACTCCAATTTTCATATTTGTTTTCCTGCGGTATCGCTGTTGAAGCACCATGTAAAGTATTGTTAGATGTATAATTGGAAGTCGCCTCTTCCTGCATCTGCTCCAATTTTCTCTGATCCTTTTTGTTTAATGGTTCACCGGCAACAATAAGTTTTTTATAATGAGCGTCTTGAGCCGCATCCATAATATCCATTATTACAGAGCTTTTGACTTTTTCATCCGCTTTAACAACAACTTCTGCTTTTGCATCATCAGTCTTAAGCGCTGTTAAATCAGCCACAAGCCTATCTACAGAAGAGCGTTTACTGTCTACATATATAGTTCCGTCCCTTGTGACAGAAACAGTTACTTTTCCCTGCTCAATTGCCGTACCGCTGTTAACCTCCGGAATAGTTATAGAATTATCGACAGATTGAAATGTCGGCGCAACAACCATCATTATAATTAACAGCACCAGAAAAATATCCGTAAGCGGTGTTATATTTATCTCTGTAAATAAAGCTTTTTTACCAGTTTTTATACCCATATTTTTCAATCCTCCTCCCTCTCCTTAGAGGAGAGGGACGGGGTGAGGCGTTTATCCTTGTCCCCTTTTTATATTTATTTTTCACTTAGCCTAGCGCTACACTTGATTTTGACTGAACATTAACTTCTTCTTCAGAATCAACAAAGCTTAAGAATAACAATTTGATTAACTGGAAGTCATCCTCAAATCTTCTAACTGTTGATTGGAATGTGTTATAGCAGACGACCGCAACGATAGCAACGCCGAGACCGAAAGCTGTAGCAATAAGTGCTGAACCTATACCCATTGCAACTGCAGCAGATTGGTTGCCTTGAGATGCCAAATCCTGGAATGTATAAAGAATTCTTACAACGGTTCCGAACAACCCTAAGAAAGGAGCCACACCGCCAATTGTACCAAGAATTGTCAATCTGTGTTCAAGCTTTCTTGTAGCAAGAGCTGAAGCAATGTCAAAGGAGCGTGAAAACCCCTTTTTCTGTTCTGATAAAATTCTGACGCCTTCTTCAGTCACTTCGCCGATAATGCCTCCACATTGAACAGCCAGATTCTGTGCGCCCATAAGATTGTTTTTAGCAAGCTCTTTCTGCAATTTAGGAATAAATTCGATTACATTTCTCTTATTTGCATTGTAAAAAGCTGCCCTGTCAATCGCAACCATAACGGTTAAAATTGAGCAGATTAAGATTGGTAATAATACCGGCCAATCTAATTGAATTGAATGTAATAATAGTTCCATTTTTGTTACCTCTTTATCTTATTAATCTCTTATTTTTCTAATTTTCAGCGGACTCGTTTATAGTGTCCATTTGCTCTGCCTGTTCATACCCTGCCGTCGGACTTTCTGCTATATCAACAGTAACAACTCCGTTTGCCAGAAAATTCAAGTTTAAAACAGCCTCATTATTTTCAAAATTTGCAGGAAGAGTCCTGTAAGGAGCAGAGCTGTTTATAATGTCATTTATCGAACTGCTGTATTTTCCTACAGCCTTACCCTGCGACCTTGATTCTAAATGCTTTACACTGCCGTCGCTGTTAAGTGTCAATAAAAAACTTTCAACTATATCTTCACTGCCGTCTTCTGCACAAATATCAATCCACTTATCAGATAACGTATCGCTTAAATAAGATGTATAGTCAGAGCTGTTATCCTGCGAGGAAGAAGAATTTGGGTCTATGAAGCTTGTCAAAACAGTTCCTTCATTCATAAACTCCAATTTAAATACCGCCTCAGAGCCTGCAAATTCATTCGGTAGCGGCTTTAAAGGAGCTAAATTTTTGATTACCCTTGTTAATATATTCTTGTATTTAGCATAATTAACACCGCTTTCATTGAGCTTATAGCTGTTTATACGCCCATCCCTGCTTACTGCTACTTCATAACTTGCTACTAACTCTGCACTGCCGTATTTACATATACTTTCCCATTTTTTATCAAGGAGATGATCCAGATACAAGACATAGGCTTCCTTATTTAAAGTTTCAGCCTGTTGAGGCTCTACAGATACTTCAGTTTCTTCCTGTTTCTGCTCTGGATTTTCTACGACATCTGACTCTGTTATACCCGCGGATTGGTCTTCTTCAACAGGAGCTTCTATTGAATCTTCTTTTACAGGTTCTGCCGAATTTGCAGAGTCCTTTGCATAAAATACAGCACCGGTAACAAGGAAAAACATTGCTACTATGAATACTATTAATATTGTATACATCTTTTTCGTATCTAACATAACTAATATTTCGCTCCAAATACGTTATAATCAAATGTAAATTGAATATCTATACTTTGTCCTTTAAAGTCTGCAGGCAGAGGTCTAAACGGCGCAGTAAGCTCTACTGCTTTTAATGCCGCCTGGTCAGCCGAAGGCAGACCGGAAGATTTATGAACTCTGCAGGATAGAAGCCTTCCATCCTTAGCAATCTTAAATAACAGTATGACTCGCTTACTTTCATTTCCTTTTGGCGGATCCCAGTTAAGTTTAATCCTTCTTTGCAGTTCTCTCATATAAGGACCAAAATCCGGTTCTCTCAACGCATCTATACCGGGCGCACCTCCGCCTCCTCCTGGATTACCTATATTGCCGGAGCCGGAAGTTCCTCTAGCTAACGGACTATTACTTCCGCCGCCTGCAGATGGAGATAAAGAAGGTCTTGGTGCATATGCACTGCCCTTTGAGCTACCGGAGCTACCCGTTTTAGAGCCTGTAGGTGCTGATGTACCACCTATTGGACCTGTTGATAAAGTTTTCCCGGGCGGAGCTGATTTCGGAACAGGTGCTGTAAAACTGCTTGATGGTTTTGCAACCGGCGTCGGAGCAGAAGTCGGTCTGGCGCTCGGTCTTGCAGTTGGCGGTGCAGATTTTGCCGGAGACGGCTTCTGTGCAGGAGCTTGTGTTGTTTTCTTTGGCGCCTGCTGCTGTGCTTTTTGCTGCTGTACAACTTGTTTTTTTATTTGTTGCTGCTGTTGTTTTATAATCTTGTTCGCACTCTTTGCTGCCGCAGAGGGCTTAGAAGATTTTTTAGGAGCCGGAGACGGCATTGAAACTTTTCTCTTAGGATCATTTATACCACCGCTACGAGAATTCATATCTGAGCGGTTCTTGGTATTTGGATCTCTCGGCTGTGCTTCTTTATCAACAAGAACAAATTCAATATCTTTCTTTAATTGAGCATCCGGACGTTTGAAAAGACTTAAATTTATACCCATTAAGGCAAGAGCAACAGTAATAAGCCAAATCAGCAAAACTACCGCAGGATGAAGTGCTGTTGAAATTGCAAAGGACTTCTTTATAGGTATAACTTCCGGTTTGCTTGTTACAATGGACGGAAGTCTATATTCCTCTATATTATTATCCTCTTCTTCGTCTAGTATAAAACTTTTTTTACTTAACATTGACACTTTATAAATCTCTCTAATATTACTTTTTTAGAATAATAAAATTATAAATAAATTAAATTATCCTTGTTACTAATTCTCATAACTATAACTTGAAGCTGACACTGTTATCGGCTGTGTAAGCAAAAGTTCTATCGTTGAGTTAGCCGGAATTTCGACATCGTTCCCTTTGTCCCAGACGGATTTAACCAGCCCGCCCCCGGCACCTACCGCTGTTCCCAAAGCTGCACCCTTTCCGACATCTCCACCTGCCAAAGCTCCAAACACAAGTCCGGACAAAGCTCCTGCTGCGCTTCCTGCAGCTAAATCTTTTGCGTATTCTTTAGTAACATCCAATTTTGTACCGCCGATTAAAACTCCGGAAGAATCCTCCGTCTTAATTACAGCAGAAATAGGAATCTGCATTCCATACGGAGTACATATTTGGGTAAACCTTACGCTAAGCTTTCCATTCATGCTTCCTCGTTTAGCCTTAGAAGCTTCTATAACAGTACCTATAACAGAGCTGCCTGCCGGCGCAATCAGCTTGTTATTATAATAAAAATCTGACCCTAATACCATACTAACAGACTGACCTGCAGAGGTATTAGCAGATGAAAGCGGAGTCGTCAACAATACAGGAAATGTCATACCTGAAGGTACCATAATAACATTACCATGCAATGGTTGATTTGAGTTGTACTGCATAGGCTGCTGTACATAATTGCTGTTATAAACAGGTTGGGTTTGGTTTTGCTGATATGAATAATTTGAAGCTGCATATACAGAATTAAATGTACACAAAGACAGTAACATTAAGAATGAAGTTAGTTTTTTATTCATAGATATAATCCTCCCCCTAGTAACATTTTATAATCAATCCGTATTTTGTCAATTTATTAATGTATGAGTCATATGAATAGGCTCTACCAGAACAACTATCAAATTTGCTCCGGATGCAATTGTAACATGCTCACCCATTTTACGCTCTCCGCCCGGCACACACTGAAGCGTTCCCATTGCCCGAAACATTGCCCAGCGCTGATAGTGCGGTATTCTTATATACTTTGCCGGCGCGGTTAATCCGCCTCCGATTACATTGTTATTTGCTGTATATATATACGCTTTTATCGGAATTTCATATCCGTCGGGCAGGTACATTTTGTTTACAAAAACTTTCATCGCAGCATCCGTACCGATAATGGGTTCATTTTTCTTATCAATATAACCCGTAAGCTTGGAACCCTCCGGAATTATGTTTTTGTCATAAAGAAATATATCAGAGGTTGTTATAAAACTGACGCTGTCACCTTCCTCGCAATATGCAGTAGAGAACTCTTGAAGAGATATCACAGGGATATGGGTTCCTGCCGGAATGTCAAACTCATCATACCCTCTAAGCTCAACTTCCGCAGCCATAGCCAAATTCATAAATAAAATAGTAAGTATTATCAGTAAAAACCTCATATACATTATTATAATATTATTGAGGGAATTGTAAACTATTCAGCCATTGTCTTTAAGATACTCTTTTACCAAATTTATAGGTGTAGCAAAGCCTATACCTATATTTGAAATATTATTATCCGGATTATAAATCGCTTGATTTATACCAATAATTTCACCTTTTGTATTCAAAAGCGGACCGCCGGAAGACCCCGGGTTAATCGCAGCATCGGTCTGTATCCTGTTCTTTGCATAATCTATCCTTGAAACGATTCCTTGAGTGAGAGTCCCGCTGAAGCCAAAAGGATTACCTATTGCCAGCACTGTTTCTCCTACTTTAACTTTTTCTGAATTCCCTAGTTTTACAGTCTTTAAATCCTGCGGGACATCAATTTTTAACAATGCGATATCTTTATTTTCTCCAAGATGCTTAAGGACTTTTGCATTATAATTCTGCCCGTTATTCATCGTAACAACAACGGTTTTGCCAATATCTATAACATGAGCGCTCGTTAAAATAATACCGCTTTTATCTATTATACAACCAGTACCGCATGACATGCCGTCCGGAACTTGAGAATCAACTGACACAATAGCAGGGTTTATTTTTTCGTATATATTAACAGCAATTTTATCATTTCTTGCAAATGAAAACGCCGGTAAGGAAAGCGTTGCCAACAACAGACCTGTACTTATTAATTTTCTTAGCATATCTCCCCCTTGTAATAAAAATTTTACAAAGAAGAGTATACGAGACAATTGCCTTGCTTGATGTATTTTGTCTATATATTGCCAGCTTTGAAATTTTAATGTATAATAAACGAGATATTTCACAATCAACACTTAAAAGGAGAAAATTATGTCAAGAATTGAAAGTTTTAAAGAAGCTTTAAACGAAAAAAGAGCAGTAAAAATTATTGCAGGTATTGATAACTTTGATGCAGAAAGCGTAAGAAAAGTTGTTATTGCAGCTTCAAACTCCGGAGCAAATGCCGTTGATATATGCGCAGATCCGGATATTATTGCTATGGCAAGAGATATAACTGATATTGCATTATTTGTATCTTCTATTAACCCTCAAGAACTGGCACACGCAGTTGCTTTAGGTGCTGATGCAGTTGAATTAGGAAACTTTGATGCTCTTTACAAAAAAGGACAAACTTTCACAGCTTCTCAAGTTTTAAGACTTGCTAGAGAAACAAGAGAGCTTATCGGTGACGATGTATTCTTCTGCGTAACTATACCTGGAGAATTGGAAGTTGGTGAACAAATTGAATTAGCCAGAGATTTAGAAGCTTTAGGTGTTGATTTAATTCAAACAGAAGGTCATTTTACAAATGAAACACCTTCAAATGGTGTAAGAGGTTTGATAGAAAGAGCTGAACTTACTATTTCTAATACAATCGAGCTTTCAAGAAACGTTGATATCCCGATAATGACAGCAACCGGCATTAACCCGACAACTGCATCTCTTGCATTCGCGGCAGGCGCTTCAGCTATCGGATGCGGATCTTGCGTCAACAAACTTGATTCAGAAATTTCTATGCTGGCTGTTTCCAAGAGCCTTGTAGAAATCGCAGAAAGAAATGCTCAATATACAGTAGAACTTGTATAAAATTTGTTAATAATATTAAAAAAGGTATTTCCGTTTAGGAGATACCTTTTTTTTGTAACGAAATGTAACAATTTTTATCTAAATCCTAAAGTTTTTCACTATTTATGCCGTTAAACATACTAAAGGGACTAACTTAAGGACTAAAATCTATGGGAATGGCAGCATCACAAGCTAGGCT
>CALVBN010000015.1 GCA_944325785.1 Candidatus Gastranaerophilales bacterium | reverse complement strand
CTTGTAGTTTTTATCGGAGCGGTCCGTTTGTCTACGTGCGTAGCACTTGTGTTACATTAAGCTGGACATTTTGCCTTACAGCGGTTGCGGGGTGCATAAATCGAGCTTGTAGTTTTTATCGGAGCGGTCCGTTTGTCTACGTGCGTAGCACTTGTGTTACATTAAGCTGGACATTTTGCCTTGTAGCAGTTATGGAGTGATTAAATTAGACTTGTAGTTTTTATCCCCCGCCTCCTTTCCATTCCCGTTTAGTTTGTGTTAATATCAAATTATGATTAAACCCGAATTATTGATGCCTGCAGGCAATATAGAAAAACTCAAATATGCAGTAAAATACGGAGCTGATGCAGTCTACCTCGGAGTAGTCGACTTCAGCCTCAGAGCTATGCGAAAGGGAGAATTAATCACCCTTGAAAACCTAAAATACGCAATCGATACTGCACGCAATATGGGGGCAAAATCTTATCTAACTTTGAATATTTTTGCTTTTAATCACGATATAAAACTCCTTGAAAGCTGTATGGATAAAATTGTTGAGTCTAAGCCGGATGCTCTAATTATAAGCGATGTCGGCATAATGAGACTTGCAAAAAAATATATGCCTGATACAGATATCCACGTCAGCACGCAGGCAAACATACTAAACTATGAAGCTGTAAAATTCTGGCAGGATATGGGCGCAACAAGAGCCATACTTGCACGTGAACTTCCGATAAAAGATGTTGCCGAAATAAAAAATAAAGTTCCGGATATGGAGCTGGAATGCTTTATACACGGCGCGCAATGCGTTTCTTTTTCCGGAAGGTGCCTGCTTAGCGACTATATGACTGACGGCGAAAGAAAAGCAAATTCCGGAAACTGCTCACAGCCCTGCAGATGGAGCTACAAGCTCGTTGAAGAAACACGCCCCGGGCAGTATTACGAAATTGAAGAAAATGAAAAAGGCACCCATATATTAAGCACAAAAGACCTGTGCCTTGTACGCCACTTAAAAGAAATGATAGAAGCTGGAATAGACTCCTTCAAGGTTGAAGGCAGAACAAAAAGCCTCTATTACGTTTCGGCTGTTGCCAAGGCTTACCGCGAAGCGATAGATGCTGTTATGGAAAATCCGAATGCTGATATGGAAGAATATTATCAGGAACTTTTGAAGGTCGGAAACCGCGGATACACAACAGGTTTCTATTTAGGAGAAGGCTACCCTAAAGACGGCTACAGCTACGACATTTCAAAAGGTCTTGCAGGCGCGGATTTCTTATGCGAATTTCTGGACGGCAGATACAATGCGGAAAATGATTATTTAAAGTTTACGGAAGATGAAAACGGCGAATACTATAAAATTAGAACCAAAAACAAATTTAATAAGAATGAAGATATAGAAATAATTTCACCTTCAGAAAAATTTACGGCGCAGGTTACAGAAATAATAAATATGAAAGGTGAAAATTTAGAACTTGCAAACACAAATGACGAGCTTTATGTAAAACTTACAAAGGCTCCGGCAGAATATAAATATGCGCTTGCAAGAACTGTGGGTATAAAAGGCGGAGTAAACGAAATTCAGAAATGCTCCTGCGGAGATTAAACAGGATAGAGGCAATATGTTTTTAAAACCGGATTATAACTTAAAAAATATTTATGAAATAGATTTTGTTGAACTTAAAGAGCAGGGAATAAAGTGCGTAATGTTCGATTTAGACAGCACTGTAATGGTGTCTAAATCTGCAGACTTCCTGCCGGAAACAGTTGAGTGGTTCAACACGTTTTTGAAAGATTTTCAAGTTGCAATAATTTCCAATAACAAGAATGAAGAATATATTTCAAATGCTTCAAAGCTTGCGCCGTGCAGAGTCATAGGACACGCTAATAAACCGAGTCCGAAGATTATGCGTGAATATTTGGAAAGCATAGATATTGCCCCTTGTAATGCTGTAATGGTCGGAGACAGACCGCTTACAGACATACTTGCGGGGAAACTGTTAGGATGCAAAACAATTCTTGTAGGCTCTATTAACCCGAAAGAAAATTTACCGACAAAATTCGTCCGCGCATTGGAAAGAAGCACGATAAGAGGCTGATTTATTTTATAAAACTAAATGCCACAACCTTGTCAAAATTTACATGAAGCCAGTCATAATGCGAACCTGTATAGCTGTCGCAGGTTTCACCTCCGTAAATTTCATTTATAAGGCATAAAGAAGCATTGGTTAAATTAACAAAAAACTCTTTGTTGCACTCCTCGCAGTCATATACACGGCCGGATATCTGATAATGATTGGTTATTATATTAATCTTATCCGTATCGCTTTTTTCCATTATTTTTTTGAATTCTTTCATCTTGTCCATTTTTATTCCTCCTATATTTACATATATAAGATTCCTAAAAATTATGACAAAGAACAATTCCCCGTCTATACAACCATATCATTAAACTCTTTTGAGTCATCATAGTTGAACATATGGATAAATGTATAAAGCATTTTTGCGGAAAAACGCCTTGTTCCGACTTCAAGCATTGTTCTTAATGCTTCTTTATTGTTTGTTATAATGGTGTGAGTTCTGTTAAACGCTAGATTATCATAATAGTTGGCTACATTAATAATCTGGCTGTATTCCGAAATATAGTCGCTGGAAAGCCCTTTGGGATAACCAGAGCCGTCGTTATTTTCATGATGTTCAAGGGCAACTTTTGCAATTTCTTCCGAAAGTTCAAAGTCCTCTTTTATCATTTTATAGCCGATTATAGTATGTTCCTTAACTTCATCTTCATTCATTGTTAAAAGAGCCTGCGAATCAACAAGATTAATTTTCAATTTGCCGATATCGTGCAAAAGCCCCGCTAAAATTACTTGATCAATTGCCATACTTGAAAAATCAAGTTTTTGGGCAATTAGTCCGGAGATTACGGCAACATTAAGCGGATGACACAATTCATATTCGCCTAAAAATCTTATCCTTGAGCCTTTACTTGATTTATGAATCTGTTTATAGACTTCTGTTTTTAATATACCTATAAGCGAACTTAATTTCAAAAGCCCCTCTTCATAATACCCGAGCATTAATAAATCCAAGATTTTTTTATAGAAATATTTTATTTTAACCTGAGTTTCCATTTTTACATAAGCATCTTTATTAATTACGGTTTCAAAATCCGTAGGGTCAAGACCTTCATATGAGAAATTCATTATCTTGGAGTTTACTTTTTTATCTTGATTCTCGCCTTCAGAAGCACCTGCGTTTTCATCATTGCTGTTGAATTCTTCTGTATAAATCTTGATATAATTTTTCAGCATAATGAGTTTACCTGGAGTTAAAACCTCTCCGGCTTCAAGAATTTTACCTTTGTTTTCGGTATACAAATCAAAAGGCAGAACTTTATAACTGCTTAATTCTTTGGGTGTAACAATTCTCATATTAGAATTATAACACTTTTAGGGGCAAAATCATACTGTATCTGTTCTATTTTTCTTCGGCTCTTTTTGCTCTATAACTATATCCTGCATAAATTGTAAGCCCTATTAAAAGCCAAACCGCAAAATATAAAGCAGAAGTAGATTTGTGTCCGAACTTGCAGTACATAAGCCCGATACTCGTTAATATTCCCAAAATGGGGAACCACGGACAGAGTGGAACCTTAAACGGACGCTTTCTGTCCGGCTCGGTTTTTCTTAAAATCAAAACAGCAATACAGATGATAATAAAAGAAGTAAATACGCCGAAATTACAGAGTTCAGCAGAGGTATTCAAGTCCATAAACAGGGCGCATACCATAACAATAATACCTGCAATCCAGGTTAGTATATGAGGTGTTTTAAATTTAGCGTGGATTTTATTCAATGATTTCGGTAAAAAACCGTCCCTGCTCATTGCAAAAAGTATTCTTGTTGCGCCGAGCTGATAAATAAGAAGTACAGAAGTAAGCGCGCACAATGCGCCGACTGAAATCAATCCCGCAAACCAATCCATCCCGATAAATCTCATAGCGTGAGCCAAAGGCGCCTGTGTATCAATCGCGTTTAAAGGTACAACTCCGGTCAAAACCAGCGCTGCAAGAATATATAAAACCGTACATATAAATAACGTTCCCATTATCGCAATCGGCAAATCTCTCTGCGGGTTTTTAGTTTCCTCCGCAGCAGTTGATATTGCGTCAAAACCGATATAAGCAAAAAATATTACAAAAGCTCCTGTTAAAATTCCTTCAACCCCGTTTGGCGCAAAAGGCGTCCAATTTTCCGGCTTTACGTAAAAAGAACCAGCTATAATAAATGAAAGAATGATAAACATGTTAACCCCGACCATTATAGCCGCAACTTTTGTTGACTCTTTTACACCCTTTATTAATAAAACCGTTAAAACAAACACAATTGCAATTGCGGGAATATTTACAGCAACAGGAATTCCTCCTATAAAAGGCATTTTATCGTGAGGATTCCATCCGTACTTACCGCACATTTCATAAATTGTGCGATAATCGTTTCTCAGCCACAAGGGGCAATTAACAATCCAGGAGGGCAAAATATGCTGGAATCCTTTCATAAATTGGACAAAATATCCGGTCCAGGCACTTGCCACCGTAATATTACTGATTGCATACTCAAGCATTAATATCCAGCCGACCATCCAAGCCATAAATTCGCCCATAGTTGCGTATGTATATGTATAGGCGCTTCCCGCAACAGGAATCATTGATGCTATTTCAGAGTATGAAAGCGCTGAAAACACACTTGCAATAGCAGCAAGTATCATTGAAATTACAATCGCAGAACCGGCTCCGGGACCTTCTGAAGTGCCGGCAATAGCGCTTCCTATTATTGTAAAAATTCCGGTTCCCACAACTGCGCCTATTCCAAGCACAATCAAGTCAAAAACATTAAGCGTCTTTTTTAATCCGGAATTTGTTCCGTCTTCTATAAATTCCTGCGGAGTCTTTCTCTGTAATAAATTATTTAATACCGGCTGTAATTTCATCTTTTTCTGCTATTTCGTTATTTTCATTAACTAATACTTCTGCTTTTCTGTTCTTTTGGTAGCCATAGCTTGCATAAATTAATGCACCCATAATTACCCATACTATAAATAATTCTGTAGATAATACTGCAGACTCACCCTTTGCAACAACCATAGAAAATACCATCAGCCCCCCGCAGCACAAAATACCAAGAAGAGGGAACCACGGACAGAACGGAACTTTAAAAGGTCTTTCTCTGTCAGGCTGTGTCTTTCTAAGGATTAATATTGCAACGCATACGATTATGAAAGAAGTGAATGTTCCGAAGTTGCAAAGCGACGCTGCCACATTCAAATCTAATAAAAGCGTGCCTAAAATACCTACCACACCTACTGTTATTGTCAAAACATGCGGTGTATTAAATTTCGGATGTATTTTTAAGAATACATGCGGTAAGAAGTTATCTCTGCTCATTGCAAAAAGAACTCTTGTTGCTGCCATATGCATAACCAGCAATACAGACGTCAAACCAGCAAGCGAACCAACCGAAATCAGCCCAGCAATCCAGTTTTGGTGTACTACAGTCATAGCATAAGCCATAGGTGCTTTTAATAAGCCATCCGGAATTATCCCCCCGCTTGTAGGCTGCATGCCTGTTAAAACTAATGCAACAAGAACATAAACAACAGTTGTAACAACAAGCGAACCTAAAATACCTATAGGTAAATCTTTCTGCGGATTTTTACATTCTTCGGCAGCTGTTGCAAGCGCATCAAAGCCAATATAAGCAAAGAATATTATAAACGCGCCCATAAATATGCCTTCAAACCCGTTCGGCGCAAAAGGCGTCCAGTTTTCCGGCTTTATATAAAATAACCCTGCAAGTACAAATAATGCAATTACGCCTAATTTCACGGCAACCATAAGTCCAGCCATCTTAGCGGAATCCTTTGTACCCTTTACAAGAATCGCCGTAATAAGCGCAATCATAATTATCGCAGGCAGGTTTAAACAAATCGGAATACCCATAATATGCGGAATGGCAGTTTGTGCATCCAGTCCGTTCATATTGCAGTAATGTACGGCAGAACGGCAGTCGTTTACGAGCCATACCGGAGGATTTACAATCCATGCCGGAAGCACGGCAGAAAAACCTTTCATAAACTGAAGAAAATGATTAGTCCAAGCGCAGGCTACTGCAATAAATCCTATTGCATATTCAAGCATCAAAATCCAGCCGACAATCCACGCAGCGAATTCACCCAGAGTTGCAAATGTATATGTATAAGCACCGCCTGCAACAGGAATCATTGTCGCGAATTCACAATAACACAATGCTGAAAACACACAGGCAATTGCCGCAATAACCATTGAAATTGCAAGTGCAGGCCCCGCCCCCGGGCTTGTACCATCCGGACTGCCTGCGGCAGCAATGCCGACAATTGCAAAAATACCCGAGCCGATAATTGCACCGACACCAAGAATAATTAAATCCCATACGCCGAGAGTTTTCTCCAATCCGCCGGATGCCGCACCAGCCAGAGCATCATCCGGATTTTTGCGTGTAATCATTTTCCCCAATACGCGGGAAACCGTGTTTGTGAAGCTAGTTTTTGCCATCTAAAACCTTTCTTTGTTTTGACTGTCTATATATTTGCCTTAAGCAGAGGGAAGCCGAGTTTTTCTCTTTGTGCAACGTACAAGTTAGCCACCGCAGATGCCATAGTCCTTACCCTGTTTATGAAATTAATACGTTCGTCCTTGCTTATAACCCCTCTTGCATCCAGAAGGTTAAAAGTATGAGAACATTTTAATACATAATCATAGGCAGGAAGCACCAGCTCCGCCTTTATACAATTATCGACTTCTTTTTGATAAGCGTCAAACAAGCTGAATAATCTTTCAGCATCAGAGTATTCAAAATTATATTTTGATTGTTCAATTTCGTTCTGGAGGTAAATGTCGCCGTATTTTAGAGTATTGTTCCACATAATATCAAAAACAGACTCTTTGTTTTGAATATACATGGCAATTCTCTCTAAGCCGTACGTAATTTCCAGAGCAACCGGCTTAACTTCCAAACCGCCTACCTGCTGGAAATATGTAAACTGGGTAATTTCCATACCGTCAAGCCAAACTTCCCAGCCTACCCCAGCCGCACCCAGTGTCGGAGATTCCCAGTTGTCTTCTACAAATCTTACATCGTGTTTGGAAAGGTCTATACCCATAGCTTCCAAACTTTTTAAATACAAATCCTGCGCATTATCAGGCGATGGTTTTAAAATAACTTGATACTGGAAATAATGCCCTAATCTGTTTGGATTTTCGCCATAGCGGGCATCTGTCGGACGTCTGCAAGGTTCCACCATTGCAGTTGACCATGGTTCAGGACCCAATGCTCTCAAAAAAGTTGCCGGATTCATTGTAGAAGCACCTTTTTCTATATCATAAGGCTGTTGGATAATACATCCATAATCAGACCAGAAACGTGATAAATTGAGTATTAAGTCTTGAAAATTCAGCGCCATTTATATTTCCTTTTCTATTGTATTTTGTACACTTATTATACTAATAAAAATTAATATACGCAAATTTATCATATATTTTTGTTAACTTTTGTAAAAAAATATCCAAATAGAGCAATTTTTTAATTTTATATAAACTTTATATAAATATGACAACATCTAGTAATATAACTTTAAATGTAGGAAATCAAGGACTATCATATGCGATAGACAAAGAACTCGACAAACAGCTCGGGCAGAATGTCGCGTTAAATTACAATGAATGGATGTCTGTATTTGATACAATAAAACAGAACCAAGTAACAACTAATAAATCTCAATTCAGCGAAAATGATACTGATATAAAAAACGGACAGCAATTTGTAGTCCAGCAAAATGAAGAATATGCAATCAATTCTACTGTTTGGTCAAAAATAGTTGATATAGCTAAAAAGAGCTTAGGTATTACAGAGGAAAAAACAACGGCAGGGCAGGAAACTGATGTTACTGCTGAAACCCCCGAAACAGCATCACCAGATACTGAAACAAAAACCGACCCGGAAGAAAAAGTAAAAGAACTTCTTAAAAACAGCGGAATAGATTTTACCGGTCTTACGGAAGAAGCACAGAAAGATGTTCTATCAAAATATAATACAATGTTAGCAGTTGCAGAAGGCTACGGAGAAACCCTTGATGACGAAACTCTGCAAACCAGACTTGCAAATTACGTTCAAGGTAAAAAATATACCAATTTCACAGAAAGTGTTCTCTTGAATCCGGAACAACAGACAACATTTGACGAACATTGCAAAAATGGTTTTAAAGATTTGGATGAAATGAAAACCGCATATAAATCCTGGGGTGATGCAATAGTTGAAGCATATGATCAGGACGGTTTAAAAGACTCCTCCGACGGCGATTTAAATCTTAATTTCCAAGAAATGTTATACAGTGAACTTACAAAACGTTATAAAATGACCGGAGATGATGATACAACTGCTAAGCAGAAAGCGTTAAAAACAGTTGAGAAATACAAAGATCTTGACTTGGCTCAAATTCAGAACTGGCAGTTAGACAATTCTGCAGAAGCAGAAACAGTTACGGAAGTTGCGCTAAGGTTCGCAACTTTAGACCAAAACGGAGATTACAGAGTATCTACCGATGAAGCCGGTGCGTTCATGCTCGCTACGGCTCAAGCACAGGATGATAAAAACGCGGTCACATCCGATGAAGTTTTGGCAGTAGAAAATACTATCGGCAGTGATAATGATCAAAGATTAAATGACAATATAAAAACTTATTATGATTTTCTTACACAGCAATAATATTAATTCACCCATTTGAAGCTGGTTACATAATCTTCCCCGTTAATATTGCCCTTAATCTCTGCGACAAAACGGCGGTAAGCTTTGCTTGAAAGCTCTATACCGGGAATCTTATTAATCTGTTCTAAAATCCGGCTGTCTTTGCTTAAATCAACTCCGGGGATTGAATTAAACAGCGTATTCAAAGACAAATTGCCGATAGGTCCGAACATCGTTGAAATCTTTTTGGACAACAGACCAAAAACTTCCATTTCCGCGTCTGCTGTTGAGAAATTATATTTTCCTGCAATAAACAAACTTAAGTCCCTGCCCTTTGTTGTTATTTCCACTGCATCAGCAATACCGTCTTTTATATTGATATCTCCATGAATATTTGAAAATTCACCCGTCTTAAGCGGTGTAATAATATCTATAATACTGTTTATAGACACTCCGGTAAATCCGCCCTTCAATAAATTACCCGCCTTAAGAAGGTATTCAAGCGAACCTAATTTAGGCATCCTGCCGTTTGAAACATCAAAGCTGGTTTTGCCGTTTAGAGTTTTCATACAATTATTAAAATCACTGCCATTGCAGGAAAGCTTTATATCTCCTGTCATATCGCCGTACAGCTGGTTAGTTAAATCAAACAGAGCGATTGAGAGGGCATTTGCGTCTATATTTTTTGCCTTAATCTTTATTCCGGTATTACTGTCTGCAAGATTGTACTTAAATTTTCCGTTCAAAAATCCGTTTGCAATATTAAACTGAAAATCGCTTACATCTATCATTCCGGCTTCATTCATAGAAGCATTTGCTTTGAAATTCTCCGCAACAATGTTTCTCAAATGTATGCTGTCCGCATTCAGATTAATGTTCTTTACTACAACACTGGATAAATCAAAACCTTCAAATGATTCAAATGTCTGGTAGTTTTCAACTTGAGAAAGTTTTAGTTTATTAATTATATAATTTATATCAAGCAGTTTTGTCTGCAGTGACGCTTTTTCAATATAATAAGGCGGTGTAAGTTTATTTCTCAGCACGCCGTTTATAGTAATATCATTACCCAAAATTTCACCAATAGAAGAAAGCTCTATCGTTTTATCCTTAAACACAAACGTGATATTCTTCATTGTTGTATCCAAAAACGGTATATTGGTTTCAAAGATATGGAAATTTCCTAAAAGTTTCGGGTTTGAAAGCCTGCCGTTAAATCTTAAGTCAGATGTAAACTGCCCCTGCTTGATATTCGGCTTTCTGAAAATTATGTTAAAAATCCTTGCATCCGTCGGGTTCTGTGTTTTTATATATAAATCGTGAAAAGCTAAATCATCCTTAAAGACCTCAATACCCCCGTTTGCCTTAAGCATATTTAAACGCGTCTGTCTTCCGCTCTGGGACGGAATTAATTTGTCATATGAAAATTCTCTTATTTTCAGAATATTCTGCTTAATTATTCTTGTATCAAGATTCAGCACAATTGCGTTTTCTACATCTCCGACTGTTGCACCGAGGTGGTATATGCTGGAATCTTTTGCCATATTAACATCTGCCTTAAGATTAAAATTATCCTTTACCCCTTTAAGCTTGGCTGAGTATACTATATCACCCTTTATTTTTATCGGATAAATCTGATTTTTATTTATATACTTATCAATAAAATCCTGTCTCGGCTTAGAATTAAAGTAAATATCAAATGCCTGTTTTGAGAACATATCAAAGATTTCACCGTCAATAAGCAAGGGCATTTCATCAGCAAGCAGGTTTATTTTATTAAGCCTTAAATTATTATTTCTGACGATTAAACTGCCGTTAATAATTTTGACAGGAATGTTCATAGGCGTATATTTAAATGTTAATCCGCCTAAATCTGTATATGCATTTAATTTATTATTATTGATATTGCATCTTAAATTAACTTTGCCTTTTTCAAAATCCGCTATTTGCAAGTATTCTCTGTATTCTTTCGGAACATATTCCGCTAAGGCATTTATTATATTTAATTCAAAATCTTTTAATATAATGTTACCCTTGAATCTAGGTTTTTTAGAAACATCGTCAGCCGTCAAGTTTATATTAAAACTGCTTGGAGTATTCAAAAAGCTTCCGGTCAAATTCTCAACATTTAATTTGTCTTTATCAAGCGTAATATGCCCATTTGACATCTTAAGTTTATCCTGAGGCGCCGTTCCAAGGACTTTCGCATCAAACTTAACTTTGTCATATTCTATAACATCAATTTTTCCCTTATAACTGCCGGAAACATTTACAAAAATATTGCTGATATCATTATTTAAAACACTGCCCTTTACAAAAGGAGTTAAGTCCTTCAAGTTAAGCTTTGGAATATTTAAAACAATATCTGCCATATTATTTTGCACTTTCGCTTTAGCACTCAAGAGTGACTGCCCGATGTTTGCATTAATATCAGCATCTGCGTTTGTGCTGTCAAAATTTACATTACCTTTTGTATTGTGGATTCTAACACCCTGCAGCCCGAAAGAGCATCCCAAAAGATTTAAACTGCCTTTTGAATAAAAATTCTTATTAAATTTTAAATCTTCTATATACTTCACATGCCCGTAGACTTTAATTTTCAAGTTCACAGGTCCTTCACATATTTCAAACTTCGGAAGCATCTTTTTCACATCATCAATCATTGTTGATGTTTGAATTGCTTTATAAAGATGTTTGATTTCCTGCCCCGAAGAATTTACATCAAAATCGAATTTGCCGTCAAGAGTACAGGTGCCTTTAATATCTGCCGTCTTACCGTTCACCTCGCCCGTTTCGGTTGTAAAGACAGCATTTGTGTCATCAAATTTCAAAACAGCTTCGCCTTTTCGCAAGATTAAATCCGGCATCTCGTTAAAATAAGTCGTAACATTATGGAAATTCAGCACTCCCCACACGTGCGGGTCTTTTCTGTTGCCCTTTACGACTATATCTATATTGCCCGTTCCTTTAATATCCATAATAGGGACAGGACCTACTATAAAGTTCAAAATTTCATGCAGAGGAACAACCTTTGCTTCTGCAGTTTCCAAATCTACGTTCAATGTGCTTTTAATATGCATATCCGCATACTTAACGTTATAGAGTTCTACACCGCCCTTCACGATAACGCGCTCTGAACCGCCTGCAGGCACGTTAACATCAAAATTAACATACTTTCCGGTAAACTTGAGTTTGATGGTTGCGCCTCTTGCATTTTTTATAGGCGCAATTAAAATTCCGTTATCTATAAAAATATCACCGGTAATATCCGGTTCTTTTAAATCACCGGATATTGTAAAATTGCCTATTGTATCACCATAGAATTTGTAATGCTTAAGTTTATATACATTAAACTCTTCCACTATTATCGGCGGGAGCATATTAACAATGTCTTCGACTCTTGACTGGTTGAGCTGGACATTCAGGTTAATCATTGTCAGAGGTTTGTCAAGATAATTTGATAAACTACCGTCTAAAATTGCATGTATATTTTTGGATTTTATATCTATTTTTTCAAAATTAATAACTTTGCGGGTTAGGCTAAACGTCGAATTAATATTCAATATATCGGGCAGAATTATTGATTTTGCACTGTCGTTCATCAGAATTGAAGTATTTTTTAGAGTTGCATTAAGCCTGTTTTTATCCACATCAATGTTAATAACCCCTCTAATATCTTTTAAATCTTTTGGCGCGTACTGTCTTAAATAATCTCCAAGAGGCGCAATATCAAAATCGCTGACCTTAACATCAACTATACTTTTATTAACATCGTTGTTTTTAGGAAGGAACAAGTTAATCTTTGCAGTAGAAACCGATCCGCGGATATCAATCCTGCTGTCAAGATTCAGCTTTATATAACGTCCGTTTCTCTGAAAATAAATATCCCTGCCTGTATACATAATCGGCTTTTCAACATCTTTCTGCTTCAATGATATTGCGAATTTATCTATTTTTACAGCGTCGCATCTTATCTTATTTTTATCTAAATCCGCAAAAAAGTTTTTATCCAGCTCTAAATCCTTCTTAAGCAGAGAATTTATAACAGCATCGGAAGCTGAAATTTTATTAATATGAACTCTTCCGGATAACAGAGGCAGAATTCTTATTTTCAAGTCAGGCTCAATTATAGAAATATAGTCGTCCGCCCCTTTTATTTCAAGCTTATCTGCTGTTATTACAGCATTAGGGATTATATTCAGACGCAGTTTCGGATTTAAAAGCTCAATTTTATATTTTGCATGTTTGTTGAAATTTTTACACAAAAAAGGCAGAGTTTTCGCAAATATAAACGGAAGCCCCAAAATCCAAAACGCATAAAAGCTCAAAATTATTACTATATATTTATTAAAGAATTTTTTCATTATTCAGTTACGTATATCATACCAATAAATCATGTAAGTAACAAGATGTTAAAAATTGGCGCATTTATCTTGTTATGTTATAATTTTATCGTGAGAGATTTATTAAAAGTATTGGCAGTTGGGATAGTTATGTTCGTGTCTGTGCCGTTAGTATGCGCAGAACAATATAAAGTGCTTGTAATTCCGGACAATATTGTTACGGAAAATGAGGCGCTTGATTCATATATCTATAATGCGACAGCAGAATTTTTTGCCGGCGAGGTCGCTAATATTTTAAACAGAACCGATTATATCAAGGTTCCGACAGTAAGTGAAGAGAGAAAACTCTTGAAAAGCAATCCATATACGATGATTGCCGCAAAAAATCTGACAAACAGATTTAGAACTTCATACAACATAGATTATGTTGCATTAAAAAGAATTGCAAATATGTCAAAGGCGCGTTACGTGCTTTTAATAACTTCTGCAATAGACTCGGAAAATTATATTATGAGAAGAACTTTCTGGGATTTTCTAAATATACCGGGTGCAACAGTTGTTGATCCTGCTTATAAAATTAATACTTATGCGGTTCTTGTTGATACCAGTAACAATACGGCTTTGTGGTCAAATACTTTTTATAAAACAATAAGTATTGTAGAAAATCGAATAATTACGCGCGGTCCGTCCCCTCAAACAGAACAGCTGCAAAAAATAAGAGATTATTCACGTATGTTATGTCCGGAAATCGCACAAAATGTTCAGCTGAAGGTGCTGCCGCCGGAAGCTTATGATAAAGAAACAAATCAAATATACTATGATATGGGTAATTTTGACAATGTATTTACTAAAAAATACAGAAGATGGCACAAAGAAGGCGGCAAGGATTACGCTGTTGCAAAATCCAGAGTTAATGCCAAAATAGCGGATACAAAAGATAAAATTAATGAAACTAAAGAAAATACAAAGTCTAAATATCAGCAGTTTAAAGAAAACAGACAAAAGAAAGCTGAAGAAAAAGCTTTGAAAAAACAGCAGCAGGAAGAAGCAAAATTAAATTCCAAACTGGAAGTTAAAGCTGAACCATACGAAATTAAAGAAATAAAAGAAAACGGAGTTCATAATATAAATTATAAAAAGCCTGCTCTGGAAGATCAAACTCTTTATGAACCGATTGATATACAAAGAACCAGAAAAAACAATCTGTATGGTGAATTTGATTCTTCCCGTCCGCCGTTAAGGGATTATAATTAACCCTCGTATTTTTATTGTTATCCCCGCTTATCCGGTAAAAATTCTGCATTGAGTTGCTAAATTTTTATCGTACAAGTGTGATTTTATTTTTATCAAAGCAAAAGAAAACCGGATTATTTAAATCCGGCGTATCCCTATATTACTTAATCGTAGTTTACTTAATCGTAAAATATACTCCTTATGATTTAATTATCTTATAACCGTAAAGAATTTAAATTCTGCCGGCATCAGTTTCCCGAATGACAGAGAATTTGTTGCGGCAACGAATTTTTCTTCTATATAATCTTTACCGTCAAATCTGTATTCTGCAACTATTGAATAATCACAGGAAAGTTCAATGGTTTTGTCAAAAACTTCTCTTCCTTCCCTAATTTCAGTCCATGAATTTCCGTTTTCTTCTACGCAGAATTTTTCTGTCGGAGATTGATAATTTGCTACAACAAGTATGGAATTTTTAATTCCTTCCTTTTGAATCTGCCATACAACAAAACCATCTTCATCCTGTCTTATTATATGTGCTTCACCATCTGTTATAACCGGAGAATTTTTTACAAATCTGTCAATTGCATCAAATTTGGCATAAAAATCGTAATCTTTTTCTCTTTTCATGGATATCTCACGCCCGATTACGGCTTCCATGCCGGTTTTTGTAAATGATTCATCTCCGTCAATATACATAACCGGTCTTTGTGCATTTCTGCCTCCCGGTAAAAATTTGTACTTAAACCATTTGAATAATGCACCCTGTTCGCCAAGCTGAGCCGGATATCTGTCAATTGCTTCAAACTCTCCGTCTTGATTGTTATATGTTTTCAAGATAGAAAGCGGGGTCGATACTTTTGAAGATGAATTATAATTGACAAGTGTCAAGTTATCTTCTGCTATCGCACCAGGAGTTTTATAGCTTTGAGATACTATATCATTGCCCCAGAGTACATCAAAATTCATATCTTCATGGTACTCTTTAAAATAATTATCCCACAGCATGTATTCTGCTAATGCAGCAAAGTATGGAACTTTTTCTTTCATTGCTGCATTTAGCATTCCCAGAACTCTTCTCGGCGCGCGATAGCTTATCGGTACGCCGTCTTTTTCAGAAACTTCATCAACAATATGGTCAATGTGATCAACTCTGAAGCCGTCAAAATTAAACTCTTCTTGAAGTTCCTTCATATAATCAATGAAAAACTTGATTACATCATTATTATATTTTCCGTTTTCCAAACATACAAAATAATAAGGAGTCTGGCAATCCAAATTTGCAAACTTGGTAACATCCTCACCATCGAATCTGTAATGCTTAAATGTTGGATAAGAGGCGCTCTCATTCATTTTGTCAAATACGGGAACCCCTGCTGAGCACCACGCACCGCCTGGAGCCGGCCACATACCTTCTTGAATAAGAGTTTTAATTATATCCTGCTGATTTACAATTTCCTGCTCGGATAATTTTCTGCCGGAATGATTGCCTGCTACTTTATTAATTATCATTCTGGCTTTTTTGTGCAGCTTGTCTTGAATACTCTTTTCGAGCATAGAATTCGACAGGAATATTTTTGTTTCCTTTAAAGCTTCATCTATTTCATTAAAAATCTTCTGATAATGTTCGGATAAATCTCCGTAACCTTCACCTCTTATATCTTTTTTGTAGATACTGCTCACAATATCCAAATCTTCTTTTGAATATTTATCCGTAAGTTTGCCGGCTTCAATATCGACATTTTTTGATAATTCTTCAATTAATGCATTGATATCAAACCATCTCGCGCAATCCGGATTTGTTAAAACAATTTTAGAGAACCTTCCTGTCTGCGGAAGTATATCATAAATTACCGGATGTCCTGCAAGCTGTGCAAATTGAATAAATGTTTTAACCTGTCCGTCAGCATTAAGTCCGGTTTTTTCGGTAATAATCCTGTCTTCCAGATTAGGACTTACGCAGCTCGCAGTAGGTAAATATGCACACCCGAATTCACGGGGATGGAACGGAATCAGATACATAGTTGTAGAGAATATATTATTCTCTAAATTACCTGTTGGCAAAATTAAAAGTTCACGCATCCAATCCATAAACTTTCCGCAATCTTCTGATTTATTTCCGTCACCGAGTGCTGCAAGGTTTATTAACTTGATATTGTGTCCTTCTTTCTGCAGCCAGCTTGAATCCTTTACATTATTTCTAGCGAGTACGCTTGCTTTGGAAAAATCAAATATTCCGTCTTTAAAAACGCCATTTGCCTCCCATTTGGATTCCAGCGCAAATAAAACTTCCGCATCTGTTAATTCTTCCAGAGCTTTTATCTGGGGATAAGGAAGATAGCCATATTTATTCATTAATGATTTTAAATACTCTTTTCTTTCATCCGTAATACTATCGAATGAATATAATTCTTTAAGTTGTGAATAAAAATTGTTTAAATTTTCGCAAGCATTCCCCGCCTCTTTTTTAAACAAAAAATCTAACATAGGGTTTTCTCCTTATCTCAAATGTATTGTGATTGTTTGGATTCTGTATATCTTTATACAAGAATAATATCACGCATATATATTTTTTACAAACAAACGTAAACAAATGTTAAGTAAAAAAATATTATCATTCACTAAACTTGCCTCAAAAACATGTTTATAATACTATTTTATTGGTTGTATGGTTTGATAGGTATAACCCTAGTCTATAAATAGCTTAGATTTAAGATTTTTTAATTTAACTGTCACTATAGATGGAACTTTACAGCCCGTAGTAAAACAAGTTAGAAAAAAAGGAGACACAAAAGATGTCAACAGCATCACTTATTGAACTTTTAGAAGCAGGTGTACACTTTGGACACCAGACACAACACTGGAACCCCAAAATGAAACCGTATATCTACGGTGCAAGAAACGGTATTTATATTCTTGATTTAAGAAAAACTACCGATTTATTAGACAAAGCTTATGATGTAGTCAGAGAATATGCAGCAAAAGGAAGAAATGTTCTTTTTGTAGGTACCAAAAAACAGGCTGCAGAAGTTGTTGCAGAAGAAGCTAACCGCTCTGGCGCATATTATATCAACAGAAGATGGTTAGGCGGTATGCTTACCAACTTTGAAACAATCAGAGGCAGAGTTAACAAACTTAGAGAAATGGAAGATTTTATCAACTCCGGTCACGCTGAAAAATTACCGAAAAAAGAACAAGCTCAATTGAACAGACAGCTTGCAAAATTAAGCAAAACTTTAGGCGGTATTAAAGAAATGCGCGGTCTTCCGGATATCATCTTCGTTGTTGACCAGGCTAAAGAAGATATCGCTATAAAAGAAGCTAACAAATTAAACATTCCTGTTATATGTTTAGCTGATACAAATGCTAATCCGGACGGCATCAACTACATTATCCCTGGTAATGATGATGCAATCCGCTCTATTAAATTGATTACTTCAAAACTTGCTGATGCTGTTTTGGAAGGTAAACAATTGAGAGAAAACAATGCCAATACAAAAGGCAAAGTAGAAGCAGTAACAGCTGCTGATGCAGGCGTAGAAGAACCCGCAACAGTATAAATATTTAGTGAATAGTGATTGGTGAATAGTGAATAGAACTATTCATCAATTGCTAAAATTGAAAGCTTGAGTTGTGTTATAGAAGTAGTGAAAAAATAATATCTATTCACTATTCACTATTCACTCCTCACTCATAAAAAAGAGAAGGAGAATTTAAAATGAATATTACAGCTACAATGGTAAAAGAACTTCGCGACAAAACCGGCGCAGGTATGATGGATGCAAAAAAAGCTCTTGTTGAAGTTGACGGCGACATGGAAAAAGCAATGGAAGTTTTACGCCAAAAAGGCATTGCATCTGCTGACAAGAAAATGGGCAGAATTGCTGCAGAAGGCAGAATCGGTTCATACGTTTCTGATTCAGTTGGTGCTATGATTGAAGTTAACTGTGAAACTGACTTCGTTGCAAAGAATGCTGAATTTATTGAATTAACAAATGGTTTGGCTCAACTAGTTGCAGAATCTAACCCTGCAGATGTTGATGCTCTTCTTGCAACAACATGCCCGAAATGCGGTAAACCGGTTGCTGATGTTATAAAAGAAAAAATTGCTTCTATCGGCGAAAAAATCACTGTAAGAAGATTTGTAAGATACGAAGGCAACCTTGCAACTTATATCCACAACGGTAAAATCGGTGTTTTACTTCAAACAGATGCAAAAGATGATGCTCTTGCAAAAGATATCTGTCTGCACATCGCATCTTCCGCACCGGAATTTGTTTCAAGAAAAGATATTCCGGCTTCTGTAATTGAAGAAGAAACAAGAATCGAAATGGGTAAAGAAGATTTGGCTAAAAAACCGGAACAAATCAGAGCTAAGATTGTTGAAGGACGTGTTAACAAATTAATGGCGCACAGATGCTTAATCGAACAGCCGTTTGTTAAAAATCCGGATCAAACTATCGAACAATTAATTTCCGGAAAATTCAATATTGTTAAATTTGACAGATACGTTCTCGGCGAAGGTCTTGAAAAAAGAAATGATAACTTTGCTGATGAAGTTATGAGCCAGTTAAACAAATAAATTGGAAAATACAAAAAACGGGATTTTCGTAAAACGAAAATCCCGTTTTTTATATAATTTAATTATGCTGAAATTTGACTGCGCAAGAAATGCTTTAAGATATTTAATAAGAGAATATAAAATACAGGAAATTTATATTCCATATTATTTATGCAGTGTTATCCGCCATACGGTTTTTGAAGAAGGGGCAAAGGCTTTATTTTATCATATTAACGATAATTTTCTGCCTGTAGATAATTTCCCTAAGGAGAGTTATATTTTATACCCCGATTATTTTGGGATTTGCGGTAAAAATGTTGATGAGCTTGTAAAAATTTACCCCAAACTCATTATAGATAATGCTCATGCATTTTATGCAGAACCGAAGGGTTTTGCATCTTTTAATTCCGCAAAGAAATTTCTGCCTGTAAACGACGGGGCATATCTTTGGATTAACGGAGGCAGGAATAATTTCAAACCAGATCAGGAAAGAAGAAAAGTTTTTGATCGTTATCATGAAAAGTTGTCCAAAACCAATTTATTAAAAATAGAGCTTAAAGAGGACTCTATTCCTTTTTGTTATCCCTATCTTGCGCCGGATATCAAATCCGCGGACGCGCTTGCTTATGATTTAATGTCAAAAGGTTTAACAATATACAGATATTGGGATAACCTCCCTCAAAGCTATAATGAATACAAGTTCTATTCCCGCCTTGTGCCGATTCCTCTTTAGTATCTTTTTATCCACGCAGGCGCCAGTAATATTCAACCAGATAGCTGATTGCATCAAACGGATGCTCTAAGAACTTGAAATCCCTGTTTGATTTAATCTGGGTATGAGTCGGAACATCAACAATACTTGTGCCTTCTTTAAAAGAAAGGTTGTAAATGTTATATAATATCCATTTGCATCTTCTAGGGTCAATAAACAAATGGCGTTCGCCCCTGGAATTCTTAACCCTTGCATTAAAAGCGGAAATTCTGTTCATAATCGGGGGATTATAATCCCTGAGGCGAAATTTAATATCCTCATAGCCGTAATTTTTTAATGCATTTTTTATAATCGCATAATTTGTGTACTCGCTCTGAGTGCTTCTATTGTCGCCGGAAGCATCACCGTTAATAATAATTTCCGATTTATGCTTAGGGAAGCGCCTCAAAAATTCTTCTATACACTGCTGGGTGGAAGTATTTTCAAGTACAATTTCATCAAAGAAATAAACATTTTCATCATCCTTATGCGCAAGTGCCCAGCACATCGGATCTACATTAAAATCACATGTCAGGTGAAGCGGTAAATCCGGATTATACTTAAGAGGAAGTTTATTTTCTTCCCCAAACCCTTTAACCACAAGTCCGGAAGAATAATCCCCGAATTCTCCGAGAACATTTATCCTATAGTATTCTTCATCAAAACTATCTTTCATTGACTGAATAAAATGCGGGGGGAGGTAAATGTTGTTTGTGGTAGGTGCAATTATTAAACGATAATTTTCTTTTTTCTGTTCAACGAACCTGTGCCAAATCCAGCCTTTATCCGCCTGCGGATTTGTATGCCCGAAAAGGCGGTACCTAAAATCTACCCAGCCCCTGCCTCTATAGGTATTTCTCAAGCGTCCTATAAGCTGTTTGAAAGAAGAGTCTGTAATCTGTGAAGCTTCTTCGATTTCTGCCCAATGAAGGTTCAGCGACTTGAACCGCTCCGGATCTTCAAGCGCAGAGAATAAAATTTCCGACCCGTTTGAGAATTTAATAATTTTATCAATTTTATTATATGTATAATCTTTTTCCGGAATATATCCGAAATTTTCAAGATGATCCAGATAAGAAACGAGCGTTGTTTTTCTTACAAGCTCATACTCTTTAGCGCCGACTAATCCCCTGCATCCCGGGTACTTTTTGGCAAGCAGAATTCCGAGAAGCGATCCGCACCAGGTTTTTCCGCTTCCATATCCGCCCTGATAAATAGCAACATCAAGGGCGTTGGAATGGGGGATTTCTATAAATTCGCGCTGTTTATCCAGCAATTTATATTTAACCAAAGTAAAACCTCCTAAATTATTTTCATATTGCGCAAGAGAAAGGGCAAAGTGCAAAGCACTTTGCCCGAAATAGCCCGTGAGAGGCTAAAAATTTATTATATTATTATTTTTTTTATTATTTAGTTAATGAGATTCTTCAGTCGCTCACGCTCCTTCTGAATGACGCCGAATATCGAAGCCATACCCCAAACCGTCATTCAGAGGGTGAATACAGCTATTTTTTTTGAGCCCGAGGAATCTCATTAACTTTTGATGAGTCTTAACCCTCAAGTTTTTCTATTCGTTTTTCAAGGTTCTTTATTAATTTCTGTTGTTCTGCAATCATTTTTTGCTGTTCCGCATTATCATTCTTTAACTGCTCAATTGTTTTCTGCTGTTCCGCAATTGTTTGATTTTGTTTTTCGTCAACAGAATTAATCTGAGTTATATTATTCACAATTTCCGTGATTTTATTATCAAGTTCTTTTACTGCATTAATAACAGCATAGAACATATCTTCCCATCTAATTCTTAAATAACCGTCTTCGCCTTTTGTTACGGCATCTGGAAATACTTTCTGCAAATCCTGCGCCATTACACCGACATGAGGAGTTTTTGCTTCGTCCTTTTTGAATGTATAGTGGAAGAAGTCTAACTTCTTAAGCTCTGCAAGTCCTGCAGTATATTTTTCTCCAACATTCTTCAAGCGGCGGTCAGAGGATGCATAATATGATTTTCCATTAATAGAAACAGAACTGTACCAATTATCTGTTTTTACTTTGGTGCCATCTGACTTATATCTAAATTTAAAAAAACGTCCTGATTCATTAGATACACTCGCATAAACATTATGCCCCGAAGAACCTAATGCAACATCACCACGAACAACAAGATTCCCAGGAATATAAACTGTATCCGCCTGGCGTCCTAGTACAATTTGATTAGTAGTTGTAGTTTCAGCCTCTGTACCTATAGCTACAGAATTATTGTACCGTGCAGTTGCTTTATAACCAATTGCAACAGCATTATCAACTGCAGTATTAGATGCAACGGTTGTACTCGTATTAACCCATGCGCCACGTCCCAATGCGACAGAACGATTACCGCTTACATAAGTTGCTGTTCCTATTGCTATACTATCTTGTGCATTAGCATTTATTCCTGCTTGTGTTGGCGTAGCCCCGAAATTTTGATCCGGAGCGCCTATTGCTATAGAACGCGCCCCGCTGGCTCTTGCGGAACTTCCTATTGCAATACTGTATTCTCCAGCACCTGTTGTATTAGGATTTAAAGCATAATCTGAACTGTTTCCTATTGCGATACCGTATGCTCCAGAAACAATTGAATTTTGTCCGATTACTACAGCACTTGAGGCATCAGAATCTATTTCTACACCTTGACCTATTGCTACAATACCGGATGGTGAGCCTTCGATAGTCTGCCCCATACCGATTGCAGTTGAATTATTGCCTACTACAGCATTATTCAAGGTTGCAATACCGCTTGCCTGGTTCATAGTTATTTTCCCGCTGTAATTCCCATTTGCATCGGCAAAGGCAAACGCCGGATGTTGATCGTCATTTCCGCTTGCTAAAACTAATCTCGGATATTGAGGACCATTATCTCCGCGGTTATATCTTGAAGTCCCGATAAGTGCGCTTGCATCGCTTCCGTTCATATTATACGCAATACTGTTATTAAGTCCGGTAAATACCCAGGGGCTGTCTCCGGAACCTGCATTTCTTGACATCTTTTTGCTTACCATCGGCGCTGTTGCAGCAGCAATTATAGCTACAATTAACAGTACCACCATCATTTCCATTAAGGAAAATCCTTGTTTAAATTGCTCTCTCACGCTTGCTATTCCTTTCTTTTTTTTACTGCATTTTATATTTATGCAGATTGTTTACATTAATGTAACTTAATACCTATTGTGTTACATAACCACATAATACCACATTTCATGCGCCTTTTGCAAGCTTAATTTAAATTTTTCACATAAAATATGGCGCAAACTCCCTCCCTGGACGGGGAGGGCTGGGGTGGGGTGATATTATCAAGAGCCTTCGTAAATAGCTTACAAGGCAATATTTATCGTATTTTAGCCTGTTTTATTCTTTTTTAGTTATTCAAAAAAAATTTTTTATCACTTTATAAACCCCTCCCCCCAGCCCCCTCCCTCAAGGGGAGGTGGAGAGATGCTAAGCTAATGTAACACAATAGGTATTGTGTTACATTAGTATTTTTTTATACAAAATTATAATTCAGCTGTACAGGCAGAAAAGTATTCTGCCCGATTTTACAGCCAAGTCCTTTATTACCAACCACAAAAACATTGATAAAAATTAACCGACTTTTTCATCAAAAATCGCTTAAATGCATTAACATCACTTGCTTCCAATAAAGCATTGAAAACTTCTGTTGAAAAATTCTTGTCATTATCAACATATTCGTGATTTTCACAAAGCACATCGTGTATCAAAGCCGGTATCAAAAATCGATTATCAGTGTTTGAACCGATTACACGCCAGAAAATCTTTGGAATAGAAGCTCCGTCGTAACAGTAGCCTTTAGGAATTTGAAAACTATATGTTTTTGATTTTTTATAATCCGCAAGGCGGACATTCAGCGTTCTTTTATTTATAAACGGATATTTTTCAATAGACTTAACTTCTTCATTTGAAATAAACGGAACCACATAGCGTATTGCTACATATGGGATTGCATCAAAAAATATTCCGGCTTTTGAGTTTGAGTACCATTCTATCATTTTTATTAATAAATACCTCCTTATTCACTAAAATTCTTCTGTAATTTACATTTCCTGCAGAGAACGAATAACTCTCTAAATAAAAAAGTTTTCGCCCCTCCAACAAGGCACTGCTGTCCAAGATAATTTTTAGGAGTTAAAAATACTAGCTTTATATCAGTATATGACCACTCCCCGAAATCAAAGATTTCGACACTGTCTTGAATTTGCTCCACGCTCACAGAGTTTCGCCTTTAAGCCTAACGGCTTAGCCGGCTCCATCTGTTCGCTATCCGGACTAACGCACTGACGTTTGTGGCGTCCGTCCGCAAATCCGCTCCCCCGTGGAGAGGGCTGGCTGTACGCTTGGCGTGGCTGTCCCCTACTCCTTGCCGTTGAAATCAGCAACTGTCTGCATAAGACATTCTTGAATAAATTCCGGGGTTGCGTTTTTCTTAACCTGCAGGGTCTGCATATATTCTTCCGTTACTTCCTGCGAAAAATCCGGAAGAGTGTATGTAATAATTTCAACGCTCTGTCCCAATTCAAGCCCTGCCTTAATCTGCAGGAGCAAATCCGAAAGAAAATCCTTTTTAGCCCCGTCCTGCATATTTACCTTACGTCTTATCCAGCCCAATGAGGTCTGAAAAAACTCCTGCTCAAACAACTGCTGTCTTTCCTGCGCCTTTTGGGTTTCATAATTAGGATTAACAGCAGGAACTCCCGTCTCTGTTAAATATTCGTTCTCAAGAAGAGCATATATAGCGTTTTCTGTTTCTTCAATATTTAAACCTTGATTGTGATTATACTGAACTATAAAATCTGCTCTCTGTATATCAGTACAAGGTTTTTCTAATTTATAACTCATAAAATTTTCCTCCTTTTTTAAACTCCGCACGCATACCAAACAGTACCGCTGGGCCAGTTTGTATATGTGCTTCCGACGTTACTATAACCGTGAGTGGCAGTAAATTTATTAGTCTGTCTGTCTACCGCTTGAAAATCCCATCCTCCGATACGGCGGACAACACTGCAGGCGGTTATAAAATAAGAAGTATTGGTAAACGCTTTCACTAAAGTTACGCTGCCTACATCGCTTCCGGTCTGCCCGCCCTGCTCAAGCCAAACGCGGGTTGTTTTATTGGCATTAGAAAAATATTCCCTGTACCAGGAAGTACCGTTCCTGTATGTTGTTACATAACCTCCGCTTGAACCAAGTGTTTGTACTGTTGTCTGTATACTGCTTATTGCTGTTGCATTCTCTTCTATATCATCTTCCAGCGTTCCGATAGAATTGTTGATTGATACTATATCGGAATTAATATCTTCTGTCGCAGTCTGTATTGATTCTGATACCGTATTTATACGCCCGTCAAGATAATTAAAATTGTTATTCATTACCTCGGATGAGGCTAAAGAACCGTATTGTATTTCAGTTAATGCCATCTGATGAACTCCTTTCACTTATTAATGTGTCATAAATTTTATCCAGCTTTTTATTAATATCTGCCATCTGCTCTTTCACATTCCCGAACTCCGATTTTGTAATATAAACCTAAGCAACTTCGGTTAAAATCTCCCTGTGAGTATGCTCCAGCTTTTCCGGCGTCACAAACAGATTATATTGGAATATAATAGCTATAATCACAAGCAAAACCGGAGCATATTTATATAAATACTGTCTGTCCATATAACTTCTCCTATTAACCGGCAAATATTTTTGCAATATTACCGAGTATATTAGTTATCTGAGAAGTTCCGATACCGCTTCCGGAGTTGTATTCTGTCGTTGTTGTGGCATTGCCCTTGCTGGTTGCAAGAGATTGATTCTGCATATCTGAAATAACATTATAACCCTGCATGTAGGCAGATAGTAAATTATTTAATACGCTGGCAGTATTGTTTTGAGATTCCGCAAGCAAATCATTAATATAAGAAGATAAAGAATCCGTCGCAGTATCAGATAAATTTTTATACAAATCAGTCGCCTGCGAAGAGCGTACCATATTCCGATTTGACAGAGGATTGATAATATTGTTCTCCAAATTCTTTGTTGTTTCATTATTCAGAGCTGTTGTATACGCATTCAATTTTGCTTGATTTGTTGTTGAATTTAAGTTTGGATTCAAATACTCATCAAGCAGAGAATTAATGTTATTATTTACAAAATTATAAACCGTATCTAACGCCGAACCCTCATTAAATGATGCGGTTGTTCCGGAATTATTTGTTGAAGCGGTTGCATATGGATTCTTTGTAGTTGTATTTCCATAAGTTGTAGTTGTTTTGTTTGATTTTTTCCCCATTTCTTTTTCCTTTCTTAAATCGCTTTTGTCTTAATCTTGCCAAACTCAATATTTCTAATGCAGAATTCGTCGCCCTTATCCTTAGTAAGAAAAGACATCTGCAGGGTTCTAAACATTGAAGACGGCAATTTCCTTATTACGCTGATATCCTTGTCCGAATAATATGTATAATCCCAATGACCTATATCAAAATACAAAGCTTTTCTTAAATACGAAATTTTTATATGCCTTGTTTTGGTCGAAAAACAATCATAATCTTTTGTATATTCAATATAGAAATTATTACTGTAATACATATCCAAAGTAACTTTAGGTGGCTTTGCAAAAACCTTTTTCGAATTTTCATACCCCAAATTTAAAGGAGTACATCTGTAAAAGGACTCTATAAACTCTCCGTCAAAATTTGATGATGAATACTCCTCATAGATTTTGTTTCCCGCAGAATACAAAACTCCGCCTATAATTGCAAAACAGTTAATTTTCTGGGATTTTCTCTTTACCCACGCTCTTCTTAAATAATCATAAATAACAATAGTCGAGTAATTTTCATCCTCATCCGGAAGCAGAAGCCAAACTTCATTTCTATCTGATGTCACAACCGAAAGAGCTTTTATATCTTGCAGTTTTGCAGAGGAGATTCCAAACAACTCCTCTTGTATATCAATTGCAATATTTTCCCCAAGCGTTTTATCGCCGTTAACAACCTGTCTGAAACAAAATACACCTTTTTTGGTATTATCATAAAAATAAAGCTCTGTACCGTGAAACACCAGTGCATTATAGCCGGCGCACCCGCCCGGAGAATCCATAGTCTTAGAAAAAGTTCCATTATCCTCATCTACAGAAATCAAGCAGGAAGAATTGCTGTGAAAAACAGCAAGAGTCCCTAAATACGGATATATTGCAGTAATATTCTTCACAAACTCTATATACCCCGCAGAAGTTGAAAGCTCCGCAGAAGAAGTCGAAAAGTCATAAATATTTTCCTGCTGGGAGTACCACAGAACCTGACCGTCAAAAACCCAGAGCCTGCCGGCAAAAACTACAATCCCCAGACCCTTAACCGGTCTTTCATCCGCATCCTTGATGTCATCCATCATTACCACCTCTTCAAGCTGACCCTCATCATTATAATTGCCAAGCTCTATAGACAACATCTCTTCCGAATTAGAAAACACCCACAAATCAGACCAGCCTTGAGATACATCCGTCGCACACGACTTTGAAGTAACAGACAAGCCGGAAACCTTTAAGGTTAAAGTCCTTGCACTAACCGAAAAAAGATAAATCTTACCCTCTTCTGCACTTTCTGTATGCACAAAAAAATAAGTATTCCCTTTCTGCACACTCTCAAATATATTTATAACGCGTTCTCCCGCCGGAATTAAGTCACAAACCGCAACATTTCCCTTTGCAGTCCTTATCCCTACTCCGGAATTAACCTCTGTTGCAAACAATTCAACATTCTGAATATCAGAAGCCGTTATCACAGACGAAGAAAACATGGATGAACTCCTGTTAATTCCGGAAAAATTATTACATATTAATGCAGTTGTTTGCATAAAACATTCCTTTCTGCTTAACACTACAAGTTAAGCCGTTTATTTTGAAAACTAAGACAATACATTAAGCCCCAAAGATTGCAATTTATTAAGATTTTCAGAAAAAAATAAATTCAATGTTACAAAACTTAACAAATCGGACAAAAAAAGGCAATTTTTTATTCGATAAATACTTTATATATACATAAGAGATATTTAAGGAGAGCATAAAGATGTTATTCACAACAGAAACTATTAACAACAACGAAATTGAATCCATCAATAACTTCTTTAACGAATTCGACTCTGCTGTCGAAACCGTTGCTCCAGATGAAGCAGAAAAAGAAACCGCTGTTTCTAAATACATCACATCTCTTGTTACATCCTGCTACCAAAAATCTGTTGAAGACATCGCTAACACAAAAATCGGAAACAAAATCACTAGAAAAAGAAACCTTCAGCAAGTTATGAGAGAATCTTTCTTCTACGGTGCTAACAGATTCGGAAACAACTTCATCGCCTAAGTGCTACGCACGTAGACCTTAGGTCGGCAGACAAATGTATAACTACAAATAAGAATTATAACTACAGGTCTGCCTCAAAGTGAAAACTACAGTGCTACGCACGTAGACATACGGTCGGCAGACAAATGTATAACTACAAATGAAAATTAAAACTACAAGTCTGCCTCAAAGTGAAAACTACATATTGAATGTAAACTTCAAAGCTACGCACGTAGACCTTAGGTCGGCAGACATATAAATAACCAGAAAATCATAACACACTCTCTTATATAATCTTACATCTTACTAAAGTTTCAGCCCCTTTGCGGGGCTTTTTTTTAGTCTATTACCTTTCATCGGTGCAAAAATTTGCACCCTGCACATCTCAAGCAGTTACCTGTAATGTAACACAATACATATTGA
>CALVBN010000014.1 GCA_944325785.1 Candidatus Gastranaerophilales bacterium | reverse complement strand
CGGTGTTTTACAATCTACCAACAAAGACAATATAGATTTTGCAAAAGACCTTGTTGCAGATAAAGAATTCCCGAGAGAATTGATTAGCGGTGTTTTACAATCTACCAACAAAGATAATCTGGATTTTGCCCGTGAGCTTGTAGCAAATACAGATTTCCCGAGAAATCAGATTAGCGATGTCTTATGTTATACCAACAAAGATAATCTGGATTTTGCCCGTGAGCTTGTAGCAAATACAGATTTCCCGAGAAATCAGATTAGCGATGTCTTATGTTATACCAACAAAGATAATCTGGATTTTGCCCGTGAGCTTGTAGCAAATACAGATTTCCCGAGAAATCAGATTAGCGATGTCTTATGTTATACCAACAAAGACAACGTAGATATTGCCCGCGAACTTGTTGCGGATAAAGATTTCCCAAGAGGTAAGGTTGTAGATATTTTAACACAATATGATCAAGAAAATAAACCTCTTTTAGATTTGATACTTTCAAGAAATGATATTAAAAACTCAGTATTACCCGGTATTACGGAGTGTATCACCTGTAAAGACGGTGTTAATAGCGGTAAAACGGATACAAACAAGGTTAAACGCTATACCGCCTTGCTTACGGATCCCAAGACATCTCCGTTTATGGTTAAAAAGCTGAACGAGGGTATGGACATTGATACGGCGGCATTTTTGCTAAAAACTCAACGAAAACTGGATGCTGAACAAGCACAAGTTAAACAAGCCGAGCAAAAATCAAAAACGCCAAGCTACAATACTTCCCAACAGAGTACTGTTGATTTATTCAAACAGTTAGGTCTGAACGACAAAGAGACAACCGCTGTTATTAAATCAATCACAAACGATGGTGTTATTGACAAAACTTTGCAGGACAAAGCCGTTGAGCTTGTTCATCAAGGTGTTGCCAAAAATAAAATCGGAGATATCCTTAATTCCGCTAAAATCACGGGAGAATATAATCCCAAAATCGTTGATGATTTTGTCTCTCTCCAAGGTTTGGGCTTAAATCCGCTGCTTGAAAAGAACCTTGCTATTCTTAATAATCTTAGGGGAGAAGAAGTCGCAGAAAAATTCAATCCAAAAGTCAAAAAACAAATGCTCGGAATGATAGAAAATCTTCCCGACAATACAAAAATACTTCTTGAATCTAAAGGCTTCGATACAAAAACAATCATAGATAAATTAAATACAAAACAAATAAAGTTAACCCAAGCCGCACCGCAAAAAGCAAAGGTCCCGGAAGGTATGAGAATGTCCAAGTCTAAGCTTACGGGATTTGAAAAGATTGTTGTCGACAAATACAATCCTGATGAGACAATTTGGAGGAGCGAAGCCAATACTAAAAAATGGGCAGAAGATAAATACAATGATTTCAAGAACGGTGATTACGAATCAAGAGCTTATCCTGCTGCAAATGAAGGACGTCAAAAAATCCTTAAAGAATGGTTTGATTTTATGGACAATGACCCGGATATCAAAGACAATCCGTTTGTAAAAATAGTGATTTCGGAATATATTGTTAAGGATTTGGCACCGGAAAATGCTTGGCTTCCGCCTGCATTCGATAAGGCTATAGCAAAAGAAGTGCTTAATTCTGCTATGCAAAACCAAAATGTATCAATATCTTCCGCTTACGCCAAGAAACTTAAAGCAAAAGCTCAAGACGGTACAATAAAAGAAGAAGTTTTTGTTGACGGCATAAAAGGCACCTGGTACACTGTCCCGCAAACAGATAAATCTTCGCCGGATTTCCGGGCAAATGCCGATAAAGTTAAAGCTTTCTCTGACGGTACAAACTGGTGTATAAGAACATATAATGCAGAACCTTACGTTCAGAGTGGTGCAATGCACTTCTTTGTTGACGAAAACGGCTTGACGCAAGTCTGCGTGAGAGAAACCGCTCCGGGGCAAGTCTATGAAATCCAAAAACGTCAGCAAAACGGAACAAGACCAATACCATATATAACAGTAGTCAAAGAATATCTTGACAAACACGACCTAAAGACTCAACCGGGTTATCTTAATGATGCATTGAAAGCTAAGCCAAAATTTGATGAACAAAAGAAGAACTTTAATGAAGCCGCTCAAAGAGGCGATTACAAGTATATCCTGGAAAGTATGGGAATAAAAGTGGAAACTCTTCCTGACGGTACTTACGCAATATCGCATTACAATCCGACTCTTGGAGAATATACAATCAACGATTTGGGTATCAAAGAAAATGACCTCTTATCAAATGTTTCCGTAATAAAAGGCGATGCAACATTTGAGAACTCAAACGCCACTGCTTTACCAAACCTGAAAGAAGTCGGCGGAAGCTTCACATTTGACGGTTCAAATCTGTCTGATATCAGAAATCTTAAAGAAATCAACGGATACAAGATAGAATGGGATTAATATCCCAATTGATTATGCTATAATCAGCATATGTTAAAAGTTGATTTTTCTAATCCAACGGAAACGCTTGAGGAGTTGACCTCTGAGAATATCAGTTATAATGATTTGCTGGAAACTGCGGACAGGCTTATGCCTGCGCTTTCTGCCATGCACGTTAATCAAGACGGAAGGCGGTTTCATTCAATTACACAATGCATTCTCGACTGTATCAAAAGGATTTACGGTTTTAAATCCGCTGAATGGGTTTCGGAAAATAAACGGACATTTGAGCTTAAGCAGGGGCAGAAGCCTATAAGTTTTACCAGAATTAATGCAAAACAAGAAGTCTGTTTGTATAAAATCGTGAACTTTGACCAGATTGATTTTACAAAAGAAATATCTTTTGCGGATGAATACGAGGTCGTAAAAACGGTTCCGCAGGCTGAGAAAAAAGAAGATGATGCGTATTCAAAAGTTCTGGCCCTTTTGCAAAACGGCGAGAATGTGTTTTTAACAGGTTTTGCGGGTACAGGAAAAAGCTATATTCTTAATAAACTTAAGGGAAAGCTTAAGAAAAAACTGACAATTACAAGCACAACCGGTATTGCTGCCGTAAATGTAAAAGGACAGACACTTCACTCTTGGGCAGGCGTCGGGCTTTGCAGAAATACAATTTCTAATACTGTCGAGAAAATTCGGGGCAGAAAGACACAGCTGAGCCAGATTTTGAAGTGTAAAATTCTTGCGGTTGATGAGATTTCTATGCTTAATATAGAAGCTTTTGAATACATAAATGAGGTGCTTCGGATTTTGCGTGAATCTTCAAAACCCTTCGGCGGAATACAGGTTCTTTTTATCGGAGATTTTTTTCAGCTTCCGCCTGTGGAGAAAAATTCCGGCGACGGCAGTTTTTCTAATGAGCGCAAATATTGCTTTGATTCACCGGTATGGCAGGATCTGGAATTAAAAAACGTTGTTTTAAAAAAGAATTTTCGCCAGAATGAAGAAAATTTTATTACAGCACTTGCGCATATGAGAGAAAACCAGCTGGATAATGATGATATCAAACTGCTTCAGTCAAGATGTACGGATCTTGATACGTATGAAACCAATATGCTTCATATATTTTCTACAAATGAAGAGGCTAACCGCTATAACAGCATAAAATTTAATATGATAGATGAGCCGGTAAAGATATTTACGGCGCTGGACGGGGTTTACCGCGGGAATAAACTCGTATCCGAAAACTTGACCGAAAGCGAAAATTATATACTTGAAATATTTTCAAAAAACTGCCGTGCGGAAAAAGATATTCCGCTCAAACTCGGCGCAAAAGTTATGCTTCTTATTAATATGGATTTTAATAAAGGGCTGATAAACGGCGCCTGCGGGGTTATTCAGCGGTTTAATGAAAACAGTATTGAAATAAAATTTGATAATGGCACGACAGCTTCCATTCCTCGTCATAAATTTGAATATTATTATAATGACAGGGTTGTAGCAGAACGAATGCAGTATCCGCTTAGACTTGCGTACGGAATTACAATACATAAGTCACAGGGAATGACTCTGGACAAACTCGTAGTAGACTGCTCGAGAATTTTCGAGCGCGGGCAGGCTTATGTTGCAATGAGCAGGGTTAAGACTTTAGAGGGGTTGTTTATAAAGAATTTTGAACCCGAAAAGGTGCTTGTAGATTCAAGAGTTGCTGAATTCTATGAAAATTTGGAAGAGGCAAAAGATGTTGAATTCATCCATAAACTCGCTGAGAATGCGGATGGTTCTGCTGAAAACACTGAAGAAATTATTTTGGGCTGTATAAACGAATTCAGCGGTTTATACGGCAAAAGCGGTTTTTGCAAAATTCTTACGGGAAGTTCGCAGGTAAAAGCAAACGGGTATAACGGAAATGTTTTTAATTCTCCGTGTTTTGGCGCTCTCAAGGAGTACACCCAAAAAGCTGTCGGAGATATTATAGAAGAGCTTATTGCGGATAACAAGATAGAGGTAAAAAAGATAAGCTTCGGACGTCCTGTTCTTTGTGCGAAAAAGTAAGTTATTGGCAGGCAATGCCCGACCAGCGATTTATAAAACATATATTTATGTTAAGATAACTTTATGCAAGATAAGATCTTATACATAATAGCAGGTGCAAACGGAAGCGGTAAAAGTACTTTGGCAAGTGAACTTTTACCTTCGGAAAATATAGATTTTCTAAACGCAGATGAAGTGGCAAAAGAAGTTTGTCCCGAAAATATTGAAAGTGTGAAAATTAAAGCCGGTAAAATTGTTTTAAAAAGACTTGAAGATCTATTAAACAGCGGAAAATCTTTTGCAATAGAAACGACTTTATCCGGCAAAAATCATATAAAAACTATTCAAAAAGCTAAAAAATTAGGATATTTCGTTGTTTTAATCTATTCTTATCTTGATAATCCGACTTTATGTGAAAACAGAATAAAAATCCGGGTATTAAATGGCGGACATGATATCCCTAAAGATGATATTATAAGACGTTTTTATCGTAGCAAAGAAAACTTTTGGAATATTTATAAGCATTTGGTTGACGAATGGAATTTATTCTATAACGGAACTTCGGAGTACTTTTTAGTCGCTCAATATGCTAATGGCGAGATTGAAATATTTAGCGAAAATTTGTATAATGATTTTATAAAGGATTTTGAAGAATGACAAAATTATCTGAAAAAATTTTAAAACTTGGAAACAGGGCAATAAAAAAAGCTCAGGAAAATAACCGTAGAAATGGAATTCCAAACGTCTATTGCATAAACGGAAAGATAATTTTTGAATTACCAAATGGTGAACTAACAACGAAATACAATTTTTCGTAAATGCTCAAATTACCCGTTAAAAATCGTAAACCTGCTGTTTTATTACATGGTTGTCTCAATAATAAAATGCAGAATAGACATACCAGCCAAACAATAAAACCTAATATATTTAGGTTATAATATTACTAATGAAGTATGCGTTGGTTCTGGTAAATATTAAAGGGCTTGGAGTAAAGACATTCAGCTATCTTATTCCGGATGAAATGCGCGATATTATACAAATCGGGCAGGCTGTTCTTGTGCCGTTCGGAAGGCAGGGGCTTATTAATGCCTTTGTGGTCGGATTTTCGGACTATTTACCGGGGGACTTTAAGGCAAAAAAAATTAACCGGATACTCGATGAAACCCCGCTTTTTTCTCTTAAGTATTTAAAACTTCTTGAATGGGTTGCAAATTACTATTGTACGGATTTTGTAACTGTTTTGAACGCAGCACTTCCGATGAAATTAATTGAAAAAAATGCAAAGGTTGAACAGGCTGTTTCATTAATAAAAGAGGAAGGAGAAGGTTTAACCAAAAGGCAGAAAGAAATTCTTGCTCTTCTTAAAGAGCGCGGAAAATCTTCCCTTATTGAGTTTGAAGAAATCGCCAAAACAACGCGTGCTACAATGAAAAAACTTGCAGAAAACGGGTTTGTAAAAATTGAAGAAGAGTATATTTACAGAAATCCTTTAGCAATCTTTAAGGATGTGGAAACAGAGCCGTTATTTGAGCTGGAAGGTGAACAGATAACAGCCTATGAGGGAATAAAAGCCAAATTGAAATCGCAAAAACCGATTCTTCTCCATGGTGTAACCGCTTCCGGCAAAACAGAGGTTTATTTTAAACTAATAAAAGATGTAATTGATTCCGGCAGAAATGTTCTGTTTCTTGCGCCGGAAATTGCTCTGGCATCACAGTTAACAAAGCGTCTTGCCCGAAAATTCGGGATAAAAGACGTTGCAATCTGGCACAGCAGTATTTCGGAAGGCGAAAAATATGATGTATGGCAGAGGCTTTATAAGGATGATATTAAAATCCTTGCGGGTGCGAGGTCTGCAGTTTTTGCACCGCTTCAAAATATCGGTCTGATAATAATTGATGAAGAACACGAGGGTGCTTATAAACAAACCAACCCTGCACCGCGCTATGATGCAAGAGTGGTTGCACGACGTCTTGCACAGTTTCATCAAGCCCCGCTTTTGTTGGGCTCTGCGACTCCGGACGTTTCAACCTATTATTATGCCACAAATAACAATAATCTTTTTGAGATGAAAAAGAGGTTTAATAATTCTCCTCTTGCTCTCCCGCAGGTAATAAATATGCAGGAATACGGCAAAGCTTCATATAGAGGTATTATATCCAAACCCTTGCAGACAGAAATAACCGAAACTCTGGAGAGAAAACAGCAGGTAATACTTTTAATGAACAGGCGCGGGTATTCAACCTACACGCAGTGCAAAGCCTGCGGAACAGTTATAGAATGTCCGGACTGTTCAATTCCAATGATTTGGCACACCAGCATAAAAAAACTCAAATGCCACTACTGTAATAGAGAAATGAGTTTCCCCGATTATTGCCCCGCCTGCGGAAGTGACGCATTATCGACATCAGGTGTAGGCACTCAAAAAATAGAAGTTCTTATAAAAGAGCTTTATCCGGATGCCCGTGTTGAAAGGATAGACAGCGATATTTTAACAAGAAAAAACGCTCATATTGAACTTTTGAACAAGTTCCAGAACGGCGAAATAGATATTCTTGTGGGCACACAGATGATAGCAAAAGGGCTTGATAATCCGAATGTTACGCTTGTAGGGGTTTTGAGCGCTGATTCCGGTTTTAACATTCCGGATTTTAGAGCATCGGAAAGAGGGTTTCAGCTATTGACGCAGGTCGCAGGAAGAGCTGGAAGAGGAGAATTTAAAGGTAAAGTTCTCTTTCAGACGTATAATCCGGATTATTACGCGTTCCAGACTGCAAAATCCCAAAATTATGAAAAATTTTTTGAAACAGAAATAAAAGCACGCCAGGAATTTGATTATCCTCCGTTCAGCCAGATAATAAGGCTGATTTTATCCTCCCAGAATAATTTTAGGGCAGAAAAATCCGCTATGGAAATCGCTCTGAGGCTTAATACAATGACTGACAAATTCGGTTTCGGCGAGTATCTGGAAACTCTTGGTCCGACCCCCTGCGTAATAGAAAAATTGCACGGCTTTTACAGGTTCCAGATTCTTATTAAGAATAAATTATCTCAAAAGGGACACGATTTTGTGTCGAAATTTCTCGGCAAAATAACACTGCCTAAAGACATTAAGCTTGCAATAGATGTTGACCCTCTGGATATTTTGTAACAATTTCTTAACAAACCCTAAAGTTTGAGAAAAAATTGCCGTTAATAAAATTGGTTGTACAAAATAAAGGAGTAAATCATGGTACAAGATTACAGCAATATCAATTTTAGTGTAAACGGTATGAAGAGCTTTTTTAAGGATCAAGGCGTAGAAGTTAGCGCAGGTGATTCTAAAAAATTAGAAAGTATTTTTCAAGAATGTGATACTCAAAATGCAAAAGGCGGAAAAGGTGCAGACGGAGTTTTAACCGACAAGGAAAGAGAAAGTTTTATGGATAAAGTTAAATCAGCTTGTCCTCAAATTTATCAAAAAGTTGTAGATTTCTTTGTTATGGTAGATGTCGTTGAAGATATGAAAGTTCTGAGGCAAGCCGCCAATGACGTAATAAATAAGCAAAATGCGGAAGAGGATGCCAGAGGAAATGATTCTGATTTTATGAATTAATATTGTAAAAGCGGATTAAACGAAAATCGTTTAATCCGCTTTTATATTTTTGTATCAAGCTACACCTTCGCAACAGCTCTTGGACCTGCATTAACTATTTCTGCAGGCATATTCGGATATTTTGATGCGAAATTGTCTGCAAACATTTGTGCAAGTCTATTAGCTGTTTCATCATAAGCGTTCTTATCAGCCCACATACCTCTTGCATCAAGCATTTCATCCGGAACGCCCGGGCAAGAAACAGGGTAGTCAACATTAAATATATCGTGGTGTTTAAATTGAATGTTATCAAAAGCACCGCTTATTGCAGCAGAAACCATTGCTCTTGTATAGCTCAGCTTCATACGTTTAGCGCCTGAGGAAGCACTTCCCCCTGCCCATCCGGTATTAACCAGATAAACCTTCGTTCCGTATTTTTCAAGCTTTTCACCGAGCATTTCTGCATAAACAGAAGCATCCATCGGCATAAACGGTTCGCCGAACAGTGTTGAGAATGTCGGCTGAGGTTCGGTTACGCCTCTTTCAGTACCGGCTAATTTTGATGTAAATCCTGTTACAAAGTGGTACATAGCTGCATTCTTATCCAGTCTTGAAATCGGAGGAAGCACGCCGAAAGCATCAGCTGTTAAGAATACGACAACTTTTGGTATTCCGCCTTTTGACGGTATCTGAGCATTATTGATATAATCAATCGGATAGCCGACTCTGGTGTTTTCTGTTAAAGAGCCGTCATTAAAATCAAATTCTCTTGTTTTCGGATCCATAACAACGTTTTCTACCAGAGAGCCAAACTTGATTGCATTATAGATATCCGGCTCGTGTTCTTTAGAAAGGTTAATGCATTTTGCATAGCATCCGCCTTCGAAATTAAATACGCCGTCCGGAGACCATCCGTGTTCGTCGTCGCCGATTAATTTGCGGTTAGGATCAGCTGAAAGCGTTGTTTTACCGGTGCCGGAAAGACCGAAGAAAATAGCTGTTTCACCGGTTTGCGGATCCATATTTGCTGAACAGTGCATCGGAAGAACATTCTTCTTTGTCATAATATAGTTCATTGTTGCAAATACAGACTTTTTAATTTCTCCGGAGTATTGTGAACCGCAGATGATAATTTGGTGTGCTTCATAATCAATTGCAATGCAAGCTTCAGAATTTACACCGTCTACGGCGGGATCGCATTTGAATCCGGGGGCGCATATGATTGTATAATCAGCCTCGCCGTAATTTTTTAATTCTTCCTCTGTAGGACGGATTAATAGCTGATGAATAAACAAGTTTTGGCTTGCCATTTCGTTTATTACTCTGAATTTTTGAGTATATTTTTTGTCAGCACCTGCAAAACCGTCAAAAATAAAGATTTCGCGGTTTTGTAAATATGCAGTTAATTTATTTCTTATAGAGTTAAATCTTTCTCTGCTGATGGGTTTATTTACTTTACCCCATGCAATTTCATTGTGAACGCCTTCACTGTCAACAATAAATTTATCCTTAGGTGAACGTCCCGTGTATTTACCAGTTGTTACAACCAAGGCTCCTGTATTGCTTAAAGAACCTTCGCCTCTTTCCAGAGCTTTCTCTGTTAATTCAGCCGGCGAAAGATTGCGATACACAGCCTTCGGCCCAATAATACCTAACTTCTCAATTCCATAAGTTTCCATATTTCGGCTTCCTCCTTTTGCTTATATATTTATATTATAAACGGCGTAAAAATGCAATAAAAAAAGCGGATTTCCCGCTTTTTTGTTACATTTATGAATTCTGCAGACCCCGCTTGAATTCTTCCGGACGGCTTGAGCGTGCAAGCGCATCTTCGAGTGTAATCTTCTTTCTCATATACAGATCTCTCAGTGACATTTCAAGAGTCTGCATACCGAAACCGGAGTTTGTCTGCATAGTAGAATAAATCTGAGCTGCTTTAGCTTCACGAATCAAGTTTGCAATAGCCGGAATTACAAGCATAACTTCCTGTGCCATTACACGACCCTGCTTTGTGCCGTCGGATTGAAGAAGCGGGAGCAGTGTCTGAGAAAATACAGCAACTAATGAGTTAGAAAGCTGTACACGAACCTGCTGCTGCTGACCTTCCGGAAATACGTCAATAATACGGTCGATAGTCTGTGAAGCTGATGACGTGTGCAAAGTTCCGAATACCAAGTGGCCTGTTTCTGCAGCCGTCAATGCTAATCTGATTGTATCCAAGTCACGCATCTCACCTACCAGAATGATATCAGGGTCTTCACGCAGTGCTGATTTAAGAGCATTTGCGAAACTTCTCGTATCCTGTCCCAATTCTCTCTGGTGGATAATAGAACGTTTTGAAGGGTGGATAAATTCGATAGGGTCTTCAATTGTCAGAATGTGCTCTGAACGTGTTTCGTTTATATAGTTAATCATTGCCGCCAGAGTTGTTGACTTACCGGAACCTGTAGGACCTGTAACAAGAACAAGCCCGCGCGGTTTTTCTGCAATTTTTCTTACAGTATCTGATAAACCCAATTCTTTAAAAGACGGTACTTTTGATGCAATTACACGGAATGCAGCTGCATAGTTTCCTCTGTCTTTATAAATGTTAACCCTGAAACGGCTTAAGCCCTGTATACCGTATGAGAAGTCCAGCTCCCAATCTTGTTCAAGTTTACGTCTTTGTTCTTTGTTCAACATCGGGAATAAAAGCAATTCAACTTCTTCGGGTTTAAGTGCCGGTACATCCATTCTCTGAAGGTTACCGTCAATACGTACTACCGGAGGAAGCCCTGCAGAAATGTGTAAGTCAGACCCTCTCTGTTTTACAACCACTTCCAAATATTTTTCTATAAGCATTAAAAAGCCCTCTTATTTTATTTTACAGCGGGGACATATTATCCCCTCTTAGCACTCTTTACATCAAAACTATATCATAGAATAAAAGTTTTGTAAATAATTATTAAATTGAAGCAAGATATTCATTAATTGCTTTAGCCGCTTTTTTACCAGCGCCCATTGCATTAATGGCATTTGATTCTCCTACAGGAGCAACATCGCCTCCTGCATAGATTGCAGGTATAGAAGTCTGTCTTGTTTCTGTATCTACTGTGAAATATCCTTTTTTATCTGTTTCAAAATCAAACCCGTCAAGGTGCGCGGATTTTTGGATAATCGGATTTGGTCCTGTACCTAAAGCTACGATTACCGTATCTACATCAAGATCCATATATCTGCCAGTTCCGACAGGTCTGCGTCTTCCGGATTCGTCCGGTTCGCCGAGTTCCATTATTTCAAACTTCATTCCGGCTACGTATCCGTCTTTGTCATAAATTTCGCAAGGTGCATGAAGGAATTGGAAAATAACGCCTTCTTCTTTTGCGTGTCTTATTTCTTCCAGCCTTGCGGGGAGTTCTTTTTCTGTTCTTCTGTAAACAATATAAACCTTTTCAAAACCAACTCTCACTGCAGTTCTTGCCGCGTCCATTGCAACATTTCCACCGCCGATGACTGCTACGGATTTGCCTATTCTTAGAGGGGTTGCAGCATCTTCTTCATTTGCGTGCATCAAGTTTACACGGGTTAGAAATTCGTTTGCGGAAAATACGCCGTTAAGGTTTTCGCCCGGTATATGCATCATTTTGGGCAGTCCTGCGCCGGAGCAGATAAATATAGCATCATATCCGTCTTCTTGAAGCTGTTTAAGCGTTATTGATTTGCCGACGATAACATTTTTTTCAAATTTAACGCCCATATCCATCAAGGATTTAATTTCTCTGTCCAGAACCGTTCTCGGAAGTCTAAACGGAGGGATTCCGTATCTTAAAACGCCGCCGAATTCATGTAAAGCTTCAAATATAGTAACATCATGTCCAGCTTTTCTTAAATCGCAAGCAGCTGTTATTCCTGCGCATCCGGAGCCTACAATTGCAACTTTTTTCCCGCTTGGTTTAATTTCAGCAGGCGTAGGGGATGTATTGTCACCTACATAACGTTCTAATGCGCCAATTGCAACGGCTTCACCTTTTATCCCTAGAATACAGTTTCCTTCGCATTGTCTTTCCTGCGGACAAACTCTACCGCATACAGAAGGAAGCATGCTAGTTTGGCGGATTATTTCGCCGGCTTCATCCAAATTATCTTCTTTTAGTGCCTTGATAAATTCCGGTATTTGAATATTAACCGGACACCCCTGGACACATCGTGGATTTTTGCAGTGCAGGCATCTTGATGCTTCTTCTTTTACCTGTTCAGCCGTAAGGTTTTCTTCTACAGGCAGAAAATTATGACGGCGTTCTATTTTGTCCTGTTCTTTTGGTCTCTGGCGCATACTTCTTCTCTCCTTAACTGGTACTTCTTTACAACTAAATAATAGCAGAAATATTAAAAATGTCTATATTAAAAAAGGTTCTTTAACTAGTTAAAGAACCTTTTTTATTGTATTTTTTATAATTTTTCCGGATTTCTCAGCGGAATCAATCTGTCTAAATCGGAGTTTAAGCTAAAGTAGAACCTTGCTGTGTTTTCATCATATGAACGACCCAGCGGGAAACCTACACCGATTTGGGCAGTAAGCCAATCGGTAAACGTGATATATGTACCGAAACCTACTGAATGTAAGAATGATTGCGGATAATTATATATATCACCGTTTTCACCTAACCAGCCCCAATCATAGAATACAGCCAGTCTTAATCTTTCATCAACTTTTGGCCATAATCTGTCTAAGAATGGAATCGGGAATCTGTATTCAACTGTACCAGTAACACCGTAGTCGCCTATTAATTCTGCCGGCTGGTAGCCTCTTAAGGTATAAGGACCGCCCATTTGAAGCTGTTCTGCTGCAAACAGTTTATTAGGTGAGTATTGACCGTTAACCCTTACTATACCCATACCGCGGCCGAATAATCTTTGAACACGGGTAGCTCCGGCTGTAACTTTAAAGAACGTTGTATCTTGTATAGCACCGTGACCGTCACCGCCCATACCAAAGTCAACGCCTAAATTACCAATCCAACGTCCGTAATTATCATCTGTCATACCGTATAATCCGGAACGCCATACATTTAAGTTATATGTTGAAAGTCTTAAAGGATTGCCTGTAATATTTGCAGATGTGTTAGCATTTACATAATCATAACCTGTATAGAAAATCAAATCTGTTTTCGCAGTTTGAATTAGCGGCTGTGTTAATTTAAAGAAGTAACTTTGAGCGTTACCTTTAACGTTCAGCGGTTTATATGGCCCGCCTAATCTTACGTGAGAATCAGTAAAATCAAATGACAATCTCGTACCATAAGAAGATACCGGCAATGAATATCCAGCCATCCAGCCTGTTGCACCGGATGATATAATTGTACCGCCGTAGATTTTATCGCCAAGCCCCGTCAAGTTATCCATACCAACAAGGAATGAAACTCTTTGAGCGCCTGTATAAGAACGACCGTAGTCATCATATGAGAAGTTCAAGTTAACAGGGAATCTGTCGCGTACGTTCAAGGTGATTGCAGTATTTTCGTCGCCTTCCTGCTGTCTTTCGACTTCTGTCTGAACCTGTACATAGTCCTCTCTGTTAATTTCTTTCATTGCTCTTTGAAGGTTTTTAGCGTTAAATACGTCGCCTTCTCTAAGTCCGGCTTTACCCATAATAATATGTCTAAGATACCATTCTCTGGTCCATTTTTCGCCTTCAATATTAAGTTCGCCGACTTTACTTTCAATAATCTTAATAGTTGCAACGCCATCTACAATTCTTTGCGGTGGTACTGTTGCATAAGAAGTCAAGTAACCTTTTGCTCTATAGTAGTTTGTTACTTTTTGGCAGACTTCAAGAAGTTCGTCAAAGAAAATATCTTCGCCCAAAACTTCTAAGCCTAATTTTTCAAGTTCTTCTGAAGGGATTTTTGTATTGCCTTCAAAATTTATCTTCTGTAGTAAGAAGTGCGGGTTGTATAAAACACCTTCTCTAGCCTGGTTTTCTTCTATAGAGGCATCATATATCTGCTCGTCTTTTGTTACATCATCGAAAGATTGAATATAACTTTTGTCAATCTGAAAATGGTTTATATTTTGCATTTCAGACGTATTAAAGGCACCCGGATTATATCCGCCCATTTCCGCTTGGACTTGAGCAGGTAATACGGTTCCAGCCATAGGATCTGCGAATGCCTTGTTTACTGACAAAAGGCATAAAATTGCGAGCAAGTAGCTAATCTGTTTCTTCATAGTATCCAAATTCCTAATTTTTTTTTATTATTGGGTTATAATTTTGCTGTACATTTAACATTATAATTTACTTAAAATCCCAAAACAAATTTAATTGCTAAAATGTAACAAAATATTAACTTGACTTTATATTTTATTTTAACTTATTTGTTAATTTTTGTAAAGATATCTCTGAACGAAAGTTATAAAATCTGTAAAACGTGGAATTTATTAAAATGTAACCATGTTACAAAAGTTTACAGATAAGGAGTAAAAATTGGTATCAGCAATAAGCGCAGTTGGTTCACATTCAGATCCAGAGTATCAGAGGATACTGCAGGAACTTATGCGTCTTGGGATTGCACCGAGCGGTAATAAAATTGTCGACAAGGGCAAACTTGAGCAGGCAAAGCTTGAACTTGTTCAAAAAATTCAAGAACGGCAGGAAAAAGAGCAGAAGCAGGCACTGCAGGTTCAGCCTCTGGAAGCATCAAAGGAATCAGAACGGTCTAAAATGGAAGAAGAGCGTATTGGAGCTATGAATGTAGCAGAGCTTAACCGTTTGTATTTTGGGATTTAGCAAGAGCCTCGGCTATTTTTGAGGATAACTGAAGATACTCACCGCGGTTCCCTAATAATTTTAGTATTTGTTTGGATAAAAGTTCTTGTTTATAAACATTATTACCCTCTTTATATTTTAAATACAGCGTGCAATTATTCTGCGGGAGGGTGATATTACAGATATCTCCTTTGCGTATAATTTTGAATTCGGCTGTCTGGAGTATATCTTGTTTAGGCTTTTGTACCGGTCGTTCAAGCTCTTTGAAGTATTTTTTTGAATTAATAATATCATCTCTTATAACGGGCGAAAATTCGGCGCTTCCGCTTGATACAGAATGAAGGTGCAGGCAGGTAAGGTTAGTAATAGAATAATTAATTTTATTATTTATTTGATTTTTATACAGAATATAATTATCCCCGTAGATTATTTTCAAGTCATCGGGAATCTGGTAAAAGTTTTTCTTTTTGCCGAAAATTGCAATACCCCAGTCGCCCGTACTCAAATAGCGCCTTAGCGGAGTAAATGCAGCCTTTGTTTCCGCCGGAATTTCCGGAAGCGTATATTCTGTTTCGTCAAAAAGTTTTATCACAGAAGGCGAAACACCGATTAAACCGGTTGTTTCATTATTAAAAATATCTGATTCCTCAATTTTTTTGCAGAAGTCTTTGCAGACAAGCATATCGTCATTAAGCAGAGCAAAATTTTCATTTTTTATTTTGGAAACGCCAAAATTCCAGCTTGGATTAACATACAAATTTTCTTTAGGTGTGTAAATTGTAAGTTTATCACCGCTTAAATCCAGCGGAATTTCCGGCTTATTATTAATTACAAGAATTTCGTCAACAGAACGGTCTTCTGATAGAAGTTTTATAAGTGTTGCCAAAACTTTTAGTTTTTTCTGTACTGTCGGTATAATAACGGAAATCATAGTTCAAAGTATATAATAAGTTTTAGGATAAAACAATGTTAAAGAAGTATTTTTTTTCTTAGCGCATAATATAGTGTATATGTAAGAAGAAAATATGTAATGAGTTTTAAGATGCAGATTATATTATCGTCTGCGGAAAAAGCGCACAAAGAGATTGCATAGCAGACAAGCGCAATAGTGAAGAGTTTAAAAAATGTTTGAAAAATTTTCTTGTAGTTAATATAGCTTGAATCTTTAAATTTAATAAAATTGTTAGTGATAATCAGCGTAATTTCTGTCAAAAGCATTACAATTGCAGCCCCAAGAACTGAATATTTTTGAATAATAAACAGGTTTATAAAACAGGAAACTGCTACAATTATGATGCCGAGAGCTGTTTCAATATATGTTTTGTTTGAAAGATGGTATTTTATATTAACAAGTTTCATAAGTTCGTGCAAAAATATTGTCATTCCGAATACAGGAAGAAGCATTGAAACAAAGCTGTATGCAGAAGGCAGAACCAGCCTTACAATATCTTTAGAAAAGAAGCAGAAGCCCAAAACTAGAGGAAGCATAATAAAAATATACATTTGTATCATGCTGGTAAAATATGGTTTTACTGCCCTGTTGTGTTCGTGGTTTTTTATGATAACCGGAAAATTGACAAACATAAAAAGGCTTGCAAACGGCTGAAGCGTGTTAGTTGCAAGCGTCCACGCTATACCGAAAACAGATGTATTAAGATACTGATTATATGTTTGGAATATTAATTTTGGCGAATGGAAGAGCGTCCAGTAACATACGCTTGTTACGACAAGCGGAAGAGCATATTTAAGAATTTCATACAGAATTTTTTTGTCTATAACAAAATTTATCGGGTATTTTAGAGCAATAGAAGCCGAGATATAAATATCAATAATTGCAATTGCCGTAATCATTGCCGTAATAATGGCTGATGAATTAGGAAGCAGATTAACCATTGCAAGGAATATTGCAACAAATAAAAGCTGATAAAGTATTATGCTTCCCGTGTAGAGCCAGTAATAATTCTTTGCGCGCAGAATTTGATATAAAATCTGCCTTATGCCGCAAGGTATAACAAGTATGATTGTCAGAATAAAGACAAGCGGGCTGACAGCAAATTGTTTTATAACAATGTCTTTTGCAAGAATATATATAATAAGCATTAATATATAAACAAATACCGAAATCCAGAATGTAGTAGATAAAAATGAATTCAGCTTGTCTTGTATTTCGTATTTTTCATAAAATCTTATAACCCCTTTTGCAATCCAGTCAAAAGAGCATGTGCAGATAAGGTTTAGAATCTGCAGTGCAATAAGATAAATACTGACTTCTTTTGTATCAAGGATATGCGTAAAAAGCGGAATGATAAAAAAAGAATTTAGTATCATTATCCCTCTTGAAGGGAGATATTGTACTAAATTCTTTAATATTAACGAATAATTGTAAAAAATTCTTCTTTCCACGGTTTAGTAATCGAATTTAAAATTATTACGCATAAAGTGGCCAAAACATCCGCCTCCGTATGAATTAGTCTTACACCCTTCAAATTCAGAAGCAACAGCTTGTTTTAGGGTATCACTGTATCCCTTTCTTATTTCAGGTGTGATGCCGCCTTCATCTACACTGCCGTCATAGTAAACACTGACTGACCATAAATCACGTCCAACTTTATTAGGTCCCTTTTTTCCATTTACATCAAAGGTTACATTGACAGGTGTGGATTCTGTATAATTTTCGATTGTAAATACTGTACCGTCTGCTAAAACATAGGTAGAATTTTTATTAAACCACTGTATACCTCTGATAAGTTCATTTGAACCCATATATGTATATTGAGGTGCATAGCAGTCGTCAGCGTTTTCACATTTTCCAATGATATTAAAATATTTTTTTACGAAAGCGCTGGCGTCAAAATCCATAGCAGTGATAGAATCAATTTCATTATCAACTTTATATAAATCAAACGCCCTGCTTAATTGTGTATAAAATTTTTGTGTCTGTTTTTCAAGAGCAGCGTTTGAAACGTTTGAATTAAGAGCAGGAAGTGTTACTGCCGCAATAACGCCGATTATACCTATAGTAATCAAAACTTCTGCAAGTGTGAACCCCAATTTTTTTATCATATTATTTTGCCCTCTTTTCTTTAGTACTTTTTTATTGTATCAAACTTTATCCTGCATATCAACTCTATATTGCAAAGCCTGTGAAAGGTGGCTTAATTCTATATTAGGACTTTCTGCTAAATCCGCAATGGTTCTTGAAATTTTTAAGACGCGGTGGAATTTTCTGCCGGATAAGGAATATTTCTGTACGGCAATTTTCAGAAATTCTGAAGATTCTTTATCAAGCGTGCAGTATTTTTTTATCTGTTTTGGATTTAGTTCCGAGTTTGTGAAAATCCCTTCGTCTTTGTATCTTTCGGTTTGGATTTTTCTTGCTTTGATAACTCTTTTTCTTATCTCTTCAGATGTTTCGGAATCCGATTTTATATTAACCAGTTCTTCTGAAGAAAGTCGCGGAACATTTATTATTAAATCAATTCTGTCCAGAAGAGGGCCGGAAATTTTTGATAAATATCTTTTTATTTGAAATTCACTGCAGGTGCATTGTTTTTCTTTATCGCCTAAAAAACCGCAGGGGCATGGGTTCATTGCTCCTATAAGCGTAAATTTTGCAGGGTATTTGATAGAGAGTTTTGTTCTTGAAATTGTTACTTCGCCGTCTTCCATGGGCTGTCTTAATACTTCCAGTACGTTACGCGGGAATTCAGCCATTTCGTCAAGGAACAGCACACCTCTGTGTGCAAGCGTAATTTCTCCGGGTTTGGGGTTTATTCCGCCTCCTATTATTCCGTTGGGCGATGCCGTATGGTGTACGGCTCTGTAGGGACGCTTTGTTATTAAGGGTTTATCTGATTCCAGCAGACCGCTGATACTGTAAATTTTAGTAAGTTCAATTGCTTCTTCAAGTTCAAGAGGCGGAAGAATTGAGGCAAAACATTTTGCCATAAGTGTCTTGCCGGAGCCCGGGGAGCCGGACATTAAAACATTATGCCCTCCGGCAGCTGCAATTTCTAAAGCTTTTTTTGCCTTCTGCTGTCCTTTTACGTCTTTGAAATCAAAAACATAGTCTGTTTCCGAATGGGCATTAAGATAATCATTGATATTAACGATTGTTGGTTTTATCGGCGTATCTGCAAAATGACTGACGATATCGCCGAGACTTTCTGCGCCGTATATATTTATTCCCTGTATAAGACCTGCTTCTTTGGCATTTCCCGCAGGAACAAACACTGTTTTTATTCCTGCATCTTTTAAGCCGGAAACTAAAGGTAAAACACCGTTGACTTTTCTTATTGAACCGTCAAGAGATAACTCTCCTAAAAATGCGGTTTCGTTATCATCCGGAATTGCAATCCCTTCTTCTTTTAGAATTCCTATTGCAATCGGCAGGTCAAAATTTGTACCTTCTTTTCTGATATCTGCAGGCGCAAGATTGATAATTACACGCCCCTTGGGAAAAGAAAAACCGGAGTTCTTGATAGCAGAGCGGACTCTTTCACGCGCTTCATTAACCGCATTATCCGGAAGTCCGACAATACTTATGGACGGAAGTGAATTAACAACATCTACTTCTATTTCTATTTTATAAGCATTAATCCCTACAGTTGCCGCTGTTATAGCTTTTGTAACCATTCGTTATGTATCCGGAAGCATTGAAGATATCTCTGCTACAATTCTTGCAATATCCGGACCGCCGAATATTGCTTCAAGGATAAGACCTGCATTAATTATTGTAGTTTCCCTATACTCCATTGTATCTATATCAATAATATTAAACTCAACATAATCTTCGCCGACATACGTAATTTTGCCGTATTCAGCACCGGTTGCCCATCTTAAGAAAACGTATTTTTGTTCAAAAACTTTGAGTCTGTTTATTAGTTTCATCTAAATACCTTCGCTTTTATGTATATAATATTATTAGTTTTAATTTTTATAAAGTCAAATTCCTTTAATTTAATTTTATTAAGAAATTTTTTAATACCATGTCATCTTCGGGGAGCATATTGATAAATCTGAAGATGTACAGTGTTTCTCCAAAGTGGTTTTCAATATCAGTTTTTTCTCTTACAAATCTGGTTTCAACTCTCATTTGACCGTCCGGAAAATTGATTATAGTTTCTTTAGGAAGTCTTAGGGTTAAAATTCCGGAAATTTTCTTATAAATGCTTGAAATCTGTTCTGTTGAGAAAAACGAAATTCCTCCAGTTGCCAGATCATAAGTTTCTGCTTCAATTTCATAACCGTCATTAAATTTTATTATAACGGGCAGTTTTACTAATTTTCTTGAACTGCTTCTGAGCTGTGTGAAATCCCAAGTCTTAGGAATACTTACCTCATACATCACTTCTTCCAGCGACATATTGGTGTCAATCAATGTAATTTTTGTTTTGTATACGCCGTCTGTTGTGTATACGTGTAATTCTGCAGGAATTTTTCTTTTTGGTTTTGAAAAATTCGGCGGAACATCTGCGGCAAAATAGCATTCATTTTTATCCATAAACCTTAGCTTTACGGATTCTCTTTTTTTTGCGCCTAAGGTATTCACGTAAATAAGGTAAATTTTTGTAATATTTGAATCTCTTAAAATATTTTGCTGCATAATTTAACTCTCCTATATAATGATAACATATAAATGAAAAGATACAATAATAAACTTGACGCTATTAAGAAAAAACTGTAAAATCGTTTTATGTGCAGAATTGGGGCAATAAAATCTAAACGGAAATTACATCCGTCAATAGCTTTAAAATTAATGAGGAGCCAGCAGGAAGGACATGATGATTCCGGCTTTGCTTTTGTAATGCAGGATATGGGCGGGCTTTTTGAGAATTATAAGGATTTACCGCTTCTTTCAATGGCTGCAACTGTTGAAGGAACACGACTTGCCGAGGATATTCTGCGAGAGGTCGGTTTTTCGCGTGTTATGCAATGGTCGCCGGATATTAATAACAAAAAAGGGTTAAAGATTGAGGCAATGCCCAATTATATGTTTGAGGTTCTGCAGTATCCAAAAAGCTATAAGCACGCAACAAAAGAGGAAAAAGAAGAACTGCTTATTGATACATCAATAAGACTGCGCAAGACTCTGGAAGATACAAAATCCGGCTTTATTTATTCTTTCTGGCCGGATGTGCTTACGTTAAAGGAAATCGGCAGTCCGAGGGATATCGGTACATATTTTAATTTATGGGAAGGTAACAGGGACTTAACTTCCAGTATTATTACGGCTCAGTGCAGACAAAATACCAATTATGACATAGTAAGATACGCCGCGCATCCGTTCTTTCTAGAAGGATATACAGGGCTTGTCAACGGTGAGAATACGTTTTTTGAGAAAAACAGAGATTATTTGGAGAAGCTTTATAAGGGGTATATAGGCTTTGAGTCTGATTCACAGTGTCTTTTGTATACACTGCATTATATTAATAAAATTCTCGGATGGCCTTTAAAATATTTTAAGCATACGATTACACCGCTTCCGTATGATGAAATTATTAAAAGAGCGGACAGCGAAATTCTGCTGAGAATAAAGGCTTCATTAGCTAATCTGGAGATTAACGGACCTAATACGCTTTTAGCCGTGACTCCAGATAAGGAATTGCTCTGCGTCTGTGATTCCAAGAAATTAAGACCTGTTGTAATCGGAAAAGATAAAGAGACGGTGGTTATGACATCAGAAGTTGAAGGGATAAATGATTTAATGCCGGATAGAGATATTACGCAGGATATTTATCCGAATGAACACGAAACAGTAATTGTGAAGGATGATTTAACAATAGAAAGATGGCAGCAGTAAAGATTAATGAAATTCATAAAAATGATTTACCTTGGATTATAGAGTATGATGAATCCAAGTGTATTCAGTGCGGAAAATGTATCGCGGCTTGTTCTTTTAATGCAATAAGACCGGCTGTAGAGCTTAGAAAATCTAATTCAATATCCGGCAAGGGTAAAGCAGACAGGGTGCTTGTCATAAAACAAAATGTTTCACTGGACAACTACTGCAGAGGTTGCGGAATGTGCGCAAATGTCTGCCCGAACGGCGCAATCAAAGCTGTTAGGAATAAGGATGATAAGTATTCCGTGATATACCGCGCAGTCAAAGCCGATTCTTTTAAAAAGGGCGGTCGTTCAAACTTGAATACTGAAGGTCGGACTTTGGATAAAATAAAAGTCGGAAGAATTTCACAGATGACAGATCCGTCTTTGGATGCCCAAAGGCATACTTTTGAACTCAGAACACCATTCGGAAGAGTGTTGAAGGCAGATAAATTAAATTTTGGAAAAGATGGAGAGGCTCTTATAGAAACCTCCAAACTTCCGCCGAACAGATGGATTTATCCGGTTATTTTCGGTGATATGTCAATCGGTGCCGTATCCTGGCGCATGTGGGAAGCGATGGCAATTGCAACTGCTTATCTTAACGAGGTTATGGGAATTCCTATCTGTATGTGTACCGGAGAGGGCGGAATCCCGACAAAACTCTTAAAATCCCGATATGTTAAATATATGATTTTGCAGATAGCTTCCGGGCATTTCGGCTGGAACAGAATAATTAAAGCGATGCCTGATATGACAGAAGATCCTGCGGGAATCTTGATTAAAATCGGACAGGGGGCAAAGCCTGGTGATGGCGGTCTTTTACTTGCAAGTAAGGTAGCAAGATATGTGCAGGAAATAAGAGGGGTTCCGAAAGCTGATTTGCTTTCTCCTCCGACGCATCAAGGCTTGTACTCGATAGAAGAGAGCGTTCAAAAGATGTTTCTTTCTATGAATGCGGCATTCAATTTCCGTGTTCCGGTTGCAATAAAGGTTGCAGCATCGGTTACGAGCGTTTCTGTTTATAATAACCTTTTGCGTGACCCATATAATATTGTGGGCGGATTTTTCCTGGACGGTCTTGCTGCAGGAACGGGGGCCGCGCATGAAATTTCTCTTAATCATACGGGACATCCGATTACTTCAAAATTAAGGGATTGTTATCTTGCAGCAGTACATCAAGGCAGGCAGGGCGAAATTCCATTGTTTGCAGGCGGAGGCTTAGGACAGAGCGGAAGCTTTGCGGCAGACGCATTTAAACTAATCTGCCTCGGCGCAAACGGGGTGTTTACTGGAAGAATGCTTATGGAAATTGCCGGCTGTGTAGGAAGCGACACCGGAAAATGTAATGCGTGCAATACCGGACTTTGTCCTGCTGGAATCGCCGCTCAAAACGATAATCTTGTAAAACGGCTTGACGTTGATAAAGTAGCGCAAAACCTTGTAAACTATATCCTTGCAACAGATATAGAACTTAAAAAACTAATGGCGCCGATTGGCTGTTCAACACTTCCCGTCGGGCGTTCAGACGCATTAATTACTGTAGATAAACATATTTCTAATAGGCTGGATATTCAATACGGATGCTAAAGGGCATAGTATATTGAGCATTTCTTAAAACAATTCTACTAATGAATCTGCTATCAAATTTTTGAACTTTTCGTCAATTGCATTCAAGTCAATAACATCTACTTCATAAGGTAAAGTAGAATCGCTGAATTCCATCAAAATTTTACCGAGAGTATCAGCGGAAAGTTTTTCATCAAGTAATTTTACCGCAATATCAACATCAGAATATTCTTTGTAATTTTCCTTAGCGCGGGAGCCAAAAATGTAAAATTTTGCGTCTTTTTGAGGAATATTGTCCTTTAAAACCTGCAGAATAAAGTCCAAATGCCTTTTATCAAGTCCGAATTTCATCCGAGTTTCTCTTTTAATTTTTCTAACAGGTATTTTGCTTCAAGAGCAAAATCTTCGATTATTGATACAACATCTTGGGCTATTTTTTCATCATAAGTATGTGAGGTTAAATTTCTTTTTTGCCTGTAAATATCCCATTTTTCGAGATTTGAACGCAAAATCCCCATCTTATTAGCCTGTCTTATCATTTCATTAAAAGTCATACCGTCAATGTTTTCAAATACAAAAGCTCCGCCTGCTAAATAACGTTTAATCATTTTCAATGATATTGAATAAGTATATTCAAATCTTTGAATCATAGAATCACGGGTAATTAAATCTGTTTTATCACAGTTATAAATTTTAATCACCTCAAATAGGCTTGCAAGCGCTTTTTCAAATGATGTTAAGTCAATAATTTCCATAGACTAATACTAACACATATTATTTAGTTTCTCAACTTGTTAGAAAATAGATGCACTAAATCACAATTTACCGTATCAAGAACTTTAGCTAAAATAATCTAACCGCAATTCACGAATCACGATTCACTGTTCACGAAAAAAATAATTGAATTGTACCTCTCACTCTGGTATAATTGAACCAGAGATTTCGGGGAAATGTATGGCTGCTTGCAAGATTAAAACATTAAAAAATAACGTAAGAATGTCTACGCAGGAGCTTCTGCAGACAATAAACAAAAAGCTTGAAGAAGGAGTTACCGACTTTGAGATAGAAGCCTGCGGACAACACGATATCGGCGGTTCAAGCTGGTCCAGAGAAGGAAGGAATTTAAATTTTAAAGTTACAAACCCCGGGCAGAGAGTCGGTGCAATGGCAATGGACGGCACAAAAATTGTTGTTGAAGGCTCTGCGCCTGCTGATGTCGGCTGGCTGAATTCCGGAGCAGAGATTGTTGTTAAAGGCGACGGCGGTGATACATCAGCGCACTGTGCTGCGGGAGGAAAAATATATATCGGCGGAAGAGTCGGAACACGTTCTGGAGCTTTGATGAAACACGACCCGCGGTTTGAACCGCCCGAGTTTTGGGTGCTGAAAAATACCGGCTCATTCAGCTTTGAATTTATGAGCGGGGGAATTGCTGTTATATGCGGTTATGACTGTGATGATATGGAGTCGGTTTTAGGAAACCGTTCCTGCGTCGGGATGGTCGGCGGAACCGTTTATGTAAGAGGAAACGTCAGCGGGCTTGCCAATTGCGTGGAGCGGGTAAATCTGGATAAATATGATAAAGATTTTCTAAAATCCGGCATGGGAAACTTCTTAAATGAAATAGGAAGAGCGGAACTTACGGAAGAGCTGCTTGATTTCTCCAAGTGGACTAAAATTATTCCGCTTCCGAAAGAATTAAAAGAAAAGAAAATTACGGTAAAAGATTTTAAAGAAACAGAATGGTTTAAAGACGGGCTTTTTGGCGATCTAGTCGAGGATAACGGCGAGGTTTACGAACTTGCGCAAACAGGCAGCGGGCGGTTAAGGATACCGGAGTGGAATGCAGAAAAGTGCATAGGCTGTGATTTGTGTCTGAATAATTGCCCTCAAAAAGCTATTATAAAAGAAAATAAGACTTATACCTCTGTTGATGATAAATGCATCGGGTGCGGTATCTGTTCAGCTGTCTGTCCGCGGAATGCCTGGAGAATGGTTTAGCCAGTCATAAAGGTTTTTTATAACAAAACCGGAGCTATTCTTTGCCGTGTAGTATGTTTTCAAAATCTCCGGAGTATCCAGATTTTCTTTTATTGGATTAATATTAATTTCTCCGTTGTCGTAAACATCTGAATAGTTTTTATTCTCGTTAACGCAATATGGTACTTTTACGGTTTTTTCCCCGCACAAATACGCTAGTCCGTGAACCCTGCATATTATCGGGCGATAGGGATAAATAGAGCATTTTTTGTCTATTAAAAACGGGCAGGCACCGCCTTTTTCCATATTTTTAATATTCTCCTGCACAACTCTTTTCACACTGTTATCAAGGGAAATATATCCCCTCATTACATACTGAAGCTCAATGTCCGATAAAGGATAATCCCCTTTTTCACAGCAGGAAGAACATCCTAATCTGCATCGGATAAAATTCTTATGGATTTCTGCATATGATTTCAGCCTTAAATCAAGAGCTTTATAAAAATTTTCTATTTCTGCCCCCAAAATCTTGCCCAGAATTTCTTTGAAGTATGGCTTTCAAGCTGTTCTATTCTTTGGGATAATTCCTTGTTATGTTCAAGCAGTTCTTTTACCTGTTTTGCAAGGATTTCGTTATCTCTTTTGTATCCGCCGGCTTCAATAAGTTTATTTACCATATCGGAGTTTGTAATATCATCGCTGATTTTCTTTGCAACAGCTTCAGCAAGCATTTGCAGTGTTTGGCTTGAAACGTCGAGTGTAAAACTTTTGCCTTGAGGAATGGGGCTTTCTGCTGGCGCAGTTTCTTCTTGAACTGCAACACTTGTCGCAGAAGTTTCTTCCTCTTGATTATTATTTAATAATTCACTTACCATAATCGGCTGAACAGGCTGAGGCGGTTCTTCATATTTTTCAACCCTGGCTTCCATTCTGCCTAATTTTGCTATAATCTGTTCATCGCTGTAGCCTTGAGCTTTTAATGAAATACCTTTTTTGATTTTTTCAAGCGCTAAATCATCATAGAATTCCAGCCCGTCATCATCTTCATAAATTGATTCAATCTTCCAGTCTTCCAAGAACAAATCAAGCGAATGCTTGTCTATATAATAGTTTTCCGTATTCAAACTTTTCAAAATCATTTCTCTGTTAAACATCCGCCTATCCTCTTTTCCTCAGTTCCGTCATTTCTCCGGCTTATCTTTTTAATAATCTTGCAATATCCCTGTCTTGAGTCTTTTTCGCAATGGATTCCCGTTTATCGTAAAGTTTTTTACCTTTCGCAAGTCCTATCTCTATTTTAGCAAAACCATGAGTTAAAAACAATTCTAACGGCACAATTGTTACACCGTCTTTTTTTACTTTATCTTGAATTTTTAGTATCTCTCTTTTTTGCATAAGAAGCTTTCTCACCCTGTCAGGTTTATGGTTGAACCTGTTTCCCTGCTCATAAGGAGAGATGTGCATTCCGTATAAAAACGCTTCATTATCTTCGATTTTGACAAAAGAATCTTTTAAGTTAACGGTGCCTCTTCTGATGGATTTAATTTCCGTTCCTGTAAGCACCATCCCCGCAATAAATTTATCAAAAATCAAAAAATCATGAAAAGCTTTTCTGTTTGTAGATATGACTTTTTTATCCATAAGAGCATTATAATGCAATAATCAAGATTTGAAAAGGTTTTTATTTATTGATAAATATCGTTAAAAATCCCCTTGAGTCCGACAGGATTTATAGAGTAAATTTCTGTGTCCGGATAGAATACCTTTGCAAAGTCGCGTACTTTCAGCCAGCCTTTATATATGTTTTTTATTTTAAGTGTATTTTTGCAGGTGTTGTTGTAATACCCTTGCAAATTTGTATCACAGCCTGCAATGTATATTCGTTTGGGATTTGTCCACAGGGCAAATTGGATTGCCGGGAATACTACGGAGTTTGCGTTAAAGAATGCCTCTGAAGAAATGTCGTAAGTCGGAATTGTTTTAGAGCTTTCTGAATAAAGATAAAACCTTTCTGCGCCGGCTTTTATTGCATCTGATTCTGATATGGTGCAATTCATTAGTTCGCTGTCAGAGCAAATTCCGTAGAATTTTTTTACATTATTGCCCTTATATTCATTTAAGGCAGATAGATATTCCGGTGTAGGACTGCTGTTATCAAAAATGAAATAATAATCAAACAAAACTTTATCGTACTCAAAAGCTCTGTTTACACCGATATAAACAGCATCTTTTATAGGAATAAACTTGTTTAAGGATGGACCTGTCGCAACAATTACAATATCTTTTCCTGCATTACAGTTTTTATATTTAGGAAAAACTTGTGAGTGCAGATTTTGTGTATTCAGTATCCGCTGGTATGTAGAAATTCTATCAATCCATTTAATCTTAAAACCTGCTATATTTAAGATTTTTCTGCTTCCATTGCTCTCAAAGCTTAGTAGTTTCTTTTTCATAAAATAATCCATATTCACAGCAAGTGACAAATATATTCTACTAATGTATCAAATAAAAACACATTAGTCAATGATTATTGTTAATAAATAGTGTGTTTTCGCTGTCCAAAATAGATTATTCTATTGTAAGAGGTATGTATGGCAAGTGTAGTATCAAGAAAATTAGGAAAAAGAATAAAGGAACTGCGTACGGCAAAAGGGCTTAAACAGCGGGAAATTGCAGATTTTCTTGATATGGAGCGTTCAAATTATACACGCATAGAAAGCGGTAAACAGTCGCCTTCAGATAGAAATTTGGCTAAAATCGCTGACTATTTAGGGGTTGAGATAAAGGATTTGTTTGATTATGAGCATATCTGTACCCGTGAAGAGCTTACAAATTCCATAATTGATATTCTGCCGGAACTTTCTGATAAAGAGCTGGTATATTGTTACAAAATGTTATCCGGCTTGAAGCAGATGAGATAAAATTGCAGAAGACTCAGCGTCGGATTATTTTGCGTGAATGGTGAGGCGAGAAATTAGAGATTCTTCGGCGCTTACGCGCCTCTGAATGACGCCGGGTTTCAATTAACAAACTGCAGGCTGGGTTCCCCCCCCTCCGCATTAACTTGGACAACAGCGGAATTTTATTCCCTGTCTGGAATCTCTTCTTTCCAGCTCTCTGTCGATTTTATTTAAGCAGTCGAGTTTTTTTCCTATCCATCTCGGCGCGACAAGTTCTGTCCTCAAGCCGTTGCCGGCAAGCCTGTGGATTGTTGTCTTTGGGGGCAGATATTCAAGAAAATCGCATACGGTCTTTATGTACTCATCTTCTGTCATAAATTCGATTTCGCCCGCTCTGTACATTTCCGCAATTTTCGTTCCTTCAAGGGCGCAGAGCATATGAATCTTTACTCCTTCCGGCTCTAATTTTGCAATAGTTTTTGCTGTTTCCATCATTTCATCATAGGTTTCAAACAGGTTCAGTATAATATGCAGGCAAATATTTATTCCGGCGTTTTTAGTTTTTTCATACGCATCCAGAAAGCATTTATAATCGTGTCCGCGGTTTATTTTTAATAAAGTTTTGTCATGCACGGACTGCAGGCCATATTCAATCCAGGTATAGTAATCCGGCGTGAAAGAAGAAATCAGCTTTAACTTCTCACCATCAATGCAGTCCGGTCGGGTTCCTATAGAAATCCCGACAATATCCGGATGACTGAGGGATGCTTTGTATATTGTTTCAAGCTCCTCAACCGGTTTATACGTGTTTGAAAAAGCTTGAAAATAAGACATAAATTTTTTTGCCTTAAATCGTTTTGCAAGTGTTTCGGCGCCGGTTTTAACCTGTTCTTCAATGCTCAGCCTGTTAGAGTGAGCCTGCGAAAAACTTCCTCCGTCATCACAGAAAATGCATCCGCAGTTTGAAATTGTTCCGTCGCGGTTCGGACACGAAAAGCCTGCGTCAATTGTGATTTTGTAGACCTTTGCGCCGAATTTGTCTTTTAAATGTCTGCTGTATTGATTATATCTTTTTTCTTCCATTAATTTTATATGTTAATTAAATACCATGTTACAAGGGTTAAATAAACAGCAAGCCCCACAACGTCAATAGTTGTGGCAATCACCGGACCGGATGCAACCGCAGGGTCGATATTCATTTTCTTAAGAACAAGCGGGGTGCATGTGCCGATAACTGTTGCAATGGTCATATTCAGCGACATTGCAACGCCTACGATTAAACCCAGTTCAAGATTATGCTGCCATCCCCATGTTACGAGAGTTACCAGCATGCCGAAAAAGAAACCGATGCTTAAACCTGTAATAGTTTCTCTCATTATCTGGTGCCAGCCGGAGCTTAGCGTAATCTGTCCTGTAGACATACCGCGAACCATCAGCGTAATACTTTGTGTTCCGATGTTTCCGCCAAGTCCTGCAAGAAGGGGCATAAATGCCGCTATAACAGGGAGTGCGGTAAAAGTTTTGTCGTATTTGTTTGTAATCGTAACGGCAATAAATTCCCCGATGAGCGTAATAAACAGCCACGGAATTCTTGCTTTAATCGCGTGCGCAAGACTGCCTGTCAAAATATCGTCGTCTTCGTCGCCCAAATCTGTGACGATACCGGAAGAAGTCAAGATTTCATCCGTAGTTTCTTCTTCAACAATGTCTTGGACATCATCCCAGGTAACAATCCCCTTAAGGTGATTGTATAAATCAACTACGGGTAGCGCGTTAAACTGATATTTCATAAAAATATCCGCAATATGCCCTTGATAGTCATCTATATGAACTTTAACTATATCTTTAGACATAATATCAGATATATTTAAATCCATAGGCGCAGTAATAAGGTTTCTTAAAGAAACTACGCCGACGAGATGGTTATGTTTATCTACAACATAGACATAATAAAGCTCCATATTTTCTTTTTCAGCTTTAATTCTGATTGTTTCAAGCGCTTCTTTTACAGTCATATTGTCGTATACAGTAAGCACAAGCGGGGTCATAATACCGCCTGCGGTATCTTCATTGTATGTTAACAGTTCTCTGACCTCGGATGAGAATTTTTGCGGTAACTGGTCTAAATATGCCTGCGATTCATCCTCTTCCATATCGCCTAAAACGTCAGCCGCTTCATCGTGCGGGAGTTTTGAGATTAATCTTGATGCTAGTTCTGTATCAATGTCGCCCAGAATTTCAACTTGAAGCTGAGGCGGTAAATATTCAATAACGTCTGCAGCTTTTTCTTCATCTATTTCAGTAATACATTTTAATCTTTCTTCCGGTTTTAACTGCTGGAAGATATCGGCTAAGTCAGCAGAGTGATAGGTATTTAATTCATCCCTGAGCTGTTGGTCTGCCTCTGTATCGATTAATTCTTGTATTCTGTCTATTGTATTTTCCAGGTTAGTCATGACATTGACCCCAATATTTTTAAAATTTAATATCTTCGAAATGTTTTCCGTATCGTTCCCTCTCCTCTAAGGAGAGGTGGAAGTGCTTATTACCTGTAATTTGTAAACTGAAGCGGAATATTATATTTATCTTCGTTTTTTCTCAAGATTTGAATAACTTCCTGCAGGTCATCTTTGCTTTTTCCGGTAACTCTCACCTGTTCTCCCTGGATGGAAGCCTGCACTTTGAGTTTAGAATCTTTGATATCCGCAGTAATCTTTTTTGCAAGTTCCTGGGTTAATCCTTTTTTCAAATTAATAACCTGCCTTACATTTCCCCCCAGAGCATTTTCAACAGTCTGCGGGTCAAGGATTTTAATACTAATGCCTCTTTTAACCAGTTTTGACTGCAAAATATCATAAATATTTTTCAGCTTCATATCATCGTTAGTTGTGATAGTAATAGACTTATCGCCGTCTAAATCTACTGTAGAATTAGAATTTTTCAAATCGAATCTTGAGTTTAAATCTCTCTTAACCTGGTCAACAGCATTAACCAGTTCTTGTCTGTCGAATTCGGAAACAACATCAAAACTGCAGTCTTTAGCCATAATTAAAACTCCTTTATTAAATTTACATGTTTAATAATACCATGAATAAACAAATAAGGAGTAATAAAGCATTAACCTGCGATTTTATTGAGCAGTCTGCGCCAGAAAGACGGTTCAACCGCTTGCTTCGGAAGCGGGATCATTGGTTTTGGATATTCCATTAGGTAAGGCTGTGTTCTGAAGCAGTCGGCGCATCCGTATTTGTTTTTAAAATACTGTGGCACGTTGCCTCCGCCCGTGTTGTTCATGCCATACATACTGTTCATTCCATACATACCGTAATTACCGAAATTAAAACTCATACAATCACCTTCAATTATTATCACACATATATATAAAGTAAATTTAGCGTGAATAATTGCTTAAATATTACGAAATGTAACGATTATTCCCAAACCCCTAAAGTTTTTTATCTCAAAAGCCGTAATAGATCATGTAAGATTAAAACATCTAATGTAGCACAATTCCAATTGTGTTTCATTGTGGAAAAAGTAAGGAAAGGAGTAT
>CALVBN010000013.1 GCA_944325785.1 Candidatus Gastranaerophilales bacterium | reverse complement strand
TTAGCTCAGTTGGTAGAGCGTCTCCCTTACAAGGAGAGGGTCAGAAGTTCGAGTCTTCTAACGCCCACCATAAAAGAAGAGTCTTAGATGGCTCTTTTTTTATACCGTGTTGATGAAAATTGAATATTGTTACGTGTCGTTAGCGCAGTTGACTCTGCCGAAAAAAAATCCGAACCATTGAGGATTTTTTGAGAGGTAGCCAAGACGGAGGTCTTGAAGCGCTACGCAACTGCTTACAATTGAAAATCAAATACTGCATGGGGCGTTAGCGCAGTTGACTCTGCCGAAAAAAATCCGAACCATTGAGGATTTTTTGAGAGGTAGCCAAGACGGAGGTCTTGAAGCGCTACGCAACTGCTTACAATTGAAAATCAAATACTGCATGGGGCGTTAGCGCAGTTGGTAGCGCACGACACTGGCAGTGTCGGGGTCAGGGGTTCGAATCCCCTACGCTCCACCATTTGAAACAAAGACCGATTTCAAAATCGGTCTTTTTGTTTGTGGAATTAAGTATTTATAACTCTTTAAATGAATTAAAAATTAATTACAACTAAGAATTAAGAAAAATATTTTTAGTTTTCATCCCAAACTCTGATTAAATTGCCATCAGAATCATAATCTCTACTTTTTATAGATTCGTTATCGATATATTCAGATTTAATATCAATATTTGGATATTTCAGTAATAGTTCTTTAAATCTTTCTTCAAAATCATTATATGGGTGATTCCTAAGTAATACCGAAATTACAAAACAAACTGCAGATACCTTATTATTTTTAATCTCTTTACTGTGCCATTCATCAATTTTTTGTGGTTCAGAAAACTTAATTTTTAACTCCCTATTCCACAATCTTGAATGATGAGCACAGATATTTCTAACAGTTGCAAGAACATGCACCCAATTTGCCAAAACCGGATAGACAAAATAATCAGGTGCTAAATCTTTAGCAATTTCTTTTAAGTCTTTAAAATTAAGCCCATTGAGTATTTTTGACAAGTCTCCCATTGACAAAACTTCTGAAATCATCCAAAATGGCGGCAAGCTAGGCTCGGAATATTTTTCAAAATAGTATTTAATAAAAGTATCTTTTTTAAGCCCCTTTTCATTTTCTAATATTTCTAAAGTCTTTCTATAATCTTTTTCTGACTTAAAATTATTCTTGTCATAAAACCAGTGCGAACCATAGTTTGTACACATATGTAAACATATTTTAGCTCTTAAAGAAACTTCCAGCAGTCTTATATAATCAAAGACTAAAAGCTTTAATTCTTTATCAAAATTGTAAAGATTTACTATATCTTCAAAAGTTGTATTTTTAGAAAAGTTATCATTTACTTGAAAGTATTTCATATAAGCTGATAATCTGTAGTATGTGATATTGCTTAAAATGTTTTCAGCGAAATTTTCATCAGCGATTATTAATCATCTTGATTTGAGTAATTCAATTTGTCCTTTGACACAAATTGCAGGTTTATTAAATCTAATCTTTTCCACATATAATCCTTATTATAAAAAAGACTCGCTGATTTGAGCATTGTTAAGAGGCTTAGCGAGTACTATTGATATAATTATAACATAATTTTTAAGTAAAATCAATAAATATGTAACATTTAAAAATACTGGTCTTTTTGCGGGGTTACCGGATTTGTGTATTTATAAACCCCTTTTTAAACTTATTAGCTGGCACTAAGCGTGCGGTCATCCCGAATTTTCTTCAATTAGGCGGAGTTGTTAAGCGTAAAACCTGCAAGTTTTATTTACCCCTTTCGGGATCTTACCAGTTGGAAATAAAAACTTCAAGTTGGTAAGATGCAGAAACAAGTTCAGCATGACTGCTTATGTTATTTTCGCTTCAAAAGTTTTAAGTTTTAGGCTTCTTCTTTTGACTTTTCTGTTCCTTTGCCTTCATTCAAGAAGAATACAAACGGAATAATGATAACAGCCGCAACCGCAAAGTATCTGAATGTTTCAACATATCCCCACAGAGTTGCCTGCTGTCTTAAAATATTATGTATCTGAGCCTGCGCCATATGTGTAGCCGTCACCCAATCTGTCTGAGTCATGAATGAAGATGCCATTGACTGCACTCTTTCTGAGAAAACTTGATTGGTATCTGTAAGAAATTTTATCATCATGTGCTGATGTGCTTGAGAAAAACGATTTATCATTGTTGTTGCAATAGATGTTCCGATTGCCGCGCCGGTATTTTTCAACAAATTTTGAACGCCTGCAGCATTTGTCTGCGCCTCATTTGGCAAAGTCGCACAAGATATATTAGAAAGAGGAACCATTGCCATAATCATCCCAAGACCAAATGTAAAGTTAGGAAACCCGATGTCGACAAGTGAAATTGATGTATTTATTTCCCCGAACATTAAACCGGCAATTGTTAAAATTATAAGCCCCACAATAGTCATCTTTTTTATGCCTATTCTCGCAACAAATATACCGCATAATACAGATGCTATTAAACATCCTGCACCCCGCGGTACCATTGAAAGTCCGCTTAAAAAAGCTGTATAACCCAGTAGAGATTGAAGCATTGAAGGTAAAATGGATGCAGATGCCATCATAACACCCATTAAGATTATCTGTCCCATTGTTCCTATAAGAAAATTATGATTTTTTAATATTGCCAGATCAATAAGTCCTGTATTTGTTTTACTTTTTTTTATTTGTATAAATACAAATATAAAGAATGAAATCATTGATACAGTGAACAACTTACAAATCCAAGCTGCCCCGAACCAGTCTGCATCATTCCCCTTGTCCAAAACAATCTGCAATGTTAAGAGCCATAACAATAGAAAGAAAAAGCCTGAATAATCCATCGTGACATGTTTTTGTTTTCTTGAATAGGGAGGTTCTTCAATATATTGCTTTGAAAGATAGATTGCAATTATACCAAAAGGAATATTAATAAAATAAATAAACGGCCAAGACCAATTCTCAGTAATCCAGCCTCCTAAAGCAGGTCCCATAATTGGTGCCATGATAACCCCAAGCCCGAAAATTGCCATAGCAGCCGGAAGCTTCTCTTTAGGAAAGATTTCAAAAATCATTGCTTGCACTACCGGAAGAATTCCGCCGCCGCCAGCTCCCTGCAGAATTCTGGAGAACAGCATCATTGCCATAGAATTTGACATTCCGCATAAAAGTGATGCAAAAGTAAATATAATAAGACTTAGAATAAAATATTGCTTTCTCCCTATCAGCTTACTGAAAAAGTCAACCGTAGGGATAACAATACCGCTGGCAACAAGATAACTCGTAATAATCCAGGTTGATTCATTATGGCTTATAGAAAATGTTCCCGCCATATAAGGCAGAGCAACATTCGAAATAGTTTCGTCCAATGCAAACATAAATATTGAAAGCATAAGCGGAACCATTGTAACCCAAGGATTCAGTTTAAACTTCCATTCTTCTTGAGGTGCGGTATCTTCCATGCTAATTCCCCTTTACGTGTAGAAATTTCTACACGTAAATTTAACCACACATTAAAAAAAATTACAAGTACCTAGTCAAATTTTATATTAAACCTGTTTAAAGCATCCTCTCTTATTGCTTTCAGCATGTTTATTGTATCGTCAATTTTAGCTTTAGGAATTACACTGGTGCGTTTTATATATGATAAAATCTCATTGCTAATTTTATTATAAATTTCAAGTCCGTCAGTTGTAATTTCAAGCTTCATAACTATAGTTGCGCCGCGTTGAATCGGGGTTCTTGTTATCATTCCCTTTTTTTCAAGAGATTTTAAGAATTTACCAGTATGAGCCCTGCCTTTCAATATCATTTTCGCAAGTTCCATTTGAATAATATTAGGATTCATGTACAGACAGTCCAATATTATATACTCATCTGGAGTAATCTCAAACTCTTTTTGCTTAAAATAACACAGCATCGATTCATGCAAAACACGGGATGTTAATTCAAGCTCATACAGCAGACTTTTTGTATAATGCTCGACCAAGTTACGACTCCTTTTAATTAATTTTAATTTAACTCTAAAAATTTTGCAAATATATATAAATTAAAAGCGCAGAAATTATTCCGCGCTTTTATTAAAATTAATCAACTCACAATTTTTATATACATGCATTAATATCGTCTGCTATCAATTCAGGAGTTAAATGATACCTTTCATACAGATCTTGCAAAGGAACTCTGTCAGTAAACTCTTTTTTTGCACCGTAAGTCAGCACTTTTGTATCAGACGAACCGTAAAAACGAGCTATTTTTTCGCCAAATCCGCCGTCTAAAACACCATCTTCCAGCGTAACTACAAGCCTATGATTTTTTCTCAAGGAATTAAGCAATTCTTCATCCAAACCTGTAATAAATCTCGGATTTATCAGAGTTGCATTTATTCCGAGTTTTTCTTTCAAAGCAGATTTTACCTTTCTTCCGAGTTCAAAGAAAGAGCCGAGTCCAATAACCGCAACATCGGAGCCTTCCTCCTCAAGCTTGTATTTATTCAGTATTGAATAATCCGTATTGTCCTCTATACCTCTTGAGATAACCCCGTTTGAAGGAACGCGGATTGCAACTGGATGTTCTTTTTGTTCAACAGACCACTCCAGCATTTTTAAATATTCTTCTTTGCAGGTCGGAGCCAGATAAACCATATTTGGAATATTACTTATCAAAGGAATATCAAAACTGGTTAAGTGCGTTGCATCAGCTCCGGATATACCGCCCCAAAAGATTAACAGTGTTGCAGGGTTGCTGTTTAAAGCCAAATCTTGAGAAAGCTGGTCATATGTTCTCTGCACAAAAGAACTCATCATTGCTAAAATAGGTTTTCCACCGTTTTTCGCAATTCCGGATGCAAAGGCAACTGCGTGTTCTTCTGCGATTCCTACATCTGTATAATGCATGCCTGCTCTTTTTCTAAACTCCGGACTGAACCCGCTTACCCCTGGAGTTGCAGGAGAAATCGCAATGACCGGCAAATCTTCCTTTATCTTACTTTCAATAAAAGAGGCTGTTATAGAGCCGTAATCTTCGCCATTTGACACAGGAACATACCCTGCATCCAGCTCTCCCGGGAGAATCCAGTGATAGTGTTCTTTATTATGCTCTGCAACATCAAGCCCTTTGCCCTTTATTGTATGCATATGAACAACAACAGGATGATTCAAGTCCTTTACTCTTTGGAATAAAGAAACTAATTTTTCAATATCATGACCTTCGTCAATATAGTAGTAATCAAAGCCCAGAGATTTAAAGAAATTGCATTCAGCCTGCCCTTTTGTTTCTCTTAAAAGCTTCAAATTCTGATAAAGCCCGCCGTGGTTTTCTGCAATAGACATATCATTGTCATTTATAACAATAATAATATTACTGCCCAGTACAGATGCATTGTTTAGACCTTCATAAGCTTCGCCTCCGCTCAAAGAGCCGTCACCGATAACTGCAATAATGTTTTCTTTTCCGCCTCTCAAATCTCTGGCTTTTGCAAGCCCGCATGCAAGGCTGACAGATGTTGCCGTATGACCTACCTTAAACCAGTCATGCGCACTTTCCTCCGGCGCAGTATATCCCGTATAAGTATAATATTTATCCGGATTAGTAAATCCCTCTTTTCTGCCGGTTAAAAATTTGTGCGGATAGCACTGGTGTGAAACATCAAAAACAATCTTATCAACAGGCGAATTAAACACATAATGAAGTGCAATAGTTGCTTCTACCATGCCTAAGTTCGGTCCCAAATGTCCGCCTGTTGTGTTTACCTTCTTTAATATATAATGTCTGATTTCTTCAGCCAGTTTGTCCATATCAGAAAGACTAAGTGTCTTTAAATCTTCCGGACTGTTAACCTTATCAAGAATTTCAAGTGTTTGTTCCATTTTCTCTCCTTTCATTATTAACTAATATTTATAATACTATTTGAGAGCAGCTCTAAGTCAAGTTCAAAAAAATAAATCTTGCATAACTGCCGTATTGTTGAATGCATTTAATATTTATTATTGTTCTAATGATTAGGAAAGGAGAAAGTTATGTTTTATGAAATTTTAAAAGCTAAAGATATCGTTAATCTCGACGGGGGCAAGTTTGAACGCAAAGTTCTTTTGGAAAATGAAGAAAGCTGTCTTTCCATAATCGCTCTTAAAAAGGATGAAATTATTGATACTCACACTTCTAAAGCAGATGCAGGCGTTTTTGTTCTTGACGGAGAAATAGAAATCCATTTTGATGCGGAAAAATTTAAAATTGATAAAGGCGAAATCTTAATGTTCAAAAAAGATCAGGAACACAAGGTTCTGGCTCTTAAGGACAGTAAATTTATGTTAATCAAGGTCTAAGAATAATATTAAGGGGCAAAATCCGGCAATAATAATTATTGCCGGATTAAAATTCTAATCTGCATACCCTTTCGTCATCAAGTGTTATTGCTACAATTAATTATATAGGACTAATTCTAAAGTATTAGTTTGTAACATTTCTTTACAATTCTAGAACCATTGTACCTGCTGATTTTTGGAAATTTATTTAGTTTTTAGGAATTAGATTTTTGATAAAAAGATTGATTATGTATTATGTTGTTGGTATATAATTGAAAAGGACAAGTAGTCCTTTAGTAGTACACATTAAGAAAAGGTTTAAAATTATGACATTACCAAACGTAGCCTATTTCTCTATGGAAATAGCAATGGACCAATCACTTAAAACATATTCAGGTGGTTTAGGATTTTTGGCAGGTTCACACATGTTATCTGCCGGTTATTTACAGATGCCGATGGTTGGTGTAACTATGTTATGGTCATATGGTTATTATGATCAAAGAATCGATCATTCAGGCAATGTTGAAGTAGCTTACATTAGAAAATACTATGATTTTCTGGTGGATACCGGAATTACAGTAGAAGTTGATACCTTTGGCGAAAAGGTAAAAGTAAAAGCATTTAGAGTAGATCCGGAATTATTCGGAACATGCCCTGTATACTTGCTGACAACCGATATTGACGGCAACAGCGATTGGGCTAAGAGTATTTCTCACAAGCTGTATGACGGCAATGAAAGAATCAGAATTGCTCAAGAAACAGTTCTCGGTATTGCTGGTATAAGAGTACTTCAAGCAGCAGGCTATAACTTTGACGTAGTTCACATGAACGAAGGTCATGCTCTTCCGGCTGCATTTGAATTATTAAGACAATACAACGGAAATCTCGATGAAGTAAGAAAGAAAACCGTATTTACAACTCACACTCCGGTTGCAGCAGGCAACGAAGTTCACTGGGTTGATACATTACTTGAAGGCGGTTTCTTTGCAGGTGCTTCAAGAGAAAGAGCTATCCAATTGGGTGGAGAAAACTTCTCACTTACAGTTGCAGCATTAAGAATGTCAAGAATTGCTAACGCAGTTTCTCAGCTTCACGGTCTTGTTGCTAATAAGATGTGGGAATGGGTTGAAGACAGATGCCCGATTAGAGCAATCACAAATGCTGTAAACCTTCATTACTGGCAGGATAAGAGAATGAATGGCGACAAGTCATTTGATGAACTTCTTGCTGCTAAACGCGAAATGAAAGTTAAATTATTCAAGTATATTGCTAACGTTGCCGGTAAGAGATTTGACCCGGATGTATTAACAATTACCTGGGCAAGAAGATTTGCAGATTACAAACGCGCTTGGCTTATTTTGATGGATAAAGACAGAATCAATAAGCTTTTAGACGCAAACAAGGTTCAAATTATATTTGCAGGTAAATTCCACCCGGATGATGTTATGGGTAAAGAAATGTTTAACAAACTGTTAAATCGTTCACACTCATTGAAGAATGTTGTTGTATTACCCGGCTATGAATTACAATTATCCGGTATGCTGAAACGCGGTACTGATGTATGGTTAAATACTCCGCTCAGACCGTTTGAAGCATCAGGTACTTCCGGCATGTCAGCTAATGCTAACGGTGCAATTCACCTTTCAACATATGACGGATGGACTGTTGAAGGTACATTCCCTGGCATTAACGGTTATACTGTTGAATATCCGGAACTTGATGATGATATGCCTTGGGAAGAAAGACACTGGGCTGATCACAGATGCATGATGGATATCATTGAAAATCAGATTATTCCTACTTACTACAACAATAAGCAGGAATGGGCTAGAATGATGAGACAGGCTATTAGAACTGCAGAAGCTTACTTCAATTCTGACAGAATGGTAATCGAATACTACAACAGATTGTACAAACCGATTGCACACGATGACAGCTCATCTGGAGAAAAGAAGAAAGAATTAAATATTTCTGAAACTCCGACATTCGATGCTTGGACATATTCAAATATCAAATAGGATGATATTAAGATAATAAAAATGAAATCCGCTTTCAGATTTGAAGGCGGATTTTATTATTGATATTAAAATATTAAAATTATTATTTATCTGACTTTATTTTCATTTCCCTGGATTAAACGCTTGATATTTTCTCTGTGAAGATAAACAATATAAACAGCTCCAAGCGCACAATATACAATATACGCAATCGGAGCGTGCAGAAAATACATAACAAATGGTGAAAGCAGGAGTGCAATAATTGAACCTACTGAAACATATTTTGTTGAGTAGGTTATTATGCCCCATACAACTGCAATAATAATTCCGGCAATCCAATTCAGTGCAATTATGGTGCCGACGCCTGATGCCACAGACTTTCCGCCTTTAAACTGCAGGAATACGGATTTGCTGTGTCCGATAATTACGGCAACTGCAGCGATTACAGGCGCCAAACCGTAAGAAGCGCCGGCTGTTATAAATAATTTTGCTAATACAACAGGTAAGGCGCCTTTTAGGGCATCCAATATCATAACCAAAAAGAAATAATTTTTGCCTAAAACTCTCTTAACGTTAGTAGCGCCGGTTGAACCTGAACCCACGGTTCTGATATCTTTGCCGGTTTTTGCTTTAACTATTAAATATCCTGTCGGAATTGAGCCGATTAAATAAGCAACAATCCCTGCAAATAATAATTCTAAAATCTTATATGTCATTCTCTTAACCTCCAGCCTTTATTATATCAAAACATTTGCAAATTACCTAAATATCATTTAAAATCGTTTTATGGATTATAAGTTTCTGGATAGTTCTATTGATATTGAAGATATTATTTTGCCCGAATCCGACAAAATAAATCATTATTTATTGAAAAATAATTATACAGACATTATAAAAGCAATAGATTTTATAGCGTCAGACGAAATTTTTCTTTATGTTCACGGTTTTTTAGGTACAGGAAAAAGGCAGTTTATCAATTATATTACGGAGTTTTTAAACAAAGATGTTATAAAGCTGGAATACTACTGCAAGGCATCTACTGTGTGCGATGATATACTGCTTTCGTTTATTGATACAATAGAAAAAAATGCCATTTCAAAAGCGGTTAATCTTAATGCAAAAGTTACAACTCTTGCCGTAAAATTACAGCAATATGTAACTTCAATCAAAAAGCCGTTTATTATCATCCTGCATTCTTACGATGATATTATGGAAGAAAATACAAAATTAATTTCTTCCTGCCTAAAAAGTGTTATAGAAAATAATAATGTAAAAATCATTGCATCTACCCGCGCTATGATACAGGGGGTTCTTGAAGATATAAAAATTGACAGAAAAATATTCCTCAAAGCTTTTACTAAAGAGATTTTTAAGGAATTTATCCAATCAAGCCAAATCAGCTGTACAGATACAACAATAGAGGATTTTTATAGATATACACGCGGATATTATTACTACACGGCGCTTGCGATAAAAATTATACAGGCGATGGAAATTTCTTTGAACGATTTTTTAGAAAAATATGCACTTTCCGGAATGAATTTTGATTCGTATCTGGGGCTTACTTATGTAAACCTTATTCCGGTTACGATACGTAATTTTTTCTGGTTCTTAAGAACCGTAAGGCACGGTTTAACTTTGAATGCTCTTGCTGTATTTGAGCTTTATGATGACTTCTCGATAGAATATTTAAAATCAAACCTTATGATATTCCAATCCGGCGACACAATTTATGTACAGGATTATTTCCAGCAGAATATTGATATTTCTATACCTGCAAAGACAGAAATTAAGCTTCACAAATATATAATCAGCATTTATGAAAAACAGCTTAAAGAACCTCTGCAGACGCGTGAAATTATGATTTCACGACAGGCGCTTAGAGCAGAAATTGAATACCATAATCAATGCATAAGAAATATTGAGGACGGCGTAAAATCTTCGCCTAAACCGCAGGAAAGCGAACACAAACAGGAAGAAAAACCGCAGGAAGCTAAACAGGAAAAAAGAACTGAAAATATTGACACACTTCTTCAAACCGCAGAAAAACTTGCAGAAGAAAAAAAGAATACAGAAGCAATAGAAGAATATTTAAACATTCTCAATAATAACAAGCTTGACTCGCAAACGCTTGCAAATATACGCTTGAGACTTGCAAGACTCTACAAAGAAATTGATGATTACACAAATGCGCGGCATTATTATGAACTGGCAGAAACTGCATACAAAAAAAATAATGAAGTTATTAATTTAAATTATCTTTATTACGAGCTTACGGATTTATACTTTTTGATGTATAAATACGAGCGTGCAATAGATACGATAAAAAAAGTTATCTATTCCGTAGACACGCCTCAGTCATTGATGGTATCATCCTGCACACTTTTAGGAAACATTTATTCGTCTATCAATAACCCTGATGAAGCTTATTCATATTACCAAAAAGCGCTGGCTTCTCTTGATGAAAATACTCCGGACAGCGTCCTTGCAGAATTATATTTTAAGTTTGCCCTTGCAAACGATGACAAAAATGATGAAAAAACCGCGTTTGAATACTATATTAAATGCACCGCCCTAAATTGCACAAATCCTTATAAGGCACTTGCATACTCTAATATGGGCTCCTGCTATTACGATAATGAAAACTATTCCGACGCTAAAGACTGTTTTCAAAAAGCATATGAAATAGAAAAAACAAACAACAACTATGACGGAATTTATTACACTTCCTCATACCTTGCAAAAATATGTTTAAAAGAGCGGAGTAAAAAAGCTCTGAATTATCTTTTGGAAGCCAAGCAGAGTGCAGAATTCATGAATGAACCGTTTTATATAATGGAGTCAACTGTTGCTCTGGGGGATTATTATTATAACAATATTTCTCTGAACAAAAAAGCTCTTGCGGAATATTTCAAAGCCCGCAAAATAGCGCAGACTATGGCATCATCAATAGATATTTCTAAAATCGAACAGCGCATAAATGACATGCGTTTGAGAATGGACAAAGACGTTTTTAATGAAATTGAGCAGAAGTATGAATAAATTTGAGATAAAAGCTGATTTTACCAATTATATAAAAGTTTTTCTGGAAGAAAACTCAAAATTAAACTTGATTTCAAAAAATGATGAAAAAGTATTGTACGAAAAACACATTTACGATTCGCTTGCAATAAAGCTTTTCTTTGAAAAGTACGGCATACAAAAAGGAAACATTCTTGATATCGGATGCGGGGGCGGATTTCCCTGTGTTCCGCTTGCAATTGAATTTCCTGATATGCAGATAACGGGAATTGACAGTATAAGAAAAAAAATAAACGCAATAAATACAATAAAAGAAGAGCTGAATTTGGAAAACCTTTCGACAATCTGCGGACGGGCAGAATCGATTAAATGGAAAAAATTTGATATAATAACAAGCCGTGCGGTCGGCGAATTAAAAAAAATCTCAGAATACGCTCTTCCGCTTCTCAAAAAAGACGGATATTTCACTGCATACAAATCTAAAAAGGCTCTCTCCGAGATTGAAGACGCTCAAAAAGTATTAAAAAAATATAACGCAAAAGTCATAGATATAATAAATTATACCCTTCCGCTAGAAGAGGTTTACGAAAGAAACTTAATTATTATAACTCTTTGATGACGGGGATTTTACTCTTAATCCATTTTAGCCCTGCGCCAATATAGGTCGTAATAAGCATTGTAAGTACAAAATAAAGATATGTATTCTGCACGGGGTTAAAAATCCAGTATATATTATGCTCATTTCTTTCGCTTATTGGAATGCCGTTAATTTTAAAGATTACAGCCGTTATAAGATACATGACAAAAAGGTGGTTTGCCATTATATGATACGTATTTTCACCGACAAGTTTAATGAATTTTATATTTTTCAAATAATCATACGTAACATTAATAAAGAATAGAGAAAACCATATCCCTGTAATACTTGTTAAGACCGGAACAATAATCTGGCTGTCGAACCTTGCCCAGACAAGCACATAGCTTAAACCGATACCGTGAACAGGGTCAAAATCACGGTTAAAATGCCACAAAACCGCCTGCAGACATATTACCGCGCCAAGAATTTTCGGAGTAAAAATATCATATTTTCCGTGGATTTTTGTTGTATAAACATGTCCTAAATACACAAAAAACAGAGAAAACATAGTTCTTATAACAACCAGAAAAAGCGGTGTCAAAGGAAACATTTTAGAAAGCGGAATTGCCGAAAATCCCATAACAGTATATATTACAGCCCTTGTTTTTTCGTTAAGATTTCTAAACTGCCTTTGAAGAAACAAGAATGTTATCATTGTCATAAACAACTGGGTTACAAACCACATAGGGCATGATAAATCAAATTGATGCCCGTTAAGGAAAGGAGTTATGAAGAAGTTTTTGAAGCTTAATTCCATACCCCAGAATTTTCCGGTAAGTTTTGCAAGCACAATCGTCACAACAGCATAAAACGCCGAATAGAGAAAATATAAAACCAGAAGGCTTTTAACCCTCCTTCTTATAAATTCCGCCACTTTATCCAGATATTTATCTTTAAACAGCATACCTGATATAAAGAAAAACAACGCAAGCTGGAACGAATACGGCGGGAACATATCAAACATTCTGAATTCAAGATGCCCCGAAACCACAAGTGTTATTGCAAGCGCTTTTAAAATATTAATTTTATCCGAAAAAATCTTATCCATAAGAAGATTTTAACATAAATTAACCTTTATTTATCTCTTTCACCATGCTATTATAGACACAACTTGAGAGGAAAGAGAATGAACACGGCGGAATATTTAATAAAAAAACTTGAAGAACTCGGAGTAAACGATTTTTTCGGATTACCGGGGGATTACAATTTTAATTTATTATATGCAGTAGAAAATAATCCGAATACAAACTGGATAGGCTGTACCAATGAGCTTAATGCAGGCTATGCAGCAGACGGTTATGCGCGTATGCGCGGATACGGAGCAATTATCACGACATACGGCGTAGGAGAATTAAGCGCAATAAATGCAATTGCCGGTTGCATGGCTGAAAATGTACCTGTTGTAAGCATAGTCGGAGTTCCTGCTACAAAATGTATTAATAATAAAACCTGCATTCATCACAACTTTCAAGATGTTAATTATTATGCTTTTTATGAAGCTCACAAATCAGTAACCGCAGCTTGCGCGTATCTGACAAGAGATAATGCTAAACTCGAAATTGACAGAGTTTTAAAGGTTTTGGTAAAAGAAAAGAAACCTGTCTATATCGCAGTTCCGCTTGATATAGCAAAAATGGAAATATCCGAGAGAGAAGTTTCTTATGATTGGGTTAGTGATGAAGACAATCTCAAAATAGTTTCTTCTAAAATTGCGGCAAAAGTTAATAATGCTAAAAAACCTGTTATTTTGGGAGATGTTCAAGTTAAAAGGTTTGATTCCAGAATAGAATACAAAGAATTTGTATCAAAAACCGGTATTCCCGTAACAAATTTTTTGATGGGAACAAATCTTATTGATATGGATTATGAAAACTACTTAGGCGGGTATTATTCGGAATACAAAAATCAGATTGCGCGTGAATATCTGGAAGAAACCGACTGCTTAATAGCCGTAGGTCCAGTGTACTGCGATTTAAATTCTTTCGGTTTTAATCTGCCATACAAAATAAATGATCATATCGCAATATACGGCACTTATACATATGTAGAAGGCACAAGATACGACAATGTAAAAATGAGCGATGTGCTTGAAGCTTCCGTAAAGCTTATTGACAAAAAAGATATAAAAATAGAAAAGCCAAATATTGGTTATAATCACAGGGAAGCAACCGCGGAAAAATTAACATCAAGTTATATTTACCCCCGCCTGCAGGAATTTATAAAAGAAAATGATATTGTTATTGCAGAAACAGGTATAGTTCCGCACGGCGTAGCACCTATGAAGTTTCCGAATAATACCGAACTTCAGACGCAGACACTCTGGGGTTCAATCGGCTGGGCAACACCTGCAACGCTGGGCGTATGCCTTGCAAAACCTAAATCCAGAGTAATTCTGATTACGGGCGAAGGCTCTCACCAGCTTACGGCGATGGAAATAGGAAATATGCTAAGGCGCGGTGTGAAACCTATTATTATAGTTTTGAACAATAACGGGTACACGATAGAACGAGTGCTTTCAGATAATCCTAATGACAAGTTCAATGACATTATGCAGATGAATTATTCAAAATTTGCACGTGTTTTTGACGGCGATGTCTGGTCTACAAAAGTAACCACAGCAGAAGATTTTGATAAAGCACTTAAAGTTACGCAGATAATGAACAAAATGTGCTATATAGAAATCTGCACTGACAAAATGGATATGCCTTCAATTACCAGAGATATGGCTGAAAAGTTTATGAAAACGGCAGACTCCAGACAGGAGCATTACTGCGATGAAAAAGAACAAAAAGAAGAAGAACCTCTGCTTAGTCCGGATAATTCCGGCATGATGTTTGAAACTGTAGTCCATAAAGGTATTACGGAGGATTAATGAAAAAGTTATTTGTAATCTCCGGCTCTTCCGGCGTCGGAAAAGGCACTGTTATCAAGGAATTTTTGAAAAAGCATCCGGAATTCAAACTGTCTGTTTCCTGCACCACAAGAGGGAAAAGAGAAGGAGAAATCCACGGCGTTAATTACTTTTTCCTTACTCCCGAAGAGTTTCAAAACTGTATTAAGAATAACGAATTTTTAGAATGGGCAGAATTTTCCGGCAACTATTACGGCACAAAAAAATCATTTGTTGAAGATTGCTTGAAAAACGGCGATAACATAATTCTTGAGATTGATACCAAAGGTGCATTAAATGTAAAAAAACTCATGCCGGAAGCTGTATTAATTTTTATCCTGCCTCCGTCTTTTGAAGAACTTGAAAAACGTTTGAGAGGACGTCATACCGAAACAGAAGAAGCAATACAAAAACGCCTTGCTTCAATAAAGCTGGAAATGGAAAACTCCAAACATTTTGAACACGAAGTTGTAAACGATACTGTTGATAATGCAGTAAGCCGGCTCGAAAAAATTCTGCTTCCTAATACTTAATCCCGTTTGCCCAGTCGCGTGCAGGCATTTCGCCCTTTCCTTCCGGCTTAACCGTGATTAAGCGTAGCAGACCTTTGCCGGTTTTTACATCTATACCGGATTTGGAAACTCTGACAAAATCTCCGGCTTTGCCTTCTGCATCTTCGTCCAGAGGTTCGGTGCGCATAACTTTAATTATTTTGCCTTGAAACTCAAAAAATGCACCCGGGCACTTATAAACCCCGCGAACTAAATTATGAATTTCTTCTGCGGAATTATTCCAGTCAATTTTGCACTCTTCTTTTTTTAATTTATCAGCAAAACAAACTCCGTCCTCACACTGGCATACAGGTTTTATTGTTCCTTCTTTTAGACCTTCCAGAGTTTTTTCCAAAAGTTCCGGAGATTTTTCCGCGCAGATTTCAAACAGCTCTATACAATTCATATCCTTTGAGATTTCTATCGGATATTTTAGGCATATATCACCGCAATCCAATCCAAGTTCTGTAATCATAGTACAAATGCCGGTTTCCTTATCCCCATTCATAATTGCGCGCTGAATCGGGTTTGCCCCGCGGTATTTCGGAAGCAGTGAAACATGCAGATTTATTGTTTCATACTTTGGAATATCCAGAACCTCCTGTGACAAAATCTGTCCGAAAGCAAAAGTTACAAAAAAATCCGGCTTTAAAGCCCTCAAAGCTTCGATAACTTCCGGCTCTTTTCTTATTGATTTAGGCTGAAAAACTTTTATACCGTGTTCTACGGCAAATTGTTTAATCGGACTCGGTGTAAGCTTATGACCGCGTCCGGAAGGTTTGTCCGGCTGGGTAACGACAGCAAGAACATCAAATTTATCAGAATTATAAAAATGCTCCAGCGATTTTAATCCTATATCCGGTGTTCCGAAAAATACAATGCTTATCATATGACTGTCATTCCTCTCAAATTTTATTATTACGGCTCTGCGGTAAACTGAAGGTTTCTAAAAATAAAGAGCATTACCCGCGGTTGTTTCTCCGGTTTTTGAGAAACAAAATCTGCCGATTTATTCAGCTTTATTTTCTTTTTGCTCTTCGCTGTTTTTGACCTTTTCTTCCAGAAGAACTTCTATTTTTTCGCTCAATTCCGGCTCGTCAATAATTCTATCTAATTCTATGCTCGGAAGATTGCATTTTTTTAAGACTTCTTCCGCTTCAAATCTGTTAATTACGTGGTCAATGAATAATATGCCGTCAAGATGATCAAACTCATGCTGGATTGCTCTTGCAAGCAGGCTTCCGTCTTTTGCCTCAAGAACAAAAGAACGTCCTTTGCTGTCCATAGCTTTGACCATAATATCAGAATATCTTTTTACATCAGTAAAAGCTTCCGGAAAACTCAAGCACCCTTCATGGCTTATAACAGCGCCGGATTTTTTAATAATCTTCGGATTTATAAACACCATCGGGTTTAAAGGTTCATCTCCGGTTGAAACATCAATAACAAAAACCCTGTAGTTTTCACCTATCTGCGGAGCCGCAAGTCCTACGCCGTTTTGTGCATACATTGTATCCAGCAAATCCTCTACAAGAGTTTTTATTTTCTGCGAAACTTTATGAACTTCCTTTGAAGGCTGTCTGAGCGACGGCTCCCCATATTTTACAACTTTTTTTACAGACATAATATTTACCTCTATAATGCAGTTTATCATGAAAATGAACTTTTTTCGAAAAATATGATAAAATAAAAGAATGAAACGTATATTAATAACATTATTTATCTTATTTGCTTTTTCAAATCAAATTTTTGCCATATCAGCTAAAATATATGATAAAGACGGCTTCCGACTTGGAACATGCCAGAAAAACGGTGATATGTTTGAAGCTTATGACTTAAACAGCAAACCGCTTTTAAAAGATGCCCTAAATAAGGACCTGCCGTCTGAAGAAGCTTATTTTTATGACAGAAATGGCAATCTAATACGCTTTTCCAGCGAAAAACGCACAATAGCACCTGTCAACATTGAATTTAACGAACCTGAGCATATAATCCTAAAAGCGCCGGTATACCGCAGATATCGTTAGTAACAGAAGATCACAAAATCAACTGCCTAAATGAAGAACTAAAAAAAAACTATATGATAAAGTATCAAATATGTTTCGAATAATTACTGTTATATTAATATTATTTTTTACCGCAGTCAGCACCTACGCTTTTTCTGTAGATGTTTATAATGATAAAGGCTATTTAATCGGAACGGCAAAAAAAAGTCGGAGATGATTACGAAATATATGATTTGAATGGAAACCGCGTTACGGATTACGACGCTTTTTACGCATCTGCCGGCGATCCTGAAAGGAAAGCTCTTAAAGAATTTCCGTACCCATTTAGGTATAATTACTATATGGCCAGACCGCATACAAGGACAATACAAATAACAACGGAAAAAGGAGAGAAGATCTGGATTCCGGCATTTAATCAATATGCAGTAAAAAATTTAAAACTAAAACTTTATGATAAAACCGGTAAATTTGTCGGCTATGCAAAAACTGACGGCACAACCGATTATAAAATATATGACAAAGATGAGAATGAATGGACCACGGATCAAACTCTTTATACACAGCCTGGAGTTCCGCTGGGGTCTTTTTGGGATATATATAAGGATTATCACACTAATCGTTATTTTTTTTACTTCTTAAAATTCCACAAATCTTTTTGGAAAAGTACTAAAAACGGTATCAATTCAAGACGCCCTACAAACATATCAATAATTAATATTATTTTAGATACAGTATGCAAAGGCTCAAAGCTTGCTAAAGGTCCTATTGCGCCGAACCCGGGTCCGATATTTCCAAGAGCGCTTACCGCGCCTGTTATTGCAGTAACTGTATTCTTCTCAACTACAGCAAGCAAAAATGCTGAAATTGCAATGATTGCAAAATAAAAAGATACAAACATAAGAGTCTGGTACAAAATATCTTTAGGAACTGAATAGTCGTTTATTTTGATATCAAAAACAGCTTTTGGATGAAGTATCTTAACCATCTCCGTCTTCATAATCTTATACACAAGGAGCCATCTCATAACCTTAAGTCCGCCCCCCGCAGAACTGGCACAACTTCCAAACATCATAGCCGCAAATAAAAAGACTTTGCTTGTATAGTCCCATTTAACAAAATCATCACTGCAAAAACCGGTAGATGATATAAGTGTCGAAATATTAAAGAAAGCATGAGTTATACTTTCCCATATACCAAAATGCATATTTGCATATAATGACGCACTCAGCGCCAGTGATATTATTACAACGAACCAGAAATAAACACGGAATTCTTCATTTTTAAATAGTATAAGCGGATTTAATTTTGTCCACGCACGATATTGCAGGTTAAAACTGACACCCGCAAAAAACATAAAAAATGTAGTAACCCACAGAACCGTATTGGAAAAACCAATAATACTCATTGCATTTGGAGAAAGTCCGCCTCCCGAGATAGATGCCAGAGAATTGCATACTGCCTCAAAGCCGCTCATTCCCGCATGCTTTAACATAATAATTTCAAGAATTGTAAGTCCGGCATAAACCTTCCACAACGCAGCCGCGGTATTTTTGATCCTTGGAGTAAATTTATCCTCAGTAGGTCCCGGTGCTTCTGCAAAAAACAACTGCCTTCCGGCAATTGCAAACTGCGGAAGGATAGCAATAAATAACACAATGATTCCCATACCGCCGAGCCACTGAGTAAAAGAACGCCAAAAAAATACAGCATGCGGATAATTAAAATGAGTCAGTATCGTAGAACCCGTTGTAGTTATACCGGATGTCGATTCAAAAAGGGCATCTATAGGGCTTATACCAAAAAACAGATATGGAATGGCAGCAAGAATTCCGGCAAAAAGCCAGGAAAAAGTAACCACACACAACCCCTCTGACTTCTTAATATCATTTATAGATTTAATTTTCGCAGTACCTTTTACAAGCTTTCTTAAAGTAATTGATATTAAAAATGCTGCAGCAGCTGCTATTAAAAAAGGAAGTACGGCTTCATTTTCTCTATAATAAAGAGCAACACATGCAGGAGCCAGTAAAACAAGACTAAAATACATAATAGTAAGGCTGAAAGAGTAAGCTAAATAAGTTAATCTCATTTAATCTCCTCAAAGAACTCTCTAATAACAGATGCGTTCTCGCTGGTTGTAAATATAATCAAGCTGTCACCGCTCATAACTTGAGTTACGCCGTTTGGTATAATAATTTTTTTACGTCTTTGAATAACCCCTACAATAGCCTTTGCCGGAAGTTTCAAATCCATAATTTTTTTAGTTTCATATTTTTCCGGAAGCTCTATTACAAGAACTTCTCCCCTGCCCTGCTCAACCGTTGCAAGTATATCAATATTTGTTTCATCTATATTGTTTTTAATCTCATTAAGAGCCGCGGTCCTTGAAGAAACAGCAATATCAATTCCGACCTTTTCAAACAGCGCGACGTTAGTATTCTTGGAAACTCTTGATATAACTCGGTTTGCACCCATATGTTTAACAAGGAGCGAACAAAGAAGATTTTTTTCATCATTATTTGTAACACTGACTACAACATCCGATTCCGCAATTTCTTCTTCGCTCAAAAGCCCGATATCAGTTCCGTCCCCGTTTATAACAAGGGCGTTATCAAGTTCATGCGCAAGAAATTCACAGCGCTTCTCGTCAAGCTCGATAATCTTAATATTCAGCTTAAGAGCTTCAAGCCCTTTTGCGAGTTTAAGCCCTACGTTTCCTCCGCCGATTATTGCAACCGTTTTTACAAACTCTTTTTCGTGGAAAAATCTTCCTGCAAGAATATCAAGCGAATGCGACAGCCCCATAAAAATAACTTTGTCATCTTCATGCAGAACAGTTTCGCCGTTAGGTATAAATAATTCTCCACCGCGTGTTATACCGACAATCAAAGTATCTTTTGGAAACTCGCAGTTTTTAACCATGCTGTTTACCAGCATTGAATTTTTCGCAATCTTATATTCAAGAAGCCTTGCCCTTCCGTCAGCAAAATTTTCAACATCCAGAGCCTTGGCAACCGTAATAATCCTAAAGATTTCCTGCGTCAGCAGTTCCTCCGGCCAAATAATATTATCTACATAAAAATCGCAGTTGTAATCCGCATCCTTTGCCAGACCTAAAGAATATTTGTATTCTTCTTTTCTTACAAAACATATTGTCTTAACCGGGCTGATTCTTTTTGCTGTAAGACAGGCGACAATATTCAATTCGTCAGATGCGGTACAAGCTATAAACACATCTGCAGATTTTATATTTGCCTGTTTCAGAACTTCTATATTAGAGCCGTTGCCGGTAATAAAACCTACATCCAGCTTGTTAAAAGCATCAACCTTATACTGCTCGTCGTCAATTACGGTAATATCATTATCAGTATAGAACTCTGAGGCTATCATTAAGCCTAATTCATCAGCCCCGAAAATTATAATCTTCATATGCTTTATTTAACGCCAAAACTGCCTGCATGTCAATTAAGTAAAAATTAATCCAGCTGTTTAATAGTAGCAACGATTTTCCCAATAAGAATCAAATCCATAACAGCCTTACCGCTTACAGTTCTTACGCGGTACTCCGGATTGTCCGACTTAATAATTATTTCATCAAAATTCTTAGAAAGCCTCTTTACAAAAAATTCATTATTATAACAAAATACATAAATTTTATTATCTTGAATCTGGCTTCCGTTCCAATGTTCGACAATAAGCTTATCTCCGTTGTCAATTGTCGGCGACATGCTGTTTCCGGAAGCGTTAATCATCGAATATAACTTGTTTTTAGAATACCCGCTTATCATAGAAACTGCTATCGGCAGTTTACTCTTTTCGGTAGAAAAAACTATGCTTCCTCCCCCGCAGCTTGCAAAAACATCCGAATAATAATCTATATAAGCAATCTCACACGGCGCATCAGTCATTGTATTAAACAGCTTAACGCCGAAAAACTCTTCCGCACGCTTCAGCTCGCTTACAGTAACCTCGCTTTCATTCTTAATCCGGTTGCTCACAGTCTGTCTTGTTATCCCCAGACTTTCCGCCAGCATAGACTGATTCACTGCAGTTCCTGTTCTGCTTGAAATTATTAAAATTAATTCATCAAGTTTCATTGTTTCACCACGATAAAATAATACTTGACATGTGTATCATATTGTCTTACAATATATTACAAAATGTAAGCTGATATCTGATATTTAAGCACACATTTTTAATTATGTCAATGTTCTTTAAGTTGGGAAGAGGTTTTAAACAATGAATTACAGATACAATGTATCATGCAGTGAAACAGTGTCAAAAAATTGGACTCCAACAGCAATAGACTGCTACAAGCTGGGCTGTACCTGCTCAAAGTGCAATCTTTATAAAATTTATTTTGCTGACAGCATATTCAAATGCAAAATGAAAGAAACAGTAATAGAATTAGTGAGAAAATCCGGCAAACCGGAGGAGGGAAACTTATAATGTGCGGAGAAATAAGTGCGGAAAATGGTAAAAAGGGAGGCAGACCCAAATATAATAACAAAATTAGAATTGATATTCCAAATGTTAATCTTGTAATTTTAACCCCCGAACAGTATGGCTCTCTTATTGAAAAATACGGATACGAACTTTTGCACAAAGCCGTATTAATACTTGAAAGCTGGCTGAAAACAAGTCCGCAGGGAGAAAAATACAGGGGCAGAAACAACTACGCCCATTTTAGAGCAGACGGCTGGCTGATTAACAGCGCAAAAACTAAAAATTAGATACCCTCAGCATTTTTTCAAAAAACTCTCTTGAGGCATCGACTCCTCTGTTAAAACATTCCTGCTGTATTTTAAACCAATCCCGTTTATTAAACCTGCTTACTTGAAACCGGGGTTTCTGCGAAAATTCAGCGGTTGAAACAAACAAATCAATAAGAGAACTGAAATGGAGGTTCTTGTCCGGTTTATAGCCGTCCGCAAGCTTGTCCAGCGCAGGCGTTGCACCATACTTTTCTCCGCACTCGAAATTTTTGTGCAGATAATAATCGCGTATCTTTTTCACTAACCCGCCGGGCTCTGTATGCAAAGGCATTGAAACATCCTGCAAAAAGTGCATTGCATAACCGGTATGTTTTAAAAATTCCGTTTTTTTATGTGTCGCAAGCGCAGACTGCAAGTGTGCCTTAAACCTTTCAAAAGCATTATTTCCCTCATTTCCTCCGCGTCCGAAACTTTTATCTTTTCCATACGGATAGAAAAAATGGGTATTATGATGATAACCTTCCTCGCTCTTAACAAAGTCCGGCATAACCGAATACTTAGCAAGCTGTTTCATGTCCTCCGGCTCAAGCCCGCTGTCCTTGAGCGCAAGTAAAGTCATGCCTATATGAGTCTGTGTGTTCCATCCAAATGACTGCCGGTTGATATTTTGTATTTGCATTGCATTTATTTATACTGCAAAACGGAAATGAACAATATCCCCGTCCTGCATAATATAATCCTTTCCTTCTAAACGAGTAACGCCCTTATCCTTGCAGGCTGTATAAGAACCGTTTTCTACAAAATCTTTATATGCGGTTACTTCAGCCCTAATAAAACCTTTTTCAAAATCTGTATGAATAACACCCGCAGCCTGAGGTGCTTTTGTGCCTCTTGTGATTGTCCAGGCGTGAACTTCCTTTTCTCCTGCAGTAATGAACGTAATCAGATTAAGAAGTTCATAAACGGATTTAATCATTTTATTAATACCGCTGTCCTCAACTCCCAATTCCTGAAGATATTCTTTTGCGCCTTCTTCTCCTAATTCAACGAGTTCTTCTTCAATTCTCGCGCATATAATAACAGTCTGCGCACCGTGGGATTTTGCATATTCTTCAACTTTTTTAGTATAATCATTGCCTTCTTTCAAGTCGAATTCTGAAACATTTGCGCAATAAATCACCGGTTTTACTGACATTAAATTCAAAGGCTTAATAACATTGATTTCATCTTCATTGAAGTGGTCTTTTAGATTTATAAATGTGCCTTCCTGCAGTAAATCGTTCAATTTTTTTAGAGCGCCTTCTTCAATAACAGCTTCCTTGTCGCCCGCTTTCACCTGTTTTGAAATTCTTTGCATTCTCCGCTCTATTGACGCTAAATCAGCAAGAGCAAGCTCTGTATTAATAGTTTCTATATCAGAAATAGGATCGACTTTGCCTTCTACGTGAATAGTGTTTGCATCATCAAAGCATCTGACTACTTGAATAATTGCATCGACTTCTCGGATATTATGAAGGAATTGGTTTCCGAGCCCCTCGCCTTTGCTTGCGCCCTTTACAAGTCCCGCAATATCGACAAACTCAATAACTGTCGGGATTATTTCTTTTGATTTGCATAAATCTGAAAGAATCTGCAGTCTTTCATCCGGAACAACGACAACACCTACGTTAGGTTCAATTGTACAAAACGGATAATTTGCACTCTGCGCGTTTTTTGTTGCAGTCAGCGCGTTAAATAAAGTTGATTTCCCTACGTTAGGAAGTCCTACAATTCCGGCTCTTAGCATAAATTTAAATCCCTTTCTAAATATTTTTGTATTGATTATAACATAAACAAAATAAATAAGAGAAATAAATATAGAATGGTTAAATGATATTTTGAATGTTTTTATAAATATAAAATATTTTAAAATCTTGTTTTGCTATTGAAAACCTTGCTGTAAAGGCAGCTTTATCATGATTAGGCAGAATGTGTATATAACTAATTATTATAAAAACAATCAGAAACAAAACTTAACAAAAAGGTTTAGATACAACAAAATTGCTTGCATTCAGAATTTCAGCAAATATTATAATATTATGCGGAAAAATTCCGCCCATTTGACAGCCGAAAATTAGAGGACATATATGGCAAAAGACGTAATTGAAATTGAAGGCACAATACTGGAGTCCATGCCTAATGCAATGTTCAAGGTAAAACTTGAAAACGGGTATGAAATTCTGGCACATATATCCGGCAAAATCAGAAAAAACTTTATCAGAATACTGCCGGGCGACAGAGTAAAAGTAGAAATGACGCCGTATGATTTAACAAAAGGCAGAATAACATTTAGGCTCAAGTAAAAGCTTTCACCCGCAGACCGTATACACGGTTCGTAAAAAGAATTAAACAAAGATAACAGAATATAAAGGAAAGAAAACAATGAAAACAAGATCATCAGTAAAACCTATGTGTGACAAATGCAAGGTTATCAAAAGAAAAGGCAGAGTTGCCGTAATATGCGAAAACCCTAAACATAAACAAAGACAAGGATAGTATAGTGAGCAGTGAATAGTGACTAGTGATTAGACAAAAATCTATTCACTACTCACTATTCACAAATCACTCGGTTCTTAAAAGAAGTAATTAGTAGAATAAAGTTATAAAGGAAAGAAAACATGGCAAGATTAGTTGGGGTAGACTTACCTCGTAACAAAAGATTAGAAGTAGCTCTTACCTATATCTACGGAATAGGACCGGCTAGAAGCAAAAAAATTCTGGACGTAACAGGTATTTCACCGGATTTGCGTACAGATGATTTAACAGATGATGACATCAAGAAATTACGTGATGCGTTGTCAGAATACAACATCGAAGGTGATTTAAGACGTGAAGTAACAATGAGTATCAAACGTCTTCAAGAAATCAACTCTTACAGAGGAATGCGTCACAAAAGAGGTCTTCCTTGCAGAGGTCAAAGAACAAAAACTAACGCAAGAACAAGACGCGGTAAGAAAACCGGACCTATCGCAGGTAAAAAGAAATAAATATAGTGACTGGTGAATAGAAACTAGTGACTAGAGCTATAAAAATCTATTCACTAATCACTCTAAACACAAAAGATTGAAATATAAATAAAAATAAAGGAAATAAGAAAATGGCAAGACCAAAAACTACAAAGAAAAAAGAAAAGAAAAATGTATTACAGGGTGTTGTACACATACAATCCACCTTCAATAATACAATAGTAACTTCTACAGATACTCAAGGTAATGCTATTGCTTGGGCAACAGCCGGTGCAACAGGCTTCAAAGGCGCCAGAAAAGGCACTCCGTTTGCAGCACAGTCTGCAGCAGAATTAGTTGCTAAAAAGTCAATCGACCAAGGTATGAAAAAAGTAGAAGTTCACATCAAAGGACCTGGTTCTGGTCGTGAAACAGCAATCAGAGCTATTCAAGCAGCAGGTTTGGAAATCACTTTAATTAAAGACGTAACTCCAATCCCGCACAACGGATGCCGTCCGCCGAAAAAGAGACGTGTATAGTACTTTTGTGAAGCGTGAAGCGTGAAGTGTGAAGCGATTTTGATAACTCCTCACTCCTCACCCGTCACACCTCACTCAATAAGCGGGGGCTTGCACTTAAGCCAAAAGGGCAAACCATAGATGCCCCGCAGAAGAAAAGGAGAAAAATAATGGCAAGATATACAGGACCAAATAACAAATTATTCCGTAACTACGGAGTTAAGGATTTGTCTAACAGAAAGTTAACATCTTCAATGAGACAAACTGCATCAGGTCAGCACGGTGCTGTTAGAAAAAAACTTTCTGAATATGCAATCCACTTGAATGAAAAACAAAAAATCAGATTAACATATTTAGTAAGTGAAAAACAATTTGCAAAATACTACCAGGAAGCTGCAAGAAAGAAAGGTGTAACAGGTACTATCCTTTTACAACTTCTTGAATCAAGATTAGATAATATTCTTTTCAGAGCTGGCTTCGGCGTTACCCGTAAACAATCAAGACAAATCGTAAACCACGGTCACGTGCTTGTTAACGGTAAGAAAGTAGATATTCCATCATATTTAGTAAAAGCAGGCGATGTAATCACTATTAAATCAAGAAGCAATGAATACTTGAAAACAGTTATGAGTGCAATTGATTTATCTTGCGCTCCTGCTTGGTTAACAGTAGATTCTGAAGCTTTGAAGATTACATTCGAAAGAATACCTCAAAGAGAAGAATTAGATCCTGAATTCAAAGAACAACTTGTTATAGAATACTATTCAAAATAGGCTGATAGGAGAAAATAATATGGAATTAAAAATTAAAACTGTTAATACGATGACCAGTTCTGATGGTTCTCAATACGGCAAATTTACTATTGAGCCGTTAGAAAGAGGATTTGGAACAACTATCGGTAACGCACTTAGAAGAGTATTGCTCTCAAGCCTTGAAGGTACAGCAGTAACTTCTTGCAGAATAGAAGGTATTACACACGAATACACAGCTATTCCTGGTGTGTTAGAAGATGTTATCGATGTAATGCTTAACTTAAAAGGTTTAGCAATCAAGACCGATTCAAAAGAACCGCAGCAGTTAAGAATTGATATCGACAAACCCGGTCCGGTATTAGCAAGTGATATCCAATTACCTGCAGGGGTAAAAGTAGTAAATCCGGATTGGCTGATTTGTACAATTGCAGACGGCGGTTCATTCCACGCTGATATCATTGTAGAAACAGGCAAAGGATATGTTGCTCACGATGTTCCAAGAAACAACAAGGGCGGAGCTCCTATCGATATGCTTCCGATTGATGCTACATTTATGCCTATCAAGAGAGTAAGCTACGAAGTAGAAAATACTCGTGTAGGCGACAGCATTGATTTTGACAAGCTGACTCTTGAAATCTGGTCTAACGGAACAGTTGATGTTACTACAGCTCTTACACAGGCAGCAGATTTATTAATCGAACATTTTGTTCAGATTTCTTCAATAACAGGCAAAACAACTCACAAAGAAGTTGAAGAAAAAGCTGCTGTTCAAGAAGAAGCTGTTGTTGAAAATGAACAAGAACCTTCAATAACAATTGATGAACTTGAACTTTCTGTTCGTGCATACAACTGCTTAAAAAGAGCAAGCATAAATTCTATGGCAGAATTGTTGAAAAAATCAGAACATGATTTGTTAAATATCAAGAACTTTGGTAAAAAATCTTCAGACGAAGTAATTGAAAGATTACACCACTTCGGTTTAGACTTAGCTCCAAATCCGGAAATTGATGAAGAAGGTTTTGCAGCCCAAACTTCTGAAGAATAGTAAATAAGTAAATTAATATATAAGGAAAAGTAAAAATGAGACACCAGACAAAAAAACATACGCTAGGTAAAGCGCAAGACCAAAGAAAGGCTTTATTGCGTTCATTGGCGACCGAACTTTTTGTTCACGGTGAAATAAAAACAACTATGGCAAGAGCAAAAGCTCTTCAGCCGTACGCTGAAAACGTTATCACTATGGCAAAAAAAGGCGACTTGAACTCAAGAAGACTGGCTGGCAGATATATTTACGACAAAGAAATCGGTCAGTTTATTGATACAGCAACAGGCGAAATCTTTGAAACACCTCAAGAAGGAAAGAAATTAGCTAAACAAACTGTTTTGAGAAAATTATTCAGCGTAATAGGCGTTAAATATTCATCAAGACAGGGCGGTTATACAAGAATATACAGACTTCCTCCTCGCAGAGGGGATGCTTCTGAAATGGCGCTGATTCAATTGGTATAATTGAATGCGCTACGCTCTTGACGTTCAGTATAGGGGCAGGGATTATGCCGGAAGCCAGATACAATTTGAAGGCGGAAAACAAATTCCATTACCCACTATACAGGGCGAACTGGAAAAAGCAATCAGTACATTGATAGGCGCAAGCCGGTGCAGGTCTGGAAAGGCTGATGAAAATCAGCAGGAAAGGACAGGCGCTGAGGCAGAACAAGGCGCAAACAATATAAGACCGATAAAAACAATCTTCTCCGGAAGAACTGACAGGGGTGTTAATGCTCTCGGGCAGGTTATTCATTTCGATTATGATAAAGAAATTGTTGCTTCAGATTTTATCTATCACATAAATGAAATACTTCCCGCAGACATATCCGTCAGTAACTTGAGAATTGTTCCGCCGTCATTCCACGCACAGAAGTCTGCGAAATCAAGATATTATAGGTATGAACTTATAAATCGGCGTTATAAACAGGCTTTTGACGGGGATATCTTAAGGGTAAAATACCCGCTGGATATTCAAAGGATGCAGGAGGCATTAAACAGCCTTTTGGGAGAACACGATTTTTCAAGCTTCAAAAGTTCCGGAACGCTGAACCCGAGCAAAGTTTGTTTTATAACCAGAGCCGAAGTTGAAAAACAAGGTGACAGGGTTTTTATACATATTGAAGGAAACAGGTTTCTTTATAATATGGTAAGAACAATAGTCGGTACGCTCCTTGAAATCGAGGGGCATCAACTGTCTGCAGAACATATGAAAAATGTTCTGGAGGCTCGTGACAGGCGAAAAGCCGGTCAAACCGCGAGTCCTTATGGACTTACATTAATGAAAGTAGAATACTAAGGGGTAAATCTTAGGATTTGCCATAACAATGGAGAATAAGCATGAAAACATATTCAGCAAAACCTCTTGAAGTAGAAAGAAAATGGTATGTAATTGATGCTGACGGTCAAATTCTTGGACGTCTTGCAGTTCAAATTGCAAACATTTTAAGAGGTAAAAATAAGCCGGAATATACTCCTAACGTTGATACAGGCGACTTCGTAATTGTTATCAATGCAGAAAAGGTTGTAGTATCCGGTAATAAAGAAACTGATAAAATTTATTATCACCATACCGGTTATCCGGGCGGTTTAAAAGCAGCTTCTGTAAAAGAAGTACGCGAAAAAGACGCAACCAAGTTAATTGAAAAGGCTGTTAAAGGAATGTTACAGCACAACACACTGGGCGCTCAGCAGTTCACTAAATTAAAGGTATACTGCGGTCCTAACCATCCTCACACAGCTCAAAAACCTATTGAAATAAAGGGGGGTAACTAATGGCTGATAATCAAGAAATTATGGCTACAGGACGCAGAAAATGCGCTGTTGCAGTTGTAAAATTAGTAAAAGGCAAAGGCAGAATCTTTGTTAACGGAAAGACTTTAGGTGCTTATATCGGTAATATGCCTGCTGTAGAAATGATGATTTACAGACCTCTTGTTTTAACTGAAAATCAAGACAAATATGATGTAAGAGTTAAAGCTGTAGGGGGCGGTATTGTTGCTCAATCAGCGGCTATCAGACACGGTATTTCAAGAGCATTATTGAAAGTTAACGAAGAATACAAAAACGTATTGAGAGCAGAAGGTCTGTTAACACGTGATGCACGCGTTAAAGAACGTAAAAAATACGGTAGAAAAAGAGCTAGAAAACGCTTCCAGTTCTCAAAACGTTAATACGTATATTATATTTTCAAAAAGACGACTTGCAAAAGTCGTCTTTTTTTATGTTCATTTGACAAAAATCAGCATATCATTTAATATAATATTAAAGTTAGATTTGCCTAACAAGAGAGGGGGAGCGTTTGAAAGTTCTTAATATTTTGCCGTATAAAAGCCAAAATAGAGCCAATTTTCAAGGTAATGCCGATTTAAGGGTCTTTCATCACCATATTTATGAATTTAAAAAGGGGATAAGAAATCTTATTTTAACAACAGAAAAAGCGCAAAACCGGAGCTTAATTGAACAAAGACTGAAGCATGAAAATATTGACTATGTTATTCATGAAATTGAACCTAATAAAATTAATGTGTACTTTGGCGCTCCGGAATGCGTAAATGTGGTAAGAACTTTTAACCCCAAATTAAATGAGTTGAGCGCGGAACAGGATTTTATGCTGGGAATAATGCTTGGCTATGACAGAGTTAAGCAGTGTGAAAGATATATGAAAATTAAAAATAACATAATTAAGCTTGGCAAGAACAAAGCTCTCTAAGCTGAAATTTGATTACTTTTGCCAAATCATCCAGGCTTAATTCAACTTGATATCCGATTTTTCCCGCGCTAAAAATTATTGTTTCAAAATTCTGCGCAGAGCTGTCTATAACAGTCGGAAAGAATTTTTTCATTCCTATTGGCGAACATCCGCCGTGTACATATCCGGTTAGAGGCAGAAGCTCTTTTGATTTAAGCATTTCTATTGATTTTTCATTTACGGCGCGTGATGCCTTTTTGAGATCAAGTTCTCTTTCTACCGGTATCATAAAAACATAATACTTTTTTGATTTTGAAACTGTTACGAGTGTTTTAAAGACTTGAAGCGGATTTTGATTTAGAACGGAGGCAACTTCTGTTCCGCTTATAGCATCTGTATCCGCATACGTATAATGTTTATATTTTACCCCTGCTTTATCAAGCATTCGCATTACATTCGTTTTATAATCGCTCATTGCCGTTTTATCCACTCCATTATTACATTAACCAGATATTCCTGCTGTTTAGATGTCAGTTCGCATCCTTTAGGAATGTTATGCCACTTTTCTATACACCCCCTGCAGCAGACTGCACAAGCGTGCTGAGCAATAAAAACAGGATGTCCGCGCATGGGAGTCTGCTTGCCGTCGTTTGGAATATAGGCAGGCGCAATTCGTTTTGCAATAAAATCCATCGCGTGTGATTTTATTGTATCAAGCCCTTTTTCTGTTATATATGCTTTTTCCTTATCTTTTAGTTTAAACTTACTCCGAAATTTTGAATTTGAAAGTTTTTTGAATAATTCATCATACATAAGATTATATATAGCACTTAATCAGTATATGCGCAATTTAAGTTTAAAAATATATTTTTTGCCTTTTTAATGCTAAAATAAAACAGATAATAAGGAGGAAAAATGAAAAAGATTATTGTATCGATTTTTGCTTTTGCGTTCATGACAACAGTATCATACGCAGGAACCTGGGTTGCTTCGGACAGAGTTTCCGAAGTAGGAAGCACGATTATTTCCAAAAACAATCTTCCTGCTAAAACAACTTTTAAGGTTGTAAATGGTGAAGCAAATAACTCGTCTGTTTCAACAACTAATGTTATTCAAATCTCAAGCACTGACTTATCTTACACAGGAAATGACAGTGAAGTTGCAGCCGTAATTGCAAATGAAATGGGACATATAATCAACGGCACATATTCTAAAAACAAAATGAGAAGTGCTGCGAAAAATGCTATCACTAGCAGACTAAGCTCTGATAATATCATTTCAACTGCAGCAAATAGCGAATTTTTAGCAAACAAAGCCAGCTTAAGTGATGAAAAAGAAGCTGATATTACAGGAATTGATTTACTTGTAAAAACCGGCTACAATCCGCTTGCAATGATTGTTGTCATAACCAAGATGCCTGGAAGCACTATGGAAATCCTGCAGGGTAAGCCGGCAAACACAGAAAGAGCGATGAATGTGTTTGATTATATGACATACAATTATCCGGATAAGGTTAAAGCTGGATACGGATGCCAGGAATACAGGGCATTTTTAGAATATGCTAATCCGATTGTTGAAGAAAGAAATTCAAGCAAGAAGAAACTCGAAAAATTCAACAAAGAACAGGAAAAAAATAAAGCCTTAAGAAAAAAGAATATTGCCCAGTATAAATCAACCGGTGGTTTAAGCGGCTGGGATGCATCTTATACAATACTTAAGTCATTGACTGAATAAATAAAAAATGTGCGTTTAATAACGCACATTTTTTTTATTCTTTTTCTGTATCTGCTTCTATGTCCGCATTACTTTCCATGCTTCGCTTAAATGAACAGGTTCTGCTGGAGCAGACTTCAAACAACCCGTTTTTGGTATTCTTTTTAACCAGAAGCTCTCCACACTCAGGACAAGTATTTCCGGTAGGCTCATCCCAAAGGGCGTATGAACAGTCCGGATAACGGTTACAGCCGAAGAAGATTTTGCCGTATTTTGACTTTTTCTCTATAATTACGCCTTCTCCGCACTTTGGACATTTTACACCGGTTGAGCGGATATATTTTTTGCGGTTTTTGCACTCTTTGCATTCCAGATATTTTCCGTACGGTCCGATTTTCATAATCATACCGCCACCGCACTTTTCACACTTTTCTTCAACCGTACTCTCTCCAGAGCCGTTGTCCATATCGTCCAATTCTACGCTGTTGTTTAATGAAATAATTGTTTTACATTCCGGATAGCCGGAACAGCCCAAGAACTGAGTTCCGAAACGGCTGGTCTTAACAAGCATTACACGTCCGCAGTTCGGACATTTTTTATCGCTTTCAATAACAACTTTTTGTCCGGTTTTCATTACAGAATTAACAACTTCCATAAATGGAGTATAGAACTCTTTTAAAACGACATTCCAAACAGCTTTCTTTTCTGCTATCTGGTCCAATTTTTCTTCCATGCCTGCAGTAAACTTGTAGTCCATAATATCAGCAAACTGGCTTACAAGCTGCTTGCAGACAGTTCTGCCCAGAAGTGTCGGAACAAGAGCCTTATCTTTCTTTTCTACGTACTTTCTTGTCTGAATTACCGTAATAATTGTAGCATAAGTTGACGGGCGCCCGATTCCGTGTTCTTCCAGCGCCTTAACAAGCGAGGCTTCATTATATCTTGGAGGAGGCTGTGTAAAGTGCTGTTTGGGCAGAACTTCTTTACATTTAACTTTATCGCCTTCTTCTAAATCCGGAATTTTTGCATCCGCATCTTTTTCATCTTCTTCCGCATCATTATAAAGTTTCAAAAATCCGTCGAATAAAATTTTGCTTGTTCCTGCTTTTAGATTATAGTCGCCGGCTTTTATATCTATAGTTTTGTTTGCAATCTCTGCTGGAGCCATCTGGGATGACATAAATTTATCCCAGATAAGTTTATACAATTTATACTGTTCCGGCGTGAGATATTGTTTGATGCTTTCCGGAGTTCTGTCCGGATAAGACGGTCTTATTGCTTCGTGAGCATCTTGAACGTTTTGTTTTCCTTTAACATAAATATTCGTTGTTGGCGGATAGTATTTTTCGCCGTAATTTTGAAGAATAAATGACTTTGCCATTTCGTGCGCGTCATCGGAAATTCTGACGCTGTCTGTTCTCATATAAGTAATCAAACCAACCGGAGTGCCGTCAATTTCAATACCTTCATATAATTTTTGCGCAACCTGCATGGTCTTAGAAACACCGAAACCGAGCTTTGAGCTTGCGGCTCTTTGAAGGGTCGATGTTATAAAAGGCGCTGTAGGTTTTCTTTTGGTTGTTTTTTTAGCGACTTTTTCTACCACAAATTCTGTGTCGGGATTTGTAAGAAAATCTTTAATTTTATTCGCTTCTTCTTCATTATTTATATCAAATTTTTTGTTTTTGTATTTATTAACTTCCGCCTCAAAGAGTTTTCCGTCTTTATCCATAATTGCATGAACAGACCAGTATTCTTTCGGGACAAAAGCTTCTATTTCTTCTTCTCTCTCGCAAATCATACGCAGAGCAACTGATTGAACACGCCCAGCAGAGAGTCTATAATTGCCCAGCTGTTTCCAGAGAACAGGCGATAATTTGTAGCCCACAAGTTTATCAAGAATCTGTCTTGTCTGTTGTGCTTTAACCCTGTCCATATCAATCTGGCGAGAGTGTTCTACCGCATACTTTACCGCCTTCGGCGTAATTTCATTAAACTCTATCCTAAAAACTTTATTATCCGGAACATCAAGAAGCTCCCGTACATGCCAGGCAATTGCTTCTCCCTCGCGGTCAGGGTCGGATGCAAGATATACTTTATCAGATTTTTTTGCCAAATCATTCAGCTTTGTAACAACTTTCTTTTTTTCCGGAATAATTACATAAGTCGGCTTGAAATCATTGTTTACATCAAAGCCCAGAACGTTTTCCGGCAGATTTCTTACATGCCCGAAACTTGCTTCAATCTGATACCCGTCGCCCAAAATCTTTTTAATTGTCTTAGATTTTGCAGGAGACTCAACTATAACAAGCGCTTTCTCTTTTTTACTCTTAGTACTTTTTTCCGCTGTTGTTGTCATGCTTTTATATACCTGTCACCCTCTATCTGTTTAATAAGCCCTTTGACTTCCATCATTGTTAAAACTGTCAAAAGCTTGTCTGTATCTAAATTCGTCTGAATTTGGAGCTCATCAAAACCTTTTGGCTCCACTCCTATTATACCAAAAATTATTTTTTCAACGGGGTCTTCTGTAGATATTTCTGATTTTTCTGTTATGATTTCCCAATTCAAAGTATTTAAGACGTCCTGTCCGGAGGTTACAAGACCGGCGCCGTCTTTTAAAAGCTTATAGACCCCTTCTGTATTAGAGTTATTAATTGCACCGGGGATGCACATAAGCTCTCTGCCCTGTTCAAGAGTAAGATTGGCTGATATTAAAGCCCCGCTTTTTAAAGCGGCTTCGCCTACCACAGTTCCGTAAGAAAGACCTGTTACAATTCTGTTTCTTTGAGGGAATCTGAATTTTAAAGGCTCAAATGTCGGATAATACTCGGTAACAACAGCCCCGTAACCATTCTCTATTTCTTCATACAAATGCTTGTTTCCGCTAGGGTATGTATAATCCAAACCGCTTGCAATGACGCCGATTGTCTTTAAATTATTCTCAATAGCGCTTTTGTGAGCGGTTGAATCAATTCCCTCTGCCAGACCGGATACAATACAAATATCTGTTCCGCGAAGTTCATCTATAATTTTTTTAACGCCCTCTTTTCCGTTAAAACTTGCCCTTCTTGAACCTACAAAAGCAACAGTTCTTTTCAAGTTACAGGAAAACAAGTCGCCTTTATAATACAAAACCATAGGAGGGTTAGAAATCTGGGAAAGCATATAAGGATAATTCGGACTGTCAAACGTCAAAATACTAATATTTCGTTTTTCAACTTCTTCATATACTCTGTCGACATCCAGCCCTTTACGTTTTTCAATAAAATTTTCAGCCTTTTTTACGCTTAATCCCTCTATTTGTTTTAAATCTTTATATTCAGCTTTAAATGCGGTTTCTATATCACCGAAATAATTATATAATCTTTGAACAAATAAAGAATCAATTGATTCAATAGATGAAAAAGCTATCCAGTACTTTGTATCCATGCTTTAGATTGTAACACATAGATATGAACTATCAAATCTTTTTTGATATAATGTCAGAAAGGAGAAAAAATGTTAGATAAATTATTCAAAAACATATTTTCGATTAAAACAAATTATTCAAGAAAAGAAATCTGCATACTGGGAGTAAAGCTGAAATTATTCTGCGCCAAAGAAGAAATCCACCGCCAAGATTTATTAGTTAACAAAAATACTATACAATTTGCATATAATCTTTTATTTAATGCAGAAGACGATGATTTATTCTGCCTAAGGGCACATGAAATTATTTTCATTTTTCATAAAGGGTGTCTTAACCTGCAATATAAATTTTTTCAAGACTATGTTATCCCGTCCGGACACACTGAAAACATTATAGAATTCCATAAATTAAACAAAAATTCTATTTTGTATAAAGAACACATTGACCGTGTCAAAAACGGCGAATTTCTATGGAAATATGTTGAAAGGTATTATTACATCGGCCACTCTTTTATATCCAAAGACAAAAAAACAGGAGAAATATATATAAACTCTTCCTACGTTCAAGAAAAAATACAGTTCCGCAGTGATTACAAACTCCGGCATATACCGAGTGTTTCCAAAAGAAAATATCTGCCCGGAATTGCGGTTGATGATTATATAAGCAACAAACCCTTTGCAGAAAAAATGATTATTATTGATAAGCTCTTAAACTATATTTTTACAACATACAGAGCAAAGGATGACCCGAATAAAGTCTGCGGTAATCTGGCTGACTGTCATCTGCACAATTTTGTTATAGGAGAGGACGGTCAATTCCATTTTATAGATTTTGATTTGAAGTGTGATGAAAGTCTGGATAGAAATTACTGCATTTATTTTATGCTTTATAAATATAATCAAGAGCTGTATTATAGATTTCTCAAACGCTACGGCTTTAAAGACAAGCATAAATATTACGAAAGACATATGTCAATATATAAACAGCCATTAAAACAAAACAGAAGAAATATAATAACAAGAGAACATATGAAGCTGAAAGAGAAATATTTCAGCGACATCGGCATTAATGAAGAATACAAGCTGAACTATAAAAAAGTATCAATAAACTAATTTATGCCATTTTTGCTTTTATCCGCTCGATTAATTTTGTTACGCTGTCTTTTTCTTCTTGCGGAATATCAAAATTAATATAGTCCTCAAAATACTCTATTGCATCTTCATAATCATTTCTAGCAAGGAATAAAATGCCGACCTTCTTGTATGCAAGAGTAAATTTATCATTAACAGCAATAGCCTTTAAATAATTGGATATTGCTTTATCTATCTCATTATTTGCCTCATACGCCTGTGCAAGCGCATAATATAAAAGTTCATTATTCTCTTGATACTCAATTACGTTTTCAAAATTGGATATTGCGCCTTCATAATCGCCAAGTTCAAAACATACATGACCCAAATCATAATATGCATCATAATTTTCCGGTTCACCGTCCAAAACGCGTTCTAACTCTTCTATAGCATCTTCCCATCTTTGATCTTCTATATAAACTCTTGCGAGCAAATGTGCAATAGCCAGATTATCCCGCAGTTCGTAGCTTCCTCTCTGCAATGTTCCGAGAGCAGAAGGCAAATCTCCCGCTTTATAATACAAATCAGAAAGATTGATATAAGCCTGCGCCATCTCCGGATCAAGCTCAAGAGCCTTTACATAATAATTTTCTGCCTGTTCAAAATTTCCCGTGCAGGAATACGCAACGCCTAAATTGTTATAAACCTCCGCATTATCCGGCTCCGTTTCCAATACAGAACTGAAAGCGTCTATAGCTTCTTCATACTTGCGTTCCTTAAAAAGACTCATTGCCTTATCAATTTTTTCAGACATTATAAATCCTCTTCTTCTTTTGTATCTACATTGTGAATAATTGTTCTGACGTTGCCTTCTGCGACAAAATCCTTAGGATTCATTGTCATTTTTATCTTATCAGCAATAATATCCTTGTCCTGCTGAACAATTTTTGAACGTCCTATAAAATAAACCTCATTCGGCTTATTTGTTTCCGCATCAGGAAATACCGAAACTTTCGGACCCTGCGCATAATAATCATCATACCAGATTTTTACATGTCCGCTTCCTATATAAGAATTTTGTTTTTTATGATACTGCTGATAATCGGAATGTATTACCAGTTTTTTGCCGTCATCAGAATAGGCGGTTGTCTTTGTATTACCCGTAACACTCATCTCTTCCGTAATCGGATTGTAAACAAAATGGTGTCCTTCTGAAACATTCTGTTCCTGCTTAACCCTTGCATTTCCGATTAAATCGATTTTTTTCAATCCGCCTTTTTCATCCGCTATAATAACGGCTTTATCTGAATAAGTATCAATATCTTTGTATTTGATTGTAACAGAACCTACTGCAACCATTACACTGCTTTTTGTATCATATTCCTGGCTGTCTGCGTTTATAATTACAATCGGAGTATTTCCTTCTGTAATAATAGACTGTGATTCTCCTTCCGCTCTTACAATCTTGTTGATTAAAGAAAGCTGTAATATATTAGCCTTTACTTCACGTTTTTTATTCTCATTTACTTCATAAGCATACGGTTTGTCATAAAAAGTAGCAGTATCAAGTTTGTTATTTCTTCTTATAGTAACATCAGCCCTTGTACCTTCAACCGTAAGGTTATCCAGCTTAACTTTAACACCTCCGTCAAGTTTAATTTTCTTTTCTTTATCCGAAAAAGTCTGGGTTTTAGATTCGATAATCAAATCAGATGAAAAAACCGCTAAACTCGATAATATTAACAATAATAATATTAATATCTTTTTCATTAAGCTTTCTCCTTACTGTATAATTTGGTTTGTGTTTTGCCCGTAATTTTAAATTTTTCATACCCTGCACTTATAAATCCCTTGTCCGCAGTAGCAATCATTTCTTTATTTTTTTTGATTAATACATGTCCTTCCGCAACCGTTTCTTTATCAGAACCGGCCCAGGTAAGTTTATCAGTATTCAAAGATGTTCCGTCCTCAAGAACAATAAATGTATTATCATATAAAGTTATAACGCCCGTTTTTTCATCGTAAGTTCCTTTTGATGATTGAAAACTCATCGCAACTTTATTTTCTTTATAAAAATTTCCTATAACATTATTCAACGTTGCAATACTATGGTCGTTGCTGTAATGTCCGGTTTCGCCGTATATCTCAAAATATTTTTGCCCGTCTTTTGTTTCAGTAATAATAATCCCGACAGCATCAACCTTCTGCTCGTCTTCGTTTCCTTTCAACTGCGCTCTGTTAAAATTGCAGGTTATAATTCCCGCAGAAATAAATGCCCAGGACATAACGAAAATAACAGCAAACACCGCTATTAAATAAGAACGTTTTTTCTTATCTAAACCTTTAAACTTCTCATAAATCTTCTTAAGATTTTCCATAACAACATTCTATCACAGCAAGGGGTAAATGTATATAAAATTGGGTCCGGTACTGCCAACTTATCTTTCAAGAGTTGCTTCTATCCATTTATTAATATTATTCAAATGCTTTTGAGTATAAACCGGATACCTTGCTTTATACTCGCTCGTTGCTTGATCCTGCAGATATTTTTCTACAATTCTCTTGTGTCTGTAGAAATCTCTCAAAGCTTCTTCTTTTTGATTTAAATAATATTCGCACTGTCCTCTTTGAAAATAAGCATCCGTATAGATATATCTTACATTTGCTATAACATAACTGTAGGCTTTTTTAGCTTCTGCGTATCTTTCCAGCTTTTTATTACAGTCTCCTATAACAGTATATAAGCCGATGTCATCCTTGTTATCAAATCTCAATTTTTTTGCGTGTTTATATACAGAATTTGTATCAAGAAGCGCAATGCCTTTGTTTGCTTCCTCAATCGCTTTTTCATACTGTCTGTTCTTTTTATATGCTAATGACCTGTAATAATACAAAGCATAATCATCATTATGAATATTCAATGCCTTATCATAATTAATCAGTGATTTTTCGCACATATCATTTCTGTATAATTCATATCCGCTTTCGATTAATGATACGTACTCTTTATCTTGTGTACTTGTCATAGCAGGAAAGTTTAGATAAGCCAAAAACACAAAACACAAAATCAGCGGCATAAAACAGGCAATAATAGCAGTTCTCGCCTGCGGAGGAATCTGCATAAAACTAATCCATTCACGCCTAATATAAGGAAGCCGTTTTCCATATAACGCATAGTGCTTCACGTCTTCCTTAGCCACATCGGAATTTCCTTCTACTTCATATGTAAAATTAGGCAGGTACTTTGCACAGGACAATAACCTAAGCATAAAAGAATAACTGCAGAATGTTAGACTTGCAGTGGGATTTTCCGTAAAATATATCACACCTTTGGTTTTAGTATCTATGCTGACTTCTGTTTCACAAAATAAAGATATAGAATTGCCCGTTTTAACCCTGTTTGCATTCAATTTGGCATGCACGCCATTAATATCTTCCAGCTTGATAACTTCTTGATTTTTAACCTCATTATCAACCTCGTATACAACAGTGAGCGTTTCATCCGTTAAAATTAATTCCGAAACATACTCGCCTTTATTTTTGGCATTTTTCAGCCATAAAGGGATAAAAATTGCAGCCGCGCCTATAAAGCCGTAAAATTCATATCTTGTATGCCAGCTTGTAGTTTCCTTAAAAATAAAAAAAGCTAATATGATACCTAAAATTATAATAAACGCCGTTAAAAAAAGCGCATTTGCTATGGTCAGTTTTTCCTGCACCAGAATCTTTTTCATAAGCTCTCCTGTTTATTTTTCATTTATTCTTCCGGCGCTTCTATTTTAAATATTACCGGACGCAGTCCGTCATTGCATGAGCAGATTGCAACCCCCGGTTTTCTTATCCAATCGCCGTAATAAAATAATTCATCTTTACATCCGCCGTGTGCAAGCGTAAATACATATTGATAAATTGCTTTCCACGCTTCATTGCAAAATCCCTGCGGACATTCCCAGTCAGCATAAAAAACTTGTCCTTCTTTAAGCATAGGGCAGGCGGTCAAACCTTCTATACCGTATTCTTTTGCGAGCTCCGCGTCAAAATTTCTCTTTAGGACAGTAATTTTACACTTTTTCATATAAACACCTCATAAAACAATATCAATTTCAGAGCCTGTTTGAATTTTCATATTTACATAAACCTGTTGTGTTCTTTTTCCCATTCAACAGAAGTCATTCTGCCGTGTCCGGGATAAATAAGCGTTTCCGGCGGAAGCGTAAAGATTTTATTTTCAATACTTTCAACAATCTGGTCAAAATCACCGCCTTCAAGATCGCACCTTCCGACAGCTTCTCTAAAAATTGTATCACCGGAGAAAAGCTTGCCGTCTGCAAGATAACACACTCCGCCCTGTGTATGCCCCGGGGTGTGAATAACTTTTATTTCCATATTTCCGAGGTTAAGAATATCACCGTCCTGCACAAAGATATCAATTTTAGGAATAGTGATTGACGGCATACCAAACATAGGCATATATTGATTAGCTTTTTCAAGCCAGCCTAAGTCTGCCTTATGCATCACAATCTGCGGACGCTCTGCAGAGGAAGGATTTACCTCCGGTCTGATTCCCGCAATATGGTCAAAATGCCCGTGGGTCAGCAGAATATATTTAAACTTTGCCCCCTGCCTTTCCAATTCTTCATTAATATCACCGTCAACCGCAGAACAATCTACAAGAGCAGCTTCCTTAGACTCCTCATCAATTATAAGATAATTATTATTATCAATCGGCGGTTCAATAAATGTCTTTAAAATCATAAATTAATTTTAACACAAATATTATATGTTTAGTTTTAATAATAAAATTTTAAATAAAAAACGGATTATCACTGATGATAATCCGTTTTTTTATCTATCCTACACAGGACAAGTGTCCATTCTTTTCCTTTTTGTCAAATATCGGAGTAAGCCAGCCCGTTTTATATCCGGCATATCCCAAGCCTGCAAGAGCAACTGCACTGCCTGTAATAATTGATGCTTTTTTGTGAGCCTTCAACCATTGTTTGATACCCTTGAATGTTCTAGTTTCCGATTTTGATGCAAGACCATGTTTATCAATATTTGAACCGATTACATTTTCTTTTGAAATATCATGAGCATCTTTCTTAAACTGCTGTCTATATAGTTCCCCTGTCGGGAGTTTTGACCTTGTAATAATCTGATTATTTTCCCAGCCTGTTTTAATATTTGCTTGATTTTTAAGAATTGTTTGGGCTACATCATCATTACGGTGAGTAATTAAACATCTTTCCAAACACACTGCTATGTCATCAGCCATAACAGAATCACGAAGTTTTCTTAATGCATTCTTGTAATCTTCATTTGCGTCTAGGAACAATTCCAATTTATTTTCTGGAATATCTCCACCAATTATAGTTTTGTATTTTGTTGAAATTTCATTTTTAATTTTGTTATATACTTTGTTAAATGTATTTTTTGCATCTTCATTTGCAGATTTTAGCATATCTTCTCTTGAATCAAAATATTGATGTTTGGTCTTAAATGCATCTGCAAATTTAGCTTCATCTGCAATAGAAGGATCAAAATTCTTTTGTCCTAACCCCTGTCCGTTAGCTGTAATAGGGGTGCATAACATTTTCTTTGCCTCAAGATCTGTTAACTCACAAGGTGCAGTCCTTGATGGGAATATTGCAGTATCAGCCATCAAAGCCATTGGCTCACCTGGTGCAAAATCATCTAACAACATAACCCGACCTTTAAAGAGCGGATCTTTTGAGAGCAATTCTGCTATATCTTTTACCTTTTGCCCTTCAACTTTGTCATTATTTAAATCTCCGCCCATAATAAGCAGGGTATTCATATCTCCAGTTTTTTGTATATAATTTTTGAACCCGTTTAAAACTTCATCAAAAGCTTTTTGGAAGTCACCGCGTCCCCAGCTTACAACAACCTTTACATCTTCCCCATTTTTTAGCTTTGAAACGTACTTATCAATATCAATATTTTGTATAATTGGCAACCCGCCTTTTGTATTACCTCTTCTTATTTGTAAAGCTCCGCTTCCTGCGCTTTCCCAACCATTCTGCCCTGCGTTAAAAAGCTGTGAACCATCATACTTAGGAGAAAAACGTGTCAAGAAATTAATCTTATTTTCAGTTTTCATTTTTCTTAATTGTTCAAGAGTGAGTGTTTCACGATCTTTCTCTGTGAACATTTTTAATGGTTCTATAACTTCTTCCGTACCGTTAGCAAGTTTTACTTTTTGCGCAGAGTTATATCCAGCTAATCCAACTTTTGTAAATGCAGAGTTATTTGAATTATGCGGATTTGTTAAACCAATCGCAACGCCCTTTTCTACAAGTTCCTTCATATCATCACATATATACGGTGCAATTTCTTTATTTTTAACAAGTTCATCAAGATAACCTTGAGATACAACCCCAAATGATTGCAAATAACCGCTTTTTCCATAGTGTATTGGAATGCTTATTGCCGAACATTTATTTTTTGCATTTAAACTTTCCAGAATCTTCTTGAAGAAGGTATCTTCTTCCTTGCCACCAGTAACGATAGCTTCTCTTAGCTCTTCAGATTTTGTCAAGGCTTTTAGTTCATCAGGAGTAAAGATATTTAAATTTACTATCATACTCCTTGGAGACGTAATGCCAATATAACCATCTCCAAGATTATGACCTATTTGCATTGGTTTTTTGCCTTTAAAATATTCTAAACCTTCAGCATTTTTTTGAGCCATATAGTGTGTTGTATAAGCAGCCTGTGAATCTGAACAAACTACAGTACCCGGATCAAAATCTCCCATTTTTTTAGAGATATCTTCCATACATTCAACAACAGCTTTATCAAATTTAGCATATGGATCTCCGTTCCAAGATCTTACAATATCCTTAACCTGTGATGAATATTGATTCGCAGAGTATGGTTTCGGATCATATGCAGTAGCCTCTGTAAATACCATAAAAACATCATCTTTAAATGGCTTATCATTTGCATCAGCGACAACTTTTAAAAGTTTAACAGGAGCATCTTTCTGCATACCCCAACTCATTTTTTTGTCTGCGACTTCCTCTAAAAGCCAATAATCTTTGCGGGCTTCTAAAGCGTCTTTAATAGTTGTTTTTGACAAATCTGCACTTATGTAAACAGGCTGTCCTACTTTATTTTTTAGCGGGTGCCCTTCCGGTAAACCTTCGGGAACTCTGGGCAATTCAACACTTACTTTTTGAAAATCTTTTGCATCATCAGCACACTCATATTTAACAAGACCATTATAAAAAGGGGTAACAAAAACAGCTTTACCTTTCTCAGTAGCAGATGCATTATTCAATTGTTGATAGTCTTGAACAACAGTAGCTACACCACCAGCCTGGTTAAATGGTTTACATTCTGCTACTACATGCAAAACATGATCTTTATTCCCACCTCTAAACGATATTACACTCATACCGTTTGGGACATTCTGCGGAGTTTGAGTGGTTTCTTTTACTCTTGCCCCTTTTAAACCTGCTCTGCTTGCCTTTAAGGCGGAATAATCAGCACTGATTGCGTTAATCTTCATAAACGACTCCTTACACACATAACTTCTATATATATAAAAACCCACACACAAAAAAATTTAACCTAAAAAACCTTTTTATTAAGAAATATTAAGTAAATTTTTATTAAGCTTGATTTTACATCATCGTATCAAATAAAATTTTTAATTTCAATAGTTTATTGTACTATTCAATATAAACATTTGTAACAAATTATATTTACAGATACATTTTCTTGGTAGTATATTTAAACTACATAGAGGTTGCTATAAATGAACATATCACCAGTCAATAATCCACAAAATTTCAAAGGTTTATGGGGAATAACCAATACTGCTTGCGAAGGAAATGAATACACAATTATTAGATCTGTAACAAAATACTATCATCCGTTTAAAGATGAAACATTAGCTGAGATAAATAAAGCCAAATCTCTAAATCAAAACAGTTATACTGTAAAACCATATCAAACAGATGGAACATACATAGATGACAGCATAACTGTACAAATTGCCAAGCCTTTAAAATTTACAAAACAAGAATTTGAAAATTATAAAAACAGCAGACTCGGTGCAAAAATGCCGGAACAAGTTACTAACCCGATAGAAAAAGAACTAATTGCAAACGGGCTGCACGATTATTTGAATAATTCCAAGGTTTATATTGATGAATTAATAAAACGCAATAGCTTTTCATACAAACTAAAGGAAATTTTTAAAAATATTAAACTAAAATTAAGGGGTAAATTAAAGGGGTAAATTAAAGTATTAAACTTTAATTTTATAGACAGACTATTAGCAAAAAGGAGAATTAATTATGAACATATCACCAGTCAATAATTCACAAAGTTTTAAAGGTTTATGGGGGAAAATTGATATATTCTCAAGGAGCAGTGATGATAATTTTGTACACATTGCGACCAAAAACTACCACCCATTCAAAGATGAAACAAAAGAAGAAATTGCAGAAGTAGAACGTTTTAACAGTAGCAAATATGAAGCAGCGTGGTTTGAAACAGGCGGTATTAATATAAAAGAAGAAAGAAGCGTACAAACTATGGCACCGCTTAACTTTACAAAAAAAGAATACGAAGCTTATAAACAAAGCAAGATCGGCGCAAAAACTCCGGCTGAGCTTTCACATCCTGTCGAAAGAGATCTTGTAGCCAACGGTTTAGAGCAATATCTTAATAACTCTAAAGAATATATAAATGAAACCCTAAAACAGAAACGTTTCACATACAAGGTTAAAGAATTTTTCAACAACATCGGGCAAAAATTAAAACGTCTGTAAAGTTTTGTAACAAAAGTTTTTTTATTCATTAGAAAAAGGCAATTTTCAAAGAAATCATGACTTTATATAAGTAAGGTTAGAAAATATAGGTTAGGTAGGTCATGATTAATAATATTACGACTATGGACACGCGTCCGCAGATGGCGGTTGCGAAGCCGACAGCGTCTATTCAGAGTATGGGAATGCCTCCCATACTAGGGTTTAAGACTCCGTTATTAAAACAGAAGGCTGACATTCGTGTCAAAAAGATTAAAAGGGGCGATAATATCATTATACCCGGAATAATTGATGACGATTATGTTGATATTGTAGAAGAAACTATTAAATTGCAGGATGGCAATGAGAATTTCTTCACATCATCAGGCACCCCCGTTATAAAACACAAACGGCAGTATTTGAAAAACTGTTATATTATTGATTATATTCAGTCGCCCAAACAGAGGTGCGGGCTTGGAACGGAGGCAATAAAAAGCCTTGCGGAAAAAGCAATGTTTGACCCGAAGGCACAAGGGCGTATTGTGACATTTTCGTCACCCATGATAAAAGAATCTTCGCCGGCTTTATTTTTCTACAAGCTTGGTTTTAGGTTCACATCACCACAGGCAAATGATTATATGGAAGAATGTCTGCGCAAAAAAGTTCCGGATATTCCGCCTCAAACGGGAATGATGTTTCTGCCGAGAAACCGGATACATAAACTCTTACGATATGGAGAATTGTTCTAAAATGATAGAAGCGCACTATACAACAGATACAAAAATCAAACGTATAAAACCGGCTGCGGCAGAAGCACCTGCCGTACTGCCCAAGCATAAGTTATTTTCTGAACAGGAAGCAGGAGATAAAATTAAGGCTATTAATACAGATATTTATGAAGGTGCAAAAAAGGAGAAAGCAAAAAATGACTTTAATAAGACGCTTTATTTTAAAATTTTTGGCGGAGTTACTTTACTTACCGCAGGTATCGCCGGTATACATAAAATCAGAAAGTTCTTTAGAAAATCTTAATTAGCCAGGAAAGAATTTTGTGTTAGAATTAAGGGAGACATTGAAAAGTTTAGAAGTTTAAAGGTTGAGGGGTTGAGAAGAAGTTATAAAATTTGGCAATAGGAAAATGCGTTATATTAAAAAAATAACCTAAAATTTCCCCTAAACTTCTCAACTCCTAAACTCCTAAACCAAAAAAAAAGCGAGGTAATTATGTGCGGAATCGTTGGATACGTTGGAAATAAAAAAGCTGTGGATGTTTTGCTTGAAGGGTTGACAAGCCTTGAATACAGAGGCTATGATTCATCCGGCATTGCTGTAAATATTGACGGGAAAGTTGAACTTTTCAAAGCGGCGGGCAAACTGCAAAATCTTAAAGATATTGTAGAAAAGAATTATACAGAAATTTCCAAATCCACAATCGGCATCGGACATATCCGCTGGGCAACCCACGGGGCGCCGACAGTAGAGAATGCTCACCCGCATTCTTGCAACTGCGGTAAAGTTGCAGTTGTACACAACGGTATTATTGAAAACTTTAAAGATTTAAAAGAAAAGCTGGAAAAAAGAGGATGTACATTCCGCTCCCAGACAGACACAGAAACTATCGCACACCTTGTTGCAACCAAATTCGGCGAAACACATGATTTAACAGAAGCCGTAAGGCTTGCTACAAAGGAAATAGAAGGCGCATATGCACTTTGTGTTATACACCAGGATGTTAAAAATACTATTGTTGCAACAAGAAGAAATGCGCCGCTGGTCGTAGGTATCGGAGAAGGAGAAAATTATGTAGCATCTGATGTACCTGCGCTTATCAAATATACAAAAAAAGCTATGTACCTTGAAGACAACCAGATTGTTACATTAACACCGGATTCAATAAAATTAATTGATATAGACAACAATCCTATAGCACAAAAAGTTGAAACCCTACCTTGGGAACCGGTTGCTTTGAGCAAAATGGGATACAAACATTTTATGCTTAAAGAAATACACGAACAGCCGGATGTTGTAAGAAATGTGCTTTCCGGAAAATTAAGAGCAATTGATGAAAACGTTATATTAAAAGAAGTTACGCTTGACAGAGAAACGCTAAAGAACTTGAACAGAATACAGATTGTCGCCTGCGGAACATCATTGCACGCGGCGATGGTCGGCAAATATATTATTGAAGATTTCTGCGGGATTTCAGTAGATGTAGAGCCGTCAAGCGAATATATTTACAGAAAAACCATAACAGATAAAAATACGCTGGTAATAGGAGTTTCGCAATCCGGAGAAACTGCGGATACAATAACTGCAGTAAGACAAGCCAAGAGCAAAGGTTCGCATATTCTAATTGTAACTAACCGTCCGGATTCAACAATGGCGAGAGAAGCTGACAGCCTTGTTCCTGTTAATGCCGGTATCGAGGTTTCCGTTGCCGCTACAAAATCTTATATGGCGCAGTTAATTTCGTTTTATCTGCTTGCAATTTATATGGCAGAAGTTAAAGGCATCGGTAATTTGGGTGATTTAAAACATGAATTAATAATTCTGCCTCAAAAAATTGAAAAAATACTTGCGCACAAAGAAGAAATTCAAAAATGCGCAAGAAGATTTGCAAATTCAAAAGACTTTATTTTTATAGCACGCGGAATTAACTTCCCGACAGCATTGGAAGGTGCGCTAAAGCTCAAAGAAATCAGTTATATTAATGCGACAGGCTACACTGCGGGTGAACTCAAACACGGTCCGATTGCAATGCTTGACGAATCTATGCCGGTGCTTTCAATTTTGATGCAGGGAAAAGTTTATGACAAAATTCTTTCAAACTCAGAAGAAGCAAAAGCAAGAAATGCAAGAATGATTGCACTGACAGACTCTGCTGATGAAAAATTGAATGAATTATTTGAATGTATAATAAGAATTCCGGAAATTTCCGAAATTTTATCACCTGCGCTTGCGATAGTACCGTTACAGCTTTTGGCATACTACATTGCCGAATTTTTGGGCAAAGACGTAGACCAGCCTAGAAACCTCGCAAAATCCGTTACAGTTGAATAGGAACAGGGGTAAATATGTATAGGGTTAAATTATGCAGGTTATTTCAGAACTGATAGAGATACCGAACAACGGTAATCCGACAACCGAATATATAGAAGGCGAGTTAACAAAACGCAACATTAATCCTTTAAGATGGGCTGTTGTGCATGTTAGTGATAAAATGTATACAGTAAGTGTTGCAAATTTAAAGGAATAGGAAGGAATTTATGAACGCTACTCAATTAAAATATGATATTAAAGATATCAATCTGGCAGAACAAGGCAAAAATAATATCGAATGGGCAATGAAAGACATGCCTGTTTTAAGAAAAATCAGAGAAAGATTTTTGAGAGAAAAACCTTTTGCAGGATTGAAACTTTCTGCATGCGTACACGTAACAAAAGAAACCGCTGCATTATGCACGGTTATGAAAGACGGCGGTGCTGATGCTGTTTTAATCGCATCTAATCCTTTATCAACACAGGATGATGTTGCAGCTGCTCTTGTCAAATACTGGGACATTCCGGTTTTAGGCTACGCAGGAGAATCCGTTGAGGTATATAGAGATCACGTACGTTCAGCATTGGACCATAATCCGGATATAATTATTGATGACGGGTGCGATTTGGTTGCAACACTTCACGCAGAAAGACCGGAGCTTGCAAGTCATATCATAGGTTCAACAGAAGAAACAACTACAGGTATAATAAGACTTCAAGCATTGGAAAATCAAGGAGAATTAAGATTTCCGGCTTTAGGCGTAAATACAAGTTTAACAAAACACTTATACGACAACCGCTATGGTACCGGACAAAGCGCAATGGACGGAATTATGAGAGCTGCAAACATATTGATTGCCGGCAAAACCGTCGTAATTTCCGGATACGGATGGTGCGGAAGAGGATGTGCATTGAGAGCAAAAGCTTTGGGGGCAAATGTTATTGTATGTGAAGTAGACCCGCTTAAAGCTCTTGAAGCAGCAATGGAAGGCTATAGAGTAATGCCGATTGCAGAAGCTGCAAAAGAAGGCGACATTTTCTTAACCGTTACCGGTGATAAACATGTAGTTGATGTTCATCATATTATGACAATGAAAGACGGCGCATTCTTATGTAACGCAGGACATTTTGACCACGAAGTTAATGTACCGGATTTAAAAAATCATACAGTTGAAATTAAGCGCATAAGACCATTCTTAGATGAATACAAATTAACTAACGGAAAATCCGTATACGTGCTTGCTGAAGGCAGACTTGTGAACCTTGTTGCAGCAGAAGGACATCCGGCATCTGTTATGGATATGAGCTTTGCAAACCAAGCGCTGGGGATTGAGTTCTTAGTTAAAAACAAGGGTAAATTAGAAAATAAATTATATACTCTTCCGGAACAAGTTGATATTGATATAGCAAAACTCAAACTCGAATCAATGGGAATTGAAATTGATACACTGACTCCGGAACAGGAAGAATATTTAAACAGCTGGAAGTTATAAATATTGTAATAACAGAAGCGAGGCGGGGAAATCCCGCCTCGCTTCTGTTTTATGTTTATTAGTTTAGTTCATATATTTATCAAGGTCTTCGCGCTTGATTTCTAAATTGCCGTCAGATTTCGCATATAGAGGAATAGTCACAATATCTTTACCGTCTGCATTAGGTCCTTCTATACCGTTAACATCAATTGTAATATAACACTCTCCGGCACCTAAGCAGGAGTTGTTACCGGTAAACTTCCATTCCGTCGAATCACTTAACCGCAGTTCTGCACCGTTTATACTGTTGACATTCAGACGCTCTGCAAAACATTTGGCCAAACCTTCAGAAGAAAGTCCGCATTTATTGCCTTGAACCTCATTCATAACTACTGCTTGAGAAGCACCGGCTATAGATTTTTTTATCATAGCGTTATCCTGCGCTTGAGGAGCTATTCATAAAGATAGGAAGCGCTATCAAGACAATAAGCAGAATAGCAAAAACAAAAGTAAGAATAAGTACAATTACACCGGCAAGCGCCCATTTCCTTTGAACAGCATGAAAATGTTCTACACTCTGCCATTTTTTATTCTGCCAAGCCCAGGTATTACCCTTTATACCGAACCAAATACCAAGCCCGAGCGGAACTAACCAGCCTATGAACGGAATAAAGCTAAGCACTGTTCCGACAAAAACCAATAGTGTTATGTATGCTCTGTTTCCCAAGCCCCAGATCCAGGTCAGCAAAAATGCACCCCAGTTAAATCTTTTTGCAACAATATCCAGTACTGGTGAATCTTTCCCTTGACCGGAATTATTAGCCAAATTGCCATTTGCCGTCTGCGGAGCTTGATTTTGCAGTCCGTTGTTAAAATTGTTAATTATCATCTGCTTTTCCTTTCTTTTATTTTGACGGGGTATAAAATTTATAAGCTTTCATTGAAGCTTTTAAAGCATCTTTTAAACTAAATTTTTCTGAAGAATACACTTTTTCGTCCATATAAAATTCTCCTAAAAGTTCGCCGTTTTCCGAGCTGTATATTTTTGTCCTGTTTAATTCAGAAGTTTTTGAATAATACTTGTCGTCATCCTGTTTATTTCTATATGAGGCAGACATTGAAGATGCCATATCCAGAATATCTTTCTTTTCAGTAAACGTATATCCGCTCCAATCTGACGGCAGTACATAAAATTTATTTTCATTTTGAGTTATATCATAAGACTCAAAATACAGAGAACCAAAAGAATTTAACGCAGAATCAAGCTTTTCCATTGTAGCGGATTTATGCTCCGGCGAAGTCTTTGTTTCGTCTACTACGGTAAAAATTAAAGCACCTACAATACCCGCAATTATTAGAGTATAAACAATCGGAAATACCAAAATAGAAAGAACCGCAAATACTATAGTTTGCATTTCCTGCGAATTATTGAACTCCTCTATATTCTGCCAATCTCTGTTTTTAGATGCCCATTCATTCCCCTTAAATCCGCATACAAGAGAATAGAAAAATCCCCACGGAGTCATCCACAACAAAAGCATCCATAAGGTTTTATATGATTTGTTGAATAATCCCCAGATCCACGTTCCGAAGAAAGCACCCCAGTTAAACTCTTTTCTGTAATCATACGGATATTTTCCGGTAATTTTTCCCTTTGTGACTATCAAACAAATAAGAATGATAAAGTTTGCCAGCTCCAGCAAAAAATATATCCAGAGAGGAAATAGAATTCTGAATGCAGACAGCGCATATAAAACAGAAACCGCCGTGTTAATATTGTTATTCACTTCTCCGTTAATATCATTCAAGCGCCTAACAATTAAAGAAATTCCGATATACAAAACAAATGCTGTCCCCGGAAGCACCCATATTTTCAAAAGCCATGGCGCCTGCCAGAAAACAACATTCATGCTGAAAAAATCGGTCAAATTTCCGATACGGGACATCATATATCCGGATGCAGGAAGCGAAAACAATACTCCTATCATGCAAAGATATACAAAATTAAGACAAAAATCCCATCGCCCTATAATACCGTCAAAACCGATTAATCTTGTATTCAATCTCAAATTATCTAACATCAGCCTGTTCTTATTTAAACCAACTGATGAAGATTATATACTATATTTTAAGTTTTGTAAAGATTGAATATATTTGGATTATTTACCTGCGTTTTCTCTTGTTTCCCGATACGCTTTCATAATAATATTTCGTGCTTCTAACGCCTGATCATGCGTAAGCGGAGGAACCCCTTTTAACGGATAATCAATGCCTAAATTTTCGTATTTTGGTATTGCCATATCGTGATACGGAAGCACATCAAGAGCCGCAATATTATGAAGCCCAGCCAAAAATACGCCAAGCCTTGTTAAGTATTCTTCCTTAAATGTAATTCCCGGAACGACAACATGTCTCACCCACATCGGTTTTTTAATATCAGAAAGATATTTTGCAAATTCCAGAATATTTTTATTAGAATGCTTCGTGAGTTTTTTATGTTCCTCATCATCAATATGCTTGATATCAAGAAGCACAAGGCTTGTATATTTTAAAAGTTCATCAACCTTTTCAGTATTATCTTTATTAAACAATACTCCGGATGTATCGAGCGCAGTATGAATATTTTTTTCTCTGGCTCTTTTAAACAATTCTGTCACAAACTCCATCTGGCACATCGGCTCACCGCCGGTAACAGTAATCCCGCCCGCGCAGAATTCTTTTACACCCTCATACTGTTCCATAATCTCATCAACAGACATTTTAGTATTGTCCTTAAATTCCCAAGTATCCGGATTATGGCAGTACTGGCATCTTAAAGGACAGCCCTGCGTAAATACTACAAATCTTATTCCGGGTCCGTCTACCGTACCACAGCTTTCAACAGAATGTATATTTCCATAAATTTTTTCAGTCATAATTCACCTCTGGTTATATTTTATTACAAAAGTAATCTGCGACCAAGTTCAACCTCAAGTTTCTGAGATTGGTTTGATAAAGCGCAAGCCGTTCTTGCCAGTATAACAGAAAGAGTAGAAATATCAGAGCGGGTAAAATTTTCGTTATAACCAATCAATAATTCTTCTAAAACTCTTGCCAAACATTTTATCCTAAATATTTCCATGTTTATTTTTTCAAATTTTTTATAAATAAAAATTTTCTCTTCCTTATTCATACGCCGCCTATGTTAATTTTTATTACCATAACATTGAATATTTCGTCCTATGCAAGACATATTTATCTTGTATAATACATCAATGCGCCATATTTGTCAACTAATTGACGCAAATGTATAATACAATTATGGATAATCATGTAAAAAAACAAATAAAAATTTTACTTTTGCAAGAAGATATGCTGTTAAAAGAATTAGCTTCTGAATTAAGCAAAAAAACAGATAAAAATTATACCCCTGATTCTCTATCCCATAAAATTGCCCGCAACAGCATAACCTACAGCGAGATGGTTTGCATTGCAGATATTCTTGGGTATGAAATCAAATTTATAAAAAAACAATAATTGGTTCGGAAGCCGAATTGAATTAGGATGCAGGACCAACACCTCACCCTGCCTCTCTCCTGTTAGGAGAGGGAATAAGTTTTTTCTATATATAAATTATTGCTTCCAAACTGTAATCCGTAGGGTGGGAAAAGCGTCAGCGTTCCCACCTTCCCGCCTATTCAAGATTTAATTCCTCTATATTATACTTATCCTTATAATTACACCAATCTTGTTCGTAAACTCCAAGTTCTACAAATTTTTTAAAACTCGAATACGGATAATCAGCAGCAGAATTTGAACACTCATGTTTTATCGGATTGTAATGAATGTAATCTAAATGTCTGTTTAAATCAATTTCATTCCTTATTACATGATCATAAAACCTTCTTTGCCATATTCCTTTTTCTCCCTTGCGAACTTTGCTCTCCGTAACCGATAAACTCTTTAAATGTGTAGAAAAATAATATTTAAACCTATAAATTATTTTAGAAAACAGAGATAAGTCATTTAATTTTAGAATTGTATGAAAATGATTATCAAGAACAACAATTGCAAAAATTTTAAAATCATATTTTTGTTTAGCATATGCAAAAGATTTTTTTAATAAATCTATATTTTCTAATAAAATATTTTGCCGGTAACCTGTTACAACGGTTAAAAACACATAGTTATATTCTTTAAGATAATAACGCCTGTAATTTGACATAATGTAATTATAACATCTTATATATATGGTGGGAACGCTGACGCTTTTCCCACCCTACTAAATGCTCATCTTTATAATTATACCAATTCTATTCATAGTTTTTTCTAAAACTCAAGTATGAATATCCTATAGGTTACTGTTTATCAAGAGTGCAGATCGTAGGGTGGGAAAAGCGTCAGCGTTCCCACCATTACCAAATAC
>CALVBN010000012.1 GCA_944325785.1 Candidatus Gastranaerophilales bacterium | reverse complement strand
TTATCATATTTTACATCTTTTAAAGCATCTGTTAATTGAGCTTTTAGTTCTTGGCTGATAGATGGCTTAGCCGGTGCCGTAGCTTCTGTTGTCTTTGTTGGTTCAGTTTTAGCTTTTGGCTTAACGCCGAATACTTCCGGATTTGCTTCTATCGTTGATTGGAACGGATCCTCGACTGCACGCCATAAACCTACGGCCCTATTTTTATAACCCATTATAGATGCAATCTCGTCCGGATTATTTAATATTGCAAAGAGTTTGTCCGGATTTGATTCTATTGTCTTTTTACAATTAAATAATATATCATTGATTCCTATCGGTTTAAGCAAAGATTCCCCATTAGGTGTCTTATACTCCGCAAGCCTTGTCACAACCTCCGGATATTTATCTATCATAGGCAAAACTTCATTTTTATCATATTTTACATCTTTTAAAGCATCTGTTAATTGAGCTTTTAGTTCTTGGCTGATAGATGGCTTAGCCGGTGCAGGAGCTTCTGCTGTCTTTGCCGGTTCAGTTTTAGCCTTCGCTTTTGGCATCAGACTCTTATCCGGATACATCTCTACTATTTTAGCCTGACTTGGTGTATTGATTTTTGCAGGAGTTTCCTTTGCCGTTAAATTTACAGTTTCATTTAACGGCTTAGCTTCTGATTTAGCTACTTCTTCAACATTTTTACTAAATTCCGTTTGCTTTTGAGTCTGTTCCTGTTGAACTTTGCGTCCTTTTACACCGCTTCTAACAGAACCGACTGCACCACCTGCCATAATAGCACCCATACCGACTTCAGATCCGCCCGCGCGTACATCTTCTTTGGTATCAGCATTAACTATCTTCTCGGTACCATCTGCCATTAACATCGTACCTTCAACGCCAAAGTATGCCTGCATAGCTCCGCCTAATACAGGAGCTAACTTACCGGAGGATTGTATTGCTTTGCTCGCTGTTCCTAAAACACCTGCCATCTCTAAACCTTGGCTTCCTATAAAGCTGTCAACGGCATCACCGACACCCTTTGTAAATTCCCATAACCCTTCCATAAAAGTGATGGCATCGGTTCCGTCATCTACATTCTTGTCTATATATTCTACAAGTTTATCCAAATGTACAAACTCTTTTATTGATTGTTTGGCATCTGTTATACCAAGTTTGTCATCTATATACTGGCACATATAGGAATTGAATTCCCCTAAAGCGCTCATCATTGCACCTTTATCATTTTGATCATATGCACTTAGAAACTTTGATACTATATGTTTTTTGCGTGCATCGTGTGTCATTTGAGAAAATTGCTGGTTTTCTATTTGAGCGTCTATCTCGCGGGTCATTTCTGATACAGTTTTATTTTTATCTGCATCTGTTAGTTTGGTATCTTTCGTAAATTCCTTTACCTGTTTATTCAATTTTTTTAAATTCGATTTGCTTTGTTCTTTTAATGCCCTGTTCTTTGGGGTATCTTCATATTTCATACCAGCAATTTCAATTGTATCGGTCATTGTATCAAGATAACTTTCCGTAAACGGTGTCTGGGATGCAAAAATACTTACTTTGTTCTTCTGCTGGCTTTGGAAGCCTTCATTGGTTCCCATCCAGGATGCAAAGTCGCTCTGGCTTAATTTGCCGGATGAGAGCATCTTCTGCGCGATGTCATACTTTGTTAACTTCTTACCTGTCTGAGCTTCTTCTTGTTTTAACTCCTTTAAATGTGCTTTTGCATAAGAGTCAATTTTTTGAGAGATTGAGGTTGTCATTGGTTTGTCCTTTCTTTATTTTGGTTACATTGAATGTAACTTAATACATATTCTGTTACATTGGGGGTAAAGTAAGGAAAGGAGTGCAATCTGGCTCTAAAACAGGCAAAGAAAAACCAGCCCCCACCCTAACCCTCCCCCGTGGAGAGGGAAGACGCGGAACTTGCAAGATAGAAGCAAGATAAAACAAGGCGTACACCGCGAGCGTGGTGTGTAAGCACCTATAGCGAGCGCAAGAGAACCGGCTTGCCGGTCCAGCCTCGGAGGCAAACGCCAAATCAGCCCCAATGCCCGCAAGGGCATAGAAAACAACCGCTATTTTCTCTTTCTTTTGCTTACTTTTCTTTCTCTTTTCTACCGCAAAAAAAGAGAAAGAAAAGTAAGAGGAAACAATTTTAGATGTTTTAAAGAAATTGTTACAAAACTTAATATACTGATTTGTAAACTTTTGTAAACATTTACCCGATTATACTAAAGTTTTTAGAAAAACTGCCGTAAACATGAGTATAAGGAGTTAAATTAATATGGCAGACAACGATTTTAGAGTAGAAAAAAATAATATACCCAGCGTTAACCAGCAGGAAAATCAAGCGCCTAAACAACAGCAGGGTAAGGTTATAGATGAAGCTAATTATAGAGTTCATGCTCCGCGCGAGAGCGGACCTACTGCTGTCGGAAGAGGTGGTGATCCGTTGTTCAGAAGAATAAGAGCGACAAAAGAACAACTGCTTGAACTGATGGAAGAAACACAGACCGTGCAGGATTGGGTGCAGAGAGAAACAAGCAATAACGTGGCTTTGTCCTGCCTGGATAATGAAAATTTAAAAGAGATTTATTACGAAATCAAAGATGGCTTCGGAGAATACGGGAAAATATCTTTGATGGGTTTTAAAACTCCGTCAGGAGTAGAAATCCCTAGATTAAAAGTTTATGATAAGGACGGGGAGGTTCTGGAAGTTTTAACAGGCCCGATGGCGATGGATGAGTTAAATAGACGAGCTTTAGCATATAGGGAGTCCCTGCAAGATTATGAAAAACTCCCTCAAACAGGAGAAGAAACTGGCGTAATACAGGACTATTCAGGCAATCCAGACGATTATATCACTTAGCACTGCCCTTTTTTAGTATAATTCCGTTAAGTTTACAAAAAGATGTTAGTATTGATAATTCATCTTTTATAATTTTTTGTAAGTATATATGGCTGCTTACAATGCTGACATTTTTTGCCAATTGAAACATTTTCAAAGCTTGTTTAATATAATTACCTCTCAATGTAGATTTAGGCAGCGCTAGTTCTTGATAATATTTTGCATATAATATGTAATTCCTTACAAGCACTTCCTCTAATCTAAATTGTTTTGCAATAAAGATAGATTTTTCTATATATACCTTTGCAGAATCAAAATCCTGCTTGGCCATATAAATTTCACCGATAAGCCTGTTAAATAAGGCTATAAAATAATAATTGTTAATATTTGGACCTTGTGCTATATCCAGAGCCTTTGTCGCAATGTCAAGCGCAAATTGTGTTCCACTTGTAATCAATTTTGTCTCCGCAATGAGATACCAAGAGAGCAATACTCCTGTTGCGACCTTTTCTTTAGCAAAATAAGCAACCTGTTCTTCCAGGATTTCCAGTGCTTTTTTTATTTCGTTTTTGTCTTTTAGCATTCTTGCCAGCAGTGTTTTGAGTATATTCTTTGTAAAACTGTCATTAACATTATTTGCGTATGCCACAACGTTGAAAAGCTCATTATATAAGCTGTCATAGTCCTTTTCTATAAATTTGTTTAAAATATCTATAAAATTCCATCTTGAAACAATAAATGTATTCATATTATCAAGAGTGTATTCTTTTAGAATATCGTCAAGGATTTTAGAAGAGGTTTTTATATCCCCCTTTATCGTATTAGCAAGAGCCAGCGCCAAATGAGCCTTGCAAAGAGTTACAGGCTCTGTAACCTGATTTCTTTCTATTATGTCAAATATAAGTTTTATAATATCGAACATACGGCAGTCGCCTTGAAAAATCAAAGCTTCTGCAAAATCAAAATAAATTTCTATCCAGGTTTGATAAAGCTCTTTTATTGAAATTACCGGCGTATTTTTACCTTTAGACAGATATTTTTCTAAAGAGGACATTATCTCTGTATCAATAAGATTTATAACCTGCCCGTAGTTGCCTAATTTGACCAGCGGTTTGACCTGCCGGGATTTAACAAGGGTTCTTTCCAGTTCCATCTCTTCCGGCAGTTTGTTTAATACGCTGTCGGTGCATTCTATCGCGCCCCAGTAATTACCGCTTTTCATTGAGGATGATGCCAGGTATCCTAAAAGTTCAATATGTTCAAACTCTTCATTATCATCAAGCATCATAACTGCGTGCTGAAGATATTCAAATGCGCTTTCGTGGTTTATAGGCTCTAACAGCTTGCCGACCCGCGTGTATATATTTTTCTTAATTTTTTGCGAGTATGGATCTGTTTTATTCTCGATTAGTTTAAGAGCTTGTTTTTGGGCGATAATATACAGACCGATATCGCCTATATATGAAGCTTGTTTCATTAATATTGTCCAAACATTGAAAGATTCTTCGTCTTTTTTCAGTTTTTGAACGACAAAACCGAGCAGTGCAAGCGATGATTGCTTATACATACTTAATATTTCATATAAGATATTAAGTATTTCCGTGAAGCAGTCATCATTTTTGAAAATTGATACTACAGCTTTCCATATGTTAAAGCTTTTGAACTCAAAGCACAGACTGTTAAGCTGGACTATATAGCCGTTTTGAGCAAGATATTCTATTATTCTTTCAAATTCCTGCGGGGTATTATTGTCAAAATGTTCCAGCATTGCCGGATAGAATTTAGAGCCCAGAACGGACATTGCACCGAGAACTCTGTAAGCATTTATATCTTCTTGTTTTAAAATCCCGAGCCTTGCATCAATAATATTTTCCAAAGAGGAGTAATTTACAAATTTCAGCCCGTTTCTTTTAATGTCTTTGTATAAAAATACCATCTGCTCTACAATAGACGGGTTTCCGGCAGAAATTTTTGATGCTAGATTAATAAAATCAGCCCCTAAATTTACCCCTTGATATTGCATAACAAGAGTTTCCACCTGTGTGCTTGTAAACGGCGCAATTGTCAGGTCTTGATAATTCGATTCATTCAGCTTTGGGGAGGCTATAAAACCCATTCCTGGTTTTACGGTTTGGGAGATTATAATAAATTTGCATCTCTCCAGTATATAATCGTCATTAAGTAGTTCTTTAAGAAAATCAAAAGACATTCCGTCTATAAGTTCAAAATTGTCAATAACAAAAACAGCCTTAATCTTTTCTACAATTGTCAGAAAGACTTTTTTCATTATTTGAAACATTTTTGCTTTGTTAAAATAAATGTTTTCATATTTATCAAGATTTTCCGGATATAAAAAGTTCAGCAAATCAAGTATTTCCTGGTTTGACAACATCGGAAAGTCCTGTCTGAAAAAACGTATTGAATTCTTTTTCAGCTGTAAAGTATCCGGACAAAAATTGTTTACATTAAAAAAAGTTAACAGCAAATCTTGAAAGTAGCCAAACGGCGAAAGCTGTGTTACCTGCGTGCAGGTACCCCAGAGCCATATGATTTTGGCATTTTTTAATTCGTTTATTGTATATCTTAATACCAGATTCTTCCCGATACCGCTTTCTCCAGTGAGCGTAATGATAGTAGAATCAGCATCCTTAATAGCATCAAGAAGCTTTGCTTTGACTTTCTGCTGGGAACTCATATCTGCAGTGTATTCCGGCTTCGGAGCCGGCTTAGCTTTTACAAATTCATAACCGCATTTTCTGCATTTTTTAGCCTCAGGCAGATTCGCCGAACCGCATTCACTGCATATTTTTAATAATGCTTTATGGCAGACACTGCATTCTGTTGATGTTATTGAGTTAATTGCCCCGCATTCTTTACAGATTGATGCAACTTTTGTATTACAATATTTGCACTTCAAAGAATTGTCTTCAATCTCTTTTTTACATTTGGGACACAGCATAAAATAACAGTCCTTATACTATAGAAATAATTTCATTCAGAGCTTCAATAACATTATTGTTACTCATTTCCAGCTGTTCAGCAATATCTGATACAGGAAGCTTGTCTTTGTACTTTAAGTTATAAACCTTTATTATATTTAATTCAGGTCTTTTTTTACTCAAGTCAAGAATCTCTTTTACAACTTCATTTTCATCAATATCATCATCTTTATTCTTAGGAGTATAATGAAACATTGAATAGTCAATAAAATCATTATTGCTATTATTGCTTTCTCCCTGCTCCGCAGCTGAATCTGCTAAATCGACAATATTTTCTTCGTCTATAGATTCTATCAAGCTATCTTGAATACTATCAGTTTCATCCAGTGAAAAATCTTCGGACGAAGATTCCAGTTCCACCGGTTCTTCATAAACATCAAGCTCATTATTATCAGAATACTCCTCTAAACTATCACTCAAATCCAAGCCATCATCAAATTCAAGTTCTCCTGTGTTTTCCGCTGTTAACTCTTCTTCGATAGGCTGAACTTCTTGAAGAGTCTCATCTTCTTCATCAGTATTTTCAATCTCTACAGCTGCATCAACCAAATCTAAACTGCTTTCATCGTTTGTTAATTCGTCTGTCTGATTATTTTCAATATTTACAGAACTTTGCTCCTCTAAAGAAACATTATCCACAGAATCATCTTCCAGTAGAGAAATTTCTTCAATTTCAGAAACATTTTCATTGGTCTCTTCAGAACTTTCATCTTTTTGAGATTCTATAGGTTCTTCTATGGGTTCTTCATACGAAATTTCTTCATAGTCTAAAGCAATTTCATCTATATTATTTTTTGTATCTTCCTCATTTTCTTCAGCATTTGAAATTTCTGCAACCGGCTCAACATCATCATTGACAGATAAATCCTCAATATCAAAACCGCTTTCACTAGCTTCATTTACATCAGATTCTGTACTCATAGAAACTTCTGCTGATGTATTCTCAGCTGCAATAGAAACTACAATTTGCTGTTCAAGTTCCCCTTCATCAGCTGTCTTATCTACAGTTTCTTCGTTTTCTATTAAAGCAAAATCGTCTTCTTTAAACGACAAATCTGAAGCATCAATAGAATCTTGTTCTAATATAAAATCCGCATCATCAGTTTTAGGAGTTATATCTGGCAACGGCGCATCATCTAAGCCGTCTGTATTTTCTGGTTGAAAATCTGGAATATGAGTTGAATTATTTGCAAAAACCTGTTTATTTTCATCTATTTCATTCTGACTCAAATCAACAGCATTTTCACTAAAATCATTGAATTCCTCCAATGAAACCTCTGAAAGATTTATATTATTATTTTCTGCTTCATTAACTTCTTTAACTTCAACTGGCTTAACTTCTGTTTCATTACTATTGATCATCTTATCTACAAGATTCATATCTGCAGGCTTGTATCCTGTTTGCCGAACTGCTGAAATATTAATATCCTGCGTCTTACGTACCGGCTTAATATTATGCTTTTTGGGAACAGTAATCATAGATGTAGAAACAACTTTTTCTAAATAAGCATTTATTACACTTTCATTGTTTATTGAATTTATTATAACTTCCGAATGGGTATATACATCATCAATAATTTCTTCCAGCAGAGATTCATTTCCAGGAAACTTGCTGTGTTTTTTTACGATATTTTCAATTATGCCATAATATTTATTAGTTTTTTCCATATAACTCTCTCTTATAAATGAATTACTAAAACCGGATTCCCTTGCAGTTTACTGAATGAATTTGTATTCATGTTCAAATTCATAGAAAGCGCTTTATTAACAGTTTGCATGATCAAATCATCAACGGATTTTTCGCCGCTTGAAATAGTAACTCCGGATGTTTCAAATTTTTTACTTCCCGGATTATACTTTATTTCTACCGCTATCTTATTTGTTATAGGCGGCTTGCTCAGTAGAAGTAGTTCTGTTTTTAAATTTAGTTGAATAATTTTCCCGAGTTTTACAAGATATCTCTTGGCTGAAGTATTAGATGCATATCCTGCAGGGACCTCCCAATCAACCTTTAAATTTGAAACAAGAATTGAAGCATCTAAATTTTGTTCTATTGCTGGAATTGATACGGAAGCAGCTTCCTCGTGCGCATCATTTGGAGCGGAAGCCTCTACTGTTTCAATTGGCATAGCGTCTTGTGTTTTTGGATTTGCTGACTCTTGTTCTTTAACATTATCTTCCTGAACAGAATCAGAAATTAAGTTGGTTTGTGTATCATCTTCAGAAGATGCTGTAAATTTAGTATATCCAAAATACCCGACTCCTCCTAATACTGCTAGCAATGCTATTAATAACAAAATTTTAAAAGATGAACCTTGTTTTTTGGGAGGTGTGTAGAATTCCTCCTCTCCAGCTTCTTCTGATGCACTACTATCTTCAAATAATGTATTAATAGATTCTTCTGCCGCAGGCTGATTAACAGCGTTTTTGTCTGGCGACTGATTTCCCTTCAACTCATCATTAACAGTTTCAATATTATTATCTTCATTTAACAAAGCTTCGTATGTGTCTACTTCTGAAGAATCAAGACTGGGCGAAGTTACTGTTTTATATTCAAAAGAATTTTCAGGTTCATCTATAGAATTGCTTATTTCTTCTTTTAACTCTTCTTGATTATTATTTTCACCTAAATCATCAAATTTTAAAGCTTCCTGCTCATCAGTATTAAGTTCATCAGAATCTTCTATTATTTCAGCAGCATCTGCATCATCCAGCAGACTTGCAAAATCATCATCAGAATCAAGTTCCTCTGCCGCATTTTCATTTGCCACAATTTCGAAATTATCGGCCAGCTGAAAATCCAAAGAAGTTTCTTCTGCATTCTCCTGAAAATCTGCATCTTCAGGGATGGAAACAAAATTAAATATATATTGAGCTTTAATTACTTTTGCCAGTTTTAAACGAGCACTTTCTGAAGCTGTAAGTTTTCTATAAAATAGGCTTTTATCTTCAATTCTTCCTTCTATGTATGCATAAATTTCTTCATCATCTACTGCATAGTTGTCCTCAGTATATATAAGATTTGTTTCTATATCATAAAAAGAAACCAGAGAATTCTCTTCGACTACATAATAATCTCCATTAAGACTTGTTTTATCAACATTTTCCGGAAGAATAAAACCTGTAACAGTAGCTCCGGAAAGTTCTGGATTAGCCTTAACAAACATATAAGCACTTGGAGTAAGATTATTATCAAAATGAGCCTTGGGAATACATAATGTATCCTCATTGAAATAAATGCGGACATCTATGTACGAGTTATTAATATAAATATCACTTATATCGATATCCTCAAGCACAGCTCCTATATTATGCAAGCCAGAAATACTGTCAACTTTGTAAGTTTCTTTATCAAAGAATTTTTCAGCAATATTTGCTGCGACAGCATTTGCAACAGCTCGATTTCTAATTCCTTCTTCAGGAATCAATCTGCATATGTCTTGTGCAAGCTCTAAATCTCTCTCTTCTATTAAAAAATTATCAGTATTCACCTAACACTCTCCCATACTATGCTCAATAATACCATATTATAAAAAAAAAATCTATATAATATCATGCTGATTGACTATTTTATATATATTATTAAACCAAATAGTGGATATTTTATACAAAAAACTCAAGAATTTTAGTATTTGTTACGTTTACCTTACTGAAAGGATTTATTAATTTATGTTTTCATCAATGATTCAAAATTTATTATCATCATCAGGAAAAACAAGCGCAATGCAGCGCGCTGTGCAAATGAATAATTATATAAATACCTTAAATGCACAATGGACACCTGTTGAAAAATCTCCGGCGCAGACATCTGAAACGCCTACAAATATACAGTCTTTTGACAGTGTTTTAAAAAAAACTGCAAATGTAAAGTTCGGTGATCTATTAACTCCGGCGTCAAGAGTAAATGCTAATATTTATACAGGTTCTACTGCTTCATTACCAGAAAAAATTACAACAAAAGAACAAATAAAAAATCTTGTTTCACAGTTGTCTAAAAAGCATGGCGTAGATGAAAAACTGGTTAATGCTCTTATTAAGCAGGAATCAGGTTTCAACCCCAATGCAAAATCCAGAGTAGGTGCTATGGGGCTTATGCAATTGATGCCGGCAACAGCTAAAGGACTCGGAGTCACAAATCCTATGGATCCGGCTCAAAATGTTGAAGGCGGTATTAAGTACCTTAAATCTATGCTAAATAGATATAATGGTAATGTTATACTGGCACTTGCTGCATATAATGCCGGTCCCGGTGCTGTAGATAAATATGACGGCGTCCCGCCCTATAAAGAGACTCAAAATTATGTGAGATCTATATTAGCAACTTATCTTTAATCGTTTAAGCATTTGTTTTTAGTTTTTGAGCATTGATAGCCTCGCGTTCCCTATCTTGCTTTTCATGGATACGGCGAGTATTTTTATATGTTAATCTTGGAATAAACCAGCCTAAAATATATGGAGAAATAAAGAATGTCGTTAAAACTCCAGGTATTGAGTTTAAGCCTCTTGCGAAAGCTGTTATTTTATTGTTTTTAGCTTTTGGAGCATTTTTCATAAGAGTTTTTATGATATCATCCGCTTTTTTACCGTTAAGTTTTTCGAAAAATTCCGTAATTTTTTTATTTTTATCTGCTTTTCTTAAATTCTTCATTGCTGATATGTCAAAATTCTCCTTCGCTAAGACCGATGAATTATGAGATTTAGAAAGAATTTTCTGCAAATCACCGCCATTATTGTCAATATATTTACAGAAATTAACCATTTTCGTCTTTGAGTCAATTTTGTCATATAAAGAATTAATTTCAGAATTTGTTAATACATGACTTTTACTATATGGATTAAGCAAGTCTAATGCCGTTTTGAAGATGTTATTATTTCTGGCTTTATGCATTAAAACAAAACCCGTATGCTTTTCATACATTGTAACAGCAGCTCTTGTAAGCATTGGCACTGCAAAAACAACTGCAAGACTCGATGTTAAATCTCTTACAAATATTTCGTATAGTTCTGTCAAGTCTTTTTTCCCATTTTCATCAACTTGCGCACGGTTATATGCCCTAAGCCCTCTTGGTGCTAAAAGTCCAAATATTGACAAACCTGCCATTAAAGTATGTGTAAAATTATGTCCGTTATATTCCAACTCAGATGATACAAAACTGCTCTTTATCTTATCAATTTTTTGTCCGAGTTTTTCTAATAAACTAAAGCTTTTATTTTTTCCTTTAAAATTAATAGAATTGCTGTTATCTTTTTCTTGATGCTTGCGGGCGCCTGGAGCAATATTACTGTGAGCATATATTTTAGGTAATATCGATAAAACACCCAGAGTTGCTGCCATCAGTGATATATTAGTTATCATACGTTTTGCCAGTGATTTATGTTTAATGCTGTCAGCCAGCTCACTATTAAGTTTTTCTAAATACTTGTTTGCTGTAATTGCATCATGCGTATATTTAAGCATGCCATCAACGGCATCTTTTGTTGCAAATGTTTTGCCGCCAGCTCCGAGTTTCACTTTCTGAAGCATTTCTAAGTCAGTATTTGTATTGTATTTAATGTTATTAATATGTTCGACAATATTGTTAATACATTCTTTTCTGTATTTTGCTTTCCCTCTGAAACGTTTCAGTTGTACATCTTTTGGTATTTTTTCATAATTGGCTAGCTGCTTCATTACATAATCAACTGATTCTTTTGAAGCATTATCCTTACCTAGGGTTTGTTCAAGCATTTTTTCAATATTAATTTTATAGAATTCATGCTTAAATTTTTCAGGATCTTTTAGAAGCAATTTTTCAAATTTAGGATTTTCAAGATATTCTTTTAGATTATTTCCGAATATTTTGATAAGCTCTGAATTTATACTGGTAGAATGCCCGAATTTTGCAGCAAGTAATAGTCCGAGAGGAGCCACAGCCATCATACACGGTCCTGTTAAAGATTCTCGCCCTAAAACTTCTTTGCCCTCTTGTATATTATAATGACCTGTAACTTCTTTATCTCTAAGGAATCCTGCAATAGTTCTCGGAAGGGTCATGCCCAGACCGTCTTGTATTAAGAATGAGGTAAGAAATCCGCCGTTTTCTATCCATTGCATTGTGGCACCGCTCATATTTAGTGCCAGTGCGCCAGCTTTAAAAGAAGGCTGATTCTGCGGATGCATTTTATAATCTTGAGTTGTTGTATTCTGAATTTTCAAGCACACTAATCCTATACTGTATTATAAATAGATAAAGTATTTTAATATCAAAGATTTGCTTATTTGTAACATTTTACTCAAATTTTGTTACATTTCGTAAAAAAAAAAGAGTCTTAACGACTCTAAAAACTTTAATGTGTGAAGTGTAGTATGTATATATGTGTATTAGTTATTTAATATCCTTATATATATAATAAGTATTTGTCTTTTTAATAATTGATATAAAAAATTTATTTTGTTACAAATCTTTACAAATATTGATTTAGTACAAGAATTAATTAAATACACTGCAGAGAGGTCAAGAAATGTCGCTATTAAATTTATTTGCAAGAAAATGTACACATGAGCATGTCGCCCCAAGCGCCGAAAAAGCATACTGTCCGGATTGCGGTAAGCTAATAAAGAATGATTGGTATATTACCCGCTGTTCCTGTTGCGGGATAAAACTAAGAGCAATAATTAAAAACGGGAAAATAGCTCCGCAATTGCATTATTGTTCTAATTGCGGAAGCGAAGATTTTATTATTGAGAAAATCGATAAAATAAATTTTATTGATATAAATTTTGCTGTGCTTGTAAAACAGGTTATAGAAGAAGACCACTACTGCTCTACGACGCGGTGCTGGCAAGAAAAAACACCCTTGCAGCCCAAATTGCTAGTACAATTCCTGTAAAATCTGCAATCAATCCTGTTAATAATGCATATTTAAATTTTTTAATTCCGATAGAACCGAAATAGACAGCAAGAACGTAAAATGTTGTTTCAGAACTGCCGACCATAACTGCAGCTAATTTTGTAACATAAGAATCCGGACCTAATTTATGAGCGATTTCTGAAAAAAGGCCGAGTGTTGCAGTCCCGGAGAGCGAGCGTGTAAATATAATAGGTATTATATCCGGCGGAATAATGTTAGAGCTGATTTTTGTCATGCAGTCAAGAATGCCGGAAGCTCTAAACATAGATACTGCAACTATTATAGCAACAAGATATGGTATGATTGAAACAGATACCTTAAAACCGTCTTTTGCTCCTTCTATAAACTCTTCGTAGACCGGAACTTTTTTTATTAAGCCTGCTGTAAGAATAAATAGAATCATTATAGGAAGTATTAAAAGGGAGATTTTGTTAATCATACTTCCTCCATATACGTTTAAATATTAAGGCAGTTATAATAGCAGTCAAAAATGACAATGTTGTTACTATAAGTGTCGGCAATACGATTTCCGTCGGATTTTTTGCGCCTATTCCTGCAAGAACCGCAATTACCGTTGCCGGAATAATTTGAAATCCTGCGGTATTCATTCCCAAGAACATGCACATTGCGTCTGTTGCCTTATCTTTCTCCGGATTTTCTTCCTGCAGTTCTTTCATTACTTTTAGCCCGATAGGCGTTGCTGCATTTGTAAGCCCCAGGGCGTTAGCGCTTATGCTCATTGCAATATCGCCTATTGCTGGAGAATCTTTTTTGACATCTTTAAAAAGAATTTTTGCTATCGGCGTAAGAACTTTGGAGATAATTTGTATAAGACCAGATTTTTCTGCTATTCTCATAATTCCGAGCCAAAAAGCCATGATTCCTATTAGGGACAAGGATATTTTTACCGCTGTATCAGCGCCTGAGAGCATGGAGTTTACAACTTCATCCAGCCTGTTATTTATTATCCCTGCAATAATTGATAAACTAATTAGTAGAAAAAATATATAATTCATATGTTAATCTTAGAAAAAAAATTGGTATTTGTCACTATTTTTATATTAGTATATAATAAGTGGTGAATGTAGAATGTGGGATAGAGTAAGTATATGGCAGAAATAAATAATTTTTCAGAGATTACCGAAAATTTTGATACTATAAAAACACTTTTAAATTCAATAAGGGCGCAAGGTATCTTGAACACGTCCGATGTTGATAAACTTTTGGCAGGAATTAATTCCAAGCTTGAAAAACTAAATACAGAAGAAGATATTGATTTAATTAAAATATTTCTGTCTGAATTAAAGCAAAATCTAGATGAAAGACATAACGTTCTCGTTTCGAAGTTTGGAGCTATAGAATCCCTTTTTTCTAATTTATTAAAAAACAGTTCTGACTCTTTAAAATCAAGTGAAGCAAAAGAACTTTTCGACATTGTTGCAACAAATTTATCAGTTTTTTCAAGAGAAGTTGTTTCTCAAAAAGAAGCTTTAACAGATATAACGCTTCGCTTAGATGCTATGCGTTCTGACGACTCACAAAAAAAAGACATCTTAAAAAGTATATCTTTGTTAAAGACTGACATGGAGCATTTAAGCAACGGTTTTGATTCTATTGTTTTGAGTCTTAATGAAAACTTTAAAGCTCTCATAAACAGACTCTCTGAAATTGATCAGTCAGATGCTATAAAAGGATTTGATGCTCAGCTTACTGATGTTGTAAATTCTTCAAATACTATTTTATCAGCACTACAGATGATTGATAAAAAAAATCTGCAAATAGAAGATTCAATAAAAGTTTTGGCTACACAGGAAGACATAAACAGCACAAAAAAATGGCTCAGTGACCTAACTGCTAAAAATCATGAATTAACAGAAGCTGTTGACGGACTGGCAGACAAATATTACAAAATAGACAATCTTGCTGAAAAAATTGATGCATCAGTTAATATTATCGCCGGTTTGAAGGCATTACTGGAAGGTAATAACCAAGAAAATACACAATTGATTCTGGACAGGCTCATCGGCTTAGAAAACACATTGCGCGAAATTTCTGAAAATCAGAGTTTTGAAGATTTTAAAGTATCATTAGAAGATACTTTAAAGGACATTACTGCAGGCTCCTTGAATCTCCAGAATGCATTTGTTAATGTTTCTGACGAAATTCAAAAAATTAATAATAACATTAAGGCACTTGACATAAATATTAGTTTCCAAAATGTTATAAATACTATTAATAAGTCTGAACAAGAGTTAAAAAGTTCTGTTAATGACGCTGCTAATAAGCTTTCACAGCTTGTAGATGTCAGCCTCGCACGAACTCTAAATGATATCTCTTCCAGTACTGATATATTAAATTCTAGATTTAAAGAAGCACAACTTGCCCTGTCAAATCTGTGCGAAAAGAACTTTGGCGACGTTGTTGAAAATATAGAAAATTTAAGAACTGTAATATCCCAAATAGATGAAAATATTGTATCAGCAAATAATGCAATCTTCTCTAATGTTACAGACAGGCTTGCTATTTTTGAAAATAGCTTAAAGACCTCTCTTGAAAAACAGGAAGAATCTGTTTATAATTCATCAACCCAGCTCGTCGAACAGATTAATAATATTAAAAATCTGACCGGTGTTATTGATTATAAACTGGATGCTTCTGTAATAGAAATAAATAATTCTAAACGTGAATTTTCAGAACTTAAAACTTCTGTTCAAGATATGCTGGGCTTAGATTTCGTTAATGTAGTAAAGGACTTAAAAGTAGACCTATATGCATCAAAAGAAGCTTTGTCTTCTGCGATAGAGAATTCTTCTAATGAATTAGCTGATAAATTTTCTAATGATTTATTCGGGAAATATGAATTATTAATAAGCCGTCTTGACAGTGTTGAAGATGAATTTAAACAGGCGCAGCTATCAGCATTAAATAATATTAAACCTATCCTTGAAAATATCTCATCTTCAATTGTGGATATACTATCATATGTAAGTGAAAAGCAGGATATAAATCTGGACGGTATAGATATTAAGCTTGCTAATATAACAGAAGCAGTAAAAGAAAACAATTTAAATTACATAGAAAATGTCAGGGACATTGTAGATGTTATACGAACACAAGTCGAAAATAGTCTTATAAAAGTACAAAATGATAATATTGAACAAATAAGCACTGTTAATGTTAATATTGAAAAAAACTGTGCAGACTTAAAGGAACAAATTAAATATTCTTATAATAAACTTTTGGAAGTTCAGGATAAATTTAATGAACTTAATAATGTATTAACAGTTAATAATAATTCTTTAAATTCAAATATAACAAGTATGACAGCCTCTGCAGAAAAATTACAGGCTGAATTTGACTCAAAACTTGTTGCGCTAAAGAATGCACTCCTTAGTAAGATTGAAGATTTTAAACAAGAATTTACCTGTGAAAATGCAGATAAAATCAGTGAATTAAAATTTTCTTCCGAGAATTTTTATTCAAAAAATATAGAAAATACAATAACTATAAAAAATGAGTTAAAATCTGATATCTCGGAAATGATAAGTGAATTGCGCTTAAACTTCGAGGATTACGCTGAAAAAATATCAGATGCATCTCTACAATTAGAAAATTCAAATAAAGAAATAAATCAAGGACTTGATAGTAAGCTTGATAAGCTGTCTGATGGTCTTGAAAAAATTGATGTTTCAGTAAATTCACTTTCTGCTGCCACGACAAACTCCTTGACGTCAACTCTTGCACAGCTTCTTGATAACTTTGTATCACTTAAAGCTCTGATGAATTCTTTCAATGATAAGAATGCTGCAACTTTTAAAGAAAACATTGACATTCTTGTCCAAGACTTTACAAAATTGACAGAACGTATTAATGAAGTTGATACAGCTATAGATGATGACTTTACTCACCAGCTTTCTATACTGGAACATAATTTTGAAATATTAACAAACAATATAGAAGAGTTCCTTAAAAAAGGAACAACTGAAATCAGTGAAAAATTAAATGAAGGACTGGACGTTATATCAGAAAAAGTAAGTGACTCTGTTGCCACTGCCTTATGTCAATATAAAGAACGAATTGAAGGATTATTTGACGATATCTCTGGGAAATCTGAAAAACAAGGACAGTTTATAAAAAATAAAGTCTTAGAGTTAAATTCTGTTTTAAATACAACTCTTGATAAACAAAATCAAGCATTGTCCTTGCAAGTGAAGGAAATTGCCTCTAATTTAAAAGCAGTTTTGGATGAAAATATCGAAGTTACATCGGCAGATTATGATTCTTTAAAGTTAAAATTGGAAGATTTCTCAAAGAAATTAGAAAGAGCTAATCAAGATTTAATTGCAAATGTTAAAGCACAGCTTGATGATATGGCAAAGTTTGTAGATTCAGGGCTTGATATTCAAGCTCAAGAAGTCAACGAAAAATTTGAAGAAATTTCTGGTAAAATGCAAACTGTTGAAACTGTTGCAACAGAATTAAATAATGACGTAAAAACAAAAATCAGCAGTATAAAAAACGATTTTGACAAACTAAAAAGCGGTTTATCAGCATCACTGTCTGAGAATACAGTCACACTCCTAAATAAACTTGAGAATGTTTTTAAAGATTTGACAGCAAAAAATGAAGAAGTTGCTGCATCCGTTGTTGTAGCATCTGCTGACATCAAAGGAGATTTAAAAACATCTATTTCAACAGATTTACATGAGATAACAGCTCTGTTAGATACAAAATTTACAGAATTTGATGAACTTTTAGAAAACACTGCATATTCTCAACAAAATAGTACACTAGAAAATGCTAAAAATATTATAGAAGAACTAAAATCTGTACAAACAAGCGTAAAAAATCAATTGGAGGAAATCCACAATTCCATATCCGCTGACATCTCTACTGAGACAGCTGCTTTGAACGAAAAAATTCAAACATTATTTGAAGAACATTCTTTAAATTTTACAACACAGCTTGCTAATAATGGGACTCGCATTTCTGAAGAGATGAATACAAATCTTCTTGAACTGAAGACAATGTTTGACTCTTTAAATGATAGGATGGACAAGGACGAAATAGCAAGGATGAACGTTTTTCAAGCACAATTAAAAGAATTAAGCAGTTCTTTTAATGTCTTGATTGAAGAAGCTAAAAATGTTACAAAAACAGAAGTTTCGGCTATTACAGAAGTCTTAATAAACAATAGCAAAGTCTTAATGGATGATGTAGAACAATCTATAGACAATAAAGTTAATACCATCCTCGCTTCTAACGCTGATATATCCGCAGGAGAACTCCAAACAATGGAAGCGTTTGCAAATAAAATACTGGAGCAAACAGAACTCAGTAAGCAAAACACTTCTGCCTGCAAAGATATTATTATCGATTTAGTTAAGAAAGAGTTTGAGAATATTACGCATAATATAGAGGCTGAAACAGATGTTATTGTTAAAGATTTATTAGAACAGTTTGAACTGTTTAAAGAATCACAGAAAGATGAACTTTCTAAACTTTCCGTTCATGTTGAAAGTTCTATTGAAGATTATATTTACAACTATATAAATGATTTAAAATCCTATCTTGATGTAAAAACAGATTCTTCTATTATAAATCATAAGTTAGACAATTTAAGGAGTGATTTAGAACGCTCTGCAGAAGATGTTTTAAGTAATATTAATAAATTACTAGAGGCGAGCGTCTTTACATCAGCTTTGTCTGATTTAAAAGCAGCGAATGAGATTCTTGTATCATCAATGACAGAAAAGCTTAATCAACAGATCTCGGATTTCATTGAAGAAAATGTTTCAAAAAAATTTGAAGAAAAATTGACATTATTTGATAAGAAATTTATTGATACAGTAGTGGATAAGTATGAAGAAGTTAAGATTATTTCGTCACGTTACAATAATTCTTTTGAAGTAATTCAAGCTTCTGTGCAAGAATTGGTTTCTAAATTTATGGAGTCTAAAAATGAAATCCACTCGAACCTTATATCTATGGTAGAAAGTATAAATAATTCTATCAGTGAACTGGGGGTAAGTTTTGTAGATTTAAAAGCACAAATTTTGAATAAATCCTTTGATGAAGCATTTCAAGCTTCCTTAAATAATCAGATATCAGGGATAGAAAATCTCGTAAGCCAGCAATTAGGCTATCTTGAAGATATAAGTGAACTATGCTGTAATAATCTGCCTGAACTTACAGAAATGAATACCTTAGTTAAATACGGAATACAGCAATCTGTACAAGAACTGGCGGAAAATATTAGTACAAATGATGCACATCTTGAATCAGAGCTGAATAAGCTAAAATCTGATATAATCACACAATTTATAAATGTTTTTAATCAGATTTCATTTGTTGCAGAGCAGGAAGAAATATTAGACTTTATTCAAGAAAAACACTCAGAGCTTATTACTATACTGAGTCATATCGTAACAACTGTTGATAGTGTAGAAAATGTAAAAGAAAATCTGACAGTTGTCGATAATAAAATTGATTTATTAAAAGATGATATTAATAATATCAATGACAAAATTAATTCTATAATATCTTCTAATGGAGATATTAATTATGTTTACAGCCTGCAGGATTTAGAGTCTGATATCGCAAATCTTAGACTTGTTCTTAATGAAATGAAAGAAGATAATAAGTCTAAAGAGTTTGAAGAACTTATAACATCAACCAATGATATATATAAATTGGTTGAATCTATAAAAACAGAAATGCCAAAGTTTGAACTGGAAGAATTTAAACAGGATTTTAATACACTTTCAGAAGATATTGTAAGTATAAGTACAAGAACAAATAAGCTTATATTAGCATCAGACGAATCATATAAAACATTGCAAGAAAATCTGCAGGATTTTAAACTAGTTATCAATGATCTTGATGAGAGAACCAGAAATTTTGCACACGAAGCAGGAATAGACAGGATTGATAACAAACTTGGCGCTATAAATTCAATGATACAAAATGGTGCTAAGACTAATCAAGTCTTTAATCAAGTGTTTGAGTACCTTGCAGAATGGGTGGACAATGCCGGAGCGCAGATTACAGCGATTTCTGATAAGGTGGAGACACTTGATGATATCGGGCAGATAAAAGTTATGCTTGAGGATTTAAAGGCTGAGGCTGAAGATAATACGGACAGTACAGAATTAATTGAGGCTTTGAGCAACGTATTCGAAAAGCAGGCTAAAAGGATTTCTTCTCTGGAAGCTAAGCTGGACAGGGTAATTGTGGAAACAACAATAAACAATAAAAATAATAAAATAGATATGAGTCCGCTGGAAGAAACATTAAATCGTTTCTTGGTTGCAATGGACGATAAGATGGCATCTCAGCAGACCAAAATTGATATGCTGGAAACTAAGCTGGAAGAAGCAATGGCGTTAATAAATCCAAAAGATACGCAGCAATTAACCAAAAAAGTCGGCGGAATGGACAGGCAAATAGCAAAATTAAATAAAAGTATTGAAAAAATAGCGTCACATGTTGTTGAAAAATAATATAGAAAGTTTAAAAACTCTTGTAAAAAAACAAAATGTTCTTTCTGAATATGAAGAACGATATTGTTATGCACAAGATTCTACAAACTCTAAAACTTATGGAAAAGTTCCCGAAGCGGTGGTCTTTGCGGAGAGTATAGAAGATATACAAAAAGTTTTAAGATATGCTAATTCTAAGAAAATCCCTGTAATATCAAGGGGAGCGGGAACTAATATGGTTGGTGCGTGTGTTTGCCCTAAGGGCGGAATTGTCTTAAACCTGTCTAAAATGAATAAGATTCTGGATTTTAATCCGGAAGATATGACGATGCGCGTTCAGCCTGGCGTTGTATTGGCTGATATAAAAAAACTTGCAGAATCAAAGGGACTGTTTTATCCGCCGGATCCTTCCAATTATACTGTTTCTACTATAGGCGGAAGTATAGCTCAGTCGTCTGGCGGTGCTTTGGCTTTTAAATACGGCACAACAAAAGATTATATTCTTAATTTAACTGTTGTTCTTGCTGATGGCTCTGTTATGAAATTAGGAGCCGGAACTATTAAAGATGCCGTGGGCTATCACTTAAACCAATTAATTATAGGAAGTGAAGGCACTCTGGCTGTTGTTGCGGAAGCTGAACTCAAACTTATACCTAAACCCGAAGCTTCGCGGGTAGTAATGGCCTATTTTGATGATATTGATGATGCAATAAAAGGGGTTAATAATGTTATTAGAGAACGGGTGTTTCCGTCAGCTCTTGAGTTTATGGATAAGAATGCCTTAACAACAGTTGAAAGATTTTATCCCTGCGGGTTGAATATCGAAAAGGAAGCTGTTTTGATTGCTGAAGTTGACGGCTTTGAATCCTCTATGGAAAAGCAGGTTAACTGTATGAAACTGGCATTTTTAGAAGCAGGAGCTTCATCTTTAACAATAGCATCTTCCGATAAAGATAAGGATGCCGTTTGGACCGCAAGAAGAGCCAGCTTTGGCGCTACTGCTAAATTGGCTCCGGATGTCGTAACGGATGATATTATAGTACCCAGAACTGCTCTTGCTAAGATGGTTAAGGAGTGCCGGGACATATGCCGTAAATACGATTTAACAGTTTGTATTGTAGGGCATGTCGGAGACGGTAATATTCACCCGCAGGTTGCGTTAAACCTGGATAATGACGAGGAATTTAAAAGGTACATAAGGGCTAAATCTGAAATGTATGAACTTGCTGTTTCATTAGGAGGAACAATATCTGCTGAACACGGAGTCGGGCTGGAGAAGATTTCTTACATAGAGAGTACGATAGATAAAAAAGCTCTTGATTATATGAAAAGTATAAAAAAAATGTTTGATCCAAACAATATCTTAAATCCAGGTAAAATATTTAAGCTGTAAAGGAGAAAATATGGATATAATAGTAATTTACTGTACTGTGCCAGATAAGAAGATTGCAAAAGATATAACAAGAATCATAATGAAACATAAATTAGCAGCCTGTGTCAGCATGATTGATAAAGTACATTCGGTTTTCTCGTGGGACGGAGAAATCTGTGAAGAAAAAGAAATTTTGATGATGATAAAAACACGTCGTTCCAACTATGCAAAAATAAAACTTGTCATAGAAGACTTGCATTCTTACACCGTTCCGGAAATTATAGCATTACCCATTGTTGATTGCAGTGAAGATTATTTAAAATGGCTGGTAAAAGAAACAGAATCTTAGAGATAAAAAACTACTTAGAATCTTTAGGGATTGCTGTTAATATCGGAAAAAATAAAGCTCGAGGCAATCGCGGTGTCTTTTTAAGATGCAGGAATGATTATCGTATAGATGTGTCTAGAAATTTATCAGAAGAAGAAATTATTGCTGTTCTTATACATGAATTTGCTCACTATCTTCACTCCTGTTATGATAGAACTTTAACATCTTTGGATTTTATATTTCCGAATATAACAGAAGACATTGTTGAAGAACTAAGAAATATAACAGTAAACCAAATCCCTAAAGAGACTGCTGCATCATTTTTCAATAAAAAAGAAAGCTTAACAAAAGAGATAAAAAACCTTTCTACCGCAATAAAAACGGTCTATCCAGGGTTTAAATCTTCAGAAAGATATTTACATATTGAAAAACAGCTTTCCTTCCCTATTAACCATTTATTAAAGCATGACAAAATCAAAATTTTTAAACATATCTATTCTTTAGAGAATCTTGACAAAGAATTTCCATCATTATCTTTAGAAGAAAAAGCTTATATTCTTTTAAGATCAAAAAAAAGAGCTCTTGCCAGAATAAATAATAAAATATCAAAACTTAACAAATACTACAATAATAACTCTGAATTGTTTGCAAGATTTTTAGAGTCTTATATGTTAACCCCTGAGTTAACAAAGCAGCTGGCCCCAAAGAGTTATAATATTTTTGTTAACCTTATAAAAAGCAATAGAATTTCTATTTTATCAACTTTTTGTAAATTTATACGATAATAAGCTTTATTTTTTTTTATATTTTGTATATAATATATACAGAGAAGAGAGTTCAGTATGATAAATAATTTTCAGCCACAAAACAAAAAAAACGATATAAAATTTTTACTATGGATTGTCCTAGGGTTTCTTTTTGTAGCTTGGCTCTGTACCCCACCAGGAAACAAGTTTTTACAAATTTGTTTCTGGGGAAACAATACAAAATTCCTTATTTCAAAGGTAACGCACAATGCAGAGGCAACTGAATATATTTTCCATAGAAATAATGCTGTTTATCTTGCAAAAATGTATAAAAATAAAAAGAAGGCTCTTAAGGAAATGGATAGAGCTATTGAAACAATCCCTACATATATTGCTAATGGCGAATTAGAATCTCTTTATAAAGACAGAGCTAATATACGTCTTATGGCAGGAGATTATAAAGGGGCTTTGAATGACTTTCTTAATTCCGGAAAGATTGATTTTACAGATTATTTAAAAGTTGCAATGCTGTTTAAAGAGGGCGGTAATTACAGAGCTGCTATGTCTTATTGTAATGCAATTCTTGATATTGACAATACCGCATACGCGGGCTATGCTTGTTTGTCAGAATTATATACCTCTATTAACAGACCGGATTTAGCACTAAATGTATGGAACCTTGCAGTTGACAGAAAACCCAATCTGGCAAGAGGATATGTTGATAGAGCTTTTGTAAAAAAACAATTGGGAGATTTAGAAGGTTATAATAAAGATATTGCTAAAGCAAAAGAGGTTTCTCCGACAATAAATATAGAAGAATCTATTATAGAGGACACACTTCATCCCAAAATATTAACACTAACAATTAGATAAAACTAAATCTTTATATTTATTTTATATTTTTATCTTTATTTTTTAGGTAAAATAGAAGTGTATTATAGATAAACCGGCTTGAGGTGTTATATGAAATACTCCGAATATTCAGTGGTAGTAGTAGGAAGCGGTGCAGCTGGCTTGTATGCTGCTTTAAAAATATCACAGCAAATGAATTTACCTGATGGACTTTTAATAATTACAAAATCCTCCTTAGGCGAAAGTAATTCACGCTATGCACAAGGAGGTATTGTTGGTGTTGTTCATCAAAATACAGCAGACAGCGTAGAATCACACGTTATTGATACCCTCAAAGCGGGAGCTGGTTTATCTGATAGAAAAACAGTTGAATATATTTCTCAAGCGTCTGATGAAGTTATAAATGATTTAATTAACTGCGGGGTAGAATTTGATAAAAATTCTAAGGGCGATTTAAATTTTACTTTAGAGGCTGCTCATAGTGTAAAAAGGATCTTACACTCAGGCGGTGATGCAACCGGCAGGGGAATTACAGATGCACTGTGCCATGCGGTTCTTAGTGATGATACGATAAGTATTGCAGAACAGTCTATGGCAGTTGAGCTTTTAGTTAATGCAGAAAATGAATGCAAGGGGGTAATTTTATACAATGAATTAACAGGAGAACATGAAATCGTTTATACCTCAGCGTTAATTCTGGCAACCGGCGGGTGCGGCCAGCTGTATAAGTTTACTACAAACCCTGACGGCGCGACCGGAGACGGCTTGGCGCTTGCATACAATGCAGGTGCAGAATTGCAGGATATGGAGTTTATTCAGTTCCATCCGACAGCACTTGCGTTGAGTCCTAAAAATAAAAATAGGTTTTTAATTTCGGAAGCTGTCAGAGGCGAGGGGGCAAAGCTTATAAATCATGAGGGAACAGAGTTTATGTCCCATTATTCTGATAAACGCGAGCTTGCTCCAAGAGATGTTGTTACGCGGGCTATTTATAGCGAAATGAACAAAGAACATTCAACAAATGTATTTTTAAATGCATCTATGATAAGCGGAATGAAGTTATTTGAGCGTTTTCCGACAATATCCCGGAAGTGCCGTGAAAACGGTATTGATATATCTCATACTCCTATTCCAGTTGCACCGGCAGCACATTATACCATGGGAGGAATAAAGGCTACAGTAGAAGGATGCACTAATATTAAGGGATTGTACGCTATAGGAGAATGCTCTTGTACAGGGCTTCACGGGGCAAACCGCTTAGCAAGTAATTCTCTTTTAGAATGTGTTGTATGCGCATATGAACTGGCAGATTATCTTTCTTTTGCGAATCTTACAATACCACACAAAATTGATGAATCAATAAAAAATATAATTAACATTTACTCAAGCCCAATAAGTGAAGAAGATTATGATATAGAAAGCTTAAAACAACATTTAAAAGAACTTATGTGGGATTATGCAGGGATTGTCCGCAACGAGAAAGATTTACTGAAGGCAAAATTAGAAATTGACAGACTGAAGTCTGAATTCATGCGAGACAAAAAATGTTTAAACAAGGATGAATATGAGTATCGTAACATGTTAACAATTTCAAGTTTAATAGTAGAATGTGCATTAGCACGGAAAGAATCCCGCGGCGCTCACTGCAGATCAGACTATAGTGCAACTAATCTGAATGCTATTCATTCTAATATAATAAAATACGAGGAGAAAGAGCTTAGCTATGTTGTATGATTTTTTTATTGAAGACCATGTAAGAAATGCATTAAAAGAAGATATAGGTTTTGGAGATATAACAACCGATTATTTAACAAAAGAAGATGATATTCTGACTTGTGAACTTAATACACGTGCTGACGGTATATTTTGCGGAGCGGGTGTTTTTAAAATGGTATTTAAAATACTATCTCCTAAAATAACTGTTAAGTTCTATAAAAATGACGGCGATATTATTCAAAGAGGCGACAAGATAGCTGATATAACCGGATCTGCACGCTATATCTTAATGGGAGAACGCACTGCACTAAACTATATTCAGAGAATGAGCGGAATTGCGACAGAAACTTACAAATACAAATTAGCAATAGGCAAGTACAATGCTAAAATAGTAGATACAAGAAAAACAACACCTGGCTTTCGAGAATTTGAAAAATATTCCGTAAAAACTGGCGGTGGTTCCTTGCATCGCTTTAATCTGGCTGATTGTGCAATGATAAAAGATAATCATATAAAGTTTGCAGGCTCATTAACAAAAGCCGTAGAACAATTAAAAAAGAATCTTTCGCATGCGCATAAAATAGAGGTAGAGTGTGATACCATCGAGCAGGTAAAAGAAGCTTTAAACTGCAGTGTTGATATTATTATGCTTGACAATATGACATTAGATGAAATGCGCACTTGTGTAAAATTAATAAATGGCAGAGCTATAGTAGAAGCAAGCGGTAATGTTACCCTTTCAAGCATTGCAGACATTGCTTCTACGGGTGTTGATATAATATCCTCAAGTGCAATTGTAGCCAAAGCCCCTACTTTAGATTTAGGACTTGATATGTAATTATTTATTTTGTAAGTCTATCTATTTCATTTTTTTCACGGTCAAGTTTTTTTTGTTCTTGATCCAGCTTATACTGTTCCCTGTTTAACTGGTCAATTTGTCTTTTTATTTCTCGTTCTTCATTATCTATCTTTTGTTCTTCCTGCTTGATTTCTTCTTCGGTTTTGTTTGTGCTTTTAAAAGTATTGACAATAGGATGCTGGATAAAATTGTAATTTGTTAGAATTCTCATATAAACTCCTTTCATTTAATATTATAAACCATGTAAAAATTTTTTTTGCTATATTTTGTGATAAACTTTTATTATACATACCTCCTTGTAGCTCAGTTGGATAGAGCGCAGGTCTCCGAAGCCTGAGGTCGTGGGTTCAATTCCCGCCAAGGAGGGTTTCTTTATTATATTTTTTGTAAAAATATGTTATACTGTAAAAGTAATAATTAAAAGGTAGTACTTGTGGGTTTTTTCGACAGTATTAGGAATTTTAAGAATAAATTAGATCAAGTTGAATCTTCTGTATATTCAGGAAGACAGTCTTTGCTTGAGGTTTATGAGAGAAATGCTAAGTTAGAAGCTGAAATCGCGCAAAGGACAAATGAACTTGACAGGGCTAATAAGCAGATGCTTACATTACAGCACATCTGGGATATGATGAATTCGTCAAAACCTTTGTCCAGTGTCTTGAATGCTATAGTTAACAGCCTTCAAGGCGAGCTTGGTTATTTGTACAGCTTTATAGTAAAGCAAAAAAGCGATAATGACGGTAAATATCTGCAAATAGTGGCATCATCAAGAGATGATTTGGGCGTGCAGTTTTATAATTATTTTAACTGCGATGTGACGGAATATCACATGAGGTTCCCTGAGTTTGATGAATTAAGAGAGGCGGTGCTGAACAACAGAATTTATCAGTCTGCGGATTTGGAAAAACTGATATGCGGTTTTATACCAAATTTGGATAAAGACAAGGTCAGTACTTTTTTAAAAAAAGCAAAGATGAAATCATATATATTAGTGCCGTTGACCTCAAAACAGACTCATTTCGGCTCGTTGATAGTTTTTTCATCTAGAGAAACTGTAAGCGACAGTGAATTAAATTTTCTAAGTTTATTTGCAAAACAGATAGAATTGGCTATAACAATTGCAGATTTATTTCAGGCAGTAAAAGAGCAAGCTATAACGGACGGCATGACAGGACTTTTCAACAGGCGGTATTTTGAAGAGTATATAAAAAAAGAAGCTGTTCGTGCTGAACGCCAGAATCAAAAATTTACTGTAATAGGGCTGGATTTAGACCATTTAAAACAGATTAATGACAAATACGGGCATAATTACGGCGATATGGCAATTAAAGCTATTGCAGAGGTCCTAAAGAGCAATGCGCGTTCGATTGATATTCCGGCGCGTATGGGGGGAGAAGAGTTTAACTTGATTCTTCCGGGTGTTGATTCTGCCGGCGGGTGTATAGCCGCGGAACGTATCAGAAAAGCTATAGAGGCAGTGAATCTTGAAAAAATCGGACATATAACTGCAAGCCTCGGGGTTGCAACTTATCTGGAGCATTCTGATGATATAGATGAACTTTTGGAGCTTACTGATCAGGCTATGTATGAGTCTAAACGCAACGGCAGAAACAGGGTAACAATTGCAAAACCTGCGTATGAAACCTCTTGGCAGGATGTTGCAATAAATACATTTATTGATATTCTTTCAAAGCATAGGATTCCTATTGATGAAATTATGTCAAACCAGCTGGCACAAAAGCTTCAAGAAATGAATATCAACAATGAAAAACTATATCAGGTTGCAGATACGCTTGTTTCTACATATAATCCGGAGCATCAAGCAGGCGGTGTAAAGCAGAAGGTACTAATAGCCTCTTTACTTGGCAAAAGATTTGATCTGCCAAAGGAATCCATTGACAGACTTAAAGTTGCAGTAATGCTTTATGATATAGGAAATACAATGCTTCCAAAAGAACTTTTGCGAAAAAAAGAACCTCTTACTGAAGAGGATAAAAATTATATAAAACAGCATCCGTTGATTGCTGCGCGTGAAATTCTTAAACCAATTTCTAATATCGTGGATATAATACCTATAATAGAAAAACACCATGAGAATTGGGATGGTAAAGGATATCCAAGCCAGATTTCAGGAACTGATATCCCTGTAGAATCCCAGATTATTTTAATCATTGATTCATACTTTGCTCTACTGGAAAAAAGACCGTATAGGGAAGCTATGTCAAAGGAAGAAGCGTTATCGTTAATAGAGCAGGAAATAAACCAAAAGTGGAGCGAGAAGCTGGCTCGCGAATTTATTGCAATTGTTAAGGGTGATTTAAATTAAATGCTTATTTAATAATATCTTTTTCTCTAAAAAATATTTTTTTACCTTCCGGAAGCGGAGCATGCACATCTACAATCCAGGGATTTAACTCAATAAGCACCCCGTCTTTTAAATTAAATTTATCTCTAATTTCTGCAATTGTTTCATTCCTTTTTGCAGTATAGGTATATTCTGCCTCTCTTGTTATAAGCCCGAAGAAGAACTTTTCTTCTTTTTGATATTCAAGCCTGTTTTCATTTTTTGCCTGCTCAAGATTTTTTTTATAGTTATTCTTCTTTTTTAACCTATCGCCTTGGATAGAATTTTTAAACATAAAAATCTGTTCTGAGTTTCCATTGCCGCTGACAGAAGCAGAGTTACGTGCAGATACTTTTGTTCCATTTGTGCTGATAGCTGTTATACTCATCTCTTGCGTCCTTTCCTATACTTATTAAAAGTTAAATTAAGCATAAAAATTGCTTAATTATTAAGAAATTTTAACTAATTTTATTAATTGTGCTATAATTCAAATATGATAGAGCTGTTGATATTATTTGAACTAGACAGAAAAACTCTGACAATGTACGGAGTTTCAAAAGAAATCAAAAGTTTGTTCTCAGGTTTTACAACTCCAAGCTACGGGACGATAAAACCGGCTCTAAATCGTTTGGAAAAAGGCGGTTACGTACGGACTCAAAAAACAATGTCGCCGGGCGGTCGTCCGTCGACATATTATTCAATAACAAGAGAAGGTGAAGAGGAATTAAAAAATCTTATTATGTCACAGCCCCTTGATAACCCGATTCAATTTTTAACAGCATCAAGAATCAAACTCGCCTGTGCAGATATTTTAACAAAACAGGAACAGCTAAGACTGCTGGATTTGCTTAAAACAAAAGCTGAAATGCTTTTGATTGAAACAAAGAATAAATTGGAAAGCCAGCATCTCACATATTATCAAAAGATGGTGTTTGATAATATGATTTGTGAGTATAAAAATTTTATTTCACTACTGGAAGGATTTAAATATGCCGGCGCTGATTAGCGGAGTTGTAAGCGGTTCTATAGCAGAGGAGCTGGAAATCGAATCCGGAGATATTCTGCTTTCTATTGACGGCTTTAAGCTTAAAGATATGATAGATTACAATTTTTATTGTAAGACAGAAGAAATGACTCTTGAAATCCAGAAAAAAGACGGAAGTATAGAAGAGATTGAACTGGAAAAGGATTACGATGAGGAGCTTGGCATTATTTTTGAAAGCGCGGTTTTTGATAAAATAAAGCCCTGCTTGAATAACTGTATTTTTTGTTTTGTAGCACAGCAGCCGAAAGGTTTAAGGAAATCACTCTATATTAAAGATGATGATTACAGGCTTTCTTATCTTCAAGGTACGTATATAACGACTACAAACATGACCGAAGAAGATAAGGAGCGTATTGCAAAACTGCATCTGGGACCGTTTTATATTTCTGTGCATACTACAAATCCGGAATTAAGAGTAAAAATGCTCAGAAATCCGAATGCAGGAAAGATAATGGAAAATTTAAGATGGTTTAAAAAGCAGGATATTCCTTTTCATGTGCAGATAGTTCTATGCCCGGGGATAAATGACGGAGCTGAGTTGGAAAGGACTTTAAAAGATTTAAGTACTTTAGGTAAATCTCTGCTTTCTGTTGCAATTGTACCGGTCGGCGTAACGCAGTTTAGAAGGGATGAGCTTAAAACGGCTGATAAATTTGTAGCAGAGGAAACTATAAGAATAGCTTCTAAGTACAAAAAGGTCTGCTGTTCTGATGAATTCTTCCTGCTTGCTGGAAAAGAAATCCCCGAAGCCTCATATTACGGTAATTTCTCCCAGCTGGACGACGGTGTCGGCTCGCTTAGAATGCTTATGGATGATTTTGACAGAATCAAACTGCCTCACAAAATCAGCAGAAAACTATCAATTTGTTTTGCATGCTCTGTTGCATCAGAATCTGCTTTTAACTATATAAGCAAATCCTTAAACCTTATAAAGAATTTGACCTGCATTGTAAAGCCTGTAATCTCAACATACTGGGGGGACGGCATTACTGTTGCGGGGCTTATAACCTCAGAAGATTTGATTAATGCAATTAAAGATGTTGAAGCTGATTATATTGCAATCCCTTCTATCATGCTTAAGCCTTATACAGACTTGTTTTTGGACGGCAAAAGCTTGGATTATGTAAAAGAACAGACAAACAAACGCCTTCTTATTGTTGAAGACAACTATTCTATTAAAAAAGTCATAGATTTTATAACCAAATATTAGTAAATCGGGTAATATACTAAGAATTGTGACTATTATTTAATAGAGGGGTGAAAACATTAGGAGGATTTGAACATGACAACAGCAGTAAGTACAGAAAAGAAGACTATCAGCGTAATTATCATAGAAGATTTTAAATTAACACGCGTAGGCTTAAGGTGTGCATTAAATTCTAACGAAGATATCAATGTCGTTGCAGAAAGCGATAATGCGATTGACGGATTGAAATTAATAGAACAGCATACTCCGGATATTGTACTTATGGATCTAGGACTTGCAGGCATGAACGGTATTGAAGCTACTGTAAAAGTAAAGGAAATGAATAAAGATATCAAAGTTATTGCTCTGACTTCGCATGACAGAGAAGAAGAAGTTATCGCTGCATTATCCTCCGGAGCTATGGCTTACTGCTTAAAAGATATTGATCCCTCAAAACTTGCAGACGTAATTCGCGATGTAAAAAACGGGGTATGCTGGCTTGATCCGGTTATTGCAAGAAAAGTCTTAGATTCATTCCCTAAACAGGAAACTATAGGTATATTAAAAGACAAGTCTTCTGAAGAAGGACGTGTTCCGCTTACAGAAAGAGAGTACGAAGTGCTTAAACATCTGGTAGACGGAAAAAGCAATACTGAAATTGCAAAAGAGCTTATTGTAAGTGTTCATACCGCAAAAGCGCATGTATGTTCAATATTACAGAAAATGTGCGTAAATGACAGGGTGCAGGCTGCAGTAAAAGCTGTTAAAGAAGGTTTGGTATAAGATAAATATTGCATCTATCCTCTGTTTGTAGTAGTTTTATAATAAACAGCAGAAAAGAGGATAAAAATATGAATACAACTGTAGAAAAACAAGCAGATAATATTGTAAAAGTAGATATTACAATACCTGCAAAAGATGCTGTAAATTATTATAACAATGCAGCAAAACACATTTCACAATATCTAAATATTCCGGGGTTTAGAAAGGGTAAAGCTCCGAGAAATATTGTAGAGCAAAATGTCGGCGAAGAGAGGATTAAGCATGAAGCATTAGAAAATGCGCTTCCTAAGATATTTTCTCAAGTTATAAGAGAAAACGAGTTTGATGTAGTTGCTCAGCCGTATGTTGAATCTTATGACTATAAGATAGGTGAAGATTTAAAAATTACAGCAAAGCTTGAGCTCCGTCCGGAAGTTACTCTCGGCGAATATAAGGGCTTAACTGTTGATGTTGACGCCTACAAAACACCGGAAGATGCTCTTCAAAAATCAATTGACAGCCTGCTTGAACAGCACGCTTCAACTGTAATTGTAACTGACAGAAAAACAACTGCTGATGATATTGTTGTATTTGATTTTGAAGGTTTCTCAAACGGCGAAAAGATTGAACACGGCGATGCTAAGAACTATACTTTGGATTTAGCCCACTCAAGCTTTATTCCAGGTTTCGCGGAACAACTGGCTGACAGACCGTTAGGCGAGGAGTTTGAAATTAATGTTACTTTCCCTAAAGAGTATCATGAGAAAAAACTTGCAGGTCAACCGGCTGTATTTAAGTGCAAAATAAATGAAATTAAAACAAGAGTTCTGCCGGAGCTTAATGACGAATTTGTACAAAAAATCGGACCATTTAAAACAGTCGATGATTTAAAGGCTGATATCCAAAAATACTTAGACAATCAAAAGGCCGATATTGATAGAACAAATTCAGAAAAGGCAGTTTTTGAAAAAGTTGTATCTGAGGCAAAAGTTGACATACAGCAGTCTATGATTGATAGAGAAGCGGATCAACTTGTGGAAGAATACAAACAAAAGCTTTCTATGCAAGGTTTTACTTGGGAACAGGCGGTAGAAGCTCAAGGGTATAACAAAATTATGGCTGATTTAAAGGAAGATGCAGCTGTAAGAGTTAAAAATTCTCTTGTAATTGATAAGATTGCGAAAGAAGAAAAGATAACCGTTGCTCAGTCTGATTTCAACGCAAAATTAGCGGAATTAGGCAGCATGTACCGTATGGATCCGGCAACACTTGTAAAACAATTGTCACAGACTCCTGGGGTATTTAATGCAATTTCCCAGCAGGTTCTAAATGAAAAAGTTACAGAATTCCTTGCAAAAAATAATACGGTCAATTTAAAATAAAAATAACAAAATAACAAATAAAAATTCCCGAGATAAAATATAGCTCGGGAATTTTTTTGTCCAATTTTACTTTTCTGTTTTATCGTGCTGTTCTTGGATCTGCAACTTTTAAGAAGCCTCTTGCATTGTTATCAAGCGGAATTCCTGCGCAATTTATGACAGTAACGCCGTCTACAGTTAAAGACTGGTTTCTGTATAGCCTGCAGTATGCTTCTCTGTATGAATAGTAGACCTGCGAGGTATATTCATATGAATTACCGACTTTTTTCGTGCGTCCACTAAGACCATCATCAATGTATGTCGGGAGCAGATCCCGTCTGTTTTGCAAGTTAGGTACGTTTGCATTATTCGGAACAAGCGGCACCAGCAGACTGTTTACTTCATCATTAATATACAGCAGACCTATTGTGGCATGTCCATCATTACTTCTTGTTTTAGCCTGAGGAACAGTCATATCAATTCTAAAATATTTTGTATCTCCAACATTATTAATTTCTTCAGCTGCAGGGTCTTTGTTTAACAATTCATTTACATGCTGCATAATATCGGTTTTAGTATCTTTTGACTCAGCTTTAGCATCTGCAATAGCATTGTATAAATTTATATAACCGTTATAATAAAACAAATTATATGCTTTTTCAGAGCTATGTTTCGCGATTGTCATTCCCATAGCTGAAACAACGCCTATAATTGCGATACTAAGAAGCAGTTCTGCCATTGTAAATCCGTATTTGAATTGTTTCATGTCCTTTATACCTTATTGTTTGATACGATAGTTTATACCATTTTTAGTCGGGATATTGTATCCAGGGTCGTTAGCTGCTGGCGGGTCAAGCTCTGTAGGGTCTCCGCCTGTAACATTTGGCAAGCTATCACCGTCATTGCCGCCACCAGAACCGTCAGGATCAGGTTCATCAGGTTCATCATCTGGTGGAATAACCGTCAATCCATCATCAAGATCAGGTTTTTTAGTAGGTGGTTCATAAGGATTTTTATTTTTCTCACCAGGAGCACTACCATCACTGCTAATACCTCCGCCACCACCACCAAAACCTGTACTTTGCCAATGCTGAAGAGTACTATTATTCTTTGAATTACCAAGTCCTCCACTACCATCTATTACATAATTATCAAATATAGCCTGTGCTGGCGCTGTATACAAACAGGCTGCAAGTGCAATAGTAGTACATACTAGTAGTTTTGGGTAAATGTTGTTTGTTTTCTTCATACTAAAAGCTCTCCTTAATTTCATCGTACGTTTCCATTATAACACATGTTGTTTTAAAATTCACTGGTGTTACGTTAAGAATTGTTTTATTCTCTTTAACCGCGTATACTGTTATTCCCCTCTTAACTGCTTCCAGAACAGGAATTCCGCCTATAGAATTGTATGGAACAATTAGAAAATCTAAGTCACTAACGCTTATACAGCCTTCTTTTTGAACTGTAAGCTTAGGCGCCTGATTGAGCCCTATTAATATACACGGGAGAAACGTCGGTGTTATATATTCAGCAGAACATCTTGCATCAACTATATCTGTTGTTATTGTTATATCGCTGAAAGCAGGAGCGTGCGCGCAGGGGACACGCAGCTCTTTTGAAATATAATGAGAAATAACGGCTTCTACTCCGCCGACAGGGTCAACGCCAAGCCCTTTTGCATAATCATCTCCCTGCTCATCCGGAAAATGACACACAATCGCTAAGGCTTCCGCCCCCTGTTTTAGCAGTTTTAAGCTTGCCTCTTTTATTGTATCTAAGTTTTTTACATTTCCTGTTGATATGCCGGATTTTTCTATAAAAAATTCAACGCCGGCTTCTTTTTTTGTAATCTCAAAACCGGTAATATTCAGCCCGTAAACTGTTTTTACCGCATTAATTGTGTTAATATGGACGTTCAAAACATCCTGGGGAATTGCTTTATCAAAGATTACCCCAATTTTATTGCCAAAAGAAGGCATTAAATTTATTTTGCCCTTAAAAAACTCATCTAAAGAATAACCTTCAACATAAAGCATATTCTCCGTAATACCGGAAAAACACGCAGCATTAACTACATTCGGATTTACAATCAGCCTGCACTCTTTTGCAAATTTCCGCGCCCATAAGCTTGCATCGCCGGCAAACCCCCCGATAGACGCGCCGATTCCTGTAGGTACTATAAATGCTCCGGTTCTTTGCATACCTAATTATAATATGGTAAGGGTTATATTGCAAAAAATTCTTATGTAGTGTAAAATTAGATGTATAATCTTAAAGGTAATTAGAGAGTAAATGAACCTGTCGGACATATTTATAAACATTTTTATTATATTATTTTTACTTTTTGTTAACGGTTTTTTTGTAGCAGCAGAGTTTTCCCTCGTAAAAGTCAGAAAAACTCGTTTAGAACAATTGTGCAATGAGGGAAATTCTAACGCAAAAAAAGCGCTTAAGCTTGTTGATGATGTAAATAAGATGCTGGCAGCAGCACAGCTCGGTGTTACGATTGCAAGTATCGCTCTCGGCTGGGTAGCAGAAGCTACAATAGTTCAGCTAATAGAACCTGTAATAAGATTATTACCGCTTTCAAACTCTGTTGTAACAGCTCATGTTATAGCAGTTCCGATATCATTTATTCTTGTAACATATTTCCATGTGCTTTTAGGAGAACAGCTTCCGAAATGTATTGCTCTAAGACATCCGGAAACTCTTGCTCTGCTGATTTCACGGCCCATGGATATGTTTATTACAATATTTAAGCCTTTTGTCTGGCTTTTGGAAGTTTCCGGCAATAAAATCTTGTCAGCCTGCCATGCTAATTCTGAAGATGCTTCCCTTGTGCATTCAACAGAAGAATTGGATATGCTGGTAGATGCCAGCTATAACGAAGGTGTTTTAAATGAAACTGAAGCCGAAATGCTTCATAATATGTTTAAATTCTCTGATCTGATGGCAAAGCAGGTTATGATTCCGAGAACTGACATGGTCTGTATTCCGAATGATATTTCTTATGAAGAACTCAACCAGACAGCATTGAAGAATCAGTACACCAGATACCCTGTATATGAAGAAAATATTGATAAGATTTTAGGCTTTATTCACGTTAAGGACTTGTATTCTCTTGCAATGACAAAAGAGAACTATTCAATCGATAAACTCATAAGACCTTTAATGCTTGTTCCGGAAACAATGACGCTGGATAACTTGATAATAGAATTTAAGCGTCTGCACTGCCAGATGGCAGTTGTTATTGATGAGTTCGGCGGAACTTCCGGACTGATAACGCTTGAGGATGTTCTTGAAGAGATTATCGGAGATGTACAGGATGAATTTGATGAAGATACGGAAGCCGATATAAAAGAGGTTGCAGAAAATACTTATATCGCAAATGCGATGCTGAGAATAGATGAACTTGTAAAATTCTTTGATTTAAAGGAAGCTCTGTTTGAAGAAGATGATGTTGATACTATTGCAGGGCTTGTTGTTAAGATTTTGGGACGCATTGCTAATGTCGGCGACACCGTGACATTTAACGGTCTGACCTTTACTGTCATGGAAGTTGACGGAGCAAGAATTACTAAGCTGAAAATCTATAAAGAACCTGTAAAAGAGGAAGAAAATTTAGAAGAGGCTTAGGGCTGTAAGGCTAAGCCAGATGGCTTTTTAGCATTGTAAAGTTTTGTAAAATTTCTTCTTTTTTATGCAATTTTTGTTTACCAAAATACTTTATATAAATACAGTGTGTTTATGACAGTATAGTGAAGGTTTAGTAAATGACATCAGGTTTAGCAATTTCAGCATTTATGCCATCAATAACATCAAGCGGAATCTTTTCATCAAGAAGAGCAAACAACGGAGTTGATGCTCTTGCTTCAAATAATCCGTTTGTAGGCGCTATGAATTTTGATATAGCTGCAGGGCAGGTTACAAATGCAGCTAAAGGAGTTGCTAATATAGCTAAAGAGTCAAAAAATGCTTTAGCTTCCGGTATTGTCAGCGCTGAAGAATCTATAAAAGCTCTGTCAAAAAGCGACAAAGTATTAAACGGCATCGGTAAAGTTGTAAACTTTACTGCAGATCATATAAATCCATTGATTGTAGCAACAGGTGCTGTAAAAGTAGCTTGCGCTGATGATAAAGCAGATGCCGCAGTAAGCGAGGGGCTTGCTCTCGGCGCAATGTTTGGTTCAGAAGCCATTGCAAAGAGGGTTATCGGAATGCCTATGATGAAAAAAGATGAGGTTACAGGCAAGAAAGTTCCTGTTGCAAGAGAAGGCTACTATAAGAAAAATCCGTTCTTAGAGAAGCAGGCTTCAGCATTAAAAGATTATTGTGAAACAGCAAAGGTATGCAATAAGTCTATTAAGTTCCTGCCGGGCGCGTTAAAAGGACTTGCATTTGTAATGGCTTCCATAGGGGGCTATAAGTTAGGTCACTCTGTTGCAAATCTTATATTGGACAAGCAAGATGAAGTTTAACGATTTTGCGTAATCTTGCCCTTTTCTTTATATAAGGTTTGGAAAATAGATTGAGAGCGCCTGTAGTTATTTATTGTCGCTTCAAGGGAAGCATTTATTGTAATATATATAACAGGAACAGATATTGCTACTGTTAAAATAGCAACAATCGCATGTTTTATAACAGTTTGTATAATGCGAAAACGCTGTTTTGTGATTGCAATGTCATCCTGTTCGCGCAAAATTCTGTTAATCAAGTTTTTACGCTCTTTTACAGTCAAACTTTCTATAAAGTCAACATTTTGCGGATCTATATATATAACATACTTTGAGTATTTAACATTACCGTCTAAAAAATCCAAACTGTCGTTATAATTTTTTTGCTCTGTTGTAAGCTTTCTTTCTGTTATATTTCCACGAGAAACAGCTTCAATATTATTAGAATTATTTTGTTCAGCATTCAAATTATCCTCATTTTCTGCAAATGCTGCACTTGTAATAGATGTTTCTTCCTGACCATCTTTTATATTTGAGCTGTTCTGTTGTTTATTAAGTTTTGCTTTATATTTTTTTATAAAATTATCATCAAAATTTTCTTCTATATTTATAGGCTTCTTTGGGATAACTTGTTCTGCCTTAGCATCTTCTTTAATATTATTTTCGTCTTTAGGCTCTTCAAAAAGTGTAGTATCGTCACTTTCATCAAAATTTGCACTAATATTATCTTTTGCTTTCTTTTCACCGCTTAGGTTTTTTGCATCTTGAGCAAGCTTCTGCTGAAGCTGTTCTATTAACTCCGGCGAAATATCATCATTTAAAGAAGCTAATTCGCTTATATCCATAGAGTCTTTATCATTAAATACATTTTTGCCAGCCATTATGACTCTCTTTTCATTTTTGTAGTATGATATAAATACATTATATATGATATTTTGATATAAGGCAATCATAAGCGGGTTTGATATGGATATAAATAGAGAGAAACTGAAAGAGATTGTAAAAAGTTTAAATAAAGCCAAAATCCTGGTCATAGGCGATTTGGCTCTGGATGAAATGGTATACGGCGATACGGAGCGTATTTCGCGTGAGGCTCCTGTGCTTATATTACAACATACACATACCAGATATATTCTTGGTGGAGCATCTAACGCCGCGCATAACGTTTCGGAGATTAACGGCGGAAAAGTAAGTGTTATAGGAATTATTGGGGATGATTATCAAGCCAATGATTTGATAAATGCCTTTAATGAAGCTGGAATAAACTGCTCATCTCTGATAAAGGATAAAACAAGAAAGACTATAACTAAAACAAGAATTTCCGGTTCATGCTCTCACTCTATTACCCAGCAGATAGTGAGAATCGATAGACAGACAAATGCGCCTATTTCAAAAGAAACAGAAGAAAAAATGATTAAAGAAATTGAAAAGCTGGTGCCGGAACATGATGCGGTAATTCTGTCAGACTATCATATTGGAACATTAACAGACAATATTATAAAATGTGTTGTTGATACCGCTCATAAATACAATAAAAAAGTTATTGTAGATGCGCAAAAGGATCTTGACAGATATAAGGGCATTACATCAATGACGCCTAACCTGCCGGATACGCAGAAACACGTTGGATACTATTTGAAGAATAAAGAAGACTTTGTAAAAGCCGGAAATCTTCTCTTAGGTCAGACCGGATGTGAGGCTGTTCTTATAACATGCGGTGCTGAAGGTATGGTTGTTGTAGAAAAGAACAATCACTATACGCATATCCCTGTATTTAATAAGGCAGAAGTTTTCGATGTGACAGGTGCCGGTGATACGGTTACGGCGGTTTATACACTTGCTCTTGCTGTCGGTGCAGCCCCTGTTTATGCAGCTATTATAGGGAATATCGCAGCCGGTATAGTTATCAAACAGTACGGATGCGCCACTACAACTATTGATGAGATTATAAACTCAATTCCTAATAAAATAGAATTAGAAGAGTAACAGGAGGAAAATTTTAAATGAAAAATTTTAATATTGTTGATATTATTATTGTTCTTGGAGTTATAGCAGTGCTTATTGTCGGCGTTGTGACAATGAAACATTTCAGACAGACTGCTGACAAGCAGATAGAAGCTACTTCTGCAATAACATTTCAAGTATTTTTACGCGGTGTGACTGTAACCGGCGAAGAATTCCCTATTAAGGCAGAGGATAAAACTTTTATTACTATAAGAAATGTGCCTTATACAGAGTTAAATGTTGTCAAAGTTACTTCACAGGCAAGACAGACAGCGGTTCCTTCCCAGAGGGTAAAGGAGCAGTATGTCCTTATAAACGATCCTGCACAGCCTGCAATATATGACGCGGTTGTTACTATTACTGATACAGCAAAAATTACAAAAGACGGAGCTGTAGTCGGCGGAAATAAAATTAAAATGGGTCTGCCGGTAACTCTTGAGGGGGAAAATTATAAATTTAACGGTACAATTTCTGATGTAAGAGTTTCTTCTAATGTAAATATGGAAGATTCCGGAGCTAACAATCTTGTAGGATAAATATGTTTTTAAATCCGATATTATCGTTTTTTCAAAATGTTTTTAAACCGATTAGTGAAAAAAGTTTGATACTTAATAACATTGATTGGCTTATAGGTGTTAATATTTTTCTTGTAATATTAACTTCTACTTTTGCACCCTCCGATTTTATCGGTTATTTTGCGCTGTTTGCAATAATTCTTACTATTATAAAGCTTCTGACAAAATCCGGTGAAAAGTTTGAACTGAGTAATGCGGATAAATTTTTACTGTTATATTTTATTCTTGTTGTGGTAAGTGTTGCAGGTTCATCTCTATTTTACTTGAGCCTAAAAGGATTTTTTAAAACCTTAACATATCTAGGGTTTTATGTTTCGCTGATTCACTACTTAAAAGATAATAAAGATAAAATAAAATACATATTCTTTGCTTATGCTCTATGTGTAGCATTTGAAACTGTTATAGCATTTGTGCAGAATTTCGTATCGGTCGGAGAAATTTCCGGCTGGCAGGATACTTCAAGATTAAATCCGGAAGAAGTTATGACAAGGGTTTACGGGACGCTTAAACCTTATAATCCTAATCTCTTCGGGGGGTATATGCTTGCATGTATTCCGGCACTAATAACGCTTTCTAAAAAAATTGCATTACCGCTCGGACTTTTAGCTTCTATTGCACTTGTTTTTACAGGATGCAGGGGAGCTTATATAGGTTACTTTGTCCAGTTGGTGCTACTTGGCGTCATTATTTATAAGCTTTTGAAACCTAAGTACAAAAAAATATTTACAACGCTTGCTGTATCGGTTTCAGCGATGATATTTTTATTGATTTTATCTATCGCAAATTTAAGAGCAAGAATTTTTTCAATTTTTGCGATGAGAAGCGACAGTTCAAATTCCTTCCGGTTTAATGTGTACCAGTCTTGCCTGCATATGTTTAAAGACAATTGGCTTTTGGGTATCGGCGTCGGAAACCAAAATTTTAGAGAAATCTACGGGCTTTATATGAAAACCGGTTTTGATGCTTTGAGTGCATATAATATTTATCTTGAAACAGCTGTTGAAAGCGGAATTTTTGCACTGATTGCATTTTTAGGTTTTCTTGTGCTTATTATAAAAAAAGCCGTCAAAAACATTTCTAACATATACGTTTTAGCGTCGCTTATATCGATAACAGGTATTCTTGTCCACGGTTTTGTAGATACAGTATTCTTCAGACCGCAGATACAGTTTACATTCTGGATTATGGCTGCAGTTATAAGGGTATATCATCATGGAACAGAGCAGAATTGAATTTTTAAGAGAACAACTAAATAAACTTGCGTACAATTACTATGTCCTTGATAATCCTTTAGTAAGCGATTTTGAGTATGATAAGCTTTTTACTGAATTAAAGGAGCTGGAAGAAAAAAATCCTCAACTTATTACACCGGACAGCCCGACTCAACGTGTCGGCGGTATTAGCAGCGGCTTTGAAGAAATTAAGCATAAATACAGACTCTACAGCCTTGATAATACTTATAATTATGATGAATTAAGAAAATGGTATGAAAGGGTTACGAAAGAGTGTGGGGAAAATGTTGAGCTTGTGTGTGAGTTGAAAATAGACGGACTTGCTATAGCTTTGACCTACAATAACGGGTATTTTACACTTGGTGCAACACGCGGAAACGGAATTATCGGGGAAGAAATTACACAAAATTTGAAAACAATTAAGGCAATCCCGCTCAAGCTTTTTGAAGATGCGGACGTAGAGGTGCGGGGAGAAATTTATATGCCGATTTCTTCTTTTGAAAAATTAAATGCAGAGTCCGAAAAACCTTTTGCTAATCCCAGAAACGCGGCTGCAGGCTCCTTACGCCAACTTGATAGCTCAATTACGGCAAAACGCGACCTGTCTATGTTTACATATACTGCTATTGTGGAGCGAAGCAATACAATACCGTCTACGCATTGGGATAGTCTGCAGTATATAAAACAGCTAGGCTTTAAAACAAATCCTAATATTAGGCTTGTGAAGGATGTTGAGGGGGCTATAGAGTTTTGCAAAGAGTGGGAAACTAAAAGATTTAGCCTTGATTATGCAACTGACGGGGTTGTAATTAAGGTAAATAGTTTTGCCTGCCAAAAAGAACTAGGGTTTACTTCACGAGCGCCTAAGTGGGCAACAGCGTTTAAATTCCCGCCGGAAGAGATTTCAACAAAGCTTCTTAATATAGAAATAGGTGTCGGAAAAACAGGCGCCGTAACTCCTGTAGCAATTTTAGAGCCTGTCTTGCTTGCCGGAAGTACTGTTTCAAGGGCAAGTCTGCATAATTTTGATGAAATAAAAAGGCTTGATATAAGAGTCGGCGACAGAGTTTTAATAAAAAAGGCCGCTGAAATTATCCCTAAAGTTATAAAAGTTTTGGACTCTGAGGAACATAATGAGCTTCCTATATACGAACCCCCTAAAACTTGTCCGGAGTGTAATTCTCCGCTTGCGGTAAGAGAGGGTGAAGTTAATCTGTATTGTTCCAATGACAAATGTCCGTCTGTTATGAAAGCCAAACTGGAGTATTGGGTTTCTAAAGAAGCAATGGACATAGATTTTATAGGTCCTTCTGTTATAGCACAATTATTTTCTTTAGGACTGGTAAAATCACCTGTCGATTTTTATAAACTGAAAGAGGAAGACTTTTTGAAACTGGATTTGGTAAAGGAAAAATCCGCTTCAAATATGTATAATTCTATACAAGAAAGCAGAAAACGTCCTTTTAACAGGTTTGTTACAGCTCTTTCTATAAGACATGTGGGTAAAGAAACTGCGGATATAATTACTGCCGAATTCCCGACATTAACGAGCTTAATGAATGCATCTCCGGAGGAGCTTGCTAATATAGAAGGTATTGGCGGTAAAATTGCACAGAGTGTATACGAATTCTTTAATTCTCCGGAAAATATTGAAATGTTAGATGAGTTTACCGCACTTGGATTTAGTTTTGAAAATAATATTCAAACCAGAACAAATGAACTCGAGGGAAAAACCTTTGTTTTGACCGGCACGCTGCAGAGCATGACAAGAGATGAAGCCGGAGATAAAATTAAAAGCATGGGCGGAAAAACATCTTCATCAGTATCTAAGAAGACTTCTTTTGTTGTCGCAGGAGATAATCCAGGGTCAAAATTAGACAAAGCTCAAAATTTAGGTGTTATAATATTGAATGAGGATGAGTTTCTAAAAATGGTAGGTGAAGCGGATGAAAAAAAATCTTAATATAATTCAAATACGCGGAATAAGAGGATTAATCTTTGTCGGGATGATTATATGCTGTTTAATAGCAGGGTTTATTGCTTTTCCGGGTTTGGTCGCTATGAGCGTATGGAATATCATTTCCCATTATGTAGAAAATATGCCGGCAATTGGTTTGTTTCAAGGTGTATTGCTGTGGGGAATAATTATTGCTTCATACTTTACCTTTAGAAAAGAAAAACTTGTTGTATGTATGAGAACCCCGCAGGGATTGAATGAGGAAGAGCTGAAGTCTGTTTTTGCCGATATAAAAAAACAGGCGCAGGATGATAAAATTATTCAAGCTATGATGAAAGCTCGCGAGGCAGAGTTAAAAATTAAAGAAACAGAGGAAGAAGCAAACAAAAAGCCGGAAATAAAGTAAGGGCAATAAAACTCTTCTGTGCTACGCACGTAGATATTTGGAGCGCTTCAATAAAAACTACAAGCCTGTTTTAAACACTCCATAACCGCTAGTGCTACGCACGTAGACAAGCGGACCGCTTCAATAAAAACTACAGGTTTGATTTAAATACTACACAACCGCTACAAGGCTAAATAACCGGCTTAATGTAACACAATGTGTATTGTGTTACATTGATATAAAGTATTTTGTGAAAAAATAATTGCCTATTTAGTTTAAATTGTAAAGAAATCTTTACATAAAATACCATTCCATACTCATATAAAACCACTCTGTATTAACGAATTTAAGCGCCGTTTACCCTCTCCACGGGGGAGCGGATTTGCGGACGGACGGGAGTCCGGATAGCGAACAGATGGAGCCGTCTAAGCCGATTAGGCTTCAATGCGAAACTCTGTGAGCGTGGAGCAAATCCAAGACGGGGTAAAATTTCTTAGCGAACGATTAGTGAGCTTAGAAATTTGGGAGGGGGCTTTTTTAAACAAACTTGCTTTCAATGCACTAAAATCCAATATTCAAAAGCTTTCTCCTCTTTTAACCAGCCCCCGCCCGTATCTGTAGCTCACTTACGTTTCGCACAGCTACTCCCTCCCCCGTGGAGAGGGCAGGGGAGGCTTATTTGTTTTAACCTGCCGGTTTAAAAACTCATCAATCCGTTGTCAGTCACTGATTATACCCGTTTTATCCAAGAAACAACTTTTTAAGTTGTGTTACATAAAATGTAACACAATACACATTCTGTTACATTAGGGAAAAAAGTAAGTAATAAAAGAAATGGAGGCAATTACTATGACAATGTTAACGAGCGCAATGAAAGTATTTAAAGCAGTGCCGAATTCTGCTAAATGGATACCGAAACAATCCTTTAAAAACTGCACGGTGAGTTTTGAGAAAAGATTTTTAAAAGGTAATAACGGACAAGAGGTCTTTACAGGAATTGACAAGGTTGTAACCCGAAAAGACGGAACGGTGATTAGGGGGCAATTCGCACCGGAAGGTTATTTGATGGGAACAAGATATGAAACAAACAGAGGCTTTATAGAAACAAATTTTGGGGCGCAGAATTATGATAGAGTTACAACAATTCGTACTAAGCTAGGAGATAATCTTACAAGACTCGGACATAATGGAAAGCCCGAAAGATACATTGATTTTTACGGAAACAATGTAAAACGCTATGATTGTATTAATGACGACGGAGCAACGTATAAAAAGCTGGTTGATTACATAAAGCCTCCTAAAAATACGCCTTTATGGCTCCAGCAGATGATTGCAAAATGGTAATAAAAAATAAATCCGGAGATTTTCTCTCCGGATTTATTTTTGTTTTATATTTTTATTCCTCTTCAGAAGGTTCTTCTTCTGCTTCTTCTGCTTGAATATCCTCTTCATCAAGCGCCTGCTGGTTCATTTCCTCTTCAATTTCTTCTTGAATTTCATCAGAATCAACAGCCCTTTCTTCATCAGCTTCGTCAGCATCATCTTGATATTCGTAGTTTGCATTGTTCGCAGATTCTTCATCTTCCATTTGAGAAACACTCTTAATATCTATTTTCCAGCCGGTTAATCTGTGAGCAAGTCTTACGTTCTGTCCTTCTCTGCCGATTGCCAGTGATAACTGGTCATCCGGAACAACTACAAGAGCATCCTTTGTTTCTTCATCATCTGTCATAATATCTACAGATACAACTCTTGCCGGAGAAATAGCATTAACGATATATTCAACCGGATCTGGCGACCATCTTACGATATCAATTTTTTCGTTTTTCAACTCGCCAACAATAGTTTGTATTCTTGAACCTCTAGGTCCGATGCAGGCGCCTACTGAATCAACTTCCGGATCGTTAGACCAGACTGCAATTTTTGTTCTGAATCCTGCTTCACGAGCAATAGACTTAATTTCAACAATTCCGTCTTCAATTTCCGGAACTTCCAGTTCAAATAACTCCTTTACAATTTCCGGATGGGCGTGTGATACGATTACCTGCGGGAGTCTGTTTGTTTCTTTTACATTTAAAACAAACACTCTTATTCTGTTACCAGGTTTATAGTATTCTCTTGGAATTTGTTCCCTTTGAGGCATAATAGCGTCAGTTTTGCCGATATTTACAATAACATTTCTGTTTTCTACACGCTGAATAATACCTGTTGTTAAAGTTCCTTTCTTTTCAAGGAATTCATTCAAAATATTATTTCTTTCAGCATCTCTTATACGCTGGGTAATGACTTGTTTCGCAGATTGTGCTGCAATACGTCCGAACTGTTCCGGAGTGACTTCAATCTTAACTTCGTCATCTACTTCTACTTCATCATCAATTTCTTTTGCATCTTCAAGTGAAATCTGTGTATCCGGATCCTCAACAGTTTCTACAACAGTTTTTGTACTGAATACCCCTATTTCACCGGTCTGCTCATCTAATATAGCTTCAATATTAGCAGCCTCTTTTACGTGCATGTGTTTTTTGTACGCAGCAACCATTGCATCGCATAATGATGCTATTAATACTTCTTTAGAAATACCGCGTTCTCTTTCCAGCTCTTCACAAGCTTCAAATAGTGCTGTTCCAATTTTAATCATTATATTTTCCTTTCTTTTTGTTAATCAATATATAATTTTGCGGATTGAATATTAGATTTTGGTATCAGCAGTTCTTCGCCGTCCTCAAATCTAAGGAATTTAAGTCCTTCTGTATCATTCCAATCTAAAATTTCGCCTTTAAAAATTTTTTCAGTTTCACCGTCCAGAGGAGTTTTGAGTTTAAGGCTTATACGTCTGCCTTTGAATATAACAAACTCTTTATCAGACTTGAACTTTCTCTCAAGCCCTGGAGAAGATACTTCCAGATAGTATTTTACAGGTATAAGCTCGTCTAAAAAGTCGTTAAGGCTTCTTGTAACCTTTTCGCAGTCATCGAGTGTAATATCTTTTTCATAAGAGTACAAATAAATCCTTAAAAACCACTTGTGGTTTTCTTTAATAAATTCAATCTCGATAGGAATGAGATTGTATCTCATTGCCGTATTTTCGATGAGCGGTGTAATCTTTTCCAATATTTCATGTCTGTTAATGTCCTGTTTCATAAGTCCCCTTGGAGCTTTCTCTCCTTTTGAATAAAAAAAGAACGGGAATTGTACCGTTCTTTTTTTAAGAAACTATTTACTATTTGAGTATAACAAATATAAGCCTGTTTGTAAATTACTTTATTAAGCTTTATGAAGCTAAAGAATAAAGCTACACATTAAAAGTTTGTAGTTGTAAACTTTACAAAGCAGCATAAAAGAAGTATTATTCTATTATGCTCCCTAAACAAAACAGATTAAAAAAAAGAAGTGCATTCACTGCGACTTATAAAACCGGCAAAAGCTTCCACAGAGATGGAATAACAGTATTCTGCGGACGCTCCAAAGCCGACAATACACCAATAAAAATAGGATTTGTTGTAAGCAAAAAAATTCACAAACGTGCGGTTAAAAGAAATCGTATAAAGAGGTTAATGCGTGAAAGCATAAGACTTATACTCAAAAATGAACAAATTGATCCAAAATACATTTCTTTAGTATTTACAGCTTCTTCAAAACTTCTTAATAAAAATTTCTCAGAAATTAATACTGCTATGCAAAAAATTATAAAATTACTATGATAGATGGAATAATAACACCAGCACTAAGAGATATCGACTATTTAGCTCCTTCTGCACCTTATCCGGCAACACCTTCGGGACTAACGGTTCATCAGAGCAGTATCTATAGATATTCAATACCAACAGATGAACAGCCAGTAATTTCTATAGTCGATTATATACCTGATTTTAACGGCAACTTTATCAAACCGGGACACTATACACTCGCTCTTTCAAATGACAGAGAATTTTTATATTTAATTGAATCCAGAGAATTAATCGCTGTTATCCCTGTATTCAAAATAGCAGAAAATGAAAAAGAACTAAAAAAATACTACAAAAATACAAAAGAACTCTCTAAGGAAGAAAAACAGGAAATCCGGCGCAAAAAACGCAAAGACAAATTCCAAAGAATTATTGATGCCAAATATGCTAAAACCGGCGCAACACCCCCAAAAGAATATGAACATATGGATGCTTCTATAGAATATATAAAAGAGGGAGGATACTATTTGATAATGTACGAAAAAGGCTTTATTAGAGCCTGGGGGGCTATCAAAATACAAAATGAATGACAAAATATACTTGTCTTAATTTCTAATTTTTTATATAATAAATATATTATGGCGGGGATAGGTAAAGAACGCAACACATTTTATATAACACACAGCGGTGAATTGCTTATTTGGCTGATTATTATACTCATTATAATCTCTATATCCACTTTTGTCTATATTGCCAGAGAAAAAAATGATAACAGCTATGACATTTTTATGCAGGACGTAGATGGCTTGATAGTTGGCTCACCTGTAAGAATGATGGGCATAGAAGTCGGTCATGTTACAAAAATAAAACCAACTAATTCTGAAGTCTATGTCAAATTTATTATTACTGATGATACAGTCACAATACCACAAGGCACAAAAGCCACTGTAGAGTTTAGCGGTATGGCAGGTTCCAAGTCCTTGGAACTATACTTACCTGATAAAAATACATATATTGATACTAGTGTTCCTATTTTAACAGTAAACCCGCCTAAACGCCTGCATGATGCCCTTGGACTACTTAATGATATGTTTGATAAACTCGGTTCAATTATTTATACATCATCTTCGTTCAGTAATAACTTAAAAAAAATCGATATAAAACCTTCAAATAATGACGAAAACATAACAGATTTTTTAAATTATGCGGATAATCTAGTAGAAAATGCCGTCAGAAAAGCGGAAAAGTTTGGTAATGATATAAATAAAGGAAATAAAAATGAAACAAAATTTAAAAATAATATCCAATCCAATAGTTAATCAGAGTTTATGTACAATTAGAAATAAAAAAACTGATACACAGGGAGTAAGGCTTGCTGCCAGAAAACTAACAAGAATTCTGCTGTACGAAGCAACCAAAAATTTACCACAGACAAGCATTGAAATAGAAACTCCACTCGAAAAATTTACAACTCAAACAATAAATCCGGACATAACCATTATAATATCCCCTATTTTACGCGCCGGACTTATTTTTACAGATGAAGCGGTGGATATTCTTCCACAAGCAACAATAAGACACATTGGCATGTACCGTGATGAAAAAACATTAAAGCCGGTTTGGTACTACAATAAAGTTCCGATGCCTGTTGATAAGCCGGAGAGTTATTATGTCTACATAACCGATCCAATGCTTGCAACAGGAAATTCTTTAGTTGAGGCAATCAGACTTTATACTGAAAAAGGTATTCCGGAAACCAATATCTGCTGTGTTTGTATGATTTCTGCAAAAGAAGGTATTGAAAGAGTTTTCAAAGAATTCCCTGCAATAACATTAATAGTTGCAGCTGTAGATTCTCACTTAAATGAACGTGGATACATAGTTCCTGGAATGGGTGACGCGGGGGACAGAATTTTCAATACATAAAATTTTTATATATTTTTTTAATTGGAAAATACATTGAAGCATTTTGGTTTAATTAGTATTATTATATAGATATGAGCAAAACAAAAAAAACATTAACAGCAAGAGAGATGGAAACACTGCTTTTAATAATCAAGGGTTATAGTAATGAAGAAATAGCAAAGACACTTGTTATATCAATTCATACTGTAAAAGCGCACATTGAAAGCATTTACAGAAAGTTTAATGTGCATAATAAAGTACAGGCTGCTATATACTCTGTATACTATAAAATAGTAGATATTGATAAAATCTAAAATTTACTTGCTAATAATATATCCGCAGGATTATAGTTTTGCAGATACCTAAAGGCATCTTCAGGAGATTCTGCAACATAATATAAATTACGCGTTTCTTCTTTAGCAAAATTGTGAGCTATGATAGAGTCAAAAAAATTAACCAAACCATTATAAAAACCTTTAGTATTTAAGAGTATAACAGGTTTCTTATTATACCCCAGTTGTTTCTGCACTATCATTTCTGATATTTCTTCAAGAGTACCAAACCCTCCTGCTAAGGCAATAACAGCATCAGATGCTTCATCCATCTTTGCTTTTCGTTCTCTCATACCTTCTGTTAGAATAAAGTCGGCACAATCCTGCGGATTTGCCACCCCCATGTCATATAAACGCTTAGGCATTACACCAATAATTTGTCCCCCATTTTCTTTAACAGCTTCCGCACAAGCGTACATAAGCCCTAGCCTGCTTCCTCCATACACAATATTCAACCCTGCTCTGCCAATAAGTTCACCTAAAATCCTAGCATCATCATAAAAACATTTTTCTAATCTATTTGAAGAAGAGGCAAAAATACAAATATTATTTATCAATTAAAGCTCCCCCCTATCAAATAATAATTGGAACAACAAAGCCCGGTACCGTCTTTTGAACATTCTTGCTTCTGGGAATTTATAGACTCGTTTTTGCAAAATGGCTCAAACCTGTCTGAATATATATTAAATCCAAAAACATCCCTGCCCCAGACATTAGGACGAGATTTGCCGTTCACGTCATAGAGCAGAACCCCTCTTAAATCGCCTTGGGGTTTGTCAAACAGCTTGTATGACAATACAGCATTAGAATTAGTAGAATAATAATCTGAAAATCTATATGTAGAACTCGGGAAAGTCCCATTCAAAAAAGTAATTTTGTAAGGTTTTATATTTGTCTTTAATTCTCCCGATAATGCAGAATTAAGAGCGTTAGCAAAATCAAAGTCCTCTTTATCCTTCTGGGTATTAATCGTATAAAAAATATTTGCAAAATCAGTTTGAACATTTCTCCATAATGATGTATTTTTAGCTTGCATAGTATCATCGATAGAGAGTGGTGCAACCAAAAATGCTACTATCAAAAATATTACAAATAAAATAGAAACTTCTACTATAGTAAAACCCTTCTTCATACAAACCCTTTCTACATTATCCTCTGGCTAAATCTAAATGCTTCTTTTCATTTATCAGAGAATCATAAATCCAATCAGGTACAAAGTTTTTCCCGAGAATAATCTGCCCGTTCATAATATTCGGAGCGTGGAAATCTGACCCTCCGGTAACAATGAGTCCTAAATTTTCAGCCATTGTAGAGAAATACTCAACTATAGCAGGAGAATGCTTTCTATGATAAGCCTCAATACCTCTCAAACCACAGTTCATAAGATCCTTTATAAGTTTTTCCGCTATATCAATATCGTACGGATGCGCGATTACAGGAATTCCGCCGGAATCATATATAACTTCTACTGCATCAAACGGAGTAACAGTTTTTCTTTCAACATATACCGGTGATGCTCTGTGAATATATTTACTATAGGCTTCCATTACATTGCTGGTTCCACCCGCATTTGTTATAGCCTTCGCGATATGAGGTCTGCCGATACTACCACCTTCTGCGACCATATTTTTCACATCATCAAATGCAATTTTAATACCTTCTTTTTTTGCAAGAAGATGCAAAATTTCTTTTGTTTGCTTTATACGCGCCTGCTGTTGAACCTTAAGTAAATTCTTAAAATCACTTTTATTAACATCAGGAAAATACCCTAATATATGGACTTCATACTCTTTGTACAAAGTATTTACCTCAATACCCGGAATTATTTTAAAGTTTACTTCTTTATTTTTAAGATATTCTACAGCAGAATCGTACGCCAGGACATTATCATGATCGGTAAGCGCAATAACTTCCAGCCCTGCTTCTAAGGCCAAATCAACAATTTTTTCAGGAGAAAACACTCCGTCAGAGTAGTAAGTGTGAATATGAAAATCACCTTTCATACCACTCCTCCTCTCCTAGCCGTCATCTTCAATGTCGACCTCACTTTCCTTTTTACTATTATCTACTATCATATTAATTCTTTTTATCTGCGTTGCATGGTTGCTATCAAAAAGAACCTCAACGCCATTAATCTGCGCTAAATTATCTTGAGCTATTTCATATCTTTCAGGAATACTGGATGATAATCTTTTATAAGAAGTCAAAAACTCCATACCGATAACGCTGTCTTCCGTCCCGCAGAAACCGGCATCTGTAATATATGCCATTCCATTATAAATTTTTTCATCCGCTGTCTGCACATGAGTATGTGTGCCGATAAAGGCCTTTATTAAAGATTTCTCCGCATTATTAAATTCTTTAGCCAGATATTTAGAAAAACAAATTTTCTCAGCCGTAGCTTCTGCATGGAAATCAATAATAACACTGTCAGCACCCAGGCAGATTAATTCCTTGATTTCTTCTGTTACAGTCTGCCATGGAGAATCTATCGGAGGCATAAAAACACGCCCTAAAGCATTAATCACTGCTATTTTTTGTCCTTTTACTTCAAAGATTCTGCCCCCCCTGCCTTTTGTATCTTTGGGATAATTTAACGGACGCAAAAGGTTATCCGCATTATCTATATAATCAAAAATGTCCTTCTTATCCCAAATATGATTACCGGAAGTAAAACAATTTATCCCATATGAATTTAACTCTTCATAATTTTTCTTTGTTAAACCAAAACCGTGAGAAGCATTTTCAATATTTGCAATAACAAAATCCGGCTTTTCAGTTAAAGAGGCAATATAATTTTTAACCGCCATCCTTCCCGCTCTTCCGGTTATATCTCCAAAAAATACCATTTTTATTTCAGAATTACAACTCATAATTTCCATATAACGGAGGAATTTACTATTCCTCCGTTTCCTAACTCTATTTTGCTATCTCAGTAGTTCTAAATTCTCTTACAACAGTAACCTTAATCTGTCCAGGATAATCTAGTTCATCTTCAATCTTTTTAGCAATATCTCTTGCCAGTTTTTGAGAAGCTAAATCATCAAACATTTCAGATTGAACAATTACACGTACTTCTCTGCCGGCTTGAACAGCAAAAGACTGCTTTATACCTTCATACCCGTTCACAATTTCTTCTATTTTTTGTAAACGTTTAATATAAATTTCCAAAGTATCGCGTCTTGCACCGGGTCTTCCTGCAGATATAGCATCTGCCAATTTTACAAGAACAGCCTCAACAGTGTTTGCTGTAACATCATCATGATGCGCCTCAATTGCATGAACAACCTCCGGTTTTTCACCATACCTTAAGGCAAGCTCTACTCCCAATTGAATATGCGTACCTTCTTGAGTCTGGTCTACTGCCTTACCAATATCATGAAGAAGCCCTGCCCTCTTTGCAACATAAACATTTGCACCTAGTTCTGCAGCCAGCATACCGGCGATATGCCCAACCTCAAGTGAATGTTTTAATACATTCTGACCATAACTGGTTCTATAATATAAACGCCCAAGATTTTTTATAAGCTCTTTATTCAACCCCATAATACCCATCTCAAGAGCGGCATTTTCGCCTTCTTTCATAATTTTCTTTTCGACTTCTTCTCTTGATTTTTCAACAGTTTCTTCTATTCTTACAGGGTGTATACGCCCATCTTGAATAAGTTTTTCTAACGCAATTTTTGCAATTTCACGTCTTACAGGATCAAATGCAGATAATACAACCGCTTCCGGAGTATCGTCAATGATTAAGTCGACGCCTGTCAAGGTTTCCAGTGTTCTTATATTACGTCCCTCGCGTCCTATAATACGCCCTTTCATTTCATCATTAGGTAAAGAAACAACTGAAACAGTCGATTCAACCACCTGTTCCATCATGCATCTCTGCATTGTTGTTGTTAGGATTTCTTTAGATTTTTCTAAAGCATCTTCCCTTATCTTAGCCTCATTTTCTCTTATTAACTGCATCTGCTCTTGAGCCAAATCACTTTTTAATTGCTCTAAAAGCATTCTTTTTGCATCTTCTGTAGACATACCGGCAATTCTTTCCAACTCTACAGTCTGTTTTTGAACTATTTCAGCCAAAAAATCTTCTTTTTCAATTAATTGATCTTTGAGTCTGTCTAATTCTAATTCTTTATCAGTAATTTCCTGTATTTTATCCTCTATTTGGTCTTCTCTTTTGGATAATTTAGATTCTATCACCGCAAATTCACGTCTACGTTCTCTTTCGTCTTCATTTAACTGTTCTCTTTCACTCTGCAGAGCTTCCTTTGCTTTTATCAAAGCCTCCTTCTGCATAATAGCTTCTTTTTCAAGTAAATCCTTCTTAGACTGTTCTGTTTGGAAAATGAGATTCTTATACTTAACTCTCTGTACGGCAATAACAGCAATTAGTATAACCATTACTACAATTGCAGCGGTTAATAATGCATTCATTTAGCACCTATTCCTTTTCTATTTTTTATATATACACGACACCCGGGTACATATAACCTACCCGGAAATCATTAAATATTTTTAATAATCTTTTTTATCGCATATATTTTCAAAAATTTTTATACTACTACTGTCAATATAATATCATATAATGATTAATTTGTACATAATAAAAAAATACGGGAGCTGAAAATCTCCCGTATTTTTTAAACCATGTATTTTAAATATTTTTTTGCTATATTACTTATATTTTCTGTCGATTTAACAAAACTTTTATTTAAATCAACCTCAGGAATCCCCATTTTGTTTAACACTCCTCTTAAACATAACTTTGCTTTAGAAAGCGTTTTGGTTGTACCATCGACAGGAAGTCCTTCTACAATCGTAAAACTTCTGCCTGCTAGATTTTCAGCAGGTATCAGCTTGCCATTTTCCGATACTCTTCTTGGAATTTGAGAAAAATCTACTGATTTAACTTTCCCATCCTTTACATATGTTTTATACTTGGAAATCGAATTATTAAAATAATCTTTTGAATAATAAACCTTTTGACCGTTATTATTGTAAACACCTCTAATCTCGGGAGAAACTGGCTGTGAAGCGACAAAATTTTGCAGTTTTTCGATTTGACAACCAGGCTTATTTACCCGCCACAAAGCTCTGCATTCACCATATCCATCTGCAGTATCAAATAAAGAATTACCAAAAAAAACTTCTGTCATAACTTTTGCCTTTCAATACATAATACACTCTTTTATAGAAAACCTTAGAAAATCAAAAATTGCTAGTGTAATAAATTGCCTTTACAAAAATTTACAATTACCTGCCCTGCTGTCTATCCCAAAACTGCCTAATGCGGTAATGGAAAAAGCAAGTCAAATAGCGTTTAATAATTGTATTAAATCTTTTTCATACTTCCAGCTATTCTTAATTCCAAGAGCCATTTGGCTCTTTTTTTTGTGCTACGCACGTAGATATTTGGTCGGAACACATAGGTAAAATGCCTAGATTATATAAAAACCACAAGTGTTCCTCTAAAGTAAATCTACAAGTTGGGCTGTTATACTTACCTACGCACGTAGATATTTGGTCGGAACACATTGGTGAAAAGCCTAGATTATATAAAACCACAA
>CALVBN010000011.1 GCA_944325785.1 Candidatus Gastranaerophilales bacterium | reverse complement strand
GGTCAATTTTAGAGCCAAAACACCGTCTATTCCTTACTTTTACTCCTAATGTAACTCAATATGTATTGTGTTACATTTAACAAAAGATTTGTTGGGGAGTCTTGTCCAATTTATTTTTTTATACTGTTCTGATTCAATCTGCTTTGCTGGTATACCGGCAAGGAGTCTGCCAGATTCCTTAAAAACCCCTGTAACGATACTGCCTAGTCCTACTACACAATTATCCGCAATTTCCGCACCCTTGAGAACAGACACCTGACGGCAAAGCCAAACGTGGTTCCCGATAGTTATACTCTTTGGAGTATTTAAGGCGCCGTCTGCATTGTATATCGTATGACCATCCGCCGTATCAAAGCGGATATCACACCCAAACTGGCAGTCATCGCCTATGTTAACCTGCAGGTTTGGTTCGCCGTGAAAATCAATACAGCCGGATTCTATTGAGAAATCCCTGCCTATATTAACTTCCGAATTTTCAGCCCTTGCGTTAATATCCAGATTCTTCACTGCATAACTTGAAGCGCCGATTCTAATCCGGCAGTTTTCACCGCAAGATATGCGGACATTCTTCATCTTAGGAACTTTATCTATAAATTCAATCCTGTTATTTGCGCCGTAATATTTAACCTTCAAGCCTTTTACAAAAAATAGACGCTTTGATTTGCCGTTTTTGGTTAATATTATTTTATTATTTGATACTGCAAACGGATTTTTTAATACAATCTTTAAGCCTAATATATTAATCTTAATTCTCTTTTCCATGATAAATTTATTATACTATAATTACTAAAATTTTACAGACTTATCCTGCCCCACCCCCTTTGAATATTTAATTAAGAGTCTGTATGCTGTTTCTGACTGTTTTTTGTATGCAGAATAGTTTTCATCCGATTCTGAAGCAATAGAATTAAGCATAGCTCTTGCAACAATAGCATTTTTGAGGAGTTCTTCCAGATGCTCAGGTACTGTTAGAGTGTCATCGTCGTTTTTAAGTACAAAGATTTCTTCCCCTTCAGCGTCTGTTCCTATCGCAAGAGTTGTATAATCTATTGTCACCATAAATTTTTCTTCCGGCACAGGATAAAGCACTATCTTATCGCCAGTTGTATAAAACATTTCCGGAATGCCGGTTTTGGCTTCTAAAGAATTCGGATTATCCGCAAGCTTTAAATATTTTGAATTAATTTTTACGCAGTAATTTCCAGCATCATCCTTATTGATAATACCCTTTGGAATATCATATGAAGCCTCGCCGGCATTTGTTAAAATAACATGCGTGCATTCGCGGAACTTAAACGGGTAAGAATACAATATTTCCTGCACTGCTTTATTTAGGGCAAGCACAAGGGATTGTTCAAATTCCGCATCCGACGTTGTTTCGTTATCATACATAGACCACTCCTGCGTAGAAGCAGTGTTGTATAAATCTAATAGTGTTAGTGTCATAAAACCTCCTTTTAAGTACAAATTGCAGAAACATCATATCCTGCAAATCTTTTTATATATGTTTCAACTGATGTTCCAAATGCGTCTTTTCCTATATTTTTACCATTGGATTTTAAATAATCGGCAACCGAGCCCGCGCCTTTTAAATGCGCACCGGCTAAAAGCCCGGAAGCGGTTATAGTTATTCCGTTTATCGTTTTTCCAATATACTTATCTGCCCCTACAGCTTTTAAGTATTGCCACTGGCGTTTTTTAAAAATCATTTGGGCTTTTTCCTGCACTGCAGAATTATCCAAGAAATCCTGTATGGAATTTATTCCGTCTTTTCCCGTAAATACGCCTTTCCAGTCGTTATTATAAATACCGTTAGGCTTTTTATAATATCCGCAATCAACAAGTGCAGATTCGCCCATCTGGTACTTTCCAGCATAACCGTACTTATTAAAAGCCTTATAATTCCCGCCTGACTCCTGCCAGCCCAAAGCATCAAAAAAATCTTTAAGGGTTTTCATTTTTTCCTCCGTTTCTTTTCCGGTCTGGCATCATTGTCCAGAACCAGTGTTAATATTGATTTGTCTATTTGGGGTTTAGAAGGTTTAGGATTATCTTTAACCTTCCTTCCGTTTTTTTCAATGATTTTGTATTCATCCGGCGCCTTCTGCTTCAATTCTTCCGCAGTTTTTTCCGGCAGAATAAAAATATTACCCGTAGGTAAATATTTAATCTTAATCATAAAACCTCCTTTTATAGATATTATTATTTGGTGCGGTAAATCTATGATTTACCGCACCCTATTCTTCTTTTAACGACCAAAATTAGTATTATTGGGTAGGTAAGCCCGACCAACAAATCGAATTTCACGTCAAGTTCGGATATCAGGCAATGCCCGACCTACAGACTAATAATGAAATCTAACATTTTATAAGTGATTTCGAGTTTTTTTTGATTCTTTTTTATACACTCAATCTTACAATATATATCATTAATCAATTCATTTGGGGTTTTTATATAATCATTAGCAAATAATTCCTCGGCTGTAACATTTAATGCAACCAACAGTTTTTCTAAGGTTTCAGAAGATACAAAACTTGCTCCAACTTCAATTTTACTCAAATTTTTAGGCGACATTTCTATAATTTCTGCCAACTGTTCTTGTGTCAACTTTCTTTTGTGCCTTAAACGTTTTACTTTTTCGCCAAAAGCCTTTTTTATATCCATAGTTATCCTTGTTTGATTGTATTAAATTGAAAATTTAAATAAATTCTATCTTTAATGATTATAATATATTAAGTTTTGTAAAGCTGAAACTATGCTTTATAATTAGTTTTTCATCTTTTTCAATATGAAAGATAGATAAAAGAGGCAATTTTTAAAAAGAAAAATACTTTATATAAATACTCACAGGGTTGCAATCAAGAGTTTAACACAAGGGTATTAAAACAAAACACGCAGAAGAATTAAGAAAAGGAGGATTTTATGTCAACAACAGTTAGTTCAAAAATGAGTACACTTATTTCAGAAATTGATAATGGTGAAAAAGGAAATAGGAATGGTAAAATTGATTCAAAAGAAGAAATACAAATGTTTACTTATCGAGCAGATAACACTCTTTCAGACTTTGATCATGATCTAGAAGTTTTGTATGAAAATCAAAGGTCATATAAAAAGAAATCTGAAGAATATCGAGCAAAAGCGGGAAAAACAGGTTCTAAGCTTGGAGGCTTGGCTGGTGCAATTGGGGTTGGACTAAAATGTGCGGGAGCCGGAAGCCTGGGATTCGGATTAGTTGGTGCAATCCTTGGAGGTGCTGTTGGATTAATAGTTGGACATTTTGCCGGCAGAGGAATTGGAGCTTTGACTGATTCAGATAGTTCTGCCGTTGACAATATTAAAGAGCAAATTCAAAGATTACAACAACAGAAACAAGAATTTAAAAATGAATATGAAACAATGAAAAACCAACTAAACATTGATGGATAAATTTATTTTTTAATACAACAGAGGTTCAATTGAACCTCTGTTTTTATGCATAACCTCTTAACATACTATTAAAATCCTATATAATTAGTCCTGTAGAATATTTTATGTCGTTCTGCAAAATGTGGTAAATCACAGATTTACTTTCCATAACTTACCCCTCACCCGAATTTCTAAGTTTCGCCATAGCTCAACTTGAAATTCTGCCCTCTCCTGTTAGTAGAGGGCGAAAAGATTTAAGAATTCCACAAATAAACAAAGTTCAGTAAAGAATTTTTATAACCACGAATCACCATTCACGACTCACGAATCACGCCACCAAAAAACAGGGAAGCAAAAGCTTCCCTGCCGTACTGTTAGACCTCTCTAACGCCTGCCCATTTTGCGATTGCAAAAATTGTTCCGGTAAACCCTTCCGCAAAATCTAAATCTATAGATCCGTCTGCTTTCTCAAAGCGTGACAAGTCCTGGATTTGGATTGCTGAAACACCGACAGGCAGTTCTATCACAATATCGCCAAGCATAGAATTCGGATAAGCATCTCCAGCTTTTACCGTAAGAGAAGACTTCTCTGAAGATGTTGTATCAATAACAACAAATAAGGAATTATTTTTGTTAGAAAATGCATCTGCAACAGTAATCCCGTTAGCCTGTGTTACTGTAGTTTTTGTAATCGCGATATTTGCGATAGATTCCGTATGATCCAGTGTCGGATATTGAACATTAATAGTATCTCTTGCCATAATATTTTTCCTTTCTTAATTAAGAGCTTGGTATAGTAATTGTAAGCGGTGCTGAAATTTTAACTGTACCTAAATAATCAGCGCGCGGTGCACCTACGCCGTATAAGCCGTAGCCTTTGTAGCAGGTATTAAAATTCTTTTCCGGAGTATAGAAAACAGTATTTAAGTCTGAAGAAATACCGCCCGCAAGGGTTTTTCCTTTAACACCGAACAGAGGATAGAAAACTCCGTCTTCCGGCTGCGCGATATTATTGGAAACTAAAATTTCCCAACCGCAGAGATTGCCGATATATCCTTTCTTTATTTCACCTTTTCCGCTTTCTGTGTATTTGAGTTCATCAAGCTGTCCTAAATAGAATTGATATTCCGGAGGAACTACACAAACCATAGAACCGTCCAGCCAGTTTGTATGTCCTTTACCGTCGCCTCTCTGGAATTTTGCCTGCATATAAGCAAAAATATCTTTTGCCGTTTGAGGAGTCAAAGTGATTGCATCGCCGTCATCATCAAGATAATGACCTGCTCTTGTATAAAGATTTGCATAAGCCGCATCTACAGCAGCTGCAAACTGTTTTATTGCATCATTTGTATAATCTTTTGCAAGTTCTACTTGTGCTTCTGGATTATCGGCAGAGCCTTGAATCATTTTTTCTTCCATTTCTGACAATTCAAAGTGGAATGCCTTACCCCTGTCAATTTTAACCTTGCAGGTAGAAACAGTTGCAGTTTCCGCATCCGGCAGATCACCGCCGTCATAATCAAATAAAGTTACCAGCCCGGGCATTGTAATATCTACTTCATCACCTTTGTTAATATGGTCTTTCATTTCGGAATGAGCCAATTTCCCGATAACAAGTTCATTGTAGAAATGTTTGCTGAATGCTTTTGAAAACGCATTCACTATCATTTGTTTAGTTGTTGTCATAAATTGTCCTTTCTTTTGATTAAATCAATCTCTCAAGAAGTTCATCAACTTCTTTTTGTGTCATCTCGTCCAGCCTTTTCTTAGGCGGAGTAAGAGAATTCTTTTCATTTTTAGAAAAACTCATTGTATCAATGACCTTATCTGTTTCAGCCTTTTCTGCCTTTGCCCTTTCGGAGGCAAAAATTCTTGAAGAAACATAGCCTTCCAGAAGATTAATAAATCTGTCAGCATCCAGCTTATCACCTAGAGCAAGGAATGCTTCTCTGTACATCTCTCTGAATGACGGATCTTGAAAATACTGAGGAGTATTATATTTTTCTGCAGTTTCACGCAGTGCTTTTTCAGCATTTTTTACTTGTTTTTGCTTATCCCAAGCTTGAGTAATATTGTTAAGCGCTGCGCTGTTCTGCCTCAATAACCCTAATTCTGCGGACTGAATTCCCTGATGTTTTTCAAGTTCCTGATAAGCTTTTGATAAATCATCGACCGTTTTGAATTTCCCTAAAATAAGTTCCGAAGGGGCATTTTGTGCTTGTCCTTCTGCCGGTTGTGCTTGAGAGTTATCGGAATTAATTTCCGGCTCTTGTACTGTGTTTTGTTCTTGAATTTCTTCCATAAAATTTTCCTTTCTTGTTTATACAGTAAGATTCAATATTTAAAACGGTTTTCCATTTTAAATATTTGTTATATTAGTTGATATTTTAGAAAATATATTGTAAAATTAATTTATGCTTAAGTATATTAAATCATTCTACAATTTCCTAATGAAACTCAAGCAGTATCATGCCACCCATATATTGATAATTCCATCTGCATTATTTTTTATTATTTCGTACAAATGGGTTTTGTGTATTAATATACAGAGTTTGAATTCTATTGATGGAAGTACAGGATTAGATTCTTTGATTATATTTATTATACATCTTACAATTGTGTGTTGCACCATCTTCGTTGCATTATTTGTAGAAATTATTACTTTGACCTTATATTTTGTTAAGAAGAAAAAGATTTATGTTAAATCAAAATTCTTATTAAATAATAAAATATACAATATAATATATATATTAACACTCAGTAATTACATTATATTAATTTTAAGTTTTACTATTGAATTTCCTATATCTGCATATGATTATTCTTTTTTAATGTACCTTTTCCCTTGGATATACCTACTGCCTAAATAAAATATCCTTTAATTCTTCATATTTAAATTCCAGAGGAATATATATCATATAAGGCTGTAACTTACCGGCTCGTTGTATAACAATTTCCTCAAAAATTTTTTTCGCATTACGTTCACGACTTGTTGTTATTAAATCATTGATATAATTATCTAATACACCCATAAAGCTCCTTTCTTATTTATCCTGCACGGCACCATTTTCTGATCTCGCCGTATTGTCAAGATTTTGTAAAGGGGATTTTATTTCTTTAGAAGTTCCGCTTTGAACCTGATTAGCCGATAAAGCAGACAGAGTATTTAGCAGCGTATTTATCTCGTTTTCGGAAACTTCTCCGCTGCTCGGACTTCCTCCCGGATTTACCCCTACATTTACCCCTGCACCGAGGAACCTTTCCGGGCTGTCTACGCCTTTTTGCTCAAAATACCAAATAAAAATTTCCTGCAGGTTTAAAGGAATAAGCGATGCAAATCTGTCAATTGCCTGGATTACAATATCTGCCTGCTCAGACTTCTGCGTTGTCATAGAAGAATCCGCATACAGATACTTATAATCCCCCTGCCTTACATAATCATCAATTTCTATTACTTCCTGTTTATTTTCATTATTTACAAAAACGGTTTCAATCCCAGATTTAAAGTCTGCACAAAGCTTTGCAACCTTTTCTACATTCGGAATAATCAAGTCTTGATTTATCGTATCAACAAGCATTGCGAGTCTTGTCATCTGACCTTGGGTCTTGGTGTTAATCTCCGTTGCAGTCTTTGTTGAGGTTTGCTCTACAGCGCCTATCATATTCGGGAATATTCCGGAAACCTCAGCCATTAAATCATTAAGGAATGAAATATCTTCAAGATAAATATTCGGATTGAAATTTAACTGCTGAAACGCTCCGGAAGGAGAAAGGTTATCGCCGTATTCAATGATTTTTCCAGGATAAAGCTTAATCTCATCCTCATCAAAAAATCCTTCCGGCGCAAGAAGAGGAGGATTTTCATTCAACGCCTGCAGATTGCAGGTTCTGTTCATTAAATCTTCCTGCAGATGCGCAAGCGAAAGAATTGAATACAAAGGACTGATACCGCGTTTTGTTTCCGGATCGGTTATAAATGCACCGTAAGAAAACGGATTAATAATCCCCTCATTTTTACCGAATTCGGCAAGATATTTGCGCGCGATAACCACTGCATGCCAGTTTTTCAGAAGTGTTCCGTCAGAAAGTTTTAAATCTCCCCAGTGTTCCAGAACCTCAATTGTCGAACCTTTAACTACATCTGCGTCAAAGTTTCCGTTTTTGATATTTGTACTGTTTCTGCTATCGCACAATCGGAGGATTTCTGCCTTTTCCTCTGCAGACAAACGATAATATTTGTTATTTATAATCTCATCCGGTGTTTTATACACGCGGTAGATTTTCGGACAGCTGTCCCAGTTATCTTTCTGCGCAGAATCAAAAACCAAATCCGCAGGATTAACGGGATAAATATACGGATTGTCATAAATCTTTTTGGTATCAACCCAGTAATTTTTTCCTTTTGATATTGCATCCAAAATAAGAGGAAGCTTGTTTATATCCTGTGAAAAGATATTTCTGAAAAAATCAATTGGCCTTCTGTACTCTTCATAATTCTTTTTCCAGGCAGTATAAGAAATTAATTCGCCGTACAAAAGAGCATTATCAATAATCTGGTCGCAGGTATGCGGATAATCCATTTTTTCCAAAATGTCAACAAGCATTGCCTTCTGTTTATTTGAGGCATTGTTAGAATCATGGTTTTCGCCGGATACATCAAACATAGAGTTCACATTAGCATACGTATTCCGCCAGATATAAGCCTTTAATGTCTGGTAAAACATAAATGTTTTACACATTTTCACTTTGGTTTTCCATTTCTGGTTTTTGTCAGAAAGCGATTTAAAATCATTTTTAAAGAAAATCTCATTTGCAAGATTTGACGCCATTTCTAAATTACCAGCCCTCTGTGAATTAAGAGCCGTAAACTTTGAAGAAATTTTCTTTACAAGAGCGCCTTCTTCATCTTTTGTAAGTTTTTTGGTTGAATTGTCTTTTTCAATAATGTATTCAAATGACATATTTTTCCTTTCTAGAGCTTAGCTCCAATTGTTGTGTGCAGGTGTGAAGGGTGAAGGGTATTTTTCGTGAATAGTGAATAGTGATTAGTGAATCGTGGTTATAAAAATTTTTGAAATATAACCGGCAAGTTAAGAAGATATAGCGGATGCGGTAAATCGGGGATTTACCGCATCCTACGTTCTATAGAGGATATGGTGCAAATTTTTACACATTTGTGGAGGAAAATATAAATAAAATTTTGTGGTACAATAAATGAAAGGAGTAAGTATGAAAAAATTTTTATTGTCTGTAATTTTAATGATAGTTTTTCCTACTATTTCATTTGCAATTGGTACAAAAGACACAATGAAGCGAATAATGGACAGTTGGGTTGGTGTAAATATAGAAACAGTAATTGAACACTGGGGGTATCCAACACAAGAAAAAACAATTGCAGGGAAGAAATTATATTACTGGATAAACAGTTCATACGAAGTATCTGACAATCAGTATGCTGTCTATGGAGAAGAGTCCTCTTGCAACAGAATTTTGGAAGTTGATAAGAATAATAATGTTATTAAATGGCAATGGGAAGGGAATTCCTGTCCTGCAACATATTTTACTGGTAAAAAGTTTGTAAATCCGAATAACAATCCTTGGAAGGAAAAAGATAAATAGTATTTATAAGAGTGGTAATTTATGAAAAGTGGTTTAAAGAATTTGTTAATATTTATTGCTGGCATGATAACAATGTTTATTATTATGGTTGTAATAGGCATTTTAATAAATTCATCTAATAAAGGAAGCTATCCTGGTTTAACACTACTTGAAGAAGAAGGCAAGTGTTTCAATGCTAGACAACTACAAGTTTTGCAAACATTCGAACCCAACATGGCACTTGCTATCGCTAAACAACAACCAAACGCAATATATGACCCTAATGAAATATTGGTTCTATTATTAGGAGATGGCAAAACCAGCAATTATTATGATGACCTTAAAATTAATATCCCCCAAGGAAAGTGTGCTAAACAAATTGGAACTTATCAATATGAAGCAAAAATGGGCATAAAAACTGTACCTGCTGTAACCATAAAATAATAATTGAAGCAGGTAGGATGTGGTAAATCTGTGATTTACCGCATCAAAAACATAAGTAATAATGTTTCGGTAATCCAAGATTACCAAAACCTACTAACTATTACGTAACAATTGATTAGCCATGTAGGATGCAATTCTTTGCATCACCTTATAATTTATTAAAATATAGTATTTCCTATAATAAAAATTTGGATTTTGAAACGGTTATTGGTGCAAAAATTTGCACCCTACAGAACTTGGTTTATTTTTTTACGTTGTTCATTGATATAACTCATTTTTTCTCCTTTCTTACAGATAAAATCGTATTTTTCTATATTGTCCTTAAAACCTTGATTTATGGACAAAGTTTAAACAATATGATAAAGTTATTTTATGAATAGAAAATATATTGATTTAAGTATTAAATTTCCATTAATTGGCAAGATTCTCTATTTTTTAAAAAAATCTAAAATTATACTAGAAGGACACCCATTTTTAACTTTAGCTAATTTTACAGCTATAATTTTGGCTTCTATTCCCTTTCTTGACTATATGATAAATTTTGATCCAAAACAAAAAGTCTATGGTTTATTATTTTTTGTCCCTGCACTTGCTGTATATTTAGTATCTTTATTTTCATACTTGTTATTTAAAAAATTTCCGAATTCCAGCCGGATTCTATCTTTCTGTTTGAATATTACTTTAATTGTTGTCGTACAAATAATAATTTCTTCTATAATATGGTACCATTACTCGGAAATCAGAATGGAATCAATATATAATAAACTTGAAAATTATCCTCTGGCACTTGAAGCCTATCCGGCAGAACAAGTTGCACATTTTCCCCAAAAAATCCCCGCAGAAGCGTCAAATATAGTATTTTTTGCAAAGACATATACAATTTTCGGAAATCAGTTTTTGTATTTAAAATTTGATATTGATAAAAAGTACATCGAAAATGAGTTAAAAAAGCATTCATTTTTGAAAACTTGGGAATATGACAGCAGTCAAAAATATTACTATAATGGAATAAATTTTTCTGATTTTACTTTTTATGACGTCGGCGACAGCACACAAGGAAAACAACTCGCAACCGGTCTTCCATACTATTATGGTATTGGTGTAAATAAAAAACAAAGTCAAATTTTGTACTATTACGTAACAATTGATTAGCTAAAAAAAACAATAAACAGACGATGTTTTCAGCCCGACAAAAATTATCCTTTATTTTATTGTAATATATTTTTATGAAATTTGTAGATAAGTTAAATAAATATAATCAAAAAATTAGTTATAATATTTTCGCATTGAATGGTTACAATATAATGCTTATATTCATTTATTGGACTTTTTTAACCGAGCCGGATTATTCATATATACCGTTGCTATTTATTTTTAATGCAATAATTACTGCAATATTTATCGTTGCTTTTATAGTTTTTTGTATAGAAATTATTACACAATACAAAATACCTTTCGGTTTTCTAAAGTATAAACAATATTCATTAGTTCTGCTTTTTGGAACTTTAATATCAATCATATATTTAATAACACTAGTTGCCTGCTTTTTATACGGATTTGTGTTTTGTCGTTAGGAACGGAAATGCGAAGTACGGATAAATCTGTCATAATTGAAATATCCTTTCTTTAATATAAAATGCTAATATGAACTTTTTAACTAAAATAAAACTCTTAAATCAGTTTATAAGTTTTCATATTTTTGCTATTGCGGGATTATACGAAACTTTTGTAATAGTTTATATAGGCAAAGAAATTGAAGAACTTCATAAAATGTATCCCAATAATAGCTCGGCAGGCGGGCTGGACTGGTATTTTATGTCATTAACAGGATGGTATATTTGCCTATTGTTAATATCATTTGTTGTCTATTTGTTTGAAAACATCTTTAAACATAAAATAAACAATAAATTTATTCTTAATAATAAAATCTATAATACTTTTATCTATATATCCGCCTTTTTATCACTTATATATTTTGCTTGTTTAATTTACGTTTTTATCTATACAACCATTCTTTCACCACTGTTGCCTAGCGATTTAATGTATTACGACATCCATACTAAATAGCAAAATACCCCGGAGTTGATGCGGTAAATAATAGCCATGTAGGGTGCAATTCTTTGCACCACCTTATAATTTATTAAAATATAGTATTTCCTATAATAAAAATTTGAGTTTTGAAACAGTTATTGGTGCAAAAATTTGCACCCTACAGAACCGCGAGCGATATTAATACCCACAGTTTAATATTTAAAATTCATCTTTAACCTTCACATATTACAAGTTTTTTCTAAAAACAAACACATTCTCTTTTAGTCTTTTGAATCCGCATCTTAAGAGGCATAGTGCGGAGGCTCTGTTCTGAGCCTGTGCATAAATATCAGTATCAAACCATTCTAAAGACATCTTCAGACATTCAAGATTAAGCTTATGCATTTTTCGGTTTGCAAAACCGTTAAGAAATAACTTGCCGTCTTCGTCAACAAAATAATAAATTGCACCAATCAGCCCGATATCACAGACAAACAAATAGAAAAACGTATTACTACAGATAAAATCAAAAGTATTGGAATCTTGAATTTTCGCTTGATTATACTCGTATAATTTTTTACAATCATTTCTATACAAATAAAATTCCCTGTCACCTGGGATTAAAACTCTTATCATAAAGAACCTTCTTAAAAATTTATAACACAAAGCGGTGCAAAATTTGCACCCTGCAGAACTAAATCAAGGATAATTTTGCAATAATTTTAAATCATACTCCCTTGTAATATCAGAAAATATATTGTAAAATAATCTTATGATAAAATGCTTTAAATTCTTTTACAATCTTTTAATGAAGCTTAAACAATATCATGCTATGCATATATTGATTATACCCTCTGCATTATTTTTTATAATATTCTATATTTTATTTTGGATTATGCTTATAATAGATAGAACATCTGCGGATGACATTTATACAGCCGGATTTATTTCCTTCGGACTTTTTATAATTTATTCTGCAATAGCAATTCTTTCCGCATACACATCATTGCTTGTTGAAATTTTAATTCTTATAATACAATATATACAAAAAAGAAAATTCTATGTTAAATCAAAATTTTTATTAAATAGTAAATTCTACAACATTATTTATATATTAACACTTATCAATTATTTAATTATCATACTCGGTGACAAAATAGAATTTCCCATATCTTTATATGACTATTCTTTTATGATGTTTCTCTTGCCCTGGGGATATTTATTTTTTTGATAATATATCTTTTAATTCCTCATATTTAATTTCTATAGGTATATATAATACGTATGGCTTTAACCTCCTTTTTTTCTTGTTGACTTACGGCTCTATTATTTACATCCGCTATTATGCTATACACAAATCCTTCAAACCATCCTTCCCCCCTTGCAATATCAGAAAATACATTGTAAAATAATCTTATGATAAAATGTTTTAAATTCTTTTACAATCTTTTAATGAAGCTTAAACAGTATCATGCTGTTCATATATGGATTATCATCCCGGGACTGTTTTTCGGAATAACATATATATTATTCTGGTTGTCTATTCTTTTTGACAGGGTAACTAATATTGGTGTAATATGGTTAGGTTCAATTTGTCTTTGTGTTTGTTATTTGGCTGTTATATATTATTCATTTTTTCTTGCTATGCTGATAGGAATTTCTTTTTTTATTTACAAATTGATTACTCAAGAGGATATAACTGTAAAATCCAAATTTTTACTCCACAATAAATTTTACAATTTTATATACCTCTTGACTCTTTTAAATTATTTACTGCTGTCTCTTGTAGATTATTGCAACTTTCCGGTTTGGTTGAACTGCTATATAGACAAAATATATGTATTTCCTTGGTTGTATTTGCTTGAATTATATTTATAATAACTCCTTACCCTGTCAATACATTCATTTTACTAATTGAGCGGGCAAATAATATACAAGCTTAGAATATCTTAATGCACCTATAACATATACACATAGCCATGTAGGGTGCAATTCTTTGCACCACCTTATAATTTATTAAAATATAGTATTTCCTATAATAAAAATTTGAGTTTTGAAACAGTTATTGGTGCAAAAATTTGCACCCTACAGAACTTAAAAATTTATAACACAAAGCGGTGCAAAATTTGCACCCTGCAGAACTTTGAGAATTTCCGTCATGTGCAGCTCCGCAAGTTCTCATATACCCCCTCACTTCCGTCCCGTCTTCTCTTGTATAGCCGCTTACCGGATAAGTTCCGGCACAACCGTTAACAGCATTAGCTTTACCGGCAGATTGTTATTGTAAAAAATAAGGTACAAGCAGATCATTATATATACTGCCTGCAATTCTTTCTTCCTGTTCTTGAAGAAGTTCATTAATAAAATCATCTATATTACTCATATTTTCTCCTTTTAAATTTTATTTTCCGTAAGTCCCTCGACTATATTAATTTCGGGTTCTTCATTAACACTCTTTTCACTATCCAGTCCCAAAGCCAGACGATGTCCTTTCTGAACTTTTCCGATTGAAGAGATTAAAAAATCAAGAACCGCAATAGAATTTTTCGGCATTTCCAGAAACTCTACATCTGCCCTTGTAAGCTCGCGGGAAAATTCATCAAGAATAAATTCCAAAATATCAAGCGTTTTATTATAGAATTCTATATGTTTTTGATTAACATTATTTTTAACCTTTTTTTCATCATTCTTTTTATGCATAAAAATCCCTTTTATTAATTTCTGCCTGCTAAAAAAAAGATTGAGGGCAAGGGTTAAATGTACAGGAACACAAGGAGTGTTACGAGAGAGAAAGGTGAAACGGTACCCTCAATCAGAAAAAACATATATTAAAAATGAGAAGACTTTATTAATTCCTTATTGCCGTAAAAATCACAAGCATATTGTTTTACGATATTCCTGCCGGCGGATTTAACTTGTTTATTAAGCCCGTATTTCCAGCCAAAGGGCTTAGATTTAAATTTTCTGTAATTACATTCACTAAGAGAATAAACAATTTCATTGCTATGCTTCAGCATCAAATCATTGGCTTCAACACCTGCACATGAAATTCTATTCAGCACTCCATCAAAGCGCCACTCAGAGAGTTCTGCAACCGGTTTTCCGCAAACCGGACAAAAACCTATCGCCAATTGTCTGGACGAGAACAGATTATTTTCCTGCAGATAATAAATATCGCAGGGTTTAAATTGACAGCAATGCCTCATAAAACCTCCTATAAAATTTTATTCGGGTAAAATCCTCCCTGTACCCTTAAAAGATTTATCCTGCGCGGTTTCCCTTGCTTCAAAATCAGGTACAAAAATATACTACAATATTTTTAATTTTAACCTATGAATTGTAAAGACTTTTTTACATCTTAACCTGGAATTGCGTATTAACAAGAATTTCGCGCATTTATACAACTAATTTCAATAATGCCGTACCATTTATATGCCGGACATATAGTTTTAATTTTACATAACAATATTTTTATGATATCCTGCATCTAATGAAACTTCCGTATTTTCACAGATACTATTCAATAAATATATTGATTTATCTTATTTTAATACACGCCATTTCCACACCTATTGCGTTTTTTCAAATTCAAAATACCCTATTGGATTATATATATGTTCAAGCATTAGTCCTGTCCATAATAACACTAATTCTTATTCCTATTGATACAGCTTTGATTTTGATAGAATTAGTATTACGTAACAGAGGGCTAATAAAGAAGCAAAATACTGTAAATATCAGTCATGCAATACAGAAAACATCCTTTCTAATTACAATAATAGCAATTTTTTATATTATATGGTTTTGGATTTGTTATCTAACCGGAACCATATAAACTTCCGGAACTCTTGATCTACCTGCACGAAATAGAAAACATCAGCATACTTTAATCAAATCCGTGTTATACTAAAAATCATGAAACTTATTACTACGCTCAATAATTTATTAAATAAGCTGATTTATTATCTTGAAATTAACATATTACTATTTTATTCAACTTTATTTGTTATCTTTGTCTTATGCAATTTAATTATCGGCGCCTTATATGATGCTACAATGTTTCTATTAACAGATATTGTAATTATTTTCCTCAATAAATATGTAATAACCTGCGGAATCATTCTGGGAATATTTTTACTAAATATCATTACAATTAAAAAACATATAAATTACGGGAATAAAATACCTAAATGGTATCAAATATTATTTAAGCTATCTCTTTTTATAAATCTTCTATGGTTTATATGCCTGCTCTTTTATTACTATTCTGAATGGATGTAAGAGCATAGCCGTTCCTGTACCCTTAAAAGATTTATCCTGCGCGGTTTACCCTTGCTTCAAAATCAGGTACAAAAATATACTACAATATTTTTAATTTTGACCTATGAATTGTAAAGACTTTTTTACATCTTAACCTGGAATTGCGTATTCATGATATTTTTAAATAGAAGGGAGTTAAATTAATGAAAGCAATCGTTTTTGATAATGAATTAAAGTTAGATAAAAATTACCCGAAGCCAATTCCTAAGGAAGGCGAAGCACTCATAAGAGTAACGCTTGCGGGTATTTGTAATACGGATTACGAAATAACCAAGGGGTATATGGGCTACGTTGGAATTCTCGGGCATGAATTTGTCGGAGTTGTAGAAGAAGTAAACGGACCGGATAAATCGCTTATTGGCAAGCGTGTAGTTGCAGAAATCAGCTACGGCTGTGATGATCCGTCCTGCGAATGGTGTGCAAAAAAGAATTACCGCCACTGTCCGAACAGACACACATTAGGCATATGGAAAAAAGACGGATGCTTTGCAGAATACATGACAATGCCTGTTAATGTTTTATTTGAAGTACCCGAAAATGTCCCTGATGAACAGGCAGTTTTTGTAGAACCTCTAGCTGCAGCGTGCGAAATAACAGAACAGCTTCATATTGAGCCGACGGCTAAAGTCCTTGTCTTAGGCGACGGCAAGCTTGGTTTAACAACAGCTCTAACGCTTCACGCACAAAACTTTGATGTTCTGCTTGTCGGAAAACACCAAAACAAATTAGATATTGCAGAAGCTCAAGGTGTAAAAACCCGTCTTTTAAATACATTTACCCCCAAAAAAGAATACGATGTTGTAGTAGAAGCAACAGGCACCGCATCCGGATTTGAAACATCAATGTCACTTACAAAACCGCGCGGGGTTCTGGTATTAAAAAGTACAGTAGCAAGCGGAAAAGAACTAAATCTTGCGCCGATTGTAATTGATGAAATCACTGTTTTAGGCTCTAGATGCGGACAATTTGCACCGGCTCTGAGACTTTTAAAGAACAACAGAATAGATTTTAAACCTTTTATTACAAAAACGTATTCAATAGATGATGCGCTTGAAGCTTTTGAGGCCAACAAAGCAAAAGACAGCATAAAGATATTAATTAAAATGTAGAGATTGAATAAAACAACGGGTGCGGATTTTCTAAAAGAAAATCCGCACCTCTGCTAATTATTACATAAAAGAATCCGCAAGTTCGCGTATTTTCCGCATAACTTCGTCCTTAAACCCGTCTTTATTCATATATTCCAAGATTTTATCACGCTTTCCGCAGGCAAGCATTGAAGAAGCATCAATATTCATAAACGGATGCAGAACCGATACCAGCAAAAGCGCATTGCCGTCGACATTTTCATCCCGTTCAACAGAAAGAGAAACAGCTTTTGCGCAAAGCTTATCATCCGTATTGGCAAAATCTTCCGCAAAGTTCCTAAAATACCCTGTATCCGGAACCTCTCTTTCTACGCGTTCTTTAATCTTAGCAACGGCTTTATCCAGTTCTTGTGAAAATTTCATATTCGTAATTCCTTTAGGAACCATTCTTACATTCTTATTATTAATCTTAATTATATCGTATTTTACCATACCGTATCCCTGTCAAGCAACTTCTTCAAAGTGCGGTTTAAAACCTTCTTTTAACTTTTCAAGTCTTGATTCATTTGCATCATACAATTTTTTCATACTTTCTTCCGAAAGTATTTTATCAAACTTGCGCGGAAGCTTGGGTTTCAGAGCAGGAAGCCCAAGTTCCAGACGGTTATAATAATTATAACATCTTTCCAAATATTTGTTATATTCATCATATTCAGCCGGTTTCAGTTTAGAAATTGCTGATTTAAAATTATCAAACATCGGACCCAGCGTATTTTTTCCCTGCCTTAAATCATAAGCTATGTGTTCGTATTCTCCTATCATATTTGTATATCCGCCTCTGAACTGAATTTCTCCTAGAGTTCCGTCTTTATGAATAACATTCATCTGCGCGGTTCTGTATCCGGAAGACTTTAGTGCAAATTCTTTCAGCTCATCTTTCGTATAGCCGGCAGTCGGGAATTTTGTATAATCTGCTAAATCCGGTCTGGAATGAATAATCACCTTCCCGCCCGTTACTTTCCGCAGAGTTTGAATCTGCCTTGAACTGAATTCCGGCAATCCGTTTACGCCTCTGTAGTTGTTTATCAAAGTAACTTCAAGCGGTTCAATTTTTTCGGTCTGCAGGCGCTTAATCAAATCATCAGAAAGCAGACCCTGCGCTTTTATTTGCTCTAAACTAAGCCCCTCTTTTATCATACGATTTTTTATAATAGATAAGCTTAAATTATCAACAACCTGTTTTGAACGTTTTTCAATCAATGGCTGTGCAAATTTTTCAAACAGCGGAAAAGCTTCCATCTCTTCAGCCTGCGTCATTTTTTGCTGATAAATATACTTTTCAAGCAGAACTTTTTGTCTTTTAGATAACGGTTCATTATTAATCCGCAGATTTTCAATCATCCCCTTAATCTGTTTTTTATCCAGTTTATCAAGCGATTTTGTTATTACTCTTGAGCCTATACCGTCAAGGACAAACGCCTTTGCGCTTTCAAAGGAATTAACCTCTCCGCCTTTAACACCTCTTAGAATTTTAGGTTCAATAGAAACAGGACCCTTTGCCCTGTTCTGAATCTTATCTACAGATTTTAAACCGCCGAATATAGTTTTAATTTGAGACTGCGCTTTTGGGAAATGCTTTTCTAAATCTTTGCTTATCTGGATTGAAGCTGTCCCCAAATCGGCAGATAAATCCATAGGAACAATATCATCTTTTATTCTTCCAGCACAAAGCAGGCGCCTCTCACCTGCCTGCAGTTTTGAATAATTAACCAGCAGTCCGACTTCCGGTTTCTGAATAAAACGTTTAAATATAACTCCCGCTGATACCATCAAAACTCCTTATTAATATCCCCTGTATATTAATAAAGTTATTTTTAATTAAAAAATTGCCCTTTTATTAATTTATGTAAACAAAAAGTTCGCTAATCTCTAAAAAAACAGGCGGACTTAAAAAAGTCCGCCTGTTTTTTTATTAATTCAAATTCATTAGAATGTTTGAGCCGGTTTCTTTTGCTGAGTAGCACCCGGAATAGCCTGCCAATTTGCAGCCATAATCTTTTTGAAAGATTTAAGTGCTGTATCTTCGAGTTCGCCGAGTTCTTCAGCTTCCATAATAAGTTCTCTTAAAGGAAGCAAAGCTCTTTGGTCGCGAAGAACACCTAAAGCTGCTGCAGCGCCTGCTCTAACCAAATCATTTTCAGAACGGTTTTTCATAACATCAATTAATGCAGGAACAGCTTTTGTATCGTTTAATTTTCCAAGAGAAGTTACCGCATAAATTCTAACGTTAACCCATTCGTCATACAACATATTAATGATTTTATCAACGCATTTTTTGTTTCCGATTTCGCCTAAAGCTCTTGTTGCGTCGCATCTTACATTAACTTTTTCGTGATCTAAAGATTTCATCAAAGCATCTGTAGCAACATCACCGATTTCAATAAGAGCATCAGTTGCTGTAATACATACTTGAGAGTTTTCATCATTTAAAGCTTCAACAAGCGGTTCAACAACAATTTTACCGCCCAGACGTCCTAGAGCGCGTGCTGCACGAACTCTAACATCAACGTTTCTGTCTTCTCTAAGAGATTCAATTAAGTGTTCAGTAGCTTTTGAATCACCCAATTCACCTAATGCGCGGGCAGCATATAAACGTACCGAACCGTTTTTGTCATTTTTCAAAACATTAATCAACGGTTCTACAGCTTTAGAATCACCCATTTCGCCTAAAACACGAGCCGCATTATAACGAACTTTTTCAGAACTTGATGTCATTAAATCATTAATCAATTCTTGAAAAGTCTTTTTGACTTGTTTCTTTTTACCGTTTACTGTAATTGCCATACACGTTACCTCCGATATGCAAACATGATTTTAACTTCTACACAGTTATATAAAGTTTAGTTGTTTAAAAAAATTGCCTTTATCTTTCGAATTGTTAAATTTTTGTTACATTCCCTAATTAATTAGGGTAAAATTTACACTTAATCTCGGTAGTATTAATATACCATATTTTTACATTTTTATGACTACCCTGCCAGATAATTTTACAAAAATTAATTCTGATTATAATTAATATACTCCTACAACTTAGTTATAATAAGAAAAGTGATAGTTAAAATTTCTTTACATTTAGTACCCACTTGGGATAGTAATACAGAACTCGCTTCCTTTGTTTAGTTTTGTTTTTACATTTATTTTTCCGTTATGTTTTTCAATAATTTTTTGTGATATTGCAAGCCCCAAGCCTGTGCCGACACCCGCGCTTTTGGTTGTATAGCCGGCAAAAAATATTTTATCCGGTTCTTTTATTCCGCATCCGTTATCGCGGATTTTTACAATTAGATTATTATCTTTATAATCCGTGTCAATAGTTATTATTCCTTTATTTTTTATTGCATGCGCAGCATTTACAAGGATATTCATAAACACTTGATTCAACATATTTGGATAACATTTTATCGGCGGAATTTTTCCATAATTTTTTACAATATCAATTTTATTTTTTGTTTCATGCCGGATTAAATCCAGAGTTAAATCAATTTCTTTATTTATATCTGCCTCTTGAAGTTCAGCTTCATCAAGCCTTACAAACTTTCTCAGAGAAATAACAAGTCTGTTAATACGATCTATTGCTTCCGTATCAATATCATTAATTTCTTTTAGCAAATCCCGTGTCTGTTCATCTGATATTTTTGATATAAGTTTTTTAGTTATTTCATTATTTGATTTTATAGAAGCAACAGGGGTATTTATTTCATGCGCAACCCCTGCAACAAGCTGACCTAAAGACGCCATTTTCTCGGAATTAATAAGTTTTAATTGGGTATCCTGCAGTTCATTAAGCGCTTTTGTCAAATCTTTAACCATTTCAGCATTTTTCTTATAAAGCTCTGATTGTATAATTGCATTGCCCAGCTGCATAGAAACCCCGTCAAGGACTTCCAGCGCATCGTCAAGTTTGATTTTTTGTTTTGTAGACAATACAATAACACCGAGCAGATTATTTAGATGAAATATCGGCAAGACTATTCTTTGTACAATTTCTTTAAACGGTGCAGCTTCAGTATATTCCTTCATACATGTCAGACAGGAAACTTTCCCCTGTTTTATATATTTATTAACTTCTTTATCAAACGAAATCTTTTTATTAATATCTTTCTTACTAAGAGTTTCTTTTATAATAAAAAGTTCCTTTTCTCCAGCCTCTGCATAATAAGCCCTAAAGGCTCCAAACATTTGAGAAAGTTCTTCTAGAGCGGAATTAAGAATTACAGATGTATCAATGGATTCTCTTATAATATTAGATATATTATTAAGAAGCAAAAGTTTCATCGCTTGAGACTGCGCCTGCAGTTTTATCTTAGATAAATTTTTGTTATCCGCCTCCAGAAGCGCAATCTTTTTTTGATAATTTGAGCACATTGCCTCTGTTGAAATAAGCTTTTCTCTTGATGTAACATCTGTAAAAACAATAATATTATACAAACCCTTCTTAGCCGCAATCATATCATAATAAAAATACTCATTATTTGCAGTCTGATATGATACATGGGCTGAAAAATCCTCGGGGGAAATCAATGCCTGCGCAATAGGAGAATGCACTTTTACATCATTACTTACAAGCGCGCATACGTTATAATTTAATTTATGGGAAAATTTTATAATATTTTTAAAATCCGGAAAAATACGTTTAAAAACATTATTTCTAAAAACAGCTTCATTCTTAGAATTCAATACAACGACTGCACTATTAAATTTATTAAAAAAATCAAACTTCCCCATAGCAACATTATATAATCATTTAAGAAAAAATGCGAATAACTTTCAGATTTATTTTACTTTTTGGCAAAAATAAAAAATCCTGTTATAATAAAATTGCATGAATTGTGCATTAACGGGAGTGAATTAAGTTTATAATCCGCCCGAAAAATAATACATCAAATAATGGTGTAATGAATTTTTAAGAGCTGATATAATAATACTGTGTAGCATGAATGGAGAAAAGTATGGCTGAAAACGAAAAATCAGGCGATATAAAACAACAAGATATTACTAAATTTTTAATAATGACTCTTGCTTCTATTGTAATAATGTTTATAGTATTTGCTGGTGTTAATTATGTTATCATGGAAAACCTTATTAGCCAGAAAATTAGCACAATTTCTACTTCTCAAGAAGAGCTTGCAGATGAGGGCAGCGGGGAAGATGAAATTCAAAAGGGCATAATTGTTGATCTTGGAGATTTTATCTTAAACTTATGTGATGAAAATCAAAAAAAATACTTAAAAGTTAACGTTGCAATAGAAGTTACTAAAAAGGACACCGACTTCCCTGAAGTTACAGAAGAAAAAAGCGGCGGACACGGCGGTCATGGTGCTGCTACGGCTCCTGCAGACCCGATGGAAGCAATACAAAAAGAAATGAATCAGTATAAACCTGCAATAAGAGATGCTGTTATTACTAATCTTTCAAGCAAAACTTCTACAGAACTTGCAACCGCTGCCGGCAAAGAACTTGCAAAAGAACAGATTACAAATGATATAAACTCTATCTTAGGCGGAGAAAGAGAAGTTTTAAGAGTAAGTTTCGGACAGTTTATTATTCAATAGGTTATAAATGGCAGAAAGCACTAAAAACAATTTAATAAATACACTGGATATTGATGATGAATTTTCGGATTCCGAACATAAGAGCTATAAGCTTTATAACTTTAGGCGTCCGGACAAATTCTCAAAAGATAACCTGCGTGCTTTAAGAGATATTCACCGTGAATTTTCCAAAGCAATATCTCTGGTCTTGAGCGGTTATCTCCGTATGCGTGTAGAAATTGAAATTGTATCTGTTGACCAGCTTACATACGAAGAATTTGTACGCTCTATGCCATCACCGATAAGTGTTGGCGTGTTTGAATTTGAACCGCTTTCTGGACAAATACTGCTCGGTATAAGCTTTGAAGTTATATCCTGTATTGTTAACAGAATGCTTGGCGGTGTCGGTTCTATTGATACACAAACACGAGAACTAACTGATATTGAGAAGGCTCTTGCTAAAAAAGTCATTAATATTATTATTAAACAATTAGAAGATTCTTGGAATGCAATTATTCCTGTATCCGGAAAATTCATAAGCCTTGATGATAACTATCAGTCAATACAGGTCGCTACAGCCGGTGAAATTGTTGCATTGTTAACTTTTGAAGTCCAAATACAAGGCAAGCATTTCGGGCTTTTCAGCATATGTTTCCCGTATCCTGTATTAGAAACCGTTTTAGGTCACTTAAGCACACAACACATTTTCCAGACAAAAGGTCTTGTAGCTTCTAATGATGAAAGACTGAAAATGATATCAAAAATTAACACATCCAATGTTGATGTAAGGGTGCAGTTTGGACAATGCAGTATCACTCTGGATGACTTTTTACAGCTTTCAGAAGGCGATATACTAAAGCTCGACAACAGGGTACAGGACGATTTAATTGTAAAAATAAACGGTGAAAAGAAGTTTTTTGCCCGTCCCGGGACATTAAAAGACAAAATTTGTGTTAAAATAACAGATGTCTATGATGAAATGCATGAATTATTAAGGAATTATTTATAAGAGAGGTTGCATAAATGCCAGATAATGACGATATAAAAGATGTAAACACTGAAAATGAAATTCCGGAAGAAGAAATAAATCCGCTTCCGGCATCTGAGGTATCAGAAGAACCGGAGCAGGAAGAAGAGGAAGAAGACAAAACAGTCACTGTTCAGCCGGTTCAATTTGCATCTTTTGAGGACTTAGATCAAGTACAAGGACCGCCTAATCAGAATTTAAACATACTTCTTGATGTTAAATTACAATTGACAGTTGAATTAGGGAAAACAGAACTTCCGATAAAAAAAGTTTTGGAACTCACAAAGGGTTCAATCGTCACATTAAATAAGGCTGCCGGTGAACCGGTTGAACTATATGCAAATGGAAAACTAATCGCTTACGGCGAAGTCGTTGTTATAGAAGACAACTTTGGCTTAAGAATTACCCATATTACGGATCCGGCAAGAAGACTTAATACCTTGTCAAATACCGCAAAAGAAGAAGCGTAAAACTTTAATATTGCATAAAAAGGGTAAATCTTGACTTGATAATATATTTAAAGTATCTTGAAAGTGTACGTATGTACACTTTTTTGATATTAGAATAAATTTAGGGAAGAGGACATGGATTTTACTACACTAACTATCGACGTTTTGAAAATGCTTTCTTTTGCCGGAAGCTATGGAATAGGTATTATTTTATTAACTGTAATAATTAGATTAGCAATGTGGCCTTTAGGACTTTCTCAGCAGCGCTCCATGCGTACTATGCAGATGCTCCAGCCCAAAATGAAGGCTATCCAGGACAGATATAAAAGTAATCCGCAAATGATGCAGCAAAAAATGATGGAATTCTATAAGGAGCATAAATTTAACCCGATGGCAGGCTGTTTTCCGCTCCTTATCCAGATGCCGATATTCATTTTGCTTTATTCATCTTTAATGAGTCCTCAATTCATACAGATGGCTGGCGACTCTCAATTCCTTTTTATAAAGAGACTTGATGCGACGCTTAAAACATCCGCAGGAATTTCTAATAACGGTACTTTCGGTTTATCCAAATATGATTCTTTTATGACCGGCAAAACTGCAAAGGTTTACTTGAAGGGTGTTGATGAACCGCTGGATAACGTAAAAATCGAAAAACCGAATAAGGCTGTTGAAATTCAGGGAGAATTAGTACCGGGCGAACCCGCAGACTTCAAGGTAAGCCTTGACAGCTTGAATTTAAAATTCAGCCAGCTTGACCAGATTGAAAAAGCCGAAATTCAAGTAACGGACATCCAGACTAAAGAATCCGAAAATATGACTTTTGTCCGTAAAGACGGAATACTTGTAAGCACAATACCTACAAAAGAGGTTAAAACATCATTCCACTATGATGTACTGCTTTTAATCGCACTATTTGCAGTTACAATGGTGTTCTCGCAAAGAGCAATGATGGCTATGAACAAAAATGTCCAGCAGGATGAAGCCCAAAAAGCTATGCAAAAATCAATGAATACATTTATGCCTATTATGCTGACATTCACGTTTATCATAATTCCGATACCTGCCGGCGTACTTTTATACTTGATTTCAAGCAACGTATTCCAGGTTATTCAAACAGTTATAATCAACAAACAGCTTGAAAAAGAAGACGCCAAAAAGGAAGCTAAAGTAAGTGATATTGATTTAGCTAACGCTAAACAAATAAAAGAAAAGGAGTAGGGGTAAAAACTTAATAAAAAACTTGTAATGATAAAACCGGATTATTTAAAGTAAATAATCCGGTTTTATAAATCAACTTTTTCAACATCCACAAGCTCAGCCGGCTTCATCCTAAAAGCTGTAGAAATCCTTATTAGAATTGAATTTTTAAACACTATGAATAACAAAGAAATTTTAAATACAAAATCATTTGATATGAACATAAATAACTAAATCTTGGTTATGTTATAATAATCAAGAGGTTAAACATGTTACTATCAGAATTTGATTATGAATTACCGGAAGGACTAATTGCACAGCGCCCGAGCGACAAGCGCGAAAATTCACGCATGATGGTGCTTAATAGAGATAAACATGAAATTTTACATAAACATTTTTATGACATAGCCGATTTATTAGACGAAAACCATATTTTAATTTTAAATGATACAAAGGTTATTCCAGCAAGGCTATACGGCTACAAAGACACCGGCGCTAAAATCGAAGTTTTTCTATTAAAAGAAAGGGAAAACAAAGTTTGGGAAGTATTAATCCGTCCTTCCAAAAGAGTTCGTACAGGAACTGTAATAACTATATCTGATGAATTATCCTGCACTGTTAAAATGCCTCTTCCGGATGACGGCAAATGGCTCGTTCAAATGAGTTATGAGGGCGATATTTTTGAAATACTCCATAAGGTCGGAAATATTCCCCTTCCTCCATATATTGAACGCAAAATGACAAATGAAGAATTAAAAAAGCTGGACTTTGAAAGGTACCAGACAGTTTACGCAAAGAAAGAAGGCTCTGTCGCGGCGCCGACAGCGGGGCTTCATTTCACACAAGAAATTTTAGAAAAGCTAAAAAACAAAGGAGTTCAGATAGGCTATGTAACATTAAATGTCGGCATCGGAACTTTTAGACCAGTCAAGTGCGACAACATTCTTGAACACCATATGGATTCCGAAACATTTGAGATTAAGCAGGAAACAGCAGATTTGATTAACAAAGCAAAATCAGAAGGGAAAAAACTTGTTGCAGTTGGTACAACTACTGTAAGAACCTTGGAGAGCGCATATAAAATGTTCGGTGAAATCAAAGCCTGCAGAGGCGCATCTGAGCTGTTCATTTATCCCCCTTATGAATTTAAAGTAATAGACAAATTAATCACTAATTTCCATCTGCCGAAATCAACGCTTCTAATGCTTGTAAGCGCACTTGCAGGAAAGGATTTTATTTTTGAAGCATATAATGAAGCGATTAAAGAAAAATACCGTTTCTACAGCTACGGCGACTGCATGTTTATAAACTAACCATATCGTATAATGTCAGTAATTTAATAGGAGTATCTACAATGAAAATCTCATGTAAAACATTTTTGCCGGCTTTTAGTATTTTAGCACTGGTTTCTTGCAGTGATGTCAATAAAAGAGCCCGAGACTATATGCTAGAAACCAATCGGACTCAATCAGAATTGAATGAATTAACCAAATCCGGCAGTGAGCATATTATTCAGACAAAACTAGATTCAATTGCATACAGGGATATTTTTAATTCAACACAGGCATCTAAAGATTCCGGCAATATAGCAAATTTCAATAAGGTTGCATCAAGCATGAAAAATGACAGCATTTCATTGAATATGTGGAATGCCATGGGAGAGATTAATAAAAAATTGATAGATGCTGGCATTACAGTCAAAGACTATAACGCAATAAAAGATAAAGATAGATTTTACAGATCCGACGTTGAAAGAGTTAATACCCGCCAGCACTATGCTGATGATTGGGCATACAGAAAATTTTTTAAACATATCGGAATATTAAATGACAGTATTGCAAAAAAATGTGATGAAGTAAGTAAAAAAATTCGTCCATACTAAGATAGATAGACACCTTACCCCTGCATTCTAACCCAATCCTCCTCCCAAACGCAGTTCTCTCGAGCGTCCTTTAGCTCAAGCAAAGTGCCGAACCCTCTGTATCCATTCAGCCCACACTCGCAAGAGCATTGTAACATTGCATGTTTCTTCCTTTTTGCTTCGTTTATAATTTACCCTCCTCGATTTACCCCTTTTAATTTACCCCTCTTTGCATTGCTATAAAGAAGATTCATGACCTACATTTTTTACAATATAAACGAGGAATTGAATACAAATTTTTTTCATCCTATTTAACGTTTCTTTCTCTTTTTTACGATGAAAAGAGAAAGAAACGTTAGCAAAGAAAGAGAAAAACGCTAACGTTTTCAACACCCTAACGGGTGCGGGACTAAATGGATGTTGCAGGCAAGCCTGCACTCTTTCGCCCGCTATGGTTATGCTTGTGCATAACACGCCCGCGGGGCGCTGGATGCATTATTGGGATAATTTTAATTAATATTTTTTGGGGATACACCTTCCGGTTAGGTATCATTCAGATTTTTGTCAGGCATTGCCTGACCACAATTTGTTAATAGAAACTCTAGGTTAGACGTCATTCAGAGGGGTAAATGTAATTGTTGGACGTCACAACTCCAAGTTTCGCGTCATTCAGAGGCTCGTAAGAGCCGAAGAATCTCTGCTCCAAATTTTTCGCTTCACCCTTCACACTTCACCCCTCACGCATTTAAGAATCTATTTTATCAAAACAGACACTCTTTTTCTATCAAAAGTGTAATTCTTTTAAGCAACATTAAACTTTTTTTATGCTAAACTTGATTTAGATATTTAAGATTAATAGTTGAGGTATTAAGAATGTTAGATATTAGACTGATTAGAGAGAATCCGGAAAAAATTAACGAGCTTTTAAAAAGAAGAAATCCTGAATTGTCAATTGACACTATAATTGCAATTGATGCGGACAGAAGAAAAGTTCAAGCGCAGGCGGACGAACTTAGGGCTAAAAGAAAATCCGAATCACAAAAAATCGGTATGTTAAAGAAGAATGGCGAAAACACAGACGCTATTCAAGAGGAAGTTAGAAAACTCGGTGATGAAATAAAAGAACTTGAAGAAAAACAGGTAGATTTGGATAATATTCAAAGAGATATGCTCTTAAGAACTCCGAATATTCCGGATGAAACAACTCCAATCGGTGAATCAGAAGATGATAATGTGCCGGTAAAATTCTGGGGAGAACCGACAAAGTTTTCATTTACTCCCAAAGCTCACTGGGATTTGTGTGAAGAAAAAGGAATCGTAGATTTTGAACGCGGTGTAAAAATTTCTCAATCCAGATTTACTTTATATAGAGGTAAAGGCGCAAGGCTGGAACGTGCAATTATTCAATTTTTCCTTGATTTGCACACAGAAGAACACGGATATGAAGAAATACTTCCTCCGTTTATGGCAAACGCTGCAACAATGACAGGCACAGGTCAGCTTCCTAAATTTGCGGAAGATATGTATAAATGTGTTGATGAAGATTTGTATTTAATTCCGACAGCAGAAGTTCCTGTAACAAACATTTATTCCGGAGAAATCTTATCAGAAGATGATCTGCCTAAATATATGACGGCTTACACCCCTTGCTTTAGACGCGAAGCCGGTTCCGCAGGTAAAGACACAAGAGGACTGATAAGAGTTCACCAGTTTAACAAAGTCGAGATGGTTAAACTTACAACTCCAGAATCAAGTCCTGCAGAACACGAAAAATTAACACGCGATGCAGAAGTTTGTCTTGAAAAATTGGGACTTCCTTATAGAAAAGTTGCGCTCTGCACAGCCGATATAGGTTTCAGTGCAAATAAATGCTTTGACTTAGAAGTTTGGATGCCTTCTTATAATAACTACAAAGAAATCTCAAGCTGTTCAAACTACGGCGACTATCAAGCAAGAAGAGCAAATATGCGCTACCGTACAAAAGACGGGCAGGTAAGATTTGTCCATACAATTAACGGTTCGGGGCTTGCTGTCGGCAGAACTTTTGCAGCTATTATAGAAAACTTCCAGCAGCCAGACGGAACTGTTATTATTCCGGAAGTTTTAAGAAAATACACAGGGTTTGACAGAATATAAAAAAAGAGGTCTTAAGACCTCTTTTTTTCCATATTTTGAAACCTTTTAATATGCCTTAATCAAAAATATTTTTATACCGTTATCCAGTCTTTCAAGGCGTTTTACATATCTGTAATCTGTTAAGCTCGTAAGAATAAGAACAACAGCCGGAGGTTTGCCTGTCATTTTTGAATAATACAGCGATTGCCCTGCCGATTCCGCCCACTTTTTCGCAAAATCAAATTCTATTGCATAGTCTTTTGCAAGGCAGTCCACACGCGTCAAATCCCACAAAACAGCTTCTTTGCGTCCAAAATCCGACGTACACCACTGGTTTACATAATATGACTCAACTTGATTAGGCATCATTGTTTGTGTTTCATACCACTTCTGCGGAACATAGTTCAAGCCCAGATAATACACGCCAGATGCCATCATCAGAAATATGATTAGAAAATGAATTATTTTATTTGATTGCTTTTTCTTTCTTGCCATGTATTTACAGCTTCATACAGGTTTATTTTACAACCTCAAGCGTGTCATAATCATTGAGGTACGGCATATGCTCTTCTGTTATTAATTCTCCGGGAAGAAGAATTGATATCCCCGGAGGACATTCTGCAACAACTTCTGCAGAAATTCTTCCGATTGCTTCAGCTTTCGGAATTCTTTCTTTTTCCGCATAAAACGCATCTCTAAGACTCATTTTAATTTGAGGTTCCAGCATCGGCATATGCTTTCTGTTTTCAAGATAGTATATGTCTTGATAATGATTTGATGCGATTTTTTCTAAACAATCCGCAAGATATTTGAAATCAGAATGAGTGTTTCCGATATTGCAAAGAATAAGAACGCCTATATCAGAGGCTGATTCGACTTCTATTCCAAAATCAATTTCAAGAATAGATTCAAGTCTTTTGCCTGACAAACCATCCACTTTTATAAAAACTTTTGTAACATCGGTTTTGTAGCCGAAATCTCCTTTCAGCTGGTGCAGACCGGGAATATTATCAAGTCTTGTCCTTAAATACTTTGCATTTTTAACCGCATTATCCAGCTGTTTTTGTCCGTTTTTTGACTGCAGATTGGCTCTTGCTGCATCAAGACTTGCAAGAAGCATTAATGACGGACTTGTAGTATGTAAAAGCTTCAATGCTTTCTCTACGGCAACTTCATCTATAATGGAATCTTTTGCAATATGGAGCATAGAGCTCTGGCTCATACTTCCGCCTGTTTTATGAAGCGAATGAACAACAGCGTCAGCGCCGAGCTTGAGAGCGGTTTCCGGAAGATGTTTATTAAAATTCCATAAACATCCATGTGCCTCATCGACAATCAAAGGTATACCGTACTTTTTGCAGACAGCACTTATGGATTTAATATCAGATACCACGCCCTCATATGTCGGGTTGGTAATCCAAACCATTGAAACATCTTTATTGTTTTGGATTAATTCTTCAATCTTCTGCGCATCAATATTTCCCCAAACAGACCAGTCTTCAATTCTGTTCGGACAAATCCAGATAGGTTCAGCGCCTGATATCATTAAACCTGTAAGGATTGAACGGTGACAGTTTCTGTTAACAATAATTTTCTGCCCTTTTTTAGTCAAAGCCATGGCAAGCGCAAGGTTGCCTGCTGTCGAACCGTTTAAAAGGAAAAATGTTTTTTTAGCGCCAAAAGCTTCTGCAGCGAGTTCTTGAGCTTCTTTTATCGGACCTGTTGCAGGATGAAGCGTTCCGAGGTTATCAAACTCATCCGTTGTATCAATATTTAAAGCTTTTTCGCCGATAAGTTTTTTAAAATCCTTAAAAACCCCTTTGCCTTTTGTGTGTCCGGGGATATGGAATTGATACGTAGGATTTTCATAAGCCTTTTTTAAAGCCTCAACAATAGGCGCTTTTACTTTTACAGCATCCTTCTGCTCAGTTTTTATTTTAATATTTAAATCTTTTGCCACTATCATTTTCCCTTTTTTGTTTAATATAAATAATACACGAAAAAAATAAAATTTGCTAGTTAAAAATCAATCCTTTGGTCTAAAGGTTTTAAATCTTCTGGTCGTTAAAATGTTCTGCGCAATTGTGTAAGATATGATTGGGAGAGGAATATGCAAATTGAAGCAGGGCTGAATAATACAGAAAAGAATCTTGCAAAAGCAGTTGAAAAAGTGACTGTTCCAAAACAGTCGCGCTCTTATAATTTATGCGTAAAAGCTGATGCGCTAAGATTTGCAAAAATGTATAGAGAATCTATACAGACCTATCTGCAGGCAATTATGATGGATAGAAGAGAAGTAAAAGCCTATTTTGGCTTAGCTATGTCCTATAAATACTTAAAAGATTTCCCCAAAGCTATCAGTACGTTACTGAAGCTTATAGAGATTGACGACAGCAATGATGAATACTTTTTTGAAATCGGCGTGTGCTATCTTTCTGACGGCAAGCCGGCTAAAGCTATTGAGCATTTAATTAAAGCTATTCTTATTAACAGAGAAAATCTTGAAGCTCAGATTCAGCTTGCAATCGCGCACGAACTTGTTGACGAGCCGGAATTATCTTTAATGATTTATAATAAACTTATAGAAACAAATCCGGAATTTTTGAAAGCGTATTATAACAAAGGCGCGATGCTTATGGGCATGGGTGATTTTATGGAAGCTTCGAGAACATTCTTCCAGCTTATAAAACGCAACCCCGACTATTATAAAGCATATCTCGGTATTGCAATGAGTTTTGATAAAATGGCAAAATACAAAGATGCAATAAGATACTACAAAAAATTCCTTGAACTCAAACAGTTTTCTGAGGATGCAATTTTTGCCAGAAACAGAATTAATGAATTAAGAGAACAATATTTTTCAAGAGACAATAAGTTTACCATTATTGAGTAAAAATTTTCACTTTATTTTTTTTCTTTAAGCCTGCCGGTTGTTTTTTTGAATTGACTCAAAACAATATTGATGCAGTAAATCACAGATTTACCACATCCTACCAATTTCTTATGTTATACTTGTAAAAAAAGAGCATAGAAAATAGCGGCTATTTTCTTCATTTTTTCTTCTTTTGATACCTACAATGTAGGGTGGGCAAAGTTGCGTTTAATGGGAAATAGTTGCTTTTAACTTTGCACAACGTGCCCACCAAAAACTTAAGTCAAAATTAATTGGTGGGCACGCAATACACAAAATAATTTAAAAGTCCTTTATTTGAAGCAGCTTTGCCCACCCTACATAGTTACAAATCTTTTTTACTGCGCTTGAGAAAGTTTATTAAAATTATCCAAATATGTTTGCGCGAGTTTTGGTTTGTTTAACTGTTTGTAAACGTATGCCAGATTGTAATGAAACTCCGGAACATCGGATTTATACATTATTGCTTTATTCAAACAGGTCTTTGCCTTTTTTAAATCCCCAAGCTTCATATAAGCACAAGCCATGTTATAAAAAACATATGGGTTTTCATCATTAAGCCTTGAAGCTTTTTTGTAATTTTGAAGAGCCATATTGTACTGTTCATTTTCCAGATAGTTATTTGCAAGATTATAATAAGCTTTATAATATTTTGAATCCGTATTAATAGCCTTTTGGTACATAAAGACAGCATTATCTCTTTCGCCTTTATCATCCAAAATGTTTCCAAGCAAAAGCCAGTCCTGCGCAGAGCGTTTCTCTTCCGGAATCTGCAGAATTAAATCCATTGTTTTTTGATAATTATTATCGCTGTAAAAAGCTGTTGCCTGCTTTGATAAGTCATCAGCGGCAAAACAAACTGTTCCGGACAATAATAATGCAATAACCAAAAATCTTTTCATACTTTGATTATACGAAAAATTTTTACATTTATCAAATCCTTGAAATTAGGACTTGTAAATGATACACTAAATTGAGAGAAGATAAGGAGTAAAAAATTTATGGTCTGTTTAACATCAAACAAAATCGACACAAAACTTGTAGCAGAAGCTTTGAGAGCTTTGGGCAAAGAAAATTTTGCGCTGATAATCCACGGCAGCAGCTTCCCTTCTAAAGAAGGAGAAGATACAGGATTCGGGACATTTAATTCTACTGCGGGGCATGAACTTATTGATTATGCTCACGGAATTTTCAATGCAATTCAATTAGGACCTGCCGGCAAAACAAAGAGTTCAGACTCTTCACCGTATACCGGAACAATTTTTTCCGGAAACCCGCTGTTTATTGATCTTAAACAATTAACAGAAAAAAAATGGGATAATATTCTATCTCAAGAAACTTTTGAAAAAGTTGTCGCCGGAAATCCTAACCAAAATCAAGGCAGAACAGCTTATTCTTATATAACAAAAGCTCAGAATGACGCTTTAAAAGAAGCATGGGAAAATTTTAAAAACATTCACGGAGGCCTGCTGGGATCCCCTCTCAAGAAAGAATTTGACAAATTCAAAAAAGAAAATTCATACTGGCTTGATAATGACGCTTTGTATGAAGCACTTTCTATCGAAAATAACAATGATTTCTGGTACACATGGGAAAATGAAACAGATAAAAAGCTTATGAACCCGAAATCAGATGAAGAAAAGAAAGCATATTCAGCCAGAATTGAAGAAATTAAAAACAAATATTCTGATGAAATCGAATTTTACAAGTTTTGCCAGTATGTACTTGAAGTCCAAAATGAAGAAACTAAAAAATTCGCACTTTCAAAAAATATTAAGATGATAGCAGACCGCCAGGTAGCTTTCTCCGACAGAGATGCCTGGGCTTATCAGTCATTATTTTTAGAAGGCTGGTATCTCGGCTGTCCTCCGGATTATTTCTCTAAAGACGGGCAGGCATGGGGCTTCCCTGTAATGGATCCGGAAAAAATGTTTAACGCAGACGGTTCCTTGGGCGAAGGTGGAAAGCTGATGAAAAATCTTTACAAAAAGATGTTCAAAGAAAATCCGGGCGGTGTAAGAATTGACCATATTGTAGGTTTAATCGACCCATGGGTTTACAAAGTCGGCAAAAAGCCTAAATGCGAAGAAGGAGCAGGAAGATTATACTCATCTCCGGAGCATCCGGAACTTTCTAAATATGCAATTGCAAGACAGGAAGATTTGGACTGGACTCTTGAAGCTGACAAAGAAAAACGCGTAAAAACTTTATCAGAAGAACAGATAAAGCTCTACGGACGTTTTGTAGAAAAAATCGTTATTGCTGCCGCAAAAGAATGCGGACTTGATAAAAATGCAATTGTCTGCGAGGATTTAGGAACGTTAACAAATCCTGTCGATGCTGTAATGAAAAAATACGAGCTTCAAGGTATGAGATTAACACAGTTTGTTGTACCGGAAAAACCGGAACATCCGTACAGATGCAAAAACATAGGAGAAAATGTATGGAATATGGTCGGCACTCACGACAACAATCCTATTGCTATGTGGGCAGAAAGCATGATTAATACCCATGAAGGCTACCTGCACGCAAAAAATCTTGTTGAAGACTTGTTTGCAGAAGCTGAAAATAAAGATGATATTATTGTCAGACTTACTCAAGATAAAGATTATTTAACATTTGTAAAACTCACAGAAATATTTGCATCTAAAGCAAAAAATGTTCAAATGTTCTTTACTGATTATTTCCAAATCAATGATGTATACAATCGTCCGGGAACATCAGGCGACCAAAACTGGTCATTAAGGCTTCCGAATAATTTCAAAGATATTCAGCCGATTGACCTGCATGCAATCTTAAAAGCCGCAATAATTGCAAGGGGTAAAGAATTTGCATCAAAACACGCTGCTTTAATTGAAAAATTAAGCTAAGATTGCAAAGAAATAATAAAAATAAAAGTACATCTAATAAGATGTACTTTTATTTTTGCCGATAAAATCCTTTTGCTTTAGAACATTTTATCACTTTATTCTGTAACTGCTTCGTAACAATCCGAACATATTGTTTCATATCCGCTGTGTTCGCCGAGTTTGCGGTATTTCCAGCATCGTTCGCATTTTTCGCCTTCTGCTTTTACAACCCATACAGTTGTACCGTTTTCTGTGTATTCATTTAATACATCTTGCGGTGCAGTTTCTGTCACATAAGCTTGTGAAGTAATAAATATATCAGCCAAATCTTTTTCATTTGCTTTTAATACATCATTCATTTCTGATTTAACATATACGGCAACTTCAAGCGAGCTTCCTACTTTCTTATCTGCTCTTAGAGGCTCAATTGCACGTGTTACAACCTCTCTGGTTTTCAAGATTTTTGTAAAATCTTCTTCCAGCTGAGCATTTTCCCACTCTTTATTTACCACAGCCCAATCAGCGAGCAGTATGCTTTCCAGCCCGCCTCTCTGGCATTCCGGAGTGTTTTGCCAAATATCTTCTGCCTGGTGAGGCATTACCGGAGTCAAGATTCTTGCAAGAACCTGCAGGGTTTCATAAAGAACAGTCTGGCAGGCGCGTCTTGAGAGCGATTTTTTACCTGCTGTATATAATCTATCTTTTACAATATCAAGATAAAATGCACTTAAATCAACAGCGGCAAAGTTTTGCAAGCATTGGAAATATTTGTAAAATTCATAATTATCAAATGCGATGGTTACTTCTTCCACAACCTTGTTTAACTTATGAAGTGCAAATTTATCAATCGGTTTTAAATCTTCGTATTTAACATAATCTTTTGCAGGATCAAAATCATAAATATTGCCGAGCAAAAATCTTGCAGTATTTCTTGTTTTCTTAAATATTTCTGCAAGCTGTTTGATTATATTATCTCCGATTTTGGTATCGTTTCTGTAATCAACCGAAGCCGCCCAGAGTCTTAATATATCTGCGCCGTAATTTTTAATAATATCATCCGGTCTTATGTAGTTTCCTAAAGATTTTGACATCTTTCTGCCGTCTTCTCCAAAAACAAAGCCGTGAGTTAAAACAGATTTATAAGGAGCTTTGCCCTGTACTGCAACAGATGTTAAAAGTGATGACTGGAACCATCCTCTATGCTGGTCTGAACCTTCAAGGTACATATCAACAGGAGTATGTCCGAGTTCATTTGAGCGTTTTTCTACAACCGCTCTCCAGGTTACGCCTGAATCAAACCATACATCCATAATATCTGTTTCTTTTTTGAAATGTTTTTTACCGCATTTCGGGCAGACAAACCCTTGAGGCAGAAGTTCTTCTGCTGAATATTTAACCCACGCATCAGAGCTTTCTTTTTCAAAGATTTTAGCGACATTTTCAATTGTTTCATCAGTAACAATTGCTTCTCCGCATTCTTCGCAATAGAATACCGGAATAGGAACACCCCAGGCTCTCTGGCGTGAAATACACCAGTCAGAACGCCCTTCTACCATGTTAGAAATTCTGTTTTCTCCGCTTGCCGGAATCCATTTTACACCTTTTATTGCTTCTAATGTTTCGTTACGGAACTTATCCACTTTTACAAACCATTGAGGAGTTGCCCTGTAGATAACAGGATTTTTGCATCTCCAGCAGTGAGGATAAGAGTGGTTAATATCTGCTGCAGCGAGTAATGCACCGCAGTTTTGAAGTTTTTCTATAACAATTTTGTTTCCTTTATAATAAGGAACGCCTTCTAAATCTTTGTCACCTGCAATTTCAGTCCAAACACCTTTGCTGTCTAATGGAGAAAATACTTCTATACCGTATTTACCTCCGACTTCGTAGTCTTCTAAACCGTGTCCTGGCGCTGTATGAACTGCACCTGTACCGGCTTCCAGAGTTACGTGTTCACCTAAAATAATCGGAGATTTTCTGTCATATAAAGGATGTTTTGTATTCAAAAGCTCTAAATCTGCACCCTTTACAGAGCCTATAACATTAATATCTTTTTCTTCCCAGCTTACACCTTCGAGGAAGCTTGCCAGAAGCTCTTGAGCAATAAAGTAAACATCATTGTTATAAGTGAAGAATGTGTATTCAAATCGGGGATGCAAACTTATTGCCATATTTGAAGGAATTGTCCAAGGAGTCGTTGTCCAGATTACCGCATATACATTTTTGTTTGGTAAATTAATCATTTCGCCGATTTTATTTACTGCATCATCGTCGAATTTAAATCTTACATAAATTGAAGTTGAAGTATGGTCAGCATATTCGACTTCAGCTTCAGCAAGGGCAGTTTCGCAGGAAGCACACCAGTAAACCGGTTTAAGCCCTTTTTCAATATAGCCTTTTTTATACATTTCGCCAAACACTCTGACCTGCTCAGCTTCAAAATCCGGCTTAATTGTCAAATAAGGATTTTCCCAGTCGCCCCATACACCAAGACGCTTAAATTCACCTTCCTGCCCTTTAAGATTTTTATGAGCAAATTCTCTGCATTTTGCTCTAAGTTCAGCCGGCGTGAGAGCTTCTCGTCCGCCTTTAATATTTTTAACAACGGCATTTTCAATCGGAAGCCCGTGTCCGTCATAGCCCGGAACGTAAGGAGCATAATAACCTGCCATTGATTTATATTTGATTAGAATATCTTTTAAAATCTTATTTAACGCTGTACCTACGTGAATTTTTTCTGAACTCAAATAAGGAGGACCGTCGTGCAAAACAAAAGATTTAGTTTTGTCACGCTGTTCCAAATTTTTTTCATATACATTTATCCCCTCCCAGAATTTTTGAGTTTCGGGTTCTTTTTTTGTTGCATTTGCTCTCATCTCAAGAGTAGTCTGCGGTAAGTTCAGCGTTTCTTTATATTCCATTTTCTACCTCGTATTTTGTCTAACTTATTTTAAAATACCATAAACAAAGTTTGCCGGACAATAGCATCAAACCTTGCACATATCCCCGAGTGCGAAGTCATCAGCCGTCAGTACCTGTTTTAACGGAAAAATCTTTCTGGAAGCTTACGTTGTGTCTAATCTTTGTAAGCGTATTGGTTTTCAGATTCTTCATCTTAATAAATTCAGCCATTTTGTTATAATCAAAAGCGTTTTCCCATCTTGCAATAACAACTGTTGCAACGCAGTTTCCGATTAAGTTAACGGTTGTTCTTCCCATATCAAGAATCTGGTCAATACCAAGGAGAACCGCAACACCAATAATCGGAATGTTAAAACTTGTAAGTGTTCCGGCAAGTACAATCAGCGACGCCCTCGGAACCCCTGCAACGCCTTTGCTTGTAAGCATAAGAGCAAACATTATGACCAGCTGTTGTTCAAAAGAAAGATGAATTCCAACCAGCTGGGTCGAAAATATAACAGCCATTGCAAGGTATAAAGTTGAACCGTCGAGGTTAAATGTATACCCCGTAGGCATTACAAAACCGACAATTGATTTCGGCACTCCGAATTTTTCCATTATAGCCATCGCCTTAGGAAGAGCAGCCTCGGAACTTGCAGTTGTAAAAGTCAAAAGAGCCGGCTCTTGTATAGCTTTAATAAGCGCTTTTACAGAAATGTTAACAATTCTGCATACAATTATCAGTACAAGAACTACAAAAACTGCAAGAGCTGTGTACAAAGACAATATAATTTTTCCGTAATTAAATAATATTTTAATACCGTTTGAGCCGACAGTATAAGCAATCGCGCCAAAAATACCTACAGGCGCAAAAAACATTACATACTCCGTAAACTTGAACATAACAGAAGCTACAGAGTTTAATATATCAATAACCGGCTGTGCTTTTTTCCCTACAGCGCATATTGCAAGCGAAAAGAACAGACAGAAAACAACAATCTGGAGCAGATTGCCTTCTGCCATTGATTGAAAAATACTTGTCGGACACAGGCTCAATAATAGTTCGCCAAAAGAATTGTGATGCGTAGTTGATGCCATCTGGACAATTCTTGTTAAGCCAGTGTTATCAGATGCAATATTAGCAATTCCGACGCCCGGTTTAAACAGGTTAGCAAACCCCAGACCTATAAATAGTGCCAAAGTTGTAACAACCTCAAAATAAGCAATTGTTTTTATCCCGAGTCGCCCAAGGCTTTTTACATCGCCGTGTCCTGCAATCCCGACAACAAGAGTTGCAAATAAAAGAGGAGCAATAATCATTTTAACCATTCTTAAAAATATTTCCGCAAGGACATGCAGTCTTACTGCAAAATCCGGAAATATCGCGCCGACAATAATACCTAAAAATAGTGCTATAAAAATCGCTATTGTTAAACGTGACTGCTTCAAACCCTTTTCCTTTTATTTCGGTCAAATCTTTTATTGTAAATTATACAATAAAAAAGAAAAAGAATACAAATTTAATATCTAAAAAACCTTTACGCTTACCATAAAAGCCTTAATGTATTATTAATAGCGTATTTCCGGTTAACTTTTCTCCTCCTCCCTTGAGAGAGAGTTTGTGTAATATTATTATGTAAAATTTTAAGTTAAGGTTGAAAAACCCCTGTAAAATATGGTATTATAAAGTTATATAATACAATAGGTCTTTAGTTACATTACCGCAGAAATAAATGTGGCTAAAACAGCAAAAAGAAAGGAATAGCTAACGTGAGAGAGCAAAAGAAACAAGGATTTTCCTTGATGGAAATGATGGTGGTACTGTTAATCGTTGCGATAATTGCTGCTGCAACAGCGCCGATGGTAAGCAAAAAAATGTCAAGAAATGCAGGTTCCGGAGACAGCCCCTGGGTGTTTACAGGATTGAATAACAGTATTGCGTATAATATGAACGAGGATGATAACTCATCTGTTATCATTGGTACATCACGCCTTCCTAACGGATGGAATCAGAGAGCGCGTTTGTATATAGACAGCGGGAACAATGCCGCTCATATAGCCTTTGGAAGAGGTAATAACGAACCATTTCTTTTGACAGCCGATCCTGCTAACGGGAGGGTTGGATTTTCTAATGATGAAATACCAAGTCAATCTATAGCTTTTGGCGCAGAACAATCTATATCAAGAAATAATACTAGTGGCATTGTTGCGATTGGACATGGTATTGAAATTGATGTAAACTCGCCTGACTCTGTTGCTATTGGTAGAGGTGTTAGTGTGAGCACAGGCACTAGTATTGCGATAGGTGATGGTGTACAGGCTAGCCTTGGAGGAATAGCAATTGGAGGATACTATACATCTGACTCAACTATTGCGGAGGGCTCTGACTCGATTGCAATAGGTAGGAGTGCAAAAGCAGATAATGGTATCGGCTGTGTAGCTATTGGCTGCAAAGCTTACGCGCAAATACCTGGTGGCTATGGAGCAAGTTCATTTGGTTCTGTAGCAATAGGAAAAGAGGCAGAAGCTATGGGTCATGCAACTATTGCGATAGGAAATGAGGCAAAAGTAGAGAATTCTGGATCAAATGGGATTGCACTAGGAACGGAAGCTATAGCAAGCCATAGCAATTCAGTCGCAATAGGTGCTGAGGCTAAAACAAGAAACACAAATCAAATTGTATTGGGCACGTCAAATCATACTGTTTATATTCCGGGAAATCTTGTTGTAGATGGTAGTGTTTCTTTAGCACGTAATACTAATAGTCGTGTATATATGAGAGCAGCTCGTGGTGGAGATGGTAAGGATGTTCGTTTCTTTGAAGTACGCCATAATGATGATGGTAAATTAAATTCTAATACTAAAAGTGTGACGAATGTTATCTCCGACAGCCGTTTAAAGAATATTGGAGAGAAATATACTGCCGGATTAGCAGAACTTAAACAACTAGACTTCTTCCACTATACATACAAAAAAGATGAAGCTAAAACTCCACATGTCGGTGTAATGGCTCAGGATTTGCAGAAAGTATTTCCAGATGCCGTAACTAAAGGCGAGGACGGATATTTGAGAATTAGATTTGAAGACATGTTCTATGCGGTTATCAATGCAGTAAAAGAACTCGATAATAAAATAACAGAAATTGTAAACAACATAACCCAAATTAATGCTATAGACAAAAAACAAAATGAAACAATTGAAAGCATGCAGGCAACAATTGATTCACAGCAAAAAACAATTGAACTTCTGCAAAAGGATAACGAAGAATTGAAATCTCAAAAAGAAATTATTGCAGAACAGCAGAAATTGATAAAGAAACTTGAAAAACGAATAGAAAAGCTTGAGAGTTAAGACTCATCAAAAGTTAATGAGATTCCTCGGGCTCATAAAACGGTTGTTTTCGCCCTCTGAATGACGGTTTGGCGTATGACTTCCATATATGACGTCATTCAGAGGCTCGTAAGAGCCGAAGAATCTCTTTAAGTATTTAAATCAGCCCGGTCTGTTCAAAGGCGCAAATAAGTTTTGCGCCTTTTTTAAATATCTATTTTTCTTAATACAGATTAACAAATTGTAACACCAAAGCCATAATTTTATTGACACTTGACTTTGTTCGTCTTACGATTATGGTACTCTAGTCGAAATTTTCTTGCCGGATTTGACGGCTAGAGGGATGACGCACCCTCTTAATACAGAGGCTAGTCAAAGGGCAGAACTGCTGACATTCAGTTTTGCTTACAGTGAAAGTAAATAGGTAAAAGGAGAAAAATTATGCCTACAATGAACCAGCTTGTGCGTTCAGAACGTAAAAAGCTAAAAGACAAAACCAAATCGCCGGCTCTTATGGAATGTCCACAAAGACGAGGCGTTTGTACAAGGGTTTACACTACAACCCCGAAAAAACCGAACTCAGCATTGAGAAAGGTTGCCAGAGTCAGACTTACTAACGGATTTGAAGTAACTTCTTATATCCCGGGTATCGGTCACAACCTGCAAGAACACAGCGTTGTTCTAATCAGAGGCGGAAGGGTTAAGGACCTTCCTGGTGTAAGATATCACATCGTACGCGGTACTTTAGATACAGCAGGTGTTGCTAACAGAACACAAAGCCGTTCTAAATACGGGGCAAAGAGAGCTAAAGGAGGTAAGAAATAATGTCTAGAAGATCTAAACCGGAAAGAAGAATTCCTGCAGCTGACCCGATTTACAACAGCGTTGACGTTTCTAAATTTATCAACAGAATTATGAGACGCGGTAAAAAGTCACTTGCTGAAAAAATATTCTATTCAACTATTAAAAAAGTTGAAGAAAAAACTAATGAAAAAGGTATGGAAATCTTCCAGAAAGCAGTTACAAATGCAACTCCTTTATTGGAAGTTAAAGCAAGACGTATCGGCGGTTCTACTTATCAAGTTCCGATTGACGTAAAACCGGACAGAGGTTTTGCTCTTGCTTCATCTAACATTATCTCTGCTGCTAAAAACAGAAGCGGTAAAACATTCGTTGAAAAATTAGCAAACGAATTTATTGATGCTTCTAACGGAAACGGCGCAGCTTGCAAGAAACGTGAAGATACCCATAGAATGGCAGAAGCTAACAAAGCATTTGCTCACTATAGATATTAATCTTGTAATAAATAAAAAAGAGCCTAAACATAAATGTTTAGGCTCTTTTTATTTATATTATTAATATAAAACATTCGTAATGCCTGTGGTTATTACGGATATATTGAATTTATCCGCTGCAGCGATTACCTCACTCGTAGCAAACGGAACAATGACCAATGCAATTCTTCCTTGAGCAGCTGCATTAATATCATGGATTGTTATCGGCATATCAGAAGCCAAAATCGCATCTTTTGAGGCATCGCAGGCGTAATCAAGCGCAAACTCTACAGATGCTGTGTATAATCCTTGGGATATTGCATATGTTTGTAAATCTTTTGCGATAACAATTGCCTGCGAATTTACGTGTTTAGCTACCTTCCAGGCAAAAACGGCATCCTCTATCTGTTCGACATTCGGCTTTGCCATTGATGCAATTTTAAATGTTTCTTTACTGAGTTCGCTTGTGTTAGGGCTTTGTTTTAATGTTCCGAGCGGTGTAATCTTAATATCATTCTGCCAGAACTGTTTGAAATCCTTAAGCGGTGTTTTTATCGTAACATAAGTTATACCGCGCCTTTCCAAAAGCTCTATTGCGCTTTGGGTAAATTTAGGAGCGACAATCTTATTAGTTTTTGCCAAAAGTTTTGCGACTTCACTGTCTACTTCTGCAGATACGAGAACTATCGCGTTCATATAATCTACTGGATTTGAGTCAATAGTTTTTTGATACGCATCCTCCAGCGATTTTCCGAGAGCGACGGCGCTAATTCCTGTGTTTAATGCTGTTACAACGGCATTAACATCAAAAAATTCGCTTATAATATTTAATCCTTTTGAAATTGTCATTATATCAACAAATGACAACTCCCCTTTGACATCATAGTCAATTGTTTTATCGTTCTCTTCAATACTTGCGGTTTGATAACTATTTTCACCGCATGCTATTTCCAAATTATTCATTGTATCTCCTTATCATTGCCCCACAGGTGCCGCAGTAACCGGAACCGGAGCTAATTGTTCAGCCTGCGGTTCTGCCTCAGGCGCACGTTCCTGCTTAACATCAATTGTCTGTACCGGTGTTTCTTTTCTTTTTATAATAGAAGGAAGCATCTCTGAAGGTTTTATAGAATTCGGTTTTATAATCGGAGGTTCCGGAGGTGCATTTTTCTGAGCTTCCAGTTCTTTCTCCTTCTGTTCTTTTTCTTCCATAGCCTTCTTCGCCTCGCTTTGAGGAATTATTGATACGCCGGAAGCCTTAAACGGGTTAAGAATAATTTCCGGATATTCAAAATCAGCATTGCCGTATGGTTCTGTTGCAACAAGCATTACATCGCGCCAAATCTTTGCAGGAACAGTACCGCCGGTTAATTCGCCCATACGGGAGTTATCGTCGTTGCCGACCCAGACGCCGGTTACAACATCCGGAGTAAATCCTATAAAGTATGCATCCTTGCAATCATCTGTGGTACCTGTTTTGCCGGCTGCAGGTTTGCCGATATTAGCAGCACGTCCTGTTCCGTTTGTAATAACGGTTTTCATTATTGCAGTCATTGTAGCAGCTGTATTTATATTTAACACCTTACTTGTTCTTGCTTTTTTGGCTTCATATAAAACTGTGCCTCTTGAAGACTCGACTCTTTCTATAGCATAAGGTTCAACCTTGAATCCGCCGTTTGCAAAGATACCATATGCGCGTGTCATTTCAAATAACTTAACGCTGTTTGACCCTAAAGAAATCGTATAATCATACGGAATAGGTGTTGTTATACCCATAACTCTTGCAAGCTGTATTACCGGTCTTACGCCTATTGCATCCATAAGTCTTGCAGCGCAGACATTTGAAGATACCATAAATGCCGTATATAAAGGTATAGGTCCTCTGTATTTGTTGCCGTAATTCTTCGGCGTCCAGTCGCCCGCTTTGAAAGGCAGATCGTCTATCATATCATTCGGGGAATACCCTTTTTCAATAGCCGCTGTATAGATAAACGGTTTAAATGCTGAGCCGGAAGGTCTTACGGATTGTGTTACCCTGTCATACTGGCTCTTTGTATAGTCTTTTCCGCCTGAATATACAAGAATTCTGCCGTCTATAGGACTGAAAGAAAATACCGCAGCCTGGTTCTTGTCGCTCTTCAGCCCCCATGCATTCAAATTCTTTAGTATAGCTTCATTAGCTTTTACCTGTGCTTTATAGTCAAGTGTTGTAACAACCTTATAACCGCCGTTTACTATCTCATCTTCTGTAAATCCGAGTTTTTGAAGCTCTTTCATTACATAATCGCAGAAATATGGAGCTTTATTTGTAGCATACATAATAGGCATGCTTGATAAAGTAATCGGAGCTTTTTTTGCACTCTCATAAGTTGCTTTATCTATATATTTCATTTTATACATTCTTAACAGAACTTGATTTCTGCGTTTTTCTGCAAGCTTGATATTGTTATATGGCGAATACACGGAAGGTGCCTGCGGAAGTCCAGCAATTAATGCCATTTCCGGCAGGGTAAGCTGATTTAGGTTCTTGTTAAAATAAATTCTTGCAGCACCTTTGACACCGTATGCACCGGAGCCTAAATAAACGTTATTTAAGTACATCTCAAGAATCTTATCTTTTGAGATGGTTTTTTCTATTTGAGCCGCTACCTGCAGTTCTTTTATTTTTCTTGTAAATGTCTTTTCATTAGATAAAAATAAAATTCTGGAAAGCTGCTGGGTAATTGTACTTGCACCTTGAACAACGTGTCCCGCAAGAATGTTTGCAACCATAGAACGGGCAAGTCCAACAATATCATATCCGGGATGTTTATAAAAATTCTTATCCTCTGTTGCGATAATCGCTTTAACTAAATCTTCCGGAACTTCTTTTAATTCAACATTTGAATACGCAAAAGCCGCAAAAGTTTTAATAACCTCTCCGTCTGATGCACAAAACGTCGTAACAATATTTGGTTTCAGTGTATTTAAATTCTTTATCGGAGGAAGTGACACCAGATAAAGTTTTAAAGCAATCATGCCGGCAAGAATAACGCCGAGCGCAAAGACAAACAATCCGGTTAACATGCTGAGCAGAGGATTATCAACCATTATGCGCTTTGATTTTTTCTGTTTTCTATTCTTTGGAATACTATAATTTCCCATTGTTATTTTATCTCGCTCTTTAGTAGTATAATGTTAATTAATATTTTATCAGATAAATATTTGAGTGGAGAAGTTTGGCATAGAATGTTAAGTTTTTTGACAAATTTAAAAAACGAAATTTTATCATATTTTGTTCCGGAAAAAATGGAATACAAAATTACCGGAAAATGTTTAAAATGCGGAAAATGCTGCCGTTATATGTACAGCTTTGATACATACACAACAACTGATTTTAAAATAATGCAGTTTTTGTTTCCCTCATACAGAAGATTTTATATCCGCGGGAAAGACGAGGACGGCAACTTGATTTTTGCCTGCAAATATGTAACTGACGAAGGTTTATGCTCCGTATATGATAAGCGTTTGAGAATGTGCAGAAAATATCCCGCATCGAAAATCGGCTATCCCGGGAAACTCCATCCGGGGTGCGGTTATACTGTTGAAGATAAAAGCTTTGAAAAATATCTGCATCATACAGCAGGCTAATATTTAATTTAGGGTATTGACAAAATTTAAAACATACTATATAGTGTAAAAACTACAATTAAAAAGGAGCGTTTTTGTCTAAGTTGTATTCGTCACTAAATAAATCTCTTCTTATGCACCGAAAGTCAGTTATGATTCTATCGGTGATTTTGACGCGGCATTGACGAATTTACAACATTTGAAGGCATAGTATATATTTAGACATAATCAGTAAGGCTTGTGAATTCGTGAAAAATTTACAAGCCCAATTTGTATAGAGGAGGAATACTGCTATGAAAATTAATCCGGTTTCAACAACAAACTATCAAATCTCACACCCGCCGTTATCTGCTAAAAAGAAAAGAACGGACAGCGGAACAACAGCACCAGATCTTAATCTTTTAAACAAAACTTACAACCAGCTCAGTTTTAAAGCTGTGCCGGCAAATGTGTCATTAGATCTTGTGAAAAAAATTCCTCTGGAAGACAGGCTTGCGTCAATTTTCCAAAATTTTAAACTCGGCGATTTAATTCTCATCGGCAAAAATCTGAATGAAAGCGCCAGAAAAATGTATAAAAATACAAACGTTGTCAAAAATGCAATAAAGCGCGGTTTCTTCATTGCCGATGATTCCATCGGAGGAAATCTCGGTTTTGTAAAAAATATGATTGGAGATACAGAAGTAATAAATCTGAATGACTCGCCGATTACTCTGATAAGCGAAAATAAAACTTACAGCATGAAACCGCAGGAAAGCTTTTATGTAATTAATGGCGATATTATTGATATAAACGGCAGACTGCTGACAATCAAGGATAACCCGAAAACGGATTTGAGCATGTACCGCAAAAACTTTTCGCGCGCTTTTGATTTTCAAAAAGAAGTAGAACCGCAGATTGAAAAAATAAATAAAAAGACAATCTCAACGCTTATGCAGACCGCGGGGAAAAAATCTTCGCCCGTTACATTCGCACAAGTAGGTGGTCTGGGAGAATTAAAAGAAGCTCTGAAAAGAGATATTGTATATCCTCTCAGATATCCGGAAGCATATGAAAATATTAAACTAGATCACGGCGCTATATTATACGGACCGCCCGGAACCGGTAAAACCCATATTGCACGCGCGCTTGCTAACGAAGCGGGAACCAATTTCATAGGTATTAACGGACTGGAGATGGAGTCTAAATGGGTAGGCCAGTCTGAAGCAAACTGGAGAGATTTATTCAATGAAGCCAAAGAAAACCAGCCGTCGCTGATATTCCTTGATGAATTTGATGCAGTTGCAAGAAGCAGAAACAGTAAGGATGAATATGGCAACAAAGTTGTAAATCAGCTCCTAACGCTTATGACTGATATTGATAATGAAGGCGCCAATGTCTTTGTTATCGGCGCTACTAATAACTTTGACGCACTTGATAAAGCTATCATCCGTCCGGGAAGATTCGGCAAGCACTATGAGGTTCCTGTTCCGGATATAGAGGGTTTGAGAGAAATTTTCAAAATCCATACCTCTCAAAAACCCTTGGATGAAAAAATAAACTTAGAAGAACTTTTGCAAAAATTATATAATCACAAAGCAACAGGTGCAGGAATTAAACAAATTATCAATGATGCGCACAATTACGGTTACCTGCGTGCAGGAATATTTGAGAAAATGGAAGACAAAACTTTTACATCAAAAGATCTCGATGAGTTTAAAATAATACAAGAAGATATAGATAAAGCATATGAAGACTTTGTTAAACACCAGAATTCTTCTACACGCAAAAAAATAGGTTTCGGAAAGTAAACCCGCATAACTAAAAAAAGAACCCCCTCCTTATTTTCGGGGTTCTTTAGTATATTTTCAAACTTCACCTATGAATTGCAAAGAGAATTTTACGTCTAAGCCTAGGAGTTAATCAAGACAGTTAAAATAACAGGTTTGGCTTAAAGTTTTTGTCTTTTCCCCATCCAACCCTTCCCCGAGTTGGAGAAGGAGTTTGGCAATGTAGGGTGGGTAAAGTTGCGTTAAAACAGAGAAAAGTTTACATTTGATTATGCATAACGTACCCACCAAAATAAAAATTAAAAACGGTGGGTACGCCGCAATACCCAAAATAATTTAAAATCACTCATTTGAAGAGGCTTTACCCACCCTACGGACTATATTCATTATGTGAATGGGGAGAGAAGCATAAAATTTAAAACTTTTTATAGTAACCGGACTTTATTTACTTAAAATGTCAAATAATCGTTTTAGCCGTACAAGTTAGATTGTGAGGGCGAAATAGACTATAACATTGGTTTTAAAATAGAAAATTTAAGTCAATTCTTGGACAGTAATCGGACAATGATGACCATCAAAAGACCATTTTGTAACATATAAAACGATTACTTCCGACTGCTAAAACTTAAACACAAAGCCAACTTTGCCGAATAATCTTTTTATGCGTGCAGATAAAATGTCCCGTTAAATTACAATATCTGTTCAATGATACATATCCTGCAATGTCTGTTCAATGATAAGAATTGTAAAGAAAAATTTACATCTTAACCTAAAACATGTTCTTAAAAACAAAAAACCGGCATAAAGCCGGCTTTTGTTTTTGCAATAAAAAACTCCCCACACTGTACGACATTGGAACTTTTTATTCAAACTTTGTATGAAGAGATAATCAATTACTTTAAAGAACAAGCGGTTGACTTTTGTAATCAACCGCTTTTCTAATAAAATTTTAAATCTAAAAACATCCTCAGATTAACTCTAAATTAGATGTATCTCTGCAATAACTCATCTAATTCCCATGGGGCTAAATCCTCAAGAGAGCGTTTAAAATACGGTTCACCGTTTCGTGCAATATTATATCCATTTTGGGATTTATAATCAAGGCTGAAATTATCCATTGATAAGTTTTTAATATGACCTCTTTCAATAGCTTTGTTACGATTATATTGGTATTTATTTTTTTTAGCCTCCCTAGCCGGAATGTCTCCAACAGGCTTTAAGTTACCTTTATAACCTTCATCAAATGGAGTAATTTCATTATAATATGGCGGAGTATAAAATCCGTCTTGAATCATTTTATTAGCATTATTTTCTAAAGTTTTAAGCCTATTTGTCCATCCTTCATGCCATTTTCTTTGACTAGGGTTATGTTTAACAATATCATCAAAATATTTTTGACGATTATCAAGCATTTCATAGAAATTTTCATTACTTTGTTTAAACACTCTTTTTGCTTCTGTAGGACCTGACGTAACCGCCATGTCAAATAATGCCATTGCATCTCTAGGGTCAGTATATTTATCAGCACCTGATTCTTTCCAGTACATATTGTAATAAATATTTTTAGCCTCTTCTTTTGTTAAACCGTTTTTTACAGATGCTAATGGTAGATTATTCATTTTACGCCAAGCATCGAATGTATCTTGAGTCACTCCATAGTTAGTTGCACCTCCTTTATCATCGGAATCATTATTATATCCCCCTTCCAATCCAAATAACAATTCTACGATTTTTTCAAAATTTTTGTCATTGTTCATTATTTTTCTCCTTTCCTTATGAATTGACAAATTCTCATAAAATTCGATATTATGAATTTATGAGAAAAATATATTTATTTTTATTAACTTTTTTTATTTCCACTGCAGTTGCATTTGCAAGCCTTGAAACAATAGAACAGAATATGCATGAATGCTTAAAAGGTCTGATTAGTGATATTTCCATGGCAGATTGTGCAATCAAGGCTTCTTCTGAGACGGAAAAAGAAATTAACAATATTCTTCCCAGATTACAGAATATAAATAACAATCAAGAGTTATGGAAGCTATATAAAAACTCTACAGAAAGCTCTGTTAACTCTCTGTTACAAAGTTCTCTCGGTACAATGTATTATTTATTCTCAAAAAATAATACCTACGGAATGAATTACAACCGGCTTTTAGTTTTAAACAATCTTAATAATTCTACTCCTTATAAGCAAGAAAGCTCTTTATCAGACAGGCTTGAAAATTGTTTATCAAAATCTTCAACAGATATAGAGAAAGAAAAATGTTATATTAAAGAAACAGAATGGTTTACTAATCAAATAGAAAATGATTTAAAAACATTACAGCCTTTGCTTTCCAAAGAAGATTACAATAAGCTTAAAAATAATCAAGCTGTCTGGGTAAGCTATAAAAATGATACGGAAAAAATGTTAAGCAATAAGGTTTCCAATTTAATAAAAGCTCAAATAATGAAAAATATTTATGCGGAAAGAAGCGGGCAATTACTTGATTTAAAAGTTCTTTATGGCATTTGATTCGGATAAGCAATAAAAACCCCCGTGCTCTGGGAAGATTTCTCCTGCGCTGTTATAAAAACATTGTTTTGAAATCAAGTACTTTACTACAATAGCATATTTTCAAATATTACCTATGGATTTTAAAGAAAATTTTACATCTTAACCTAAAACATGTTCTTAAAAACAAAAAACCGGCATAAAGCCGGCTTTTGTTTTGCAATAAAAAACTCCCCAGGTTGGACTCGAACCAACAACCTACCGGTTAACAGCCGGTTGCTCCGCCATTGAGCTACTGAGGATTATCTCATTTATTTAATTGTTTTTCCTCGACGGCAGTGCTTCTGTCTTTAACTTATTCCGCCATTTGCTTCACTCTTGAAGCAACCGAGGGCTGTAGTTTCAACTACATTTCTTATAGTACCAAATAAATTTTTTTTGTAAAGGGGGTAGTTTATGTTAAAATCAATATATGCCAAACGAGTTGTTTAATCTAAGAAATTATGCGCATCTCGGAGATGCTGTATGGGAGTTGTTTGTAAGGGAATATACGGTATTTAAAGCCGGCAATGTCAAATTGCTGCATAAGATTACAACCGACAGAGTCAATGCCGGTTTCCAGAAAAAAATTCTGGAACTTATTACACCGGACTTGACAGAAGAAGAAATTGAAATCGCAAGAAGGGCGAGAAACCTGCATATTCCTGTCGCAAGACGGGGAATACAGCATGACTACAGAATGGCGACTGCGCTGGAAACTCTTTTCGGCTACTGGTTTTTACACGATAAAAACAGGCTTAATTTTTTCTTTGAAAAATTGAAAAACACTGAATTTTTTACTTAAGACCCAATTCCGCATCTATTTTTGCCTTGTATTCAATAACAATAGGATTATCCGGACATGCTTTTTCTAATTTTTCCAGCTCTTTTTTTGCTAAAGCCAGATATCCCGTATCATACAAAATAACAGCTTTTAACAAATTTGCCTCTGCAAAATCTCCCTGTAACTCTTCCAGGGCGCGCTTGTAATGTTTTTCTGAATAATATAAATTTGCAAGTGCAAAGTGATAATTCGGATTCTCCGGATTCACAGCAATCGCAAGATTATAGAACTTTTTAGCAAGCGCTGTATCACCCTGCTTAAAATATACATTTGCAAGGTTGTAATAATACTGTCCGTTCGTTCTGTCAAGCTTTACAGCCTGCAAAAAATTTTCTGAAGCTTTTGCATAGTTATTGCAGTATCCGTTAATAAGCCCTAAAAAATTTAATAAGCCGGGGTTTTTGCTGTCATATGTGAGTTTATCCGCAATTTCTATACAGCAATCTTTTTTATTCTCTGCATAATATACTTGTCCCAATAGCAGGAGAGCAGATTGGTCATTCGGGGCTTCTGCAAGAATTTCTTGAAGCAGTTTCTCAGCACCGGCAAAGTCTTGTTTATAATATAACGCCCGAGCCTGTTCCAATTTAACAGGAACACTTAAAAAATCCGGATGATATTCAAAAATCTCGTCATATTTGCCCTGCCGGTTTAACAGCCGGAATATTTCCGCTAAATCCTCACTGTCGCGCGAAACGCAGTAAATATTTTTTGCCGTTTGTTCAGCTTCTGCCAGAGCATTTTTGTTTATAAATATTTTCTTTAAGAGCTTAAGCGCCTCTATATGAGAAGGTTCTATATTCAGTATTTGTTCTATATAGGATAAGGCTTTCTCTTCGTTATGCATAAGATAATATATTTCAGCAATCTCAAGCATAAGCTCACAGCTTGAGTTATCCTCTTCCAAAGCTTTATAAAAGACTTCTATCGCGTGTTTGTAATGATGTTTATTTTTTAAGGCAAAGCCTTCCTGCAATAATTCTTTAATCATGTTGTTTTTTTAATCCGATAAGTTTCGGTTTTGTTTCCTTCTCTTCTTCTTTTGGCGTATTAATAATTACAAGGACTTCATCCTCGCCGGACATCTTTAAATTGTTTCTTGCAATCGCTTCAAGTCCTGTTACGTTTGAAAAGTTTCTTATATTATCCTGCAATTGCTCATTTAAAGCTTTTGCAGAATCTCTGGTTTTAGTTATCTGAATAATTTTTGCTTTATAAGAAATAATTTTGGATATATTTAAAACGGCGCTCACAGTTACTTGAAAAAGGCAGAGCAATAGTATTACGGTCAGAAAAGAGTAGTAAAATCCGCTTGATGCAGAGGATGATTTAATCTTCTTTTCTGATTTTCTACCCCGCCGGTCTTTATTAATAACCCTTTCCGGTCTTTTTCTGTTTTCTCCGTAACGCTGTTTCATAAGCCAATTATATAAAAATTTTCTATTAATTACAACTTAAATCCGGTAGTAAAATTTACTGCGGAACTTTGTCCGCCGTTTGCATAATAAGATTGTGCAACTCCAAGCTCAAATTTCAGCGATTCTGCATATTTTTTTAAAGCCGGAGTATAAACCAGCGTGATTTCATTTTTATTTTTAGGCGCATTTACATAATTTGTAAATGAATCTTTTAAAGTCAATTTATCCGTAATATGCAGCTCCGGAGTTATCCTAACAGTGCCGTATTGGCTTCCGATATCCTGTGTTGCGGATTGTTTAAAGGTTGTATCAAGAGAAAAAAATTTTGGAGAATCATACCTCACAAAAACTCCAGTAGAAGATTCCATCTGGGAGAATGAAAGTTCTTCACCCCATATAGTACCATACGTTATGCCTTTAAACTGCTCTGTTAAACTTCCGCTAAGCGGAAGAATATCTTTTAAGTTATTTCCTCTGACCGCTGCCCTTGCAAGAGCGCTTCTCGCAGTATTTGTATTGGTTGTTATGTTCAAAGCCTTCACGGGAAGCGTCAGGGAGCGCTGGGGAATATTTATTTTCGGTTTATCAATATCCTCGTCAAGATAAATTGTTTCGACAGGATTGTCATCATATTCAACCTGTCCCTGCAGTTTGACAGTCTCTTTTATCTGCTGCTCCTGCGCTTGAGGCTGCTGCTTTTCACCTTCCGCCTGAGCGAATGGAATTGAGATAAAGCTTATCAGAAATATTAAGATTATAGAAAAATGTTTGAACATATATATATTTTAAATTAAATAAATCTCTATTTCAATTAATATTTTACCCACATAGTGAATGTTTTTTCCATTCAACCGTCTTATATAAAGTTATGATGGTTATAGAGAGGGTTATATTATGAAAAAAAGTTTTTTAGTTTTATTTTTAAGTTTATTTTTTACTCTTAATTATGCCCAGGCATCAGATACGATTGCCGTTGTTGACCTGCAGAAAATAGTTGCTAATTCTTCGCAGGTAAAGCAGTTAAAATCGGAGCATGACAAAAAAATGGAAGAGTTAAATAAAATAGTTGTAAATGCCAGAGGTGCAATTGCAAACGAAACTGACAGCGCAAAAATTTTACAGCTGGAGGAGAAATACACTAAAGAATTTAATACAAAAAAGCAGGCGCTTGAGAAGGATTATAACAACCGCTTAGCATCAATTGAAAAATCCATACAGGATGAAATCGCTAAAAAAGCTCAAAAAGATAAATATGACTATGTTTTTGCAAAAAGTGTAGTGTTGTACGGCGGTAAAGATATAACTTCCGAAATAAATGTTAAGTAAATAAAAAATTTTTCTGTTCATTTAAATAGTTTTGTATTATAATCTAATTATAAAGAAACTTAAGGAGAACAGAATATGAAAAATGCAGTTATTTCATTAAGTTTAGTTGTAGCGGCAGCTGCTTGTATGCAGTGCGTTATGGCAGAGTCAGCAATTTACACTGATGATTTAGGCAGAATGCATTTTTTAGGCAAAGATCCTGCTACATATATTCGTACAAATCAAATTAATAATATACAGGTAAAAGAGCAGGATGATGCCTTAACTGATATTATATACAAGAATGAACAGAATGCAGACCAGGAAGAAACTAAGGTAAATGCTACAGAACAGCATACCAATAAATCTAAAGGCTCCTTTACATTCACAAAGGGCGCCATGGATGCATCTGACCCGTATACATACGGTGAAACAAATATTAAGAGTCGTAATGAGGTGAATAAATCTAAAACAGAAACTGGGTCTGAAACTGAAAAAAGACCTTTCTGGGAAAGATGGTAAGAAATTATTCCCGGATCGTCTAGCGGCAGGACGAAAGATTCTGGCTCTTTTAACGGTGGTTCGAATCCATCTCCGGGAGTATTTTTTAGAGCAAAACAAAAACCGGCAATATGCCGGTTTTTGTTTTGCTTAAAAATTTATTCGGCTGTATGTATGCTTATTCCGGCAAATTAATACTTTAAGCATCATAGCTAAAAATTATTTCCCTAAAAATTTTTATGTGATTTAGATTATTAAATATACTCAAGCAGTTTTGCCAGATTTTTTTCTTTGATGATTATATTGGCTTCTTTTTCTAAAACAGGTTTTGCGCAGAAGGCCGTACGGATATCTGCAAATTTAAACATGCTCAAGTCGTTTGCGCCGTCGCCTGTTACTAATGTGTCACGAGGAGAGATTCCCAAAATTTTCTGCAGTTTTTCGAGCATAAGTCCTTTTGACTCGCCGAACATCATCTCTCCGCCTGCAAAACCCGTTAAAATGCCGTCTTTAGAATGAAGGATATTAGAAAATTCTGCATCAAGACCGAGTTTTTCTGCCAGGGGAACAGTTGCATTTCTAAACCCGCCGGAAAAACAGATTACTTTATAACCTTTTGCTTTCAGCCCCCTGACAGCATCTTCCGCCCCCTCCATAATCGGCAGATTCGCACAAATTTCGTTAACACGGCTTACGCTAAGCCCCTTAAGAAGGGAAACACGTTTTTGTAGACTTTCAAAAAAATCCAGTTCGCCGTTCATTGCCTTTGAAGTAATCTCTCTAACTTTCTCAAGGCATCCCGCTTCCTGCGCTAGAAATTCAATTGTTTCGCCGTCCATTAATGTTGAATCAAAATCAAAAACCGCAAGTTTCATATATTTAATCCTGTGCCGTTAAACTTACATATTTAGAATTATGCACGCCGTCAATTTTATTAATTTCCGCGACAGTTTTGTCATTCACTCCGGTATCAATATTAATAACCATTATTGACTCAGTTTCATGCCTGTCGTTTTTCTGTACAACGTTCATTGAGCCGATATTAATATTATTTTCTCCGATTACTTTTGCAACCTGAGCAATCATTGAAGGCTTGTTAACGTGCGGAACAAGAAGCATATGCTTCTGCGGACGGATGCTGGTTTCGTAATCATTGATTTTAACAATTCTCGGAAAATCTTTTGCAACAAGAGCGCCTGCAACCGTATTGACACCTTTATCGGTAATAATTTTAACGGTAAGAAGACCCGCGAAATTGCATTTTTCATTAGAGCGGGTTGAAATTATGCTTATACCGCGTTTTTTAGCCAGAAACGGCGCATTTACATAATTAACGCCTTCGAGCATTGAAGATAAAACACCCTTTAATACTGCGACTTCTAAGGGCTGTATATCAAGTTCTGCAAGGTTCCCCTCTGCAGTAATCTCAATTGATTTTACCACGCCTTCCGAAATCTGCATTGCAATTTCTCCCGCGTTTTCCGCAATCTGCATATAATCCTTAACCGGTTCAAGTTTATCCGGTCTAAGCGACGGAATATTAACGGCAGAAGAAGCAGAACCACCGGTCAGAACCTCCTTAATCTGTTCTGCAACATCTATTGCAACATTAATCTGCGCTTCCTGAGTACTTGCACCGAGATGCGGAGTCAGGACAATGTTTCCATCACAGTTAATCAGCGGACATTCTTCTATATGCGGTTCATTTTCGTAGACATCAATCCCTGCCGAAGCCACAATACCCGCATCCAGAGCCTCTTTTAAATCGTTCTCGTTAATTATACCGCCCCTTGCACAGTTAATAAGGCAGACGCCTTTTTTCATTTTTGCGATGCTCTCTTTATTTATCATATTAATTGTATCTTTTGTTTTTGGAACATGAACCGTAATAAAATCACATTTTCCCCAGAAATCATCAAGGTTAGAAATATATTCTCCGCCCGCTTTTTCAACAACTTCTTTAGAAGTAAAAGGATCATATACAACAACTTTCATCCCGAAGGCAAGAGCAATCTCCGCAACGTGCGAGCCTATTTTTCCAAGTCCTATAATACCAAGGGTTTTATTGTACAATTCATGCCCCGTATATTTGCTTCTTTCCCATCTGCCCTCTTTAGCTGACACGCATGCCGGAACAATATTCCTTGCAGAAGCAAGCATCAAAGCTATTGTATGTTCAGAAGCCGATATAGTGTTCCCGTCCGGCGAGTTTACAACAATAATCCCGTTCTGAGTAGCGGAATCTAGGTCTATGTTGTCCACCCCGACACCTGCTCTTCCAATAATTTTAAGATTTTTTCCTGCTTCTATTATTTTTGCCGTAACTTTTGTCTGGCTTCTCACCATCAAAGCATCATATTGCGGAATAACTTTTACTAGCTCTTCCTCCGTCATTGTAGGAAGAAAATCAACCTCTGCAGCGGGTTCAATAATTCTGCCTGCAGACTCATTTATTTTATCAGTAATTAAAACTTTCATTATATCTCCTTTAATGCTTGAATAAGAGTTTTGACTCCGCATCCCAATTCAAATTTGTGTCCCAGTTTGTCAAGAACAGCCTCTAAAGCTCCTACTGCCATAATCAAATCCCTGTCAGAAACAAAGCCGAGCGTCCCCATTCTGAAAATTTTATCCTTAAGCTGATTCTGCCCGTTAGCCACAACAATATCATAATCGTTTTTCATTGCGCTTCTGATATCCGGTATAGAAATCCCTTCCGGCGGAAGTATTGAAGTAATTGACCAGCTTGCATTCTTATCATCTTTAACAAGAAGTTCCAAATTCATTGCGCGTAAAGCTCTTCTAAGAGCCATTGCATGGCGATAGTGGCGTCTGTTCATATTTTCAATGCCTTCTTCTTTTATCATCCTCAGAGCTTCCCGAAGCCCGATAATGAGGTTAACAGCGGGAGTAAAAGGCGTTGTATCACCCTGCACCGCTTTTTTATGCGCAGACCAGTCAAAATAAAAACTCGGATGCCTGCACTCTTCATAAACTTTCCACGCTCTTTCGTTTGCAGTCAAAAAAGCAAGCCCCGGCGGAACCATAAATCCTTTTTGAGAACCGGACACAAGAACATCAATACCCCACTCATCCGGCTTGCACGGCATCGCACAGACTGATGTTACACCGTCTACAACAGAAATTGCACCGTGTTCTCTTATTATAGAACACAAGGTTTTAATATCATTTGCAGCACCTGTCGAAGTTTCGCTATGAGTAAGAGTAACTATTTTAATTTTCTTATCTTTATCCTCCGCAAGTCTTTTTCTTAAAACTTCCGGTTCAATAACTTCGCCTGCCGGAACCTCGATTTTTTCAACAACAGCCCCTCTTGACTCCGCAATCTTTGCCCAGCGGTTTCCGAAATTTCCTAAAGAAAGGCATAAAACATTGTCCCCTTCATTAACCAGATTCTCTAAAGCCGAACACATTGCGCCCGTTCCGCTTGATGTAAAAACAAAAACATCATTCTTTGTCTGAAAAACATATTTCAAATTCTCATAAACTTCTTTCAAAACAGAGGAGAATTCCGAACTCCTGTGTCCTATAGGATGCTTTGCAATCTCAAGCATTACAGATTCCGGAACAGGCGTCGGACCTGGTATCATCAAAAATGTTTTGTCTTTCATATTAAAACTCCTCCCCTATAACTTTTTATTGTGACATATTTTTCTGCTTTTTAACAGTTATTTAATAAAAATTAATAATTAAGAAATTTAATTCTTGACAAAATGTTAGGCTTAGCTTACAATCAAAAGCAATATAATTGTTAGGAGAACCAAACAGTGAACACTGTTAAAACAATCGGACACTATCTCGACCAGCCGATACTTGTAACAAAATTCGCACAAAAAATACCGGCTCTGCTTTCTTGCACAGCAGGGGGAATTGTTGCTTATGATGTTTATAACACTCCGCAAAAAAAGCGTAAAAAAAGACTAATACAAAATGGTCTTACTATGTTTGGGGCAGTATCTTCTTCTCTTCTTGCAGGCAGGATAACCGGCAGGCTTTTTCACACTGCCCCGAAGATAGTTAATTTAAAAACTCTTAGAGAAGCTAATTCCTCTTATATAGACAGTTTCTGCTCTAAGTATAAAATAAACGAGCAAAACAAAAAAATATTGGACAAGGCTAAAAGCAAAATTTTGAGTATTAATGAAATAAAAACTATTTATAAGAATTTTCAGACAAAAGAGGAAAAAGAGCTTTTAAGTAAACTCATACCGGAGCCGGAAAATATCACATCAAAAGAGATTTTTTCAGAAATCGGACGTCTTTCGGTTTTCGGACTTATACCTGTTTTGGGAGGAGTTTTCGGAGGTATTTTAGGCGACAGGCTGACCTGCAGTAATTATAAAGAAAGAATTCCAAATAAGGTTAAAGAGGGCGCGTATCAATATCTTGCAAATATTTTCCTGTGCAACATAGGCGCAGGGACTGCGCTCGGAATACTTGAAAAAATGAATGTTAAATCAAAATCTGCAAGAGCCTTAGGCATGGTTTCCGGAATAATTCTCACCGGAATAATCGGAGGAAGCGCCATTGCAAACCTTATAGGAAGAAAAGTTATAAACAAATGTTTCAAAAACGGCAATGCATCTGAAAAAGACAGAAAGCCCGAACCTCTTGATATTTGTCTGCATTCGGATGACATTGCAACTGTTGCGGTAATGTCCGGCTTAAAGTGGATTGAACCTTGCCTCCCTGCTCTTTATTCCATATCTGGGTACAGGGCAGGCATGGGTTACCGCGGAAAAGAGCAAAAAGCTAAACATCCTTCGGCTTCGTTAAAAACCCCTGTTTAAACGGAACATCTTTAGTAAAACCGGTTCTTACGATATTTCTCCCGAATTTTTTCTCCAGTTTATCCAGACTCCTGCCAAGCTGTGCATTCTGTTCTCTCTTTTCATTGTCGTTAAAAAGCAATAACTGTTCCTGCGACGTATGATTAAAATCCTCAAGAACAATTCCGACGCTTCTGTATAAAGTATCCGGTCTGTACATTTTTTCTAAAACAGGAAATGCAGTTCTTGAGATATCAAATTCAAAGTCAGAAGGAGTATCCAGCCTAACTTTTTCGTATAAAGTCTGAAAATCTTTTGTCTTTAATAATACACCTATTGTTCCTGTTTTGCAGTTTATCTTTCTAAGACGCGAGCAGGTTTCATGAATATGTCCGGAAAGTTCGTTTTTAATAAACTGCAAATCCGAAGAAAATTCCGAAAAAGATTTTGTATCGCTTATTGATTTAGGAAGCTCTGTTTCATCCGAAACCGGTGAAACGATTATTCCGCTTAGTTCTGCTTTCATTGCAAGCCCGTTTTTGCCAAGCTTCCTCTTAATCCATTCATCATCTTTCTCTACAAAATCAAGAGCTGTTCTAACTCCAAGCCCTCTGAGCTTTACGCCTAAGCGCCTTCCTATACCCCATACTTCCTGTATCTCAGTATGCGCCAAAAGCTCATTTATGCTTGATTTTCCTGCAAGACAAATATGCGTTCTAAAGCTCTTGGATTTATCTGATGCAAGTTTTGCAAGAGTTTTTGTCCTGCTGATGCCTATTGATACCGGAATATCCGTTTCTTCAAGAATTTTTTTCTGCAAATCTTCCGCAAGTTTGTAATAATTCTTTTTATACAATTTAGTAAGACCGGTAAAATCGACAAAAGCTTCATCAATAGAATAAACCTCTGTATGCGGGCTGAAATTTTTAAGAATACTCATCACCTGGCTTGAAATTTTGGTATAAATATAGTGATTTGCGCTTATATAAATACATTCCGGATATTTTTCCACTGCTTGAAACAATGGAATTCCCATCGGCACCCCGAGCATTTTTGCCTCTCTAGAACGCGAAATTACACACCCGCGCTCTCCGGAGACAACACTCACCGGAACTTTTTTAAGCTCCGGATTCCTTCTGCGTTCGCAGGACACAAAAAAACTGTCACAATCTATTAATGCTATGTATTTTTGATTTGGCATAGTTACTCAAAAGAATAGTCAACCTTCTTTTCTTTCCAGTCATATTTCTTTTTAGGCGGAACAATTTCCAGCAGAAGTCCTACTCTGTATCTTTTTACATACCACTTGTGGAACCTTAAGGCACGTTTTATATCGGTTGTCCTAAATTTGTCAATCCGTTGTCCGCCCTTTATTTGGACCATTCGATATAAAACTTCTGTTTCTTCGCCGGAATCAATATCTAACATAGTAACAGTTTAGCATATAAAAAAGAAAAACTCTTAACTTACGAATAAGAAAAGAGCCGTGTTAGTTTTGAGAAAGAATAAATTTAAAATCTTATCGGCACGCCTAAATTAATGTAGATACCGTTTCTATAGCCAAAGCCGTCGCATCCGAAGCGGTAATCAGCATAAGGATAATAACAGCATCTCGGGGGCGGAGGAAGTATATACGCAGGTCTTCTGTAAGGACGCGGTCTGTAGTGGTTTCTATAAGACGCTCCTGCTCTGATAACTTGTCCGCCATGACCGTGACGGGCAACCTCAGCCTCTGCCGGTATAAATAATCCGGCGCCGATAATCAAACACATAAAACAGAGAAATTTTTTCATCACATCCACCTCATAATAATAACGAGATTAAAAAAAATTGTTCAAAAAACGGCGGAACTTTTTTCAAAAGTTCCGCCGTTATATCTTACATAAATTTATCTACTGTTCCAGAATGTAATTTAACAGAGTTCTTACACCTGCACCGGTAGCGCCTTTGATAAATTCCTTCTGCGGTTTATCTAAAAACGCGGTTCCTGCAATATCAATATGCGCCCATTTTACATCTTTAACAAATTTCTGCAGGAAAACTCCGGCTGTTGAAGCACCGCCCCAGCGTGAACCGGTATTCTTCATATCAGCAACATCGCTCTTTAGGCTGTCAAAATATTCATCCCACAAAGGTAACTGCCAGAATCTTTCTCCGTTTCTTTCAGCTGTATCAATAAGGTTTTTGATGAGAGTTTCATCGTTGCCCATAATACCGGAAGCATTTGTTCCGAGTGCAACCATGCAGGCTCCCGTGAGAGTAGCCAGGTCAATAACTTCATCTACCCCAAGCTCGCAGGCGTAGCATAGGGCATCCGCAAGCGTCAGACGTCCTTCTGCATCAGTATTATCAACTTCTATTGTTTTTCCGTTCTTAGCGGTTAAAATATCTCCCGGTTTATAAGCACTGCATCCAGGCATATTTTCACAGGCTGCAATAATTCCGTGGACTTCTACCTGCGGATGGAATTCTCTTATAATACTCATTACACCTAAAACGCACGCTGCAGCAGACATATCGTCTTTCATTGTAAGCATTGATGATGGCGGTTTAATATCGAGTCCGCCGCTATCAAATGTAATACCTTTGCCGATGATTGCAATCTTTTTTTTAGGATTATCAACCTGATATTTCATATGAATAAACTTAGGTTCTTGTGAGCTTCCCCTTGCAACAGCAAGAAAAGCACCCATACCCATTTTTTCGCATTCTTCTCTATTATAAACAATTGTTTCTAAGCCTAAATCACAAGCAATTGATGCAAGCTCGGAAGGTGTTGCAAATTGTGCCGGTTCGTTTGCAAGGTTTCTAGCGAATGCCATTGCTTCTGCAATCTTTTCAGCCTTTTTAACAATATCGGCATTTGCCTGTACATAAACTTCTTGGACTTTGTTATCCTTCTTTTCTGACTTATATTTGTCAAATGTGTAATCTGCAATATAAGCCCCCATTGTAAACTGTTCAGAATAGTCAAATTCAATTCCGTCCAGAAGGAAAGAAACTTTTTTAGCTTCCATCTGCATTGCTTTTTTTATTGCTTTGGCAACAGCCTCTCTCATTTTATTCGGATTAAACTCCTCTTTTTTGCCGAGTCCGAGGACAAGCACCTTTTTATAAACTTCTTTGCCGTAAGTCGGAAGCAGATATGTTTCACCGAATTTACCTTTAAAATTATCCTGCTCTATTGCATAAGTATTAGCCAGTTCATTGGAAGTCTTTTCACCTTCAAACTGGTTAACGACAAGAATATCGGCTTCGATACTTTTAGCATCTTGAACAACTTTAATTTCCATAGTTCAAAACTCCTTTCTTATTCTCATATTTTATAAAATTTAAAGAATATTTTAAATACATTAATTAGGGGGTTCACTCATAAAAAAAAGTTTGACATTCAATTTTGTTTAAGATAGCATAAAAGTGTTGAGGGCGTTTAGCTCAGTTGGTAGAGCGTCTCCCTTACAAGGAGAGGGTCAGAAGTTCGAGTCTTCTAACGCCCACCA
>CALVBN010000010.1 GCA_944325785.1 Candidatus Gastranaerophilales bacterium | reverse complement strand
AGCCTAGCTTGTGATGCTGCCATTCCCATAGATTTTAGTCCTTAAGTTAGTCCCTTTAGTATGTTTAACGGCATAAAAGGTAAAAAACTTTAGGATTTAGATAAAAATTGTTACATTTCGTTACAAAGCATGAATAAATTTTACCCCTTTGGACTAAGATAAAATTTGTTAATTATGATATCCTTGTTTTATGAAAAAAATTTTGTTTATTATCTTATTGCTTATAATCGGGGGGATATTATTAAAAGCTTGTATAAGGGCAGATAAACCGGAAATTATTGTAAACAGTGTTCCGGCGCCGGACTTAAAAGAGATTGTTTATCCTGCTCAAGAGAAAAATGTGGTAATAAACGGGATTGATTATCTGCAATCACAGGCTCCTGTCGGGAAATTCGGCGGCGAATTGGTAATTTCTACAATCGGAGAAGGGCCAAAAACTTTTAACCCTTGTAATACAAAAGACGCAACATCTTCTTCTATGGCGGGTGTTTTATATGACGGTTTAGTTACTACGAATCCCCGTACGGGAGAGGTACAGCCTCTGCTGGCTAAGTCATTTGAAATAAATGGTAATGAGTATATTATTCATCTCCGCCACGGTATTCAGTGGACTGACGGCAAGCTTATTACTGCGGACGATGTAATGTATACATATGAAGAAGTTGTATTTAAAGGTTTGGGTAATCCTTCAACAATGGATGCAATGAAGGTAGACGGTAAACTCCCTAGTTTAGAAAAAATTGATGATTATACGGTAAAGTTTACAACTCCGCACGCATTTGCGCCGTTCTTAAGGCTGTTAAGTTATCCTATAGTCCCAAAACATTACTTTAAGCCTTATTCTGACAAAGGAGATTCTGTGTTTAACGCATTTTTAAATCCAAATACTCCTCCTAAAGAAATAGTTTCCAGCGGTGCGTTTAAGCTAAAAGAATACGTTGCCGCTCAGAGGGTCGTGTTTGAAAGAAATCCTAATTATTATAAGATTAATTTAAAGAAGCAAAAACTTCCATACTTAAATAAATTAGTTTATTTGATAGTCGGAGATTCAAATAATGAAATTTTGAAATTTGAAGCAAAAGAAATCGATGTTTTATCATTAAGAGGTTCTAATGTGGCACAGTACAAGCTTAAAGAAAAGGATTCGGATTATATAATATATAATCTTGGTCCGGATACAGGGACGCTTTTTCTTGTTATTAATTTAAACAACAGAAAGGATAAAAACGGAAAACCTTATGTAAACCCGATAAAGCAGAAATGGTTTGCTAATCGTGACTTTAGAGCTTCAATAGATTGGGCAATAGATAGAAAAAGTATGGTTCAGAATATTGCTTCCGGAGTCGCAGAGCCTTTATTCACGGCAGAAAGTTTAAATTCTATATATCTGAATAAATATATAAAAGGTCATCCGCACAACTCTTGTGTTGCGCTTAAGAGCCTAGAAAAGGCAGGGTTTTCTTTTAAAAACGGCAAGTTGTATGATAAAGACGGAAACAGAGTCGAATTTGACTTGTATACAAACGCCGGTAACCTGGAAAGAGAAGCATTAGGTGTTATGGTCAAGCAGGATTTAGAGAATCTCGGTATGAAGGTAAACTTTAAGCCGGTAGAGTTTAATTCGCTTGTGAATAAGCTTACAAATACGCATGATTGGGATATGGCAATAATGGGACTTACGGGTTCTCCGCTTGAACCTCACGACGGAAAGAATGTCTGGACTTCATCTGGAAGTCTGCATATGTTTAATCAGCGTCCTGCAAACTATGCTTATGATGACAGGCTGGAGTGGGAAAAAGAACTAGATGAGATTTTTAAAGAAGGGGCATTAAAGCTTACATATGAAGAAAGAAAACCTCTTTATGACAGATATCAGACAATTATTTATAACCAGAAACCTATTATATATTTGTACTCGCCAACAAGAATTACGGCTGTAAGAAAAAAACTTAAAAACATTTTCCCGACGGCTTTGAGCGGACTTATGTATAATTTGGACGAAATTTATGTGGAGTGAATATGGAGAATTTTAAGTATATTTTAAAGAGAGTTTTGCAGGTTATACCGCTGTTGATAATAGTTTCGGTTATCAGCTTCTTTATTATACGCCTCTCTCCAGTAGATCCGCTTGCTGAGTTAAGGCTTAATCCTTCGATATCGCAGGAAACTCTTGATAAAGAGATAAAACGTTTGAATTTGGATAAACCTATTTATGTTCAGTATTTTTCCTGGGCAAAGTCTTTTTTGAAGGGTGATTTAGGTTATACATCCGCCGGTGAAAAAGTGTCAGTTAAATTGAAAGAAAGAATCCCAAACACTTTATTGTTAACAACTGTGGTTATTTTTATGACATGGATAACGGGAATTCCGCTTGGAATACTCGCGGCTGTAAAAAAGGAAACTGCTGTAGACAGGCTTTTAACAGTGATTTCCAGTATCGGTATGGCGATACCGTCATTTTTCTTTGCTATTTTAATGCTGTTGTTTGCTGTAAAAACGGGCTGGTTTCCTGTCGGCGGGCTTACAAGCTATAACTTTAATGAAATGAGTTTTGGGGGCAAGATTTTTGATATATCAAGGCACCTTTTTCTGCCTGTTATAGTTCTTTTTACAATATCATTGTCCGGACTGCAGAGGCAGATGCGTGCTAATATGCTGGAGGTGCTGGACAGCGATTATGTAAAATTTGCGAGAGCAAAGGGGCTGAGTGAAACAAAAGTTATATTTAAGCACGCTCTAAGAAATGCACTTAATCCGATGATAACCCTTCTTGGCTTTGAGTTTGCAGGACTTTTAAGCGGGGCAGCGCTTACAGAGTATGTGTTTCAATATCCGGGGCTAGGAAGGCTGATTCTCGAAGCCGTTATGAAATCTGATATAAATCTTGTTATGGCATCTTTAATGATGGGTACAATTATGCTTATTCTCGGCAACTTGATTGCAGATATTCTTTTGATGCTTACAGATCCGAGAATAAAAGGGGTTAAACAGCAAGGGGAATAAAAGGCAGGGCATGATGGAATTTATAAGAAAAATATTTCAAGATAATTTTGCAAAAACAGCTTTTATTATTTTAGTAGTGCTGTATTTGATAATTCTGCTTGCTGATTTTATTGCACCATATTCAAATACATATTCAAATCGTGAAATGTCTTACGCTCCGCCGTCTAAAATTTATACAATTGACGAAAACGGAAGACTTTCCAGACCGTATACGTATAATTATATCAGACAGTATGATCCGGCTTTAATGCAGACAGTATTTAAGCAGGATAGATGCAGGAAGCATTATCTAAGACTTTTACCGAAATCTGAACCCTATAAACTGCTGGGTGTTGTTCCTCTAAACCGTCATTTGTTCGGTACGGATTGCGGAGGAGAGTTGTATTTACTCGGAACTGATATAAACGGACGTGATGTGTTTTCGAGGCTTCTTTTCGGCGGAAGAATTTCTATGACAGTAGGTTTTCTTGCTCTGCTTGTAGTATTTCCTATTGGACTTTTATACGGAGGAATTTCCGGTTATTTCGGCGGAATTGTCGATACTTTAATGATGCGTTTTGCAGAGGCTGTAATGGCTATTCCAAGCTTTTATCTTTTGATAATACTTGCGGCGATACTTCCAAGCGGAATGACAAGCGTCCAGAGGTTTGCGCTGATTGTAATTATACTTGCCTTGATAGGCTGGGCGGGATTTGCAAGGGTTGTAAGAGGAATGGTGCTGTCGATTAAGAAAGAAGATTTTGTGCAGGCTGAAAAGACTATAGGTGCGTCAAATTTAAGAATTATTTTAAAACACATTCTTCCGCAGACTACAAGTTATGTTATTATCGCAATGACTTTGAGCGTTCCGTCATATATCCTGGCAGAATCGGGCTTAAGCTTTTTAGGTCTTGGAATACAACAGCCGGATGCAAGCTGGGGTAATATGCTGAAAGAGGCGCAGGAGTTTACGAATATATTATACCGTCCTTGGCTTCTTACTCCGGGGCTTTTGATTTTTATTGCGGTTTTATCATTCAATATTTTGGGGGATGCTATCCGCGATATATTAGATCCGAAATCACAAAAAAGGATATAAAAAGAGCTGATTAATATGTATTATCCTCGGCGCACGGGGAATATTGATTCACTCCGTGCTGACGTGGCGTGTCAGCTGTACGCCGGCTTACCCCTCTCCACGGGGAAGCGGATTTGCGGACGGACGACTCGAATGTTAGTGAGTTAGTCCGGATAGCGAACAGATGGAGCCGGATAAGCCGATTAGGCTTGAAGGCGTAACTCTGTGAGCGTGGAGTAAATCCAAGACAGGGTAGAATTTCTAAGTTCACTGGCGTTCTCTAAGAAATTCTACCCTCCCCCGTGGAGAGGGTTGGCTGTATGTCAGATGACGAATCCTTTTCTGCTAGTGATTAAGTAGATAATGCCTGCCAGGCTGGCTAGTCTTTTGCAGACTATATTAAAGCCGATAGAACTTTTGGGTTTCTATATCAAGAGGCGGAAAGCTTTTTAAGCTTTCCGCCTCTGATTGAGATTGTGTACTTATGATTATCCTAAGATATCTTCCAGATCTCCTATGATGCCTTCGTGGTTTCCTCCGCAATTGCAATCACAAGTTACCTTGCCTGTTATATCAACTGTAATATTGTGATCTTTGATTGCAGCTAAGATTTCATCCAGTTTTGCCATTAATGCAGTATCATCATATGTTGAATCTTTGATGTTGTTAAGTACATTAATAATTGTATCCATTTTAGCTAAGATTTTCTTGCTGTTAGCATCTGAGATGTTCTTGAATTCATTTAATGCTTTCAGTATAGCTGTAGTATTTGCATCATTTTGATCCATTTTAGCAAGAATTTCTTCTTTAGCTCTTTCGATAGTTAAGTTAATAACATCCATTTTTCCGTCAATGCTTTCAAGCAGGCTGTTATTCTTAGATGTTAATTGCAGTAATTCGCTTAACATCTTTTCAAGTGATGACAGGTCAACATTTCCGCCGTCGCCGACCTTGATATTTGTGATTGCATCAATGATATCCTTTGTATTACTATCCATTTTTTCAAGAACTTTTTGTAACAAGGATTCAATATTCTTGCCCGTATCAGCATCGGAGTTAATAACGTCCAGGATTTGTGTCAACTGACCGGAGATATCAACACCAAGTTTGTTGATGGCTTCAAGAATCTTATTGCCGAGTTCCTTGCCTTCTTCGCCGTATTTTTCGACGTTGTTATCAATTTTAGCAAGTAATTGAGCGATTGCATCCAATTTTTCGCCATTTCCGCCGATTGCTGTCAATATCTGGTTCATAACATCAACGGAAGATGTTCCCAAATCAGCCAGTACTGCAAGAATTTTTTCCTGGAATTCTAAGTCTTGGTTTTGTATCTTATTGAGGAATTGATTTACTGCATCAATCTTGTCGCCGTTTTGGCTGATTGCTTCAATAATTGCTTTGATATCATCTTTAGATACGCCGTTTTGCATCATTTCCAGCAATTTGCTTAACATTTTGTTAGTAACATCCTGCTTAGCGTTGCCTTCTTGAACAAGCTTAATCAATGCGTCTAAGGCGTCTTTAATACCTTGATCATCTCCAAAGCTATCTTTGATTTCGTTAATAACGTTGTAGATGTTCTCAATATTAGTATCAATATTCTTTAACAATTCAAGCATTTGAACAAGCTTTTCACCTTCGCTTATGTTAGAATTTTGAATTTCTTGAAGCATTGCTAAGATATCAACTTGAGTGTCGCCGTTTGCCGCAACTTCTTTAAGCAGTTGTTCTATTAAGTATTGAATAGTTTCAATCTTAGTGTTGCCGTCATTTATCTGATCAATAATGTCTTGTAATTGGTCGCTGTAATCAGGTGCCTCTGCTACTAATGACGTTAAAACGTCAAGACTGTTTTGAATGCCGACTAATGCTTCAAGTACGGCGCTGTTATCTCCGATAGAATTTTTAATTTCAGTAAGCAGGTTATTATTTTCTGTCATACTGGCAAGAATTTGGTTAAGAATATCTGTATGTCCGCCTACAAGAGCTAATATTTCTTCGGCAGTCATACCGTTTTGGATTTCTCTTTCCAAAATTTGCTGTAAGATATAATTAGATGTTTCCTGCCCTGCGATTAGCTTATTAATTGCTTCTTCCAGACCGTCATTTAATGTAATTCCTACATTGTATTCTTTGTTAATATCTATATCTTCTTCTGGAGAACAGCTTGTCATCCCGATGCCAACGAATACTGTAGCAGCTATTTGTCCTGCACGTGTTGATAATGCTGCAACTCCTCCAACAGCAGCTCCTACAACTAATGCAGCTAAGACTACAGCTGCACAAGCATTCATCACTGCCGGCGGTAAGTCAACGTTAAATCCAAGTTCTTCTGGTAAATCAGGAATCAATGCTCCGACAAATTTAACAAATTCACTTACGGCAGCTTGTTTTTCTTTATCAGTTTTAGCATTTTCAATTTTAGCCGTTAATTGTTTAACATTTTCTTTTGCTTCAGCAGAAATATTAGCTTCTGCTTTTGTTACAGCATCAGCAATAGCGGCAAAAGCTTCTTTGTCTACGCCATAATCTTCTGCCATTTGTGCGACTGCTTTATTGATTGCAGGCTGCTTGCTTGCTACAACAACTACGCCCTCATTTGTCTTATTAGAACTATTTTTCCAGAAATTTTTGAATGAGTCAATAAGACCAAATTCACCGTCAGTTCTTTGCGCAATTGTCATTTTAGGAGCATCAGGATAGACAACGACATTGATTTCTCCATCTTCATTTATCTTAAATGAATCAATTTTAAAGGCTTTCTTTAAGTCATCACCAGAAACTTCCATGCCATTCTTATCATAAGCTCTATAAGAAGTTCCTTTTTCACCGTCAATACCTACAACAACAATATTGAATTCCTGCCCCTTAACCATTAATCTTGCATTCGCTACTTTTGCATTGCCATAAGTTTGTGAAAAATCAGCTTTATCACCGACTTCGCCGCCGCCATTAGGATTCATCATGTCTGAAAGTATTTTTGATAATTCGTACTTATTGACCCCGAATTTCTTAGCACTTTCTTCAACTGTAGCTCCAGATTTAATACAATAATCAAGAGCGTTTTGTAAATTTACTGTAGTCATTGTTACTCCTTTCTAAATTTTCGTACAATACAATCCTACTTTTTTGTTATGGTTAACGGCATTTTTTTCAAAAACTTTAGGATTTTTTTGTGTATTGTTACAAAAGTTTACAATACAAGTCTGAAACTCGCATTATATCCCTGTTCCTCGTGTTGTTATGTTTTATAAAAGTCTTTTTTATTTTTAAAATTGACTAAATATTACAAAATTGTTACAAAGTTTTGCCCGATTCTCTTAAGAATACTCTAAAAGATTGATTGCAAAACTTTCTTAAAAGTTTTATTCTTATAACACGAGGTCTTTTGTGAAGAAACATCAATTAAAAAAACAAATACTCCAAAAAGAAATACAAATAAAAAAACTTCAGCTCCATCAGACAACTTCTGATATTTGCAACCAGCTTTACAACTCATTAATATTAGAAAAAGCTGTTCTAAAAAAAGAGCTGGAAAATATTGAAAAGAAACCCCTTTTAGAAAATATTAAAAAGATTTTCTGCAAAAAAGAAAAACTTATATGCGATTATTGGAATAAATAATTTTATGTGTTTTTCATAGTTTATGTTATAATCATAGCAGGCGAGGAAATATGCAGACTATAAACTATGATTCTAAAAAGTCAATAAGGGGTGCATTCGGAGAAGAGCTGGCGCATTTAGGCAGTGAAAACCCAGATATTGTCGCATTGGATGCCGATTTATCCGGCTCTACGCAGACGGCTGTTTTTGCAAGAAAATTCCCGGACAGGTTCTTTGATGTCGGTATTGCAGAGCAGGATTTAATTACAACGGCTCTAGGGTTGTCGCTTGAAGGTAAAATCCCGTTTGCAGCTACTTTTGCTGTTTTTGCTACCGGAAGAGCCTATGACCAGATTAGAAATTCTGTATGTTACCAGAAGGCAAACGTAAAAATTATAGGCGCGCATGGCGGTATTACTGTCGGAGAAGACGGCGCAAGCCACCAGGCGCTGGAAGATGTATCTCTTATGAGAGGGCTTCCTAATATGACGGTAATAGTCCCTGCTGATTATGAGCAGACAAAACAGGCTGTTAAATTCGCTTCTGAATATGAAGGACCTGTATATCTAAGATTGTCAAGAATAAATGTCCCCGATATTTATGACAGCAGTTATGTATTTAATCCATATAAAGCTGTTGTCCTAAAAGAGGGTAAGGATGTGACATTATTAACTTACGGCGACATTACTTCAGAAGTTGTAAAAGCATCTGAATTGCTGGAAGAAAAAGGCATAAGTGCAGAAGTTATAAATGTACCCGTTATAAAACCGTTAGATTGTGGAACTATAATAAATAGTGTTAATAAAACCGGACTTGCAGTCACGGTAGAAAACCATTCCGTAATAGGCGGGCTGGGCTCTGCGGTCTGCGAATGTCTGTCTGAAAGTTCTCCGCATAAAGTTATAAGAATTGGTGTAAAAGACTGTTTCGGTCAGAGCGGAAAGCCGGATGAATTACTTAAGTGTTACGGTATTGATGCCTTGAGCATTGCAAATAGGGTTATTGAGTTAAAAAAATGATACAATTTAGATCTGTTACTAAAAAATATAAAAATAATTACGCATTAAAAAATATCAATCTGGATATTCTGTCCGGCGAATTTGTCTTTATAACGGGGGCTTCAGGCGCCGGCAAATCAACATTGATAAAAATGCTTTATAAAGAAGAAACTCCTACAACAGGCACGGTTCTTATAGGAGGAATAAATATTGCTAACCTGCCTCCGGAAAAGGTGCCTAATTTAAGACGCTGTATGGGGATTGTGTTCCAGGATTATAAGCTTTTACAGAATCAGACTGTATACGATAATATTGCTTATGTTATCAGAACTCTGGGCATAAGTTCTTCTGATATAAGGACGCGTGTTACAGGAGCTTTAAAGGTGGTAGGTCTTTTGGATAAAGCTAAAGCTAAGCCTACGGAACTCTCCGGCGGAGAGCAACAGCGTGTAAGTATTGCAAGGGCGCTGGTTAACGGTCCGCCGTTATTGATAGCAGATGAACCTACAGGTAACTTAGACCCGAAAAACTCTCTGGAAATTATGCAGATTCTTGAACAGATTAACCAGAGAGGTATTACGGTTATTGTTTCTACACACGATTATACTCTGGTAGACAGATTTAGAAAACGAGTTTTAACGCTTGAAAAAGGCGAGATAATAAGAGATATTCAGGCAGGTACGTATGGACAATAGCAGACAACAGCTTAAAAGACAGGTAAAAAAGCACATCCCTAAGGATTGGCTCTGCGAACTGCGCATTATATACAGAATAGTTATGGAAGCCGTTAATGATATTAAAAGAACAGGGATTATAAACCTCGTTATCATAACTACCATGGCAGCTATATTAACTCTGTTCGGCGTGCTGTTCCGTTTTACTCTGTCATTGTCTACATTCGCAAATGAACTTGGCAACGTTCTGGAAATCTCAGTTTATTTGAAATCCAATTCCTCTCCTTCAATAGTTAAGGACAGGATAAAGGAAATAAAACATGTAAAAAATGTAACTTTAAAGACAAAGGAAGAATCCTGGAATAGTTTAAAACAGGAGTTAGGACTGCATGATATTGCTAATCCTCTTCCTGATACACTGCGCGTAAGTGTAGATAAACCTGAAAATATTGGTGAGGTCTTTAATCAAATAAAACCTATTTCCGGTGTGGAAGATATAGGGTATGCAAAAGAACTTGCCAAAAAAATGCAGGTTCTTACAAATGTTGTTAATACGACAATGATTTTTGTAATAATCATTTCCGCAGCATTGACAATTACAATTATCAATAATACAATTCAGCTGGTAATACAGTCAAGAAAAGATGAGATAGAGATAATGCGTCTTATGGGGGTAAGCAACTGGTATATAAAAACTCCTCTTATAATGCAGGGAGCTTTTTACGGGCTTGTTTCCTCTGTAATTGCTGTAATACCGCTTAATTGGATACAAGGGCTTCTTATTAATGTTCACAAATTCTTTTTGATACCGAATCCTGCTTGTGCACAAAATATTGTTATAATAACATTATTATTAATAGGTACGGCATTCGGAGCTATAGGAAGCTTCTTGTCAATCAAAAAACATTTACAAGTATAGGTGGTTAATATGGATAAAACTATAGAATTAGTAAACAGCGTAAAAGATATTCATGCGATGCCGAGCGTAATTGTAAAGGCACTAAATATAATGAAAAAACCGACTGCAAGTATGAAAGAACTAGGTGATATTGTTATGTATGACCAGTCTTTGACAATAAAAATTCTTGCGCTGGTTAATTCTGCATATTATGGTTTTTCACAGCAGATAAGTTCAATAAGTATTGCGCTTTCTCTGCTCGGGATGGTAAAAGTAAAAAACATTATTGTAGCTGTTGCAATGAAGCCAATGATGTCAAATCAAGGCGATAAAGAACTATGGAAGCATTCTATGAGGGTTGCTGCCGGATGCGAATATCTGGCAAATGTTACTAAAATAATGGATTCTGATGAAGCTTTTATTGCAGGCTTTGTGCATGATGTAGGCAAAATGGTTCTGCATATGGCAAATGAAAAACTTTATAATAAGGTTTTGGATGCTGTCCATGACGGGGCGGATGTGTTAGACGCAGAGAAAAAGTATTTTGATTCTGATCACGTTAAAACAGGGTCATTAATGGCGAAAAGATGGCAGCTTCCTATATTGCTTGCTAATATTATTTCATACCATCATATGCCGTCGCTTTCTTCAATACCGCTTCCGTGCAATCTTGTCTGTATGGTTGATAAGCTGGTGCAAGAAGAGTTTAACCCTAGTTCATTGGATAAGGATTTTATCAAAACTCTAGGTATAGATTTTGCGGATATTGAAGATTTAAGAACTACAATAATGCAAAAATCTGAACTTCTTATTTCAGAATTGGCATAAGGTGTTGTATAAATGCAGTCCAGAATAATTCTCATATCAGATGATTCTGATTTTTTTGAGTACATTACGCCGAAACTTGTACTCAGAAAATATGATGAGTTATTTAAGTTTACGTTTACAGATATTATTGAAAAATCAGAACTTGTTAGTGGTTCTGTTTTTATAATAAATAGCGAGGGCGCCGAAGAACAAGCCTTGAATCTGTTAAGCATTTTTAAAGAAAATCCCTGTATTGTATTTTCTTATAATGAAAATGAGGCGTTTAAAATAAACGCATATCAGAATGGTGCATTTTCATTTATAACACCTTTTATGTCAGATAAAGAAATACAGGCGCAAATGATTCCTGTACTTAATGCATCTTCCGTAATAAGAAAGAATACTCAGTACCGTAATATGCTTGTAAAAGAAGAACTGATTTCTGCATACAGCGAGGTTTTCAGCGACTATACAGTCATACTGGATGATGAATTAAAAATATTAAAAGAAAATTCGGGTCAGGCTGTTTTAGGTGCAATTTCTCCGAATGAAAAGAGTAAGTTTTTTATACAGCCTAATATAATTGAAAAAGCAATTTTAAATAATGTAAGAAAAAATGATATTTTAATGAGCTATGCGGTAAATAAGTATTTTTTGCTGTTGTATGATACTGATATAGATGGAGCGCAAAAAATTTGGTCAAAAATAAGTAAACAACTCCCTGAAAAAATGTATGCAGGGTTCGCGAATGCAGCGAATAAAAGCAGACAACAGCTGGTAAATGAAGTGCTTAATAAGCTTCATGAAGCAATAAATTATGACAAAAATTATATTAGTACTGCGGGTAATGCAGAAAAATCCGGTCAGACTTTTAAAATGTACAGACAGGAATTTAATCGCAGGATGGAGAATATTATAACTCCTGTTTTTTATCATACACAGCAAAAATATAATGATAAGTTATTCGGGGTGCAGATAGAGCAGACGTCAGGAGAAGGTTTGGCAATAATGACTCTAAAAAGCCGTAATATTGCAAATAGTCTGAAAATTACAACACCAGGGCTTTCTAAAATAAATATAGACATTGTTTATAATAATGAAACGACACCTGCAAAAAGAATAACTCTGGAGCCGAATGAACTGGAAGCAGGGCTGCTGGAAGATTTATTGGAGCAATTTATAGAAGAGTTTAAAAAGGAGATAGATTATGGCAATACTTAATTCTGAAAATAGTGTAGTTATGATTATTGATGTTCAAGAAAAGCTTTTAAATGCGGTTTTTAATAAAACTTCTCTGGAAAAAAAAGCAGAAATAATAACAAAATCTGCAAATATTTTAAACATTCCGGTTATTGTAACAGAGCAGTATCCGAAAGGGCTTGGTTATACAATTGAGGGGATAAGAAGTGTGCTTCCACAAGATATGGTTTATTATGATAAAACAGCTTTTTCAGCTCTTGAAAATACGGAAGTTGTAAAAGCTTTGGAATTTCTTGGCAAAAAACAGGTTGTTTTGTTCGGTATAGAAACGCATATCTGTGTAAGTCAGACTGCAGAGGCTCTTATTAAAGCCGGTTATGAAGTGCATGTTGTAAAAGATGCCTGCGGAAGCAGGGCAGAACTGGAATATTCTGCAGGACTTGCAAGAATGCAGGATAACGGTGCGCATATTATAACAACCGAGATAGCTGTGTTTGAATGGCTAAAGAGTGCAAAACACCCGAATTTTAAAGAAGTTCAAACTCTTATTAAATAGTTCAGCTTATCAAGCATTTTTTTAGTCGTACCAATGCCGGTAAGGAGCATTACTGATTTTTCATTTGCTCGTTCATCTTCAATATTATATTTATCAAACAGAAGTTCTGATAAATCATAACCGGACAATCCTTCTTTTTTCAAGAGGATTTTGGTCGCATCATCGCCGTAAAATTGAAGATTCTTAAGTTTAGCTTTAATAGAACTGATTTCTGAAATTAGTTCTATTATTTTTTTTCTTCCTTTGGCTGAGTTTAAGAATTTTATGTTTGCTTCAATAGTTGCCAGCATAGGATAAGACGGCGAGGTTGTTGTTATCAAATCCAGAGCTTTTTTTGCATCGCAATTGCAGTGCAGGAGAGCTGTCGGGTTTATTCCTCCTGCTGTTTTATGCAAAGATTGAACTGTAAAATCTGCATATTTTACAGCACTTTCGGGAAGTTTATCCGAAAAAGGATATAATGCGCCGTGTGCTTCATCGGTTATTAATATAACATTATTTTTTTTGCATATAGAGCTTATGCTATTTACATCAGAAGCAAGTCCTTCATAAGTCGGGGATGTAATTATTAAAGCTTTGGGTTTTGTATCTTTAATGAGTTTTTCGTAATAATCTGGTGTTGCCGGCTCGTATATTCCCCACTCTTCGTTGTAAGGCAGATTGTATTCTACAGCTTCTGCACCCGCCAGCGTGCAGGCGTTTTTATGACAGGGATGCGCGTTGCTCCAGATTAAAACCCTGTCCCCTTTATTGCAGGAGCTTAGAACTGCGCATATAATACCGCTTGTGGAGCCGTTGGTTAAAAAATATGTATAGTTTACTCCATATATTTTTGCAGCTTCTTCCTCAGCTTTTCTTAATGCTTCTTGAGGGTTGTAAGCGTCAACCTCTGATATATCTTTTTTGTACCATTGGTAAAATTTGTGCATAATGCAAAAATTCCCGTTGTGGCTTGGTGTAGTAAAAAGAATTTTGTTATTTTTTTTCTTTAAAACGGAAATAATACTCATAGAAATATATTATCATACACACTGCTGAAATGCAGTATAAATCAAAGTCCTAAAATATTAATAAATATTAAGTGTATTTTAAACTATTATAAAAATTATCCTAAAGTATTATAAAAATTGGCTTGCAACCCTCTTGAGAATAGATTAAGTGTATGGTATAATAATAGTAGAGGAAAATATTTCCTCTGGTGTAATTCTAAAGCCTAAATGTTTTAGAATGTGACAATTAAAAAGCCTTAAACGGCGAATAGGCGATGAGTAAATATAAGGCACAATCGTGCTGTATATTTACCCCCGGAGTGTTATAGCCCCACACCACTCCTTAATAAAAAAGGTATCTGTTACTTTAGACAATAGGTGAGAGCAATGGATACAACAGCAATTGTACAAAGACCCCAAATAGAAAAAACAGCAACCAGCGCAGCAGGTATAGGTATAGCTATTTGCTTATTATTTTCTCAGAACCTGCTTATATCCGCAAAAGATGTAAGTGCGGGGATTCCATCCGCGGTAAATTACGTAAAAGAACAAAGAAAATACGAAGAATTGGTCTTTGAACAAGAAATCTTAGAAAAATATCCAAAAGCACAAGTAGTAGAAGTAGAAAAAGGTGTCAAACATGTCAGAATGATTAAATACTATAATAACAAACCCGTTCGAATAAACATTGTCGAATTGTCTCAAGGGGTAAATGACAAACTTGTTATAGAACCTTCAATTGCATCAGATACTCTGGCGAACAGGTCAAAAATATCAACCATAGCCAATCGGGAAAATGCAATAGTTTCCATAAACGGCGGTTATTTCAAACCCCAGACAGGAGTCCCCTTAGGAACATTAATGATAAACAAAAAAGTTTATACAGGACCGATTTACGACAGAGTGGCAATGGGAATATTCGATAAAGGATTCGATATGGCAAGGGTAAAATTAAATGCAACATTAGAAACTAATATAGGAGGGTTAAAAATTGATAATGTCAATCAACCTAGAATGCTGTCGGTGCATACAATCGTTTATACGCCGGATTGGGGTGAATATTCTCCGCCTAGTCCTCGGTATGGGATGCAAATGGTCATAGAGGACGGCAAGTTAGTAAAAACCTCTTATGAAAAGAACAAAATTCCCCAAAACGGTTATGTTATTGTCGGCTCAAAAAAGAATCTAAGCAAATTTGCGGAAGCAAAAAAATTCAAATTAAAAATTGGAATGAATCCGGAGTGGAGAAATGTCAATCATATAATAAGCGGAGGACCGTATTTAATAAAAAACGGCGACGTGTATGTTGATATGACAGCTCAAAAGCTTGCCTCTATAGGCGGACGAAATCCTCGTACTGCTATCGGGTATACGGCAGATAATCACTTGATTATGCTGACTGCCGACGGCAGAGAAGGTGCATCTATCGGTTTAACATTGATGGAGCTGGCAAATTTAATGAAAGAACTCGGCTGTGTAAATGCAATGAATCTTGATGGCGGCGGGTCAACCGTTATGTATATAAAAGGTCAAGTCGTTAATAAGCCTGTTATGCAGGGAGGAATACCTCTATCGCATACGCTTAATGTGAAAGTTTCTTAATAGTGCATCATTTGCCCCCCACCCCCTAAATTCTGCCCGTTTCGGATCCTCTTCCGGAGCGGGTTTGTGTATACGAGGATTGAAACTGCAGGTTTTATATGTTAACATGTATAGGTTATTTAGTGTTTATTTAAAATTATTAAGGGGGTCTCATTATGAAGGGTTTTGCTATGTTGTCTATCGGGAACACCGGCTGGGTAACCAAGGATGTTCCGAGATGCGGTCCTAATGATGCTATTTGTAAGCCTATAGCATTAGCACCTTGTACATCGGACGTTCATACGGTCTGGGCAGGGGCAATCGGAGACAGGCATAATATGATTTTAGGTCATGAGGCTGTTGGTGAGGTTGTAGAAGTAGGTAGTCTTGTTAAAGACTTTAAGCCGGGGGATAAAGTGCTTGTTTCTGCTATTACGCCGGACTGGAATTCTTTAGAGGCACAGGAGGGTTATGCAATGCATTCCGGCGGGATGTTGTCAGGATGGAAATTCTCTAACTTTAAAGACGGAGTATTTGCAGAGTATTTTCATGTAAACGATGCTGACGGAAACCTTGCACATTTGCCGGAGGGTATGGATTTGGGTGCTGCGTGTATGCTTAGTGATATGGTTCCTACAGGATTTCACGGCGTAGAACTTGCTGATATTCAATTTGGCGATAATGTTGCGGTTATTGGTATTGGTCCAGTTGGTCTAATGTCGGTAGCGGCTGCAGCATTACGGGGTGCTGCAAGTATTTATGCTGTGGGTTCAAGACAAAACTGTATTGATTTAGCGCTTGAGTTTGGTGCGACTGATATTGTAAACTATAGAGAGGGCGATATTACAGAACAAATCCTGGATAAAACCCGCGGCAAGGGTGTTGATAAAATTGTTATTGCAGGCGGAAATAATGATACCTTTGAACAGGCAATAAAAATGCTTAAACCCGGCGGAAAAATAGGTAATGTTAACTATCTGGGCGAAGGTGATTATGTAAAAATTCCGCGCGTTGAATGGGGATGCGGAATGGGGCACAAGATGATTACAGGCGGACTTATGCCTGGAGGAAGACTCCGTTCTGAAAAACTCGCAAGACTGGTAACAACCCATAGAATACATCCGGAAAAATTGATTACGCATACGTTCCATGGTTTGGAAAATGTCGAGCCTGCATTGATGTTAATGAAAGATAAACCAAGGGATTTGATAAAACCTCTTGTATTAATAGATTAGATAAAAAAGCCTCAAATTTTGAGGCTTTTTAATTATTAAAAAAAAATAAACTTTACTTGTATATCGGATTTGATACCTTATAATTATCATATATAATGTTAAATAAGGGGGCAAATCATGAAAAATCCATTCAAAGGGGTAAACGAAGGGGTAAATGATAATAAAGAAGAATTTTTCGGCGAAAATACCGAAGAAATAAATGCTGACGAAGAAAAAACTGCAGAAGAAAATTCTGAGGAAGAGTCAGTTGAGAAACTTGAAGAAACAAAAAAAGAGGATATTAATCCTCTTCAAGAGAAGTACGACCAATTAAACAATCAGTATATAAGATTAGCCGCTGATTTTGATAATTATAGAAAGCGCCATGAGCAAGAAAGAGAAAATCTTTTAAAATATGGTGCTGAAAGCACATTGAAAAAAATGATAGAAGTTCTTGATAATTTTGAAAGAGGTCTAAAAGCTATAGAAACAGTGGAAGACTGCGATAAAGTCAAGGAATGTTATAATCTTGCATACAAGAATTTTACAGATGTTTTAACAAAAGCCGGCTTAGAACCAATTAAGGCTGAAGGCGAAATGTTTGACCCTAATTATCATGAAGCGGTTATGCAGACTCCGACATCAGAAAAAGCTGAACATACAATTATTGCAGAATTGCAAAAGGGGTATAAGCTCGGTGATAAAGTATTAAGACCAACCCTGGTTAATGTTGCAACAGCAGAGGAATAGAAAATAGCGATGAGTGATTATTATGAAATACTTGGCGTAGAGAGGAATGCGACCAAAGAAGAGATAAAAAGCGCCTTTAGAAAGATGGCAAGAAAATGGCATCCGGATGTTAATAAATCTCCGGAAGCTGAAACAAAATTCAAAGAGTTAGGCAAAGCATATGAAACATTAATAGACGATGAAAAGCGTGCAACGTATGATCGTTTCGGCGAGGACGGTCTTAGAAACGCAGGATTTAATACTCAAGGACCTTTTGCAGGTGGTTTTGGAGATTTAGATGAAGTCTTTAACTCTTTCTTCGGCGGGTTTGGCTTTGGCGGTTCAAGGCGCCAGGATCCCAATGCACCGCAGAGAGGGGATGATTTAAGGCTTGATATAGAATTGGAGTTTGAAGAAGCTGTTTTTGGACTTACAAAAGAGATAAAAATAGACCATCTTGAAACTTGCCAGTCGTGTAAAGGAACAGGTGCAAAAGAAGGGTCACGACCTGTTACCTGTAAAACATGCGGTGGAAGCGGAAGAATTCAGCAGACTACTAAAACTGTGTTAGGGCATTTTACGCAGATAGTAACCTGTCCGCACTGTCATGGCAAAGGAACAGTAATAGAAGAACCCTGTCAGGAGTGTCATGGAGAAGGGCGGAAGAACGTAGAAAAGAAAATAGAATTAAAAATCCCGGCAGGGGTTGATAACGGTTCTAAAATGCGTCTTTCGCACGAAGGTGATGCCGGACTTAACGGCGGTGTATCCGGAGATTTATACATCGTGATACATGTAAAACCCTCTATGTATTATAAACGCGATGGTATTAATGTATTCACAAAGCTGGATATTACGCCGGCACAAGCGGTACTTGGCGATAGAGTTGTTATCAAAACTCTTGACGGCGAAAGAGAGGTTTCAATTCCTGCCGGTATACAGCATGGCGAAGCTGTCAAAATAAAAGGCGCAGGCGTTCCAAGTCTGTCTAAACAGGGCGTTCGAGGAGAACATGTCGTTGTTATTGGCGTAAAGACTCCGGTAAGGATTTCCAATGAAGAGAAAGTTTTATATCAAAAACTTTATGAAATTCAAGCGGGGCGCAAGGCAAAAGAATCCGTTAAGGAACGTATAAAAGGTGTTTTTAAATAAAATAACTTGTGGTAAAATAAAATAATAATAACTCTGGAGAGATGATGCGGAAGTTTTTATTAATATTGGGAGTCTTTATAATCGGCTGTACAAATGTTTTCGCCGCAAAAATTCCTGCTGAAGTTAGGAGTTATATTCAAGAAAAAATACCGCAGGCTGATATAAGATTTGACGGAGTTATTATATTTCCAGATAATACAATCTACCTGCCTCTTTACCCTTCCTTATTTTCTGATATAACAGAACTTAAAATAAAGGAAACTTATCCTGCAAATCAAGAGTTAAAGCAGGAACCGGATGTTGTTATATTTAATAATGATTTTGTTATACTAAAAGTTTTGACAGACGGCGAGGGGCACCGCACAGTTCTGCATATGGTAAATCCTCCGCTTCAAGTCAGAACCGGACTTTTGCCTCAAGATATGTTAGTCCCGAGCGGTTTGATAATCCCTGAGAATATTAAAGGGATTATAGGCAACCTTAAGATTGATACAAAAAGCGAGGATATGATAAAGGTTGAAAACAAAGATTCTTATGAGGATTTTTTGTCAGAAACTGAACCTGCATCTCCTCAATCATTGATTTCTCAGCTTAAGGGAAAAATATTATTTGTAACAACAAATTATTCCAAGAATGTACAGGTAATTGAGCCGGCAAAGGCTGTTCCGAGTTATTCACTCGCGCAAAAATCTATTCCAATTGATGTAAAGGCTGTAAACGACGGAAAATTCCTTCTGGTTACAACTTATGACAGGCCTTTTGTAGATATTATTTCCGTGGCGGATTCCCGTTTTATAAAACAGGTTAATTTAACCTCAAATCCGGAGGAAATTTTAATTGATAAGGCTAATGAAAAGGCTTATATAACTTCTCCTTCTGCTTCTACAATCTTTGTACTAGATATGAAGACAATGTCACTTGTCCAGAAAATTAAGATAAACGGGTATTGTGAAAATCTGCTTTTGCGTGAAGACAAGCTGTTTTATGTAGACAAGCTGAAAAATGAAATATGGGCAATAGAATTAAAGAATGCATACGAGTTAAAAGATATCGGCAAATTCCCGAATGTATCTGCTCTGGCTTTTAAAGATAATAAATTATACATTTCAAGCCGTACAAAAAGCCGTATTGCAGTAATAGACTATACAACACTGGGGTTGATAAATGAATTTACTACAGTGAATAAGCCTATAGCAATGAATTTATATGATAATATTTTGTATGTTTTAGGCGCGCAGAATAATGTTATCCAGAAGATTAATACAAAGGATGATTCGGTAATTGGTGCGATAGAGCTTGGCACAAACGGCTTTTCTTCCGGTTTTAATTTGATAGAGGATACAAATCTGGCAGTTGTAACTGATTTGAAAAATAATTTTTATTCTATAATAGATTTATCAAAGGGTAAATTATTGAAGACTTATGCAATAAATGTGCCGATAAAAGATGTAATCATAACGAATAAAGTAGAATTATTTGATTAAGGATTTAATATGGATATAAAGCTGGATGAAGTGACCTCGGAAGTGCTGGCTGAGTTGGAGAAAACGCAGAGAGAATTTTGGAATATTCCGCGTGAGACAGGTATTTTGCTGAATACTTTTATCAAAATGATGGGGGCAAAAAGTGTGCTGGAAATAGGTACTTCAAACGGCTATTCCGGAATATGGCTGGCAAAAGCTCTTAAACATACCGGCGGAAAGCTTACGACAATCGAGTTTTACGAAAAAAGGCAGTCAGTTGCGATAGAAAATTTTAAAAAGTGCGGAGTTGCTGATATTATACGTCCTATACAGGGTTCAGCCTGTACGATTTTGGAGTATTTGAAAGAGGACGAAATGTTCGATTTTGTCTTTATTGATGCGAACAAGAGGGAATACGTAAAGTACTTTGAACTTATTAAACCTCATTTGACGCCGAGAGCTGTAATAACGGCAGATAATATTACATCACATGCTGAAAAGGTGCAGACATTTATAGATGCAATTGATGAGGATGAAGAATTCCAGTATGAAATATTAAACCTGCAAGGCGGTCTGCTGGTTGCATACAGGGGGTAAATAAGGTCAATTTGAATTTGACGCGTCTAAAAATCTTCTCTTCCGCGGGATTTTAGATATTCTCTTATCTGGTTTAATGAAAATTGGATAATTCTTGTTATTCTTGATGGTGATAGACCTACCATTGTTGCGATATCTTTTGCCTGCATATTTCTGTAAAAACGATACTCAACAACGGTGCGTTCTTTTTGGGGTAATTTTGCAATAGCTTGTTTAATAAGTTTACTCATTTCAATAATTTCAGCCTGTTCATCCGGCAGGGCAGACGGATCTTTGATAAAATCGAACGGAGAAGCATTATCTGTTGCAGCCGCTGCAAGACCGTCAATAGATAAGATTGTTTCGTAAACTGCTTCACGAACCTTTGTCGGAGATATTGAAAATCCCATATCTTCATCTGAATCGGCTTCGCTGTTTTCTATTGCGTCAGAAACATAATCTCCGTTTTCATCATTCTTATGTTTTAATGTATACCATTTATATCTGTGTCTCAGTTCATTTCTTATAGCCCATTTGACAGCAGTTCCTATGTAAGCTTCATTGTAATGAGCAAGCTGTTCTTCTGTTTTACCTTTAATTAAAGTCTGTACAGCAATCACACCTATACTAACCAGTTCTTCATATTCAATCATATGGTTAGGTATACGTTTATGCTCTATTCTTGCAATTTTCTGTACAACACCTAAGTATTGTTTAATTAAAGTTTTATTATCCATCTTTTCTTATTAAACTAACCTTATTTAATCTTACCTTGATTTTAATATTTTTTCAAGATAGGTAATATACTGCGCTGAAAGATGCTAAAATGTGCAGGGATTCAGTCTTTTAATTGCCCTGCTGTTTATTTTTTAATCCGTATACGAATAATAGAATTTCTGCAACTGCCTTATAAAGTTCGGGCGGAATCTGCTGGTTTAAGTCAACCATTCTGAATAAGGCTCTTGCAACAGGGGCGTTATCGATAACAGGCACATTGTGCTGAATTGCGATTTCAATAATCTTTTTAGCAATAAGCTCTGTTCCTTTGGCGGTAAGTGTCGGGGACTGCATTGTTTCTGCATCATATTTAAGCGCGCAGGCAACGTGGGTAGGGTTTCTTACTACAAAGTCAGCATCCGGTACGGAATCCATTGCGCCCTGCTGAAGCATCTGCATACGGCGCTGTCTTAAAGCTGCTTTTACATGCGGGTCGCCTTCGGAGTTTTTGTACTCATCTTTAATTTCTTTGAAAGACATCTTCTGGTCTTTTAAGAATTTCCATTTTGTAACCCCGTAGTCAGCAGCTGCGATAATTAAAAATGCAATACAGGCTTTGTATATAAATTCAACAACAAGTTTCCCGAATTCCCTCATAACAGCAAAGTTATTATCTATAGAAGCCAGCTTTAATATATCTTCGAGGTGGTCTTTGTATACTGACCAGCCGATAAGACCTAATAATGCAACCTTTACAATGTTTTTCCCAAGCTCAAACAGTGTTTTCATCTGAAAAAGGTTCTTGAAGTATTTCATCGGGTTTAGTTTATCAAGCTTAGGAACAAGAGGCGCTACAGCAACAAGCGGTCCCACTTGAATAAAATCTCCTATAATTGCGACGAAAGCCGCAACAAATAAAATCGAACCGATAATTACAACCGTCGGAATTAAGCTCACCGTCAGCATATACGGGTATCCGATTGCCGACAGATGCTGATTGGGTATTTGTTCATATAATGTTCTAAAAAGTCCTACAATCAGCTTCCAGATAATCGGGGCTAACATATTAATAAAAGTAAACATAATAAGCAGGGACAATGCCGTAGAAACGTCCTTTGACTTAACAACCTGCCCCTCTTTTCTAGCTCTTTCCAGTTTCTGGGGTGTGGCATCAAATTGTTTATCTTCATCACCCATTTTTTTACCCTAGTTGGATTATCTTCTTTTATTCTATCATAAATTAAGCTTTTATTGTACAATTAATCACAAGGAGCTTGATATATGCTAAAACAAATTTTAATTATAATATTATCCCTGCTGTGCTTAGCCGGCGCTGTCTATGCCTTTGTTTACTTGAATGGAAAGACCGGTATGGCTGTAATTTCCACATGCGGTTTTTTGCTTGGTATTCTTTTAATGAATTTAAGGCTGAATGTCAAAAATGACAGGATTAATTCATATAAGCGCGAGCTGGAAAAAGAGTCTATAAATTCTACGGAAAGCAGTTCCAGGGTAAAAGTTCTTGAGGCTAAAATAGAGGTCTTGGAAAAGGCTCTGGAGAATGCTCTTAAAAAATAAATTGCACACGATTTAACTTTATTGTAAAATAATGTTAAGAATTCAAGGAGAGATATATGACAGATTATAAAAAGATATTGAGCTACGTGCCGACGGTTATTGAATCATCATCAAGAGGCGAAAAGTCTTTTGACATATTTTCAAGACTTTTGAGAGAACGTATTATATTTCTCGGAACAGAAATTGACGATGATGTAGCTAATTCTGTTGTTGCCCAGCTTCTTTTGCTGGACAGCGAAAATCCTGAAAAAGATATCATGCTCTATATCAACTCTCCGGGCGGTGTTATAACTGCAGGCATGGCAATTTATGACACAATGAATCTTATTAAAGCCGATGTCCAGACAATCTGCCTTGGCGAAGCCGCTTCAATGGGCGCATTTTTGCTTTCAGCAGGCGCAAAAGGCAAAAGAATGGCGCTTCCGAGTGCAAGAATAATGATTCACCAGCCTTTAGGCGGTGCAAAAGGACAGGCTACCGATATTGAACTTGAAGCAAAAGAAATTTTAAGAATGAAGGACATGTTAATCGGTATTATGGCTGAAAATGCAAATCAGCCGTTTGAAAAAGTTAAAGAGGACTGTGAACGCGACCACTATTTGTCAGCACAAGAGGCTGTAGAATACGGTTTGATTGATAAAGTTGTATCTTCTGTGAACGACTAATATTTCTTGATTTTTTTTCTCCTTCATACTAGAATGTTGCTAATATGTGTAGAGCCGGGTCGGAATTAAAAACCTTACCGGAGTAATATAAATTAAGGAGAAAAAAAATGACATCAAAAAAATTTCTATTTACTTCCGAATCTGTTACGGAAGGACACCCCGACAAAGTATGCGATCAGATTTCTGACGCAATTTTAGATGAATTTCTTACAAAAGATCCTCATGCGCGTGTAGCTGCTGAAACAACTGCTACAACAGGCATGGTTTTGGTCTGCGGTGAAATTACATCAAATTGTTACGTAGATATTCCGCATGTAGTAAGAAGAACTGTACGTAATATCGGTTATGCAGGTTCTGCAGGAGGCGGTTTTGACTGCGATACCTGCGCTGTGCTTACAAGTATTGATGAGCAGTCTGTTGATATTGCAGGCGGTGTAAATAAAGCTCTGGAAAGCAGAAGCCAGAATTCAGACACCTCAACAAGTGAAACTGATAATATCGGTGCAGGCGATCAAGGAATTATGTTTGGTTATGCTTGTAATGAAACACCGGAATTAATGCCTCTTCCGATAAGCTTGGCTCATAAATTGTCATACAGACTTGCTCAAGTAAGAAAAGAAGGTATTTTAAGCTATTTAAGACCGGATGGCAAATCACAGGTTACTGTTGAATATGTTGACGGTAAGCCTTCAAGAATTCATACAGTGCTGCTTTCAACACAGCATGCTGCTGAGATAAACGGTATTAGCGACAATGCTAAAATACAAGCTATAATACAACAGGATTTACGCCATTGTGTTATTGATTATGTCTTTGAAAAAGAAGCTATTAAACCGGATGCAGAGACTATTATTCTTATTAACCCATCAGGACGCTTTGTTGTAGGCGGTCCGCAGGGTGACTCCGGCTTAACCGGCAGAAAAATTATTGTTGACACATACGGCGGATATTCTCGCCACGGTGGCGGTGCTTTCTCCGGAAAAGATCCGACGAAGGTTGACCGTTCAGCTGCATATGCTGCAAGATATGTTGCTAAAAATATCGTAGCAGCAGGGCTTGCAGATAAGTGTGAAATCGAGTTAGCTTATGCTATTGGTGTTGCAGAACCTGTTTCTATTTTTGTAGATACTTTCGGAACAGGAAAAATTTCTGATGATGAAATTTCAGCACTTGTTCGTTCAAACTTTGATCTAAGACCGGCTGCTATCATTTCTAACTTTGATTTAAGAAACCTGCCGGCTAAAAACGGCGGTAAATTCTATCAAAAACTTGCTGCATACGGTCATGTAGGTCGTACTGATATTATTGTTCCTTGGGAACAGCTTGATAAAGCTGATGATTTGAAAAAGGCTGCATCAAATCTTTGCGCTTTATGCTAATAGTAAGATAATATTAAAACTCCCTGTTTTAACTAACAGGGAGTTTTTTATTTAAAATCCGAATAGTTTTCTATTAAATTAAGACTTTCTTCAATATTATTAAACGGCAGTGTTTTTATAAATTCATAAGGCAGATCCCACCAGCATGATTTGAGTAATCTTTCTATAATATCTTTTTCAAACCTGTATTTGATAACTTTAGCGGGTACTCCAACTGCTACAGCGTATGGCGGTATGTCTTTTGTTACAACCGCTTTTGCTCCGATTACAGCACCAGTGTGGATTTTTACCCCTCCCATTATGCAGGCGTCTTCGCCAATCCAGACATCATGTCCTATTTCTACAGATTTTGGAGTTTCATCAAAAAATTTATAATTCAAATTGTCCGGCATATTGCCGTACAGCTTATAATCCAGAGCTTTTTTGTATTGAAACGGATGTACTGATAACCAGTTCAAGGGGTGTGATGCTGGATTTATTAAAACATAATTCCCGATACAGCAATATTTCCCTATTTTAATTTTGCTCTTGTTACATAATCGTGTTTTAATCCCAATATATGTGAAATCCCCGATGTCATATCCCTTGTTTCTTAAAAATTTATAATAATTTCTCTGAAACAATTTCATAGCTTTATTCTATCAATAAATATTTTATTAGGTCAACATGGTTAAGCTGTTCGGTTATATAATAAAAAGCCCCCGCATAAAGCGGGGGCTTCAATACACTATTTAATATTATTATAGTAAGTTTAACGCAATACTCGGCATCTGGTTTGCAGTTGATAGCAATGTTGCCGTTGATTGCTGAAGAATTTGATATTTTATGTAGTTTGAAGATTCTTCTGCAACATCTGCATCTTTGATAGAAGAGTTTGCTGATACGATATTCTCCTTTTGCACCCCGATTGCATCAACAGCTGATTCTACTCTGTTCATGTAAGCACCGATTAGTGTACGTCTGTCAGAAACGTTTTCGATAGCTTCGTCAATGAACTGCAAGAATTCACGAGCAGTTGAGTCATCTGTATATACAGCATCGCAAATTGCTGTAATACATGAAACGCTGTTTACGCTCTTACCATCATTATTGGGGTCATACTTCATATCTTGGATAGCGGTGTAGCCTAATTCGGAATAGTCATAGACAGTACCGTTGCTAAGTTCAACTTTCTGTCCTGTTATTCTTGCATATAAAGCAGATGTTTCGTAATCTACACTGCCATCTGCAGCGCCTTGTCCTCTTTCATACCAATTATCAGCGGTTCTTCCCTGTTCACTTGTTATGAATAATGCTGTACATTTTGCAGATGCAAAAAGTGAGCTGTCAAGATTAATGATATTAGGACGTCCGGAATTGTTACTTACTTGAAGATTTACGCCGGATTCGCTTATGTATGCAGAGCTGGTACCATCGAGAAGTTGTATACCGTTAAAGTCAATAACTTCACAAAGACGGTTAATTTCAAGCATTCTCTGCTGAACTTCTGTTCTGATAGCTTGCATTGAAGATGTACCGTATGTACCGTTAGCAGCTTGTTCGGTCAAATCTCTGATACGCTGTAAGTAATCGCCTACAATGTCCAGTACACCCTCTGCAGTATCAAGAAGTGATAAACCCATTGTTGCATTTGATTCTGCTACATCATAACCGGAAATTTGTGCTTCCATTAATGTTGATACTGCAGAACCTGCTGCATCGTCTGCGCCGGAATTGATTCTAAAACCTGTAGATAATCTTTCCATTGCAGTGTTCATACCGCTTGTTGCGGATGACAAGTTCCTTTGCGCCGTTAAGGCGGCAAGGTTCGTGTTGATTGTGATTGAAGCCATAGTGTGATCTCCTTTTCTTATTTTTTTCATCCTTGAACTTGGCAATACTCTCTACTGCCATATGTTCACTAAGACTTGACTGAGCCTGTCAGTAAGCCTTGGGGTTTTATATCTTCACACTAATATAATAAGTTGCGTTTTTATTTTTTTAAATTCTCAAATAGTTAGAAATTTCTCTAACTTTAGTTAGATTATAGTGATATTGGGTGCATTTAGCTAAAATAACTTTCCTATACCCATATTACTACTGTAAACGCTGAAGAGTTTATGATACTATTCAAATTATGAATAATATTAAACATATAGTCGAAGAAGAGCTTTGTGCTGTAAATAAAGAACTGAACATGTTAATACATGAGAATGATGAAATCCATTCAGAACTGCTTCAGTTTATTAATAGCCCGAAGAAAAGAATCCGTTCATTATGTGCTATTTTGTATTTTAAATCAATAAAAGCTGAAATAACGCCTCAATTTATAGATATTTTAACTATTGGTGAATTAATACACAATGCATCTCTTCTTCATGACGATGTGATTGACGGGGCAAAAACAAGGCGCGGAGCTTTAACAATTGGGGAAAAATTCTCTCCTCAGATTGCGATACTCTCTGGAGATTTATTGCTTTCATTTGCAACGGAAAAACTTATTAAAATAGGCGATATGAAAATTATAAGTTTCTTTCAGCAATGCACTCAAAAGATGAGTGAAGCTGAAATTAAACAATACATGCTGCGAGGGAGTATGCCTTCTATAGAAGAATATATTCAAATAGCAGAAGGAAAGACCGCAAGCCTTTTTGAAGCTGTATTTCAAAGCTGTGCATATATTAGCCAAAATAATATATTTAAGGCAGAAAATTTTGCTAAAATTTTTGGCATTTTATTTCAATTAAAGAATGATCTGGAAAAAGAATCTGCCAGAGCAGATGCACAAAACAAAATATTTACCCCCAAAGATATTTTAGGTATTGAAAAAACAAATATTTTAATAGATAATTATCAAGAAGGTATAAGAAGAGAACTCGAGGAGTTACCCGATAATATATATAAAAACGGGTTAATAGAACTTTTAGGATTGGTATGATTGATAAAGAAAAATTAAAAGCTAATTTACGCGAAACAATAGATACTATTGTTTTTGTCGTTGTTGCGGTTATATTAATACGTTTTTTTATCGCGGAATTGAGATGGATACCTTCCGGCTCAATGAAACCTACACTCGTTGAGGGCGACAGAATAGTTGTTGAAAAACTCTCAAAGTTCCCGAATTTAATCAAGACTCATCACTTTGAAAATACTCCTAAACGCGGTGATATAATGATATTTTATCCGCCGTTTGTAAAACTGCAGACAACCCCTTGGGCTGTCTTTAGCCGACTTACCGGTTTTTTTTGCAAAGATGTCGCTTATATTAAGCGTGTTATAGGTCTTCCGGGCGAAAAATTAGAAATTAAACAAGGCAGTAACGGCGCCTATAAAGTTTATATAAACGATAAACCTCTGGAAGAAGAATACATTATGAGCGAGTACGACTTCCACAAATGCAAAGAGGATATGTTCTGCGGTCCGCTTGTTATTCCTCAAGGACAATATTTTATGATGGGCGACAATAGAGGGAACTCTATGGACAGCCGTTTTTGGGGTACACTGCCGAAAGAGCGGTTTATCGGGCGTGCAGTTTTTCTTTTCTGGCCTTTAAACCGTATGAAGCCTTTAAGGTGATTGAGTGTCTGAGTGACCAGCAGGTATGTACTTGCGTGAAGGGTGAGGCGAAAATTTAGAGATTTTTCGGCTCTTGCTGGTCTCTGGAAACGCCGAACTTGGAAGTTTTGCGGAGTGCAAATTCCTGCACATTGCGCACTCCATCCTTCCCCGTAATCCCGCGTCCAGTCATTGCGAGAGCGATTAGCTCGAAGCAATCCAGCTGATTATTAACTGTATTCTTTTTATATTATTAAAAAAATAAAAAAATAATTTTAAGAAAAAGCTGGATTCTTTCGGTTCTAACGAACCTCAGAATGACCGGAAAGTGTGATGCGAAGCTGTATGGTGCAATTGCATTGTATAGTACTGTAAGCCAAATAAAAACAATATTCTACTAAGAATAAATGAATATAGAAAAAGGGCATCGCGTATACGCGATGCCCTTCTTTAACATCAACACCCTAACCAACAACCACACGAGAATTATTTGCTTTCTCCATAATTCACCTGCTATTACACTAAGTTTAATGCAATACTTGGTGTCTGGTTTGCTGTAGCTAACAGTGTTGCGGATGCCTGTTGGAGAATCTGAGATTGGATATAGTTAGAAGATTCTTCCGCAACGTCAGTATCTCTCAATGTAGATAATGATGATGTCAGGTTCTGTGACTGTACATCAAGCGCTGTAATTGCTGATTCAACCCTGTTTTGCGCAGCACCTATTCTTGTTACGCGTGATGAAATATCATCAATCGCGGCATCAATAAAGCCTAACATTTCTTTAGCACCATGAGTTGTATCATCACCGTCTGATGCAAGCTTATATTCACCTGTAGCCGTATCGTAAATCAGTGAACTGCACGCTGCAGCAAATACTTTGTTAAAATTGGCATCTTTTATAGCGGTATCTATATCTGTATAATTTCCTCCGCTTGCTTGCTGCATCATTGCTTCTAAAGTTGCTTGTCCGCCTTGATTACCTTCAAGTTTTGAGAATAAACCGCTTACGGTAGCACTTCTGAACAATTCTACATCCAGATTGATAACACTATTTTTATCAGAATATAACCCTACTTGAAGATTGATACCTTCTTTTGTAATACCAACACCGGATGGAACGCCGTCTTCTACGTATGACATTAACTTGATACCGTTGAATTCAGCGTTAGATGCTACACGTGTGATTTCATCCAATCTTGCTTCAATTTCTGACTGAATAGCTTTTAATGAAGCAGAAGCGTAAGTTCCGTTAGCAGCTTGCTCGGTCAAATCTCTGATACGCTGTAGGTGGTCTGATAACAAGCCGTAAGTCTGTTCTGCAGAAGTTAACATGTCGGAGCCTGTTGCAGCGTTATCGGCAGCTACGTCTAATGAACCGAGCTGTGTTTTCCACATGCTTGCAATTGAATAACCAGCTGCGTTATCCTTTGCGTGGTTAATTTTGTAACCTGTTGACATCCTCTCTAATGATGTGTTCAAGTTGTTTGTCGCATTGTTCAAACTTCTTTGAGCAATGATTGACGAAATGTTTGTGTTGATTGTGAGTGCCATAGTTGAATCTCCTTTCTCTCTTTTTTGATATGTACTACTGGCGGAACAAAACCCGCCCCCAAACAAAAAGGCGTATTCTGCTCCAAACTGCACTTCCTTTGTGCAGCACTCTGTTATATTTGTGATTGCCGGAAGCCCTGTACCGAATTTTGGCGCAGTTTTCCCCGTGACTGTCAATTTTTAGAAAAATAGACAGCCTAAACTAAGCCCTGTTGAACTGCTATACCTTCATTTACAGATTATCTTCTGCCATTATGTATAGTCTTTCAACGGCTTCTTCTCTTTTTCTCTTAGATTTCTCTCCTTATTATGATATGTACTTAATCCGGACTTTGTCCGCATCGTTGTATTCCTATCGGAATACGGGTATTTTCTATATACCCTCTCTAATAAGTTTATCCCGTTTACTTACCCATGTTTTTAAACGATTGACTACACATTTTTTCATAAGCTTGCCTGCATCCTTTGCCTGCACCACTTATTCAAAACGTACATTCCATGTACTTCAGAACACTAAGTTCTTTACTTATTAGATCTGTGATATATACTTCTTACACTAACATTATTGCAACACTATATAACAAAAGTAAACTGTTTTATCAGATTTTTTTACAAATCTTTATAGAAGTTAAAATTTCTTAATAAATTTTGTAAAAAAAGGCAATTTTTTTGAGTAAATATACTTTATATAATTAAGAGGATATAACTATGACCGCATTTAATGTTACAACATCTCCAAACGGACAAAAAGAAACCGTAATTAATGGTAAAAGATATAACGTCCAAACCGACAGGTACGGCGAGGAATATGTTGTTGTTGACGGAAGGCGGGTAAATCTTAAAGATCCTATTTTTAATAATACATATGAACAAAGAATTGATAGGGTGACGGAACAACTTAACGAAGCTAAAGAAAAGGCTTCTATGTGGGGTAAAATCTTTGATTTTAACCTGCAGGGCGTCCGCGATAACAGAAAAGAAAGAATTTCTTTTAAAAGAGAATACGGAAATGATATTGATGCAATGAATGCTGAACAGCAGGAAGAATATAAAGCAATTCTTGAAGAGGGCAGTGAATACAGTTCAAGCAAGAATTATGCGCTTGGCAGACAATTGTCTTATACCCATACGGTAATCAGCCTTGCGGGTTCTAAGAGTAATTTATTAAACCAGGCATCAATTTTCGGGGTTTAATCGTAAATAAGCCGGCGGATTAATTAACATACTTAACAGGTCAGCCCCCGCCCGAATTTCTAAGTTCACTATCGTTCACTAAGAAATTCTACCCTCCCCCGTGGAGAGGGTAAGCTGTACACTTGGCGTGGATCCCCTCGCCCCTTGCGGGAGAGGGCAGAATTTCAAGTTGAGCATCTGCGAAACTTAGAAATTCGGGTGAGGGGTTAGTAGATAAAAAAGAATAAATCCAACCCCTCACCCTAACCCTCTCCCGCAAGGGGCGACGAGGGGACGCGCGCGGATTGGACGGTTTGCTCTGGGCGGGGTAAATTATCTGTAGTGTGCAAATTTTTGCACCAATAAATATTTTAAAATTGCCTGTATGTAGAATGGCTAATATTAAATTAAGCTTTATACTATCTCTAAAAAGGAGATTTTGTCTGTATGAAGATGTTGGTGTTTGACTTTAGAGAATCAGAGAAAGAGTTTTTTGAAAAAAATAAATTTAATGATTTTGATATAACGTTTATAAAAGAGCCTCTTAATATTGAAACTGATTTAAGCGAAAAGGTGCTGAATGATACTGATATAATAAGCGTTTTTACTACATCAACAGTTACGGCAGATGTTTTAAAAAGGTTTAAAAACCTGCGCATTGTATCAACCCGTTCAAGCTCGCATGACCACATTGATACGGACTATTGCACAAAACATAATATTGCCGTATTTAATATAGAAAATTATGGCAGAAGCTCTGTTGCTGAGTATGCAGTATCTTTAATCCTTGCTCTTGTGAGAAACCTGCTTCCCGCTTATTTTGATATGAAAAGCCATATAATTGACCATAAAAAATACGAGGGGCGTATTCTAAGCTCTTATACAATAGGTATAATCGGATGCGGAGCCGTGGGTTCTGCAGTTGCTAAAATAGCAAGATTTTTCGGGATGAAAGTACTTATACACTCATATATGAAAAATCCTGAATTGAATGAAAGCTGTGAATTTGTAACGCTGGACGAATTGCTTGAGCAGTCTGACATTATAACGCTTCACCTGCCGTATGACGGGGATAATTATCATATGATTTCAACAGAAGAATTTGATAAAATGAAAGACGGTGTATATATTGTTAATACAGCAAGAGGAGAACTTCTGGACATAAAGGCGCTGTATGACAATCTTGTGAAAGGCAAAGTAAGGGGTACGGCTCTTGATGTTTTAGAATGTGAATTTATAAGTACATATAAGGGTGAAATGGCAAAAGTTATTGATGACGCGGAAGGGCATTGTGTAGAAACAGCCCTAATTACGCAGAAACTCTTCAATATGGATAATGTTATAATAACCCCTCATATAGCATACAATACTTTAGAGTCGGTAAATTATATACTAACGGAAACTTTTAACAGGATAAGGGATTATCTTAAGGGTGAAAATACAAATAGAGTTTGTTAGAGTTTTGTGCTAATATTAATTGTATGGCAATAATATCAGACGACGAGGGGTTGGAGAAAAGGGCTAAAAGGAACCCGATAGTTAAACCCGAAACCATAGAATATGATAATACTTTTGAAAACAGTATCCGTCCTAAAGATTTTGACAGTTATATAGGACAGACTGCTTTAAAAGAAACTTTAAAAATTATTCTTGAGGCTGCAAAAAGGCGGGGCAAACCGTTAGATCATATGCTTTTTTACGGTCCGCCGGGGCTTGGCAAAACAACGATAGCCGGAGTTATTGCATCCCAAATGGGCGTAGAAATAAGGATTACATCAGCTCCGTCCCTGGAAAGACCAAGAGATATAATAGGTATTTTGATGTCGCTTAAAGGCGGGGAAATTCTGTTTATTGATGAAATCCACCGATTAAATAAAGTTGCGGAAGAAATCCTTTATCCGGCGATGGAAGATTTTACGCTTGATATGACAACAGGTAAAAGCCAGACTGCAAAAACTCTGCGCGTTCCGCTTCCGAAATTTACTCTAATAGGCGCAACAACAAAGGCAGGAGAACTCTCAAGCCCTTTAAGAGATAGATTCGGTATGATTCACAGGCTGGAATTTTATACAGTCGAAGAACTTGCTAAGGTAGTGGAACGTACTGCAAAAATTTTGGAAATTGATATCACCAAAGACGGGGCAGAAGCTATTGCAAAACGCTCTCGAGGAACTCCGAGAATTGCAAACAGGCTTGTAAAAAGGGTATCTGATTTTGCAATAGTAAAATATGACGGCAAAATCGACGGCAGAGTCGCGGATGAATCTCTGGATATACTTAAGATAGACGAATTTGGGCTTGATAATACGGATAGGGCGCTCTTGAGCCTTATAATTGATAAATATGACGGAGGACCTGTCGGGATAGAAACGATAGCCGCTGCTTTAAGCGAAGATGTGAGGACAATAGAAGATGTCTGCGAACCTTATCTTCTGCAGGCAGGGCTTTTGCAGAGAACTCCGAGAGGGAGGAAAGTTTCTCCGGAAGGTTTTAGGCATCTGGGCAGAAAAATGCCGTCAGAACAGACAAGATTATTCTCTTTTGATGATTAGTGTCTTTGAAAATTACAGCATAACTCTGCCGGCATGGATTGATACAAATAAGGATTAAATTTATGAAAAAGCTGTTTTTTATCATATTATCAATATTTTTACTTCTTCCTGTGTCTGCGGAAGAGGGAAAAATCTTACCTTCGCAGACAGGTCTGGTGCAGAATGTTCAGTATGTTGATATGGCAGAAAATGAAGTAAGTCAGACTAAACAAATTGTAGAAGTTAAAATTTTGACAGGAGAATTTAAGGGCGAAACTGTTGTTTTAGATAATATGCTTACTGGTAATCCTTATTATGACATGTATCTGAAAAAAAATTCTAAGGTAATATTGCACGCGGAAGATAACGGCGACGGGGTTGAATATTCTATAGAAGATATTAAACGATCCGGAACTCTGCTTTGGCTTTCGCTTGTATTTGGGGCTTTATTGGTTTATATCGGTGCCAAAAAAGGTCTGTACAGCCTTGTATCTATTGTTATTACTGTCTTGTTAATATCTCATGTGCTTTCGCCTGTAATACTTATGGGGGTAAATCCGGTATTGGCAACAATTTTAGTTTGTTTAATCTCTACTGCTGCAACAATGTATCTTGTAGGCGGTTTTAATGCTAAAAGCACGTCGGCTGTTGCAGGTGCTTTTTTGAGCCTTTTATTTGCTTCTGTTCTATCATATACGGTTATGTTTACGGCGCATCTGACAGGGTTTACGGGCGAGAATTCCATGTTCTTGTTTACCGCTCATCCGGAACTCGATTTTGTAGGAATAACAATATCCGCAATGGTAATCGCAACTTTAGGCGCGGTAATGGATGTTGCTATGTCTATTGCAAGTACAATAAACGAAATTTACGAACTGGATAATACTAAAACTGTGAAAGAGTTGTTTACTTCCGGCATGAATGTAGGACGAGATATAATCGGAACAATGGCAAATACTCTTATTCTTGTTTATTTAGGCGGTTCGCTCCCATTGCTTCTTCTTGCCGGAAATATTGATTTGCAAAAATTTGTAAATCTTAACCAGGTGGTTACAGAAACAGCTTCCGCTCTAATTGGAAGTATTGCAATCGTTATTTGTGTTCCGTTTACAGCTTTTGCGACTTCGCAAATGATTAAACGCTTCTGTAAAAAGAAGAAAGATGATGAGTTTATAACACTTTGAGAATTGCATTTATATTAAAGCTGTGCTAAAATCAGCTATATATTGAGGAGAAGGGCAAATGAGAAAATTTTTTATAACTCTTATTATGATGCTTTTTGCGTCTGTTAATGTTTATGCAGGAACTTTTAAGGCTGATGCTTATACTAAAAGAATTCCGGCAGGAACAACATTCCAGCTTGAATTTTTGCAGGCTGTAAGTACTTTTTCCGGCTGTGAAGGAGACTCTTTTACAGCAATGCTGAAAAATGAGCTTGCAGCAGGTTCAACTGTTATATTGCCGGCAGGGTCTGTTGTAAGAGGAAGCGTATCCAAGGTTAATACTGCAAAACGATTTTCCCGCGGTGCGAAACTGTATCTTGATTTTGACCATGTAGTAACACCGACTGGCAGACAAATTCCTCTTGATATGGCTGTATGCCAGTTTGAAAAAATTTATCTTGATGGCGCATTATATAAAAATCTTGGATATGGCGAAGCTTTAAAAAATAATTATGACAGGTCTGTAGAAATAACAAAGAATGCTACAAATTACGGTTTGCGGGCAGGTGATTCTGCTCCGGGCATTCAATATTTGACTACTCCTATTTGTGCAATAGGCGGATTTATCGGCGGTGTCGGTTACTGGATAGGCGACAGTGTTGCTGATATGTTTAGAAAAGGGCAGGACGTATATATAAATAAGGGTGAAGTTATAAGCGTTAAACTTCTTAACCCAATTGATGTTCCAGTATACTAGGTAGATATTTAATTGCGTAGCTCTGCTTCTTGCAAATTGTTTGGTAGTATAGCCATTGAGGCAGACCTGTAGTTATACAATTGTTCAGTAGTTGTATCAATGTCTGCCGACAGTATATTTACGTGCGTAGCTCTGCGTCTTGCAAATTGTTTGGTAGTATAGCCATTGAGGCAGACCTGTAGTAATACAATTGTTCAGTAGTTGTATCAATGTCTGCCGACCGTGTACCTACGTGTGTAGCACAAAAAAAAAGCCTCTTTTGTGAGAGAGGCGAGGGGAATTATTAAGTTAATAGGTATACACTTCACTTATGTTTCACACGATAAGTTTTTAGAGTAGATTATTCAAATTTGTCATTATAGTCCGAACCTCGGTGCGCTTTCACGAGCTTCTTCGCTTGCCAGTTGTTTTACTGATTCAAGTCTTGCACGTTTTATTCTAAGCTGTTGTTCGATGTCATTCATTTCTAATTGTATTTCCTTTTCTTTTTCATTTAATACTTGAATTTCCTGCTGTTTAAGTGCTTTTAATGATTCTTCCTTAAATTTAGCAAAAGCACTCATCTCTAATTGAGATTGCATTAGCGGATTACCTGTCCAAGGTACTACACCCATCATCTTCATGTTTTGTAAGTTTTGCATTGCACTCATAGAGCTTGCTTGATTTGAGAATTGAGCAAACATTGTTGCTCTTGGCAGAAGCTCTGCAGACATTCCGGCGACGTTAGCCATTGTAATAACGGATGATCCGCCCAACATACCGGAGTATTTCTGGTAGTTAGATAAACGGTTCTGAGTTTCGATTGCCCGTCGTTCTAAATAGTTTATTTCGCGTGTTAATCTCTGGACTTCCCAGAATGCCATTAACATAGTGTACCTACCTAACTTTATTCTAACCTTACATTTATATAAAGTATTTTTGTTTTAAAAAATTGCCTTTTTTCTTTCCTTTTGTTAAGATTTGTAAAGGAGAATTATTATGATAAAAGATAGATTGATAAATGCTGAATGCTATTATGGGCTGTCAGACGGTATAAGAACTGCATTTGAGTGGCTTAAAAATTCTGATTTGGAATCTTTGCCGGATGGAAAATATTTAATTGATGGTGATAAGATTTATGCAAATGTGCAGATGTATGAAACCAAAGAGGATGCATTATATGAAGCGCACAGGCGCTATATAGATATACAGTATATAGTGAATGGTGCAGAACGAATAGGGGTTGTTAATTATTCTGACTGCAGTTGCGAGGAAGCTTACGACAAAGAAAGAGATATCGAGTTTTTGAATTGTACGTATGATTCTTTTCAAGTTCTTAATGCGAGTGAATTTTTGCTTTTGTTTCCGCATGACGCGCATAAGCCTTCTTTGAGCATTGATAAAAAATCTGCTGTTAAAAAAGTTGTTGTAAAAGTTTCTGTATAATGAGGCACGGGCAATAATATATTATTGCCCGCGAGTTTTTGAGGAGAAATACTATGCAGCGAAAATATTTTTCGCATTTTTATCTATTTGAAAGTCGATTAATTCGCCTTTATACGGATTTTCTTCAGAAGCTTGGTTGCTTGTTTCTAAAATCTCCCATAATTCGCCGAAAATGGGAGTCTTTGCAGTTTTTTTAGAAGCGTGGCTTCTTAAGTATTTTAAAGTTTCTTTCAAAGTATTGTTTACACTGATTTGGGTAGAAGCTTTAAGAATAGCCATCTGAGGATTTGTGTACTGCTCTTTAAGTAATCTGTCGCCTTCAAAGATTGATTTTTCAATAATCTTTTGCGCAGTTTCAGAAGAAGCACCGCTGTTATTAAGAATAGTTTTAGCGGTGTTTTTTAAGCTTTCTTTGTGTTCTAGCTGTAGATTGTAATCCATTGATACATTAAATCCCATATCCCTGTCCTTTAAATTTTCCCTTTTGTAATATATATATCGGCATAAATTTAAAAAACTTTAGGGTTTTGTGAAAATTTGTTACAAATCTTAACATGAGTTATAGTATTGGAATGTTAACGGGATAAATTTTAAGCCGGTGATTTTTAGAGCCTCCAAACTTTTGCAGGCGCGGGCATTTAGGGTTAGATGTTAAGGATGTAGTTTGTGAGTTAGAGGTTCATACAAAAGTTAAAGAGATTCATCGGACTCCCCAAATGGTTATTTCGTCCTCTGAATGACGATGTTTTGGGGGTAAATATATATTTCTCTATATAGGCTTGGTGGTATTTGAGGGTAAATGCAGATTTTATATAGGTGTGGCGTCATTCAGAGGCTCGTAAGAGCCGAAGAATCTCTAAATTCCGCTTCACTCTTCACTCAATTTTTATATACTCTGCCGGAAGCATTGATTTCTCAAGCAATTTAATAGAATTGTAAAGTTTTGTAACAAATAAAAATAAATGTGAAATTGAATATTTTTTAAATACTTTATATATATAACAGATGTAAGAAACCAACGAGGTAAAAATTATGGGCAGAGTAAATTGTCACAGCGCATTTAAACACTACACAATGTTCCACTCAAGAGGCGGGGACGTAGTTAATATCGGCAGTAATAATACTACGATATTCGAGTGCGGAGGCGGTCACTTAGGCGGATTCTGGGGCGGTTTTGGCTTAGGCTTAGGAAACGCTTTCGGCAGTTTGTTTGGCGGCGGCTTCGGCTTCGGAGGCTTTGGCTTCCCATCATTCGGCAGTTTCGGAATGGGCGGTTTCGGTATGCCGTCATACGGCGGAGGCTGGGGCGCAGGTAATAATACACGTACAACAAATACAGCAACTAATAACCAACCTTGTAATTGCAACCATAATAATGCAAAGGCAGAATGCAATGACCCTGACAGAGCTAAAATAAACGGTTATGATGATAATGTTTATGCATTAGAAAACTCTGAAAGTGTCCAACCAAAAGATGTAAAAGCATTATATGATAAGATTAAAAAGACAAAAGATTCTGAACAAGACGGAAATCATAAGGATACAGATACTGTAGCATATGATAATCTGTTAAGACGTCTTCAATCTATAGCAGATGAAAACGGCTGGGGCAAGTTGGATTCAAATGACTTTGGTTTGACAAAGCAGGTTGATCCGAAATTAGCTAAAAAAGCAGAATCTAGTACTGAGTCAGGTAAGGCTCAAGGTGGAAACAAGCCGTCAAGTGAAGTAAGTGGCAGTGGTCCCAAAGATTCTGCAGAACATGCTTATTTATCAGGATATGAGAACTATGATGGCAAAACTGAATTGAAAGATGGCGATGTAATCCAAGCAATTGATGTTAGTGGAAAAACAAGAGCCACCGTAATCGTAAGCGGTAAAACATCAAAAATTACAAAAGCATCAAATGCGTCATATCCTCAAACAATAGTAATAGAAGATCAAAAAGATATAACATATACATTTAAAGAAAAGACAGAACAGGGTGAATATGTATATGTAAGTGATCAGGATCACCAAGAATATATTCTCCAAAAGCACGGCGATAAATATGAATTAGTTCAATATGATTGGCACAAAGGTTATGGCACAAAAGACTGGAGTGTTAATGATTAAACTAAACTACATAACATGATGAAAAAGTAAGGAGCATTGGCAGGATGCTCCTTACTTTATGTTATAAAATATACTGAAAATTTTTCAAAGTAGAAATGTAATGCACGGTGTTTTTTGTAGGGATGTAGATGTCTGTGAATCTATGATAATAAGTTAATGATATTCATCAGATTTAATGAATGGTTGTTTGTTTTTTGTAAATAAGGGTAAATATTATAAGTTTTATTTTATGAATACATATTTATCGCCGTAGGGGCTTGGCATGTCTTTAACATTATTCAAAAATTCGCCGAGGTTATACAAAGGCTCAGAGATAAATGTATTATTATTTTTGACATGCAAAATCTCATTAGATGATAGAAGTTTTGTAACAATTTCCTCGCTCGTAAGCTCCATATGTACTCCTTTAAGAATATACGCAGTTTAACATTAAATAAAACTTTCTGCAAGTTTCAGTTAATCAAGCCTCTAAAATTAATTTCCCCTTCCTGTAGTTTAACAGCAGAGGCTGACCTGTAGTATGAATACCCTTTTGTAGCTCCGCTTCTGTCAGCCGACCATCAAGGCATTAATATATTATATTTACCCCCTCCCCCCTTCATTTACCCCCCCCCCTTGAAATTCGATTTTGCTTGTTATATCATAAATTTGTACACATGAAATGCTGAAAAGGTGGTGAAATATAAATGGCAGAAGTTAAAGTGGGCGAGAACGAAAGTATCGAAAGCGCTTTAAGAAGATTCAAGAAAAAAATCCAGAAAGCTGGTATTTTATCTGAAGTCAAAAAGCGTGAAAGATATGAAAAGCCCAGCGTAAGAAGAAAACGCAAATCAGAAGCTGCACGCAAACGCAAAGTGTAGATTAACTGATATAATATATGTAAGAACAGCGGCTTGTTTAGAGCCGCTGTTCTTTTTTGTCCCTTCTTTTCCACTTTATAACTGTCCGGTAAAAAGTTACAGCTGCTCTGACAGCTGTAACTGCTCTCCATTTAGAGAACGAGTGCGTGAAAAATCTTTTTGATATTCAATTTTGTAGTATTGCTTATATATCACAAGTATTATTTGAGTCTTTTGATTATTCATAGAATGGTTATTATTTATTTCATGCAGCTTTAGAAAGCTAAATTTTTATCTGGTAATTATGTCTTCCAAGTTGCAGCTTTTATATAAAAAATATATAATGTAAATAATTGTAAAGATTTTAAGAAAACTTCTAAAGTTTTTATAAAACGTGCCGTTAATATAAAAATAAAGTATTTGTATTGTTAAAAAGGAGAAGAATTTATGTCATTAATTAATGGATTTCCGTACAACAACGGTATAGCGAAGAGATACATAATAAATAAGCCCGCAGAGGAGGAGAAAGAGGAGTCCCCTAAAACAGAAGGGAACACAGAAAATAGCGGCGGAGAAGACGGAAAAGAAACTCCAAACGGCGGTCTTATATCCAGCGGCACCGTGTTAGATATTCTGGGTGGCACTCAAGTCAACAACTTAGTACATAATAAAGTAGTTATAGGTGGTATCAACCTTAGACCATTTGCCCCAAATACTGGAGATAATACTTTTGGCATCAAGCCAGGTACAGGTAGTATATTTATCAAAAATCCATTTGTCCCATTGACAGAGAGTTCATATTATGAATATTATGAAGATGGCACAATAAAGTCAATGACAGTTATAATATCAACAGGAGTTGTTACGTCTCGGACAGAGTATGATGAAAACGGCAATATGACCTCTCACACCGATTACAGATTAGATGGTAGCCTGCAGAAGAAAGCAGAATATGCCAATAATCTTCTTACCGTGGAAGAATTTTATGATGAATCCGGCAAGTTAACATCCCGAAAGGAATATGAATATAATGAAGACGGGCAAATAAAATTTGAAAAAACGTATGATGAATTTGGAAATTTGACATCTAAAAAAAGATACGATTATAGTAAGCGTGATGCAGATAATGATGGCAAAAAAGATTTGTCATCAGTAACCGAGCTTATAGAGACTCAAACATCAACAAATGCTGATGGTGAAAAAGTTGTAACTGGAACAAATGTAAATAATGGCGAAAAAATATTTGAAACAGTTTATCATGCAGACGGTACAATAACAAATAATATTTATAGCGAAGAGTTTAGTGGTCAGCTTATATCTGTAACAGAATATGATAGTGATAAAAATATGCTGTCAAAAACAGAGTATGGATACTTTAGTAAATATTCTGACAATCCAAACTCTGTATCAATTTATAATGAAAACGGCATAATAGTTTCAAAAAAAGAGTATAATTCATCAGGCAGTCATTTAGAAAAGGAATATGAATATGACGAAAACGGTAATATTAAAACCGAGAAGACGTATGACTATAATGACAATGTAGAGTCAGAGAAGGAATACTATGAAAATGGCAATGTTAAAGTAGAGAAGACATATGACTATAAGGGAAGAATCGAGTCAGAGAAAGAGTACTATGATACCGGAGTATTAAAACATGAAAAGCATTATAGCTATACATACAAAGTAAATGGTCTTGATTATGAGCTGGAGTACAATGAAAAAGGTGAAAAAATATTAGGTATTCAATATAATTATGGGTACGATTATAAAAGTAAAGAGTACGTGCTAGATTCTACCACACATAATATCTATGAAAATGGTGTAAAAGTAGCATCACAAGATTATGATCTAGATGGTAATATGACATCCGAAACTACTTACGATGAAGATGGAAATGTAACGTCAGAAACGACTTTTACATATAATGAGGATGGCTCAAAAACAGCAATGACACATAATAGTGATGGCACTATAAATAAAAAAGAATATGATGCAGATGGTAATTTAACATATTCAAGCTGGCTGACATATTATGAAAATGGGTGCGTTGCGACAGAAACTGTATATAATGATGACGGCAGCAAAACCGTAATAGAGTATACAGATAATACATATTATTATGAAGGCACAAAGAGTGCAGAAACTATTTATGATAAAGACGGTAACAAGATTGCAAGAACAACTTATAACGCATCAGGAGACATTTATCAAAGATATGAGTACCATGAAGATGGAGAAACTATAAAAACAGAATATTACTATTACTCTGAAACCTTTACGGGTTATGATAAAGATGGTAAAAAAATAAGCGAGGGATCTTTTGATACCACAACAGGTTATAAAAAAGAACAAACTGTCTATAATGCGGACGGCACAAAGACAGTAGAAACTTATAGTAATAATATTATTACTAAAGCAGTAACTTATGATGAAAATGAAAATCTTTTATCAGAAGTATATTATAAAGATGGTATTAAAAACCGAGAGGTTATATATTCCGATAGCTCATATACTGAAACTTTGCTGGACGCAGAAGGAAAACCAACAAAGAAAACTTTAAACAATTCAGATGGTACGACAGTAGTTACTAATTATGAAAATGGAGTTCCAGTGTCTGAAACTACATATAAATTCGGCAGTAATATTGTTATTAAAGAAGTTGTTTACGACGAAAACGGCAATATAAAAGATGAAGTCTCTTATACAAAAACTGAAGAAAAAGATGGAAAAACTTATGTTACATACTACGATAAGGATGGTAATGTAATAGGTAATTCTAAAATTTATACTGATTCAAATGACAATATACGTGAAGATTATACGGCAGCAGATAATAGTAAAATATATAGATATATAACACCTTCTGATGGTCGAATACATGAGTATTACTATAAGCCTAATGGACAAGTAGAATCAGAAAATGTTTATGAATTAAATGATAAAACCTATGAGACATATACTTATGAATATTCTGAATATATAGATTCAAAGAATTATACCAGAACACGAACAGATTCAAAGGGTAATAAGTACACGGTATGGTATGTAGATGGTGTCTTACAAAAAACAGAAAATGTAAATGTAAATGGTGATATAACCAGAACATTCTATGAAAACGGCAAGAAAACTAAATCATTTTTCTATGATAAGTCGAAAGGCTCCGTAAAAACAACTAATTATGATAAAAATGGAAAAGGATATACTGCAAAAAGCAAACTGTCCGGAAGTGTATCCTATGGCGGTGTAACACTTACAAAACAACAGTTATACAATGGACTTGTAAATCCAGATAGCAGTGTGAAATATTGGACATCAGTAAGAGAGATTATGACATATATGATTACTGGAGAGTTCTCTACAGATGATTATCTTCTCACTACATCTTTTCTTGACTATGCGCAAGATGGTTATAATGGAACACCAAAAGGATGCGATAAAAAATATACAAACTATTTAGATACGGATTATGCTGATTTTATAAAAGAAGATATTATAAACGGGCTTACTGATGATGGTTATGATCCTGAGTGGGTAAAAGGATATCATTTCCCTGAAGGCTCTGATGTATCTGATAAAATAAAGTCAAGTTCATACCTTAAAGATTATATCAAAAAGAATATAAAAGCATTAATAAGCGGTGATGTTTCTAGTCTAGGTCGCTTAGACTTTAATAGTGGTTCTAGTTCAACAGAAAAGGATTTGTACTATTCTCTCCATGGTACAGATGTTGTTGATTCAAAGCTTAATGGAACAATGTTAACAATTACAATTTATGATTTGTATGACTATGCTATCGAAGGAACTGGATTAAGCGGAAAGCTTAATGAGATTGCAACTGCTGCGCAAAAAGACGGGCAGCTGGTTCCATACTTCATGCTAATTGATGTAACTATTGATTTAAGAGATTTATTTAGTGATGAAGAACTGAAAAATCTGGGTATAATATAATAAATTATATGAATTAAAAAGTGCACATTCCTAATTTGGAATGTGCACTTTTTTTGTTTTTAAGTTAACAAAGCAACTTGCAAATGAGCTTTGTTTATAATATCATACTCGTATGGCGACATGGCCAAGTGGTAAGGCAGAAGCCTGCAAAGCTTTTACCCCCGGTTCGAATCCGGGTGTCGCCTTTTTTAATTGGAATTTTATTCAAAAGTATCACAAATCTAGAGTTGTATGGAAAATATAGAATTAAAACGTTTTTGGGAGCAAGTCAAGGAAGAATTACTGCAGGTTTTGCCGGAGAATGTTCATCCCTGGATATATCCGCTTCAGGCTTCCGGATATGATAAAGGCGTATTGACTGTTGTTACGGGGCAAATGATGGGACGTGATATGCTGAGAAAAAGCTATCTTATACAGCTGAATGACGTTTTAAAAAAAATATCCGGAGTTGAAAACGCAAGATTTGTTATTATATATGACGAAAATGCAGCAAAAACTTTAAAAAAAGAAGGTGAAAAGCTGCAAAAGAAGATTGAAGATACTGAATTAAAGCAACAGGCTATTGAAAATTTGTCATATATGCAGTCTGCATCAAATCTTAATTTAAAATATAAGTTTGAAAATTTTGTAGTCGGAGAAAATAGTAAATTCGCGTACGCCTCTGCTCTTGCTGTTGCCAAACAGCCGGCAAAAAAATACAATCCGCTCTTTATATATGGAAACTCCGGACTTGGAAAAACTCATTTGATGCAGGCTATCGGGCATTACACAATTTTTAATAATCCAAAGCTGAAGGTTAAATATACAAAAACCGAAGATTATGTTAACGATTATATTTCAAATTCGCGTAAGACAAACAGCAACATAGAAAATATGACAAAATTCAATAAAAAGTACACTAATATTGACATCATATTAATTGATGATATTCAGTTTATTGAATCAAAGATGAAATCTATGGAGAATTTGCAATATACTTTTGATAATTTGTATAACAAGGGAAAGCAGATTGTAATAACATCGGACAGACTTCCAAAAGAAATTCCGACTTTGACTTCTGCGTTATGTTCAAGGTTTGAAATGGGGCTGATGGTAGAATTGACTCCGCCGGATGTAGAAACCAGATATGAAATTATTAAAAAGCTTGCTGACAATAATGATTTAGTATACGAAGACAAAGCTTTAATGTATATAGCTAAAAATTTCTCAAATAATGTCAGAGAGTTAGAGGGCGCATTTACAAAGGTATGCGCTTATGCGGAGATTACGGAAAGTCCTATGACTTTACAGCTTGCAAGAGATGTTTTGAAATGCGAAGAAGTTGAAAATGATATAGGGTTTGATGCTGTTGCAAGAGTTGTTTCTGCATATTATCAAGTTGATGTAAAGGATTTAAAAGGCTCTGCTAGAGGACAGAAGGTTTCGCTTGCAAGGCATATTTCTATTTATTTGTGCAGGGAAATTACAGGACAAAGCTTTGTAAATATTGCGAAATTTTATAATAAAAAGCATACAACAATAATGTTTGCTTATGAAAAAATTAAAAAAGAAAAAAATACTAATAGCGAAATTGCAACTGCTCTGAGGGAGATAAAGCAGGCATTAAAAGTTTTATAGTTGACAGGCTACTCGTTTTTCTGAAAACTTTATGATAAATATTTAATGTAGGGATAAACGGAGCAAATCATGTTAGATAATATCAAATACTATATGTGTTTAAAATCTGTAGACAAATGTATTGCAGAAAACAATTTTGATTTGGCTCTGGAAAAGCTGAATTTTTTAGCCAAAGAAGAATTCCGCCCGTCAGAAACTTTTTTGAAAAGGGGCAAACTTTGTCATAAGCTGTTGATGCTTGATGATGCGTATTCTGATTTTACATATATTATTACTCATTGTGTCAGAAAAGAAGAGGCTTATTATGAAAGACTGAAACTTAATTTTGAGATTTCTAACTTTTATGAAGCAATACTTGATGCTAATAAGATTTTAGGATGGGATGAAGATAATTTTGATGTAAAGAAAATAAAATTTCTTTCGCTGGTTTATTCTTCTCAAGAAAATGTTGCTAAAGATTATATTCTAGCTCTTTTTGATTTTAACAAATATAAAACAATCCAGTTTCTTTTTAATGAGGTGGCGAAAGTTATTGCCGGAGACGAGCTGGCTAAGGGGTTAAAGCTCTTAGGCGTAATAGATATGATTGACAGGGATAATCCTATAAAACTTTTAAAGGAAGCTAATATATACGGTATTGCTAATCAAAAGGACAAGCAAAATGAACTCTTGAAGAAAATTGATTCGGTTTTCCCGAAATATTTCATTTCGCATTTTAGATTTTTTGATATGTATCAAGACAAAGATATTATGGAAATTTCTTTTTTGCTTGAACTTTCGATTTTTGATAAACAGAATTTATTTGCGTACCCTATGAAAATATTAGAGGGGTATAAAAATCATCTTGAGGGGCATATTGTTGATTCCAAGGAATGCTTTGAACAGGCTGTGAAGGTTAACCCGAATAAGCCGGAGGCGTATATTCTTCTTGCGCAGACATTCCAATTGATGTCAAGCTATGACAATCCGGAGTACAGGGCTGATGCTGAAAAGAACTATACTCTGGCGATGGAAATTTATAAGCGCGAACAGCTTGATGACAAGGCTGAAGAGATGAAACGCCAGTTAAGACATTTGAACTCTAATCTTCTGCTAAAATAGCATTTACTTCTGCTTCTTTTATTCCTTTGTAGTTTATATTAGCCGAAGTTATCGGCTGTCTGTAGTCGTATTTGTTGATGGAGCGGGATTCAACAATTACAGATGGCGGAAGAATTGACCACTTGTAGAGAGCCGTTGACATTCTTCTGAAAAATTTATCCAGCCACTCAATTTTTTGTTCTTTAGAAATGTTATTGTGCTTTTCGTACACAAATTCTGTATTTATAAGGTTTTGGTATCCTTCATTCTTGTTTTCAATCCGCCAGATTATTTCGTCAAGAAATTCATACGGCATAAGGGCATCTTCTGCTATAAGCGGTTTTCCTGTTTTAGGATCTATAGCAAGTTCGGCGCCTGGTTTTTTCAGTATAATAGCTTCCGGAATAGCGTTTTTTTCTTTGCGGTTAGCATTCAGCCAGCGCGCAAAAGCAAACAATTTTGTTTTCGGCACATCCGCAATTGGCGCAAAACCTCCGGACATATCGCCGTTTATCGTTGCATAGCCCATATAGAGTTCTGACTTATCGGATGTTGCAATCGGAATACAGGAAGAAAATTCGTTGCTTATACCCCATAAAAACATAGCTCTGGAGCGGGCTTGAATGTTATCCGGCGTAAAAGATGTTTTGTATCTTCCGTCCCAATTGCGTTCGACTTCTGAAAAAAGTGTATTAAGACATTCTGTTGTTGTGTCTATCATTGGTCTGATGGAGGCTTCAGTAAAGTGTATTCCTAAATTATGCGCCAGCTGTTCAGCGTCAGAACGGCTTTCTTTGCTCGTAATTTTTGACGGCATAGAAATTCCGTAAACATTTTCTTTTCCTATAGCATCTGCTAGAAGAACTGCACAAACAGTAGAGTCCAGCCCTCCGGACAGACCTAATACCGCACGCTTGAATCCGCATTTCTTAAAATAATCTCTTATGCCTTGAATAATTGTTTTATAAGTTCTTTCTAAATCGGATTCGTATTCAAGTGTAAAAACTTTCTGTTCTGTAAGTGATTTATCAAGACCTTTTGTCAGCGGATAAATTTTGCCGGTATTTTTCAGAGGATTTACTATCAAAAGCTGTTCTTCGAAAGATTTTGCCCTTGCTATGAGTTCGCCCTGCGCGTTAAAAACTCTGCTTGAACCGTCAAAAGAACTGTTATCAATTGCACCGACTTGATTTACGTATACAATCGGGGTTTTGTATTTTTTAGCAATAAAAGAAAGCATGTTGTGTTTCAGCTGTTCCTTCTTTGCTCTTGTCGGAGAAGCTGAGCAGTTTATGAAAATTTTCGGAGTTTCCTGCGCAAGCTCCTCTATCGGATCTTTTTCATACAAATGCTTATCGAAAAATTCTTTGTTGTTCCAGCAGTCTTCACAGATTGAAATCCCGTAATCCTCAAAGAGCTTGGAGCAGTCTTTTATATTGTCTTTTCCAAAGACCCCGAGGGTTTCTGCTGGCTGAACCCCGACAGCGGGAGAAGGCTCTATATATCTGTAGTCATTGAATTCAGAATAGTTGGGAAGGAGCGATTTTCGTACAATTCCCTGGATTTTTCCTGCTTTTAAAATTGCAACAGAATTATAGTATTTTTTCCCTTCCGCATTTTTTTCGCGCGGTTCTATAAAACCAACAAGAGCTGTTGTGTTTGTAGTTATTTTGGCAAGACCTTTAAGCCATTTTATATTTTCATCTACAATAACAGGATGCCTGTCAATAGTGTCTTCTATCGGATAACCCATAAGAGCAAGCTCCGGAAACACTATTAAATCGAGTTCTATTTTGCAGGCGTATTTTATATATTTGGCAATTTTTTTTGCGTTGTACTCTATATTTCCTGCTATCGGATTAATTTGCGCAAGTCCTATAAAGCCCTTGCCGGAAACAGCTGTTCTTATTGCTTCTATAATGTTCTGCGGGATTTCTTCTCCGTGCGAAAACCGTTTGTCAACTATTTCAGATAATTCATATAAATTGGCCGGTGTAGTGTCCATAAAATCTCCAAATGATTAAATTATATGGTGAGGCATTGCCAGAGTGCCCTTCTCAAGTCGTTTCTTTAATTCTCCGGTCGGTTCATAGAACGGTGATACAGTCATAATTTGTGCTGCTATATCCGGATAATGGTAAATAAACTTCAATTCACTTTCTGTTAAAGGCTTCTGCGTATGTACGTTTGCATAACGCGCAAGCTCCAGAATATTCCTTGCCTCATTTTCGTCTTTAAACTCTATTTCCAGTTTGTCATAAACATTTCTGAATCCTTTTATACCGCCGTACTCGCCGGTTGTAATCATTCTTCCTGTTTCAATAATTTCCGGCTCTCCTCGTCCGAGTTCTTCAAAGTCATAGAGTTCATAATTTCTTCTGTCTTTCAATGCGCCGTCTGCGTGTATTCCGGATTCGTGTGCAAAAGCGTTGTCGCCGACAGCGGGCTGGTTGATTGGAATCGGAAGCCCGAAGGCGTAGGCTGTATATTTTGCAAGTTTCCATGATTTGCTTAAGTCAATGTTTTCATCTATTTGGTATTTGTTTTTGAAACCGGCAGATTTTAAGCACGCAAGCAGACAGGAAACTAAGTCCGCATTGCCGGCTCTTTCTCCCATGCCGTTGATTGCTGTGTTAATATAAGCGTCTACTCCAGCATCGACAGCGGCGCGGGCGCCTTCTACCGAGCAAGCTACAGCCATTCCTAGGTCATTATGATAATGAAGCTCAATAGGCATTTGTGTTTCTTTAGCCAGTCTGTAAATTCTTTCGTATGTTGTATTAGGGTCTTCATAACCTAAAGTATCACAGTAGCGGAAACGGTATGCACCGCATTTTTTAGCTTCTTTAGCAAGTTTTATCAAGAAATCTAAGTCGCTTCTTGATGCGTCTTCAGCGTTCACGCCTATGATTTTTGCACCTTTTGAAACTGCATGCTCTACAGCTTCGCAGGTCATTTTTAATATATCATCACGAGTTTTCTTGCCTAGATATTTGCCTTGTATCATCTGGTCAGAAGTCGACTGGGAAAGGTTGCAGTTTTCAAGAAGCGGGCAGTTTGTGAAAGATTTTTCAACATCCTCTGCAATTGCTCTCATCCAGCCGGAGAGCTTTGTTTTGCGTATAACTCCACGTTTAACAAGCTCCAGATTGGCATTTAAATAATTTAATTCGTGCATAGTGGTAGGGAAGCCGAACTCCGATTGAGTGATTCCCATATCGTCAAGCATTAAGTTAATGATTGTTTTTTGAAGCTTTGCTAAGCCTAATCTTGAAGTCTGAACTCCGTCTCTGTTTGTAACGTCAACAAAATAAATTTTCGGCATAATCCCTTCCCCCTGTTAGGTGTATTGTACAATACATTTTTGCCCCCTGCAAGTAAAGATTATATTAAAGCTTTTAACGCAGGTATTTGATAAATTTCCCGCCGATTTCGTATCGCTCGCAATAACGCTTTAGTTCTTTTATTACGATATTTGAAAGTGCAAAAACAGCAATCAAGTTCGGAACCGCAAGAAACAGCGTAACTGCGTCAGACAAATTGATAATACTTTTGAAATTCATAGCAGAGCCTGCAATGATACAAAGGCAGTATACAGCTTGAAATACTCTGGTTTTCCATTTGGAGTTCCCGAATAAGAAATTCCACGCCTTAAGCCCGTAATAAGAACCGCACAGCATTGTTGAGAGAACAAAACAGCTTGCCATGATTGTTAACAATATAGGATAAGCCGGACAAATTGTTGCAAAAGCCTTGGATGTAAGTTCAATGCCCGCAATGCCGTCAACTGTTAAATATGCTTTGGAAACTACGATAACAAAAGCCGTTGCAACACCAACAATAACCGTGTCTACAAACGGCTGGAGCATAGAAATAAATGCTTGAGCAACAGGTTTATTTGTGTTTACTGCGGAAAATGCAATCGGTGCTGTTCCAAGACCGGATTCGTTAGCAAACATTGCGCGCCTAAATCCCCACAGCATACATGCAAAGGCTCCGCCTGTCATTGCTCTGGGCGAAAATGCTTCTTTGATTATTAACACAATTGTTTCCGGAAGGTGGTGGATATTAACAAGGCAGACCAGAAATGCGCTTAATACATATAAAGAACACATTACAGGAGTAACCTTGGAAGTAAATTTTCCTATAGCCTTAATCCCGCCGATTATTGTAAACCACGTGATAATAGCAACAATAGTTCCTAAAATCCAGCCGTTATTTGCAAAAATACTGGTATCCCCTCCCGTAACTTCTGTAAACTGCGCTGTCATAGCATTAATCTGGAATAAATTCCAGCCCCCTATCATCGCAAATATACAGCATACAGCATATATTTTGGCAAGTGAATTCCCGAAATAACTTCCGAACTTTCCCTTGAAAGCAACGGGTATGTAATACATCGGACCACCGGAAACAGTTCCGTCCGGATTTGTTTTACGAAATTTTACGCCGAGAAGTACTTCGGAAAATTTTAATGCCATAGAAAACAGCCCTGCAATAATCATCCAAAAAATAACCCCGGGACCGCCTATAGATACCGCAGCCGCAGAACCTGCTACATTCCCGATTCCCGCTGATGCGGATATTGTTGCGCTCAAAGCTTGAAAAGACGAAAGTTCGCCCTTCTTTTTCCGCTGATAACCGGAAGGATTATTATGTTTATAATTATTTGTAATAAGTTTTAGCGCATGTTTAAATCCCCAAAAACCTATAAAACCGGTTCTGAGTGTGAAAAATAAGGCAGCTGTAATAAGCAGTGCAACAAGAAATTCAACCTTTACTTCTCCTATTGTTATATAAGAGAAAATAATGCTTGAAACCCTGTCAGCAACGGGTGACAATAAGCTATCTATTACGGCATCTAAATTCATATGATTATAATATAATAAACATAACGATTTATTAAGAGTTGATTACTAAAATTGTATGTTTATAGTATTATATATCGTATAAATTGGAGGTAAGATTTAATAATGTCTGTAGCATTGGAACAGAAACAGGGTTTAATTGCCGGCGACGGCTTACTGCCGGTAAAGATGGCGCAGTATGCTAAAGAAAACGGTTTTGATGTTGTTGCGATTTCGCTTTCTAATGATAATTATTCACAGTTAAAAAAATACTGTTCTAAAGTGTATTCATTCTGCCCCGGAGAGGTGCAAAAAATTGAAGATACACTTAAGGCTGAAAATATTAAACAAATAACTTTTCTTGGAAAAGTAAGTAAAACGATTTTATTAAAGCGCCCTAAATTTGATGCAAGAGCGCTGGAATTTTTGAAAACGGCTATCAGACTAAATGACGACAAAGTTATGCTTATGATAATAGAAGAGCTGGAAAAGATAGGCATAACAATATTAGACCAAACCCTATTTATTAAAAACCTTATGATTCCGTCCGGCGTTCTTGGCAAAGTCCAGCCGACACAGGAGCAAATAGAGGATGTTAACTACGGATACTGGCTTGCAAAAGAAACAGGAAAACTTGATGTAGGGCAGTCTGTTGTTATAAAAGATAAGATGATAATGGCAGTTGAAGCAATAGAAGGCACTGATAATTGTATAAAACGGGGCTGTAAAATCGCAAAGAAAAACTCAAGGGTAATAAAAGTAGCAAAGCCGACACAGGATAAGAGGTTTGATATCCCTGCTATCGGGCTTAGAACTTTAAAGACAATGAAGAAATACAAGGCTGATTTGATTGCTGTAGAGGCAGGCGAAACTATTATTGTTGACAGAGAAGACGTTATCAAATATGCTAACAAGCATAATATAGTAATTATGGCAGTGTAGTATGACAAAGATTTTTATTATTACAGGAGAATATTCCGGTGATATTCACGGGGGTAAGGTTTTAGAATTTCTAAAACAAAATATGCCGGAACTGCAGGCAGAGGCAATAGGCGGAGAAAATTTGGAAAAAGCCGGAGCTAAGTTATTCTGCGATCATTCTAAAATGGCAGGATTCGGCTTTAATTTCAAAATGGCGCTTGATCATCTCAGCCTTGAAAAAAGGGTCTGCGAGTACTTATTGAACGATTATAAGCCGGATATAGTTCTGCTTATTGATTACGGGACTTTTAATCTGAGAGTTGCAAAGCGTTTAAAAGGACACGGAATAAAAGTTTATCATTATATACCACCGCAGGTCTGGGCAAGCAGAAAGTGGCGGATTAAGAATATAAAAAAATATGTTGATAAGGTTCTTTGTATATTTCCGTTTGAAATAGAGATGTATAAAGAGTACGGTATAGATGTCCATTACTGCGGACATCCGCTGATATGCCAGCTCCCTGCAAAGGCAGATAAAACTGCTTTTTTTGAAAAATACGGCTTGGATTTGAAAAGACCTTTAGTCTCTATTTTCCCCGGGTCGCGCCCGATAGAGCTGAGGTTTTTGGCGCAGACTTTTATCAAATCTGCAAAACGTCTGCAGAAATTGCATCCAGAGCTACAGTTCTGTATATCGCATGCACCTAATTTGAAAGATGAAATTTACGATAAATATATTAAAGATACTGATTTTAAAGTTATTAAGGGCGAAAATCAAGCTTTACTTTCTGTTTCAGACTCTTTAATTCTTGCCTCCGGAACAGTAGCATTGGAAGCTTCTTTGTATCAAGTGCCCATGATTATCGGGTATAAAGGTCCTTGGATTCTTTATTTTATATATTTAATGATAAGATGCATTAAGAATGTTTCACTTCCGAATATCATCACAAGCAGGGATATTGTGCCGGAGTTGATACAGGGCAAGTTTACTGTTGATAATATATGTTATGAAACAGAAAGGCTCCTGTATGATAAAAAATACAGAGCTGATGTAATAGAAGAGCTCGGACATGTAAGAGAAAGGCTCTCGGATAAATATTCCGCCAGAGAGGTTGCGGAATGCATTATAGAAGATTTGAAAAAGAAAGAGCCGGTTTAATCTCCGACTCTTTAAATTTTCTACAACCTTTTTCTAACCTTATATATATAAAGTTATATTTAATGGAAGAATTGCCTTATTTGTTAAGATTTGTATCAAGATATTTTTTTGCACAGTCAAACATCGTGCTGATAAGTCCTGTATTTGAATAAATATTCATGCCGGCAGATTCCAGCACCTGCTTTACCCTGTTTTCCCATATATTGTAAATTTCTTCATCAGGCATATTAAGTGTTGTGCCGATAAGTTTAAGCTCTTTGTAATCAATCGGTACCGGCAAAGCGCCTCGTAAGATATCAACAATATCTATACGTTTTTTACGCGGGAAAGATTTTAAGAACGATACTACAGAAAGTTTGTTTTCTTTGATATAATCCTTGAGGATTTCTACAGATTCATCAATCAGAATAGGCTCCTGCGGTATTCTGTATTCGGAAAATTCTTCCGGCTCAATATCCATTACAGTGGCTATTCTCTCTATTGTTGTCCCCCTTGTAGAGAAAGGTACTGTTTCATCAATCAAATTGTAAACATATGACAGCGTAACACCTATCATTTCAGCAAAGTCGCGCTTATGAAGAGAGTTCTTCTTTAAAAATTTTGCAACTTTTTCGGAACTTTTTTCTGGAACTATTTGTTTCATAATTATTACCCCTTATATTTTACTCTTTAAATTTATTCCTAAAATTTACCCCATAATATTTACCCCTTGCCTATAATTTGGTTAACTATAAGATAATAGATTGTAAAATTTTTCATAACCCTACCACTGCTAACCAATAAGCCAATTTCTATAACATTTAAAATGATAAATTGTGATATACTGGTTTTATGAAAATATTAAGACTGGGGCTGAAGAATTATAGAAACTGTAAGAATATTTTTCTTGATTTTGCGGGAAAGAAAACTCTTATAATAGGAAAAAATGCGCAGGGCAAAACAAATATATTAGAGAGTATCTATTTTCTGTCTGATTTAAAAAGCCCGAGAACTTCAGTTGTGTCGGATATGATTAAGTTCGGCGAGGATAAATTTGAGATTAATGCTCTTCTTGAAAAGAATAACACTGAAATTGAGCTGGATTATTCATATGATACAGATAAAAAACGCGAGATTAAAATTAATAAGGTGAAATCTTCTCCTAAGAATTTTAAGCTGGTTCTAAAAACGGTTCTTTTTTCAACAAAGGATTTGCTTTTGCTGAGGGGTTCTCCGCAGGATAGAAGAGATTGGCTTGATAGGGCTATTTCTCAAATATATCCTGCATATGATGAAAGATTGAGTAAGTATGATAAAATCAGAGTGCAGAAAAATAATCTTCTGAAAAACGAGGTTATAGATGAAAGCCTGTTGGATATATTTAATGAACAGCTTGTTATAACAGGCGCCAATATTATATTTTTAAGAAAAAAATTCTTAAAGGAAATAGTAAAAATCGCGTTTGAAAAACATAGGATTATAAGCGAGAAAGAGGAGTTCAGTCTTAATTATACAAATCCTTGCGATGATATAGACGAAATCAGCAATTATTTGAAGAATGAACTTGAGGCAAGAAAAAAAGAAGAACTTGCAAGGAGGCAGTCCTGTGTCGGACCCCACAGAGATGATATAGAATTTAAAATAAACGGAATAGATGCTTCTAAATTTGCATCGCAGGGACAGCAGAGAACAATAGTGCTTTCTCTTAAACTGTCGGAGCTTGAAATAATAAAACAAAAGACAGGTACTGCTCCTGTTCTGCTTTTGGACGATGTTCTTGCAGAACTTGATGAAACAAGACAAAATTATCTTTTAAAATCAATAGATAGCGATGTTCAGACAATAATTACTTCTGTTGACACAATATTATTTGAAAAAGAATTTTTAGAAGATGTTATAATATATAAGATAGAAGACGGGAGGATTGCATGATTCTAGTTACAGGCGGTGCAGGATATATAGGAAGCCATCTGGTTTCAGCCCTTTTAGAAAGGGGAGAAGATGTTATTGTTTTTGACAGTTTAGAATTAGGACATATGGAAACTGTTGAAACATTAAAAGAGCTTGGAAATTTAAAATTTGTTCAAGGTAATTTAAAAAATCTGGATGATATAAGAGGTGTGTTTTTAGTAAATAAAATAAACGCTGTTGTTCACTTTGCGGCTTATTCTCAGGTGGGCGAAAGCGTAATTAATCCTCAGAAGTATTATTATAACAATGTATATGGAACATTGAACTTATTAAATGCAATGCTTGAGTTTGGTGTTAAAAAGATAGTTTTTTCATCAACTGCAGCTGTGTACGGCGAGCCTAAATATACTCCTATAGATGAAAACCATCCGCAGAATCCGATTAATCCGTACGGAAATTCTAAGCTTATGGTTGAAAGAATACTGGATGATTACGACAGAGCATACGGCTTAAAATCAGTAAGGCTGAGGTATTTTAATGCCTGCGGTGCTGATTCTAAAGCCAGAATCGGAGAATGGCATAATCCGGAAACCCATTTGATTCCGAATATTTTAAAAGCTGATTCTGCTAAAACATTTAAAATGTTTGGTGATGATTATGATACAAAAGACGGAACCTGTGTAAGAGATTATATAAATGTAGAGGATTTAGCTTCTGCGCATATTAAGGCTCTTGAGTATTTAAATAACGGTGGTCAGACTGATTACTTTAATCTGGGGACAAACGAAGGAAACAGCGTAAAAGAAGTTTTTGCAGTATGCGAGGCTGTAAAGGGCGAAAAGATTCCGGTAGAAATTTGTCCGCGAAGAGCCGGCGACCCTGCAATTTTAGTTGCAGAAAATAAGAAAGCTAAAGAGGTTTTATGCTGGAAGCCTTGTAAAGATTTAAATACAAGTGTGAAATCCGCATATGAATGGGAAAAGGTTATTCCTCAGTAATATATGTTGCATTGAATTTGTATGCTTCCAGGCTTTTTGAAAAGTAATTCGGAGGCAGACCGGCTTTCTCTTTTAGCGAGTTGAGGAATATTTCTCTATCCGGAAGCTGTTCCCATACAATGGGAAGATAAACTGCACGTTTATTTCGTTCGACGATTATAATACCGTACGGATATATTTTAGAGAGTAAATCTCTTTCATCCTTAAAATCAATCCTTTCTATTGATGACAATATTGAAACAGAAACTTCTAAGTTCTCAAGCTCATCAATACTCAGCGGCTCAAATCGCGGATCTTGAAAACCTGCATTTTTTGCGTTATCAATAATATCTAATATTAACGGCTTTGTAGGATAAACAGAGCCGATACATCCCCGCAGTTCTCCGTTAAGCTTCAATGTTACAAAAGATGCTCCGTATTGTGTGAGAACCGACGGAATATGATGCGGGATGTATTCTTCTTCATTAATTGCAGAAATAATACTTTCTCTCGCTGTCTTTAGTATATAGCGGGAACAGTGTTTTTCTATATAATCATTTCTTGTATCGGTATATAAAAACCAGGAGCCGTAGCCGACTACTTTGTCTTTATCATTGCTGATATCTCCAGAATTATACATTTCTGCCCGAATCATAGAACAGTCATTGTTGTTTGCAAAATCCACAAGTCCTTTTATACCGACAATTCCGCATGCCTGCTGGTTTGTTAAGAATTCTATTCTGCCTGTTTCGATTATTGTTGCGGTGTATGTATCTATTTGCCGGCACTGCTGTTGTGTATAATAGTGGCTCAAGTCTGATGATATAACAAAAGATGAGTTCTCCCAGTATGTAGAAATTAAATCTGAAATAAGTCTGTAATCGCAGTTCCCTGTAAGAATGGGGACGATGCGGATTTTTTTTCCTATTTTTTTTAGGTTTTTAACAAAGTCCACAGCATTTTGTCTGTGAGGCATAAATAGATTTTGAATAAAAGGAAGCTGGACTTCTATTGAGTGTTCTTTTTCAAATATTTCATCAGCGATAATGCACGGGAATTTTTCGGCGATTTCTGCTATAAGTTTATTGTTTACTTCTAAATTCCCGAGCGGTGTTTCAAAGAATGTGTATTCCGGAAGTGCAATATTGTTAAATGTTTCATGGTGTGAAGGCGCTATAATAAAAATATTTTCATTCGCTTCAAGGTACTGAAATCCCGCCATAGCTGCATGACCGGAATAGATATATCCGGCATGCGGTACGATTACGGCTTTTGTTTTGTAATCTGTATCCGCGGTTTCTTTATAGGATTCAAGCAGTTTATTTAATTCTTCGGGATTCTCAGGATAAAAGCTTCCTGCAAATACAGCCTTTTTATTCATAAAATTATTATAAAATAATTTTACATATATAGCAAAAAAATATTTTACGAGGTTTAATAGATGTATGAAAGTTAATAGATGTGAATCAACCCCTTCTTTTCTAGGGTATAAAAATATAATTGCAAATGATATAAATACAGATAAATTCAGATTTCTGCTCTTATCAATGCAGTTAGATGACAACGATAATCCTGATTTATCGGATTTTAGGAAGTATAAAAAAATGATAGGTGCCGGCGATGAGAATCTTAAAAAAGATACGCTGGCGTGCATATATATGGATCTTCCGGAAATGCATTCAAGTGATTTGTTTTTGAATAATCATTTTATGTTAAGCGGTGAAGCTTTGAAAGATATGCAGTATAACATGCCGAAGCCGTTATACAAAAATACCGAAGGGATTATGTTGAAGGCGTATACTCTTATTGCAGGGATTACAAAACGTATAATGAATGATAATGCCTTAAGACAGGATATCCAACTATCGGAAGTTGTAAGACATACATTTGAAACGATGAGTTCTATATATCAAAATCAAGCTACCTGCTTTAATGTATTAAAAGATACTTTGCAAAAACATGTACCTCCTCAGAAAGTTGCATCTGTTTTTAACAATAGAATTGTGCAGACTATGCAAAAGTTGTTTATGTAGCATTCTGGAGCTTAGATGTTACTTCTTTGAGATATTGCCTAATTGCCGGAGTAATTAATAAATCCGGTTCTTCCATGCAGACTTCATCAAGGATTATAATTCCTTTTCTTGTTTCGCCATTGCTTATGTAAAGCAGTCCCAGCTGGATTTTTTCATAAGGATTTGTTGTGTTTTTAAGCTCTTTAATTTTAGAGTTCGTTATTCCGAGCGTCTTGTAGCAGTCTATAAGATTTTGATAATACTTAAAGTTAAGACCATATAATTTTATCGCATCTTCAAAACATACCCGCGCCATATCCGGATAACCTATAAAAGTATATGTTTCTCCGAGATTATTTTTAAAAATGGCTGTAGCCTGCGTATTAGGACTTAGTTGTATAGCAATTTTAAATTCCTGTATTGCAGCATAATATATTCTGTCTTTTAAATAATTAAGTCCGACATTGTTATGATAAAATGCGTCTTTGCCCGCATCAATAGTGTATTTATACGGTTTTCTATAGCCGGAACAGCAAATTATTACTGCTAACAGAAAAATTACAGCTAATCGTTTCATCATAGTAAGTCTAACTCTAATCCTTCATAGGCAAAAATCGCGTCCTCAGAAGCGTATTCTTCAGCCAGCATGTCCAGTTTCTCGTCATTATATCCGGGATCATAATGGAAGAATACCATTTTTTTTGCGCCGACCTGCTTCTTGCAATCCAGAGCCATCTCAAAGGTTGAATGCCCAAAACCCTGTTTAGGTACATAGATGCTCAGATAGTCTTCTGTTGAATACTGGGCGTCATGTATAAGTAAATCACACCCTTTAGCGAATTTGATAAGCTTTTTATCTCCGCCCGGATAGCTTTCTTTGTCAGTAGCATAAACAAGAGTTTTACCTTTGTATGCAATTTTGTATATAAATACGCCGTTTTGAGGGTGTGCATATGATTTATAACAGGTTATTACAACGTCATCATCTGTATAATCGCCTTCTTTTAGGTCATTAACCCTTATGATTTTAGGAAATTCGTCTTTTTTAAAGATAATATAATTGGTTTCGTTTAAATCCATTATTTTTAAATCAGCAGCAATATCGCCTAAATCCAGAGGAAATGATTTGGTGAAAAGTATTTTAGCCAGTTCTTGTTCCAGCGTTTCATTGTAGTTTACACCGCCCATTAAACACATTCTTGTGGAAGCAAGATGTGACGGTCTGAAAAACGGGAAGCCTTGAATATGGTCAAGATGTATGTGGCTTAAGAGAATTGAACACCTAACCGGCGTTCTGTCTGTAATGGTCGTACCGGATTCAATATATTTTTGCATAAGTTCGTTCCCTAAACTTATAAGTCCCGTTCCTGCATCAAGTATAATCAAATGCCCGCCAACTCTAATTTCAATACAAGAAGTATTTCCACCGTATTTTAAAAACTCTCTGTCAGCTACTGGATAGCTCCCTCTTACACCTCTAAACTTGATTTTAAATTCATCCATTTATGACTTCCTTCCTAATTCAAAAGTTGCATTTCTGTCGCTCTCATCTCCGTATAGGCGTTCCGAACCAAAAAGTCTTAGTTTAGAACGAGCCTGTATATCTTTTAAATTAGTTTCTTTTAGATATACGTCAACGAGTGTTCTGTTTTTATTAGTATTTATATTAACAATTCTAAATGCATTCGGGTAAGTAACCAGCGAAGGGCAGGTTATAACCAGCATGTTTTCATCTTGAAATGTTTTTGCACAGTGATAATGTCCTTGCAGAACGATAATAGGGTTTTTGTGTGATTGCAGAAGCTTTCTTACTTCATATTCATTCTGCATTTTATGATTAGAACTGGAATAAGGTTCTATAACAGGAACGTGTGTGCATACAATAACCGTGTCTTTTTGATGGTTTTCAAGTTCTTCTTTCAGCCATAAAAATTCTTCGTTAGAAATCTCTCCATTGGCAGTAAGTTTATAATCAATTATTGAATCAAGGCATATAACCCTAAATCCTTTTTTGGGAGTAAACGCATAGTATATGTTTTTTTGATTCATGTTTTCATTTGTACTTGCAAGAATTTGTGTAAATTTATTTTTTGTTAAAGGACCGTCTATGCTTATGTCATGATTTCCGGGGATAGCATACCAAGGGTATAGTAATTTATTTGTGTGATTTGTAAATTTTTCAAGTTCGCTGATTTTTGGTACATTTATTAAATCTCCGGAAAACATTACAAAATCATAGGGTCCGGATGTGTTTATCTGGAAAATAGCATCATCCAGAAGCTCGCCGGATTTTTTTAAAAACTTATAAGAAGTATTCTCTTCAAAGGAAGAAAAATGCGCGTCGCTTATCTGTGCAATTCTTAAATTGTTGTTGGCTGCAGTGCAGACTTGAGTTCCTATTGCACAGGCAATTAAAATTGTTAATATAGAATTAACAATTTTAGAAAAAAATGATTCTTTTTTCTTCTTTTGATAACGTTTCATATATCTTTTTTATAATAATTCATGACACTTGTGCAAGTCAACGGGGTATAGGAAGGAACTGTCAATTTGTCATAAGGAGTAAATCGGTTGTAATCTTGTATTTCTAAATATTTGGTGGTAACCTTTTATGCGGAGAGGTTAAAATGAAAAAAGTTTTATTTGTAATTGATAAAGTTGAGCTAAAGTATTTTGAATTTAATAAGCTTGTAACAAATTTTTGGCTAATTAAGGAACTGTTGGAACGTAAGAATGAAGTTTATATCACAACCATACCAAATCTTCTACTAAGAGGTGATGTTGCATATACAAAGTGCTATGAATCTTTTTTGTATGAAAATAATATTTTTTATAAAGATGTTAAGATTGAAAAAGAAATAAATGATTTTGACTTAGTTATGTTTAGACCAGATCCGCCGGTTGATATTGATTATATAAACGCAACTTATATTTTTGATTTTGTGACAAAACCTCGCGTAGTAAATTTACCTTCTGCCATTAGAGATTTTAATGAAAAGCTGCATAGTGTTTATTTTAAAAATTTAATGTCAGAGAATATTGTAACAGCATCGCTTGCTGATATAGAAAACTTTCTGGCTGTTAATAAACAAATTGTATTAAAACCTCTTAACCGGTGCTTCGGCTCCGGCGTAATGTATTTGTATGAAGGGGACCCGAATACAAGAACAATTATTAATACAATGACCAATAATGAAACAACCCTTGTTATGGTTCAAAAGTTCCTTCCCGGTGTAAAGCATGGAGATAAAAGGGTTTTGACACTTGGGGACAGAGTACTTAAATATTGTATAAAGAAACTTCCGACAAGCGATGATTTTAAATTTAATACACACAATGACAACTATATTACGACAGCAAGCTTGACGGATGAGGAAATGCACGATTTTTCAAATGTTGCAGCGCAATTGAATGCTAAAGGGATATGTATGGCAGGGCTGGATGTTATTGAAGGGAAGATTATAGAGGTGAATGTTACAAGTCCGTGTTATTTTATAAAAGAAATTAATAAACTTTATAATGTAGAACTGGAAAAAGAGATTTGTGACTTTTTATTGACTCAAAGCTTGTTATCCTTATAAATATAGTGTATAATTCAATTATCTGGTGTATATAAATATTTACAGTCTGTTGTATTATAATAAAAGAGAAGTTTAATAAGAAGGAATATTATGAAAAAGTCTATTTTAGTTTTATTAGCAATATTAGTATGCGCATCAACAAGTAATTTTGCAATAGCAAAAAATACTTCAAATTCTACTCTGGCTTCTGCTATTAAAATGTATAAAGCCGGTAATTATGCACAGTGCTATACAACATTGACAGATTTGGTTAAAAAAGATCCGTCAAATGCTGTTGCTTATTATTATCTGGCAATAACGTCAACTCAAATTGGCAAAAAGGATGAAGCGATAAGTAACTATGAAAAAGTTCTGGAATTGTCGCCGGAAGGTCAGATTGGTCTTTATGCTAAAAAAGGGAAAACCTGCTTAGAATCACCAGAACAGTGTAAAGATTTTACAGAAAATTCTGAATTAGATGCTTTTATTCAACGAAAATTTGGAAGCGGATTCTCTAAAGAAGTCCGCAGTGACTATGAAAAGCAAAAAATAGAAAATTTAATGAGAGAAATGAATAGAGGTAACTCTATAGAGCCTGCGAAGTTTAAGGAATATAAAGATTTCTCAAGCGAAGCTCCTACAAATGATGAAATAGTATCTGCTATTAGGGTTTTGCAGAGAGCAGGACTTACTGATATAATTGGTAATAATTCAAATTTCTCTGATGCATCAATGCTTTTAGGCAGCCAAGACAGTGATGCAAATGTTATGATGAATATGTTAATGGGAAATAAAAACTCTGCAATGAGTCCACAGCTTATTCAGTCATTAATAACTAATCAATTTTCAAGCGGTTTTTAGGAAACAGTAAGTGATGAATATAAATACAGTAAGATTTGGTGAAATTAGTATAGATGAAAGTCGCGTTTTTAATTTTGTAATGCCAATAATAGGTTTTGATAAATTAACAAAATTTATTATTCTGGAACCAAATAAAGATTCGCTTTTTAAGTGGCTTCAGTCTGTTGAAGATCCGGCTCTTGCTTTTCCGATAATATCAGTGTCATCACTAGAATTTGATTATACTATAGATTTACAGGATAACGTTGTGGATGCTTTAGGGATAAAATCTGCGGATAGTGTTCTTGTTATGAATATAACATCGATTCCGCAGGATGATCCGAAGGGGACAACAATAAATTTGCTTGCTCCTTTAATTTTTAATATTGAAAATCAAACGGCAGGGCAGGTTGTTTTATCCGGATCCGGATATGATATCAGTTACCCTATGTTTAAAACAGTTTAATTTAAGGAAACACATGCTCGTAATAACTAGAAAAAACGGTCAAAAAATAATGCTTAACGACAATATTGAAATAACAATTGTCGAGGCGAAGAATGGCGTATGTAAAGTCGCTATAAAGGCGGATAAGGACGTGAAAATTTATCGCGAGGAAATTTATCTGCAAATCAAACTGGCAAACTTAATAGGTAAAAATACGAATGTTTCTGCTGTAGATTCTGTATCTGACTTAATAAAAGGCGGTAATACCGCATTAAATGACAAAATTGAAACTGATACGGCTGTAGAAGAAGAATTGCTTGTTGATGACAATAAGCCTTCTAAAAATTCTATAAGAATTAACAAAAAAAATGCCGAGTAAAATTGAAAAAAATAATATTTTCTTTTTTTATGACGATTGCTCTAGTATCTGCATAAAACCTAATTCTTTGGAGCATGCTTATTTGGCTGTTTTGAAAGATGATTTATCTGCTGCTGAGAAAATTTTTATGAATATTGATTCTCCAAGGGCAAAGTGGGGAAAGGCTCTAGTTTCTATAATTAAAGGTTATATGCAAGAGTTTCCTACCTATTTCCAGATAAGAAATTTTTTAGAAATTGATTTGGAGTTTTTAATAAAGAATGAAAAAATAGAGTATGTGGAACAGCTTTTAGGAGCATTAGAGTATTTGGCGGGAATTAACCAGGAAGTTTATAAATTTGCTGCAAGAGTAATGTTTGAAAATAATTTGTATTCTGTTGCATTGAGTTATATGGAGAAGTCGAAAGAAATTTATTATAATGATCCAGAGCTTCATTTTATGTTTGCAAGGTTCTTTTTGAATGTAAACAATTATATAGAGGCAGAGCGCTATATTCATGAGTGTCGTAAGCTTATGCCGGACTATTATCCGGCAAAGCTTTTAGAAGCTCAAATTGATGGAATAAAGTTTTAATAGTATAATTTTGTTTATGAATAATGATATGTTTGTAAACGCGGATAAACATCCTTTTATAAATAAAGATGATAATAATTTTTTTCTGCAGGCAGAAAATGCAATGCAGGCTTCCGGTTTTACAGAACCGCCAAGGAGGCTGAACGATTATGATTACAATATTTTAAAAGAAGATGCTTATAAAGATGTTACAGATGAAACCTTTAAACTGGAATATAAGATTTCCAAAATTGAATCAGAGATTAAGGAGCTGGACAGACAAATTCTTGCAGCAAAAGATATAAAGGACTTTGATGCTGTAGAAAATTTATTTAACAGAAAGAAAATGCTTATATCCGATTACAAGTATTTGTCTGAGATATACAATTCTACGAGCCTTTCAGCAAAGATATCAGGCGGCTTGGTTTCTAAATTTAAGGAGCAGGTCAGATATATAAGACGCAGGTTAAATGATGCGGGGGAATCTATTATTTCTAAAATGCCTGGTAAAATGGCATCTCTTTTTGAATTAAAAAAATCTCTGGCGAAGTTAGCGAATATAAATAAAAGCGTGGATGAGCTTATGAGTATGCAGACACCGTACGGAGAAAGTTTTGAAAGGTATGAACAACTCTCGCGTTATATAATTAAGGCAAACAATATCCAATCAGAAATTTCAAAATATTTAAGATAATTTGTTAAACTTTTTTTTTTCTGTTAAACTAACCATATTATGAAAAGAAATCCTGTAATAGCTGTAGTAGGACGCCCGAATGTGGGCAAGTCGACATTTGTAAACCGATTGGTCGGAAGACGCCGGTCTATTGTTGATGACCTGCCGGGGGTAACGCGCGATAGAATTTATTTTGACGTAGAATGGCAGAATAAGCCTTTTACAGTTATTGACACCGGGGGTATTGTTCCTGGTGATGAAGACGAAATAATGCTTTCTATATATACGCAGGCAAAGATTGCCTGTGAAGAAGCTGATAAGATTATTTTTTTAGTTGACGGCATAGAGGGCGTAACACCTGTAGATACAGATATTGCAAATATTTTGCGCCAATCCGGCAAACCTGTTTTTCTTGCGGTTAATAAGATTGATTCTCATAATCAGATAACAATGATAAGTGATTTTTATTCTTTAGCTGTAGGCGATCCTATTGCGATATCTGCGCTTCACGGCTCCGGTGGAGTAGGAGATTTATTGGAAGAAATAACATCTGATTTTGAATACGGCGACAATAGTGAAGACGATTCTACTATAAAAATTGCAATTGTAGGACGTCCTAATGCCGGCAAATCTTCTATTGTAAATGCTTTACTCGGAGAAAAGCGTGTTATTGTTTCTGATATATCCGGAACAACCCGTGATAGTATAGATTCAAGACTTAATTATAATGAACAGGATTTTGTTATTATTGATACGGCAGGTATTAGAAAAAAATCTAAGGTAGATTACGGCGTTGAAAAATTTGCAGTTGACAGAGCCATCCGTTCAATTAGAGAATGCGATGTAGCATTGATGGTTATAGATGCAACAGAAGCTGTAAACGGAATTTCCGATCAAGATAAAAAGATTGCTTCAATTATTACAGAAGCCGGTAAGGGGATGGTAATAGCCATTAATAAATGGGATTTGGTTGAGGATAAAAAATCAAATACCATAAACAAGTTTGAACAGAAGATTGCAAATGAGATTCCGTTTCTTGATTATGTTCCTAAAATATATATAAGCGCAGTTACTCATCAGCGCTTAAATCAAATTTTTACAAAAGTTACTGAGGTATATCAAGAATGTACAAAACGTGTTTCTACAGGGCTTTTGAATAAAATTGTCAATGAAGCATATGCACTTAATCCGCCTCAGACAATAAGAAATAAGCGCTTAAAGATTCTGTATGCTACACAAGCGTCAGTGAAGCCTCCGGCTTTTGTTCTGTTTGTTAATGACGAGGCTTTATTAAAGGATCATTATAAAAGGTACATAGAGAACAAACTCCGCGAGGCATTTGGTTTTACGGGTACGCCTGTAAGGATTGCAGTAAGAGCAAGGTCTGAGAAAAAGAAGTGAGAAACAGGTATTTTATTTAATAATAACAATATCTCCTCTTTTGACATCTTTGGCAATTTGTTTGATAACCTCGTTGTCCATTCTCATGCATCCCATTGATACGTATTTTCCAATGCTTTCCGGGTGGTTAGTCCCATGTATAAATTCTCCTGTCTGAGATTGCTCTCCTGTTTTAGTGTTGATTTTATTTAGACAAATAACCTTTGGACCATAAGCAGAGGGATTTCTCCTTCTTTTTGTATGTCGTGGTGCATAGCGGTAAGGGTATGTTTCAACGTGAGTAACGACTCTAACACCTTTATCTGTAGGCGTATTCTTTTTACCACTGGCTATTTTGTATGCAATAAAAGCTTTGCCTTCGGAGTTGTATCTATATAAAACATTTGTACTCAAATCAACTACCATAGTCGCTTGTGCAGGTTTATTGACAATAGTAATATATGGTTCCGGTGCATTTTTAAGCACTGTTGAATCCATACATCCTTTTGCCGTTACTACCGCAAAGCTGTCTTTAGCAGGCAGTTGTGCATATGTTTTGGGGATACTTGCAGACGCTATAAGCGTAGTCAGTCCGATTATGTATTTTGCTGAAATTTTCATATTTTTATAAAAACCTATAAAAATATATTTTGCGCTTAAAACATTTTAATAATTTTTCTGACATCTGTAAGAGTCTTTTGTGCCTCAATTCGGGCTTTTTCAGAACCTTCTTTTAGAATTCTTTCAACGATTTCCGGATGAGCCTCGTAATATTTTCTCTTCTCTCTGATTTCAGCCATTCGTGCATTAATTTTAGCCCCAAGCTGTCGTTTACAGTCTGCGCATCCTCTCTGCCCTTTTTCGCATTCGCATTGGATGGTGTTGATTTCTTCTTCAGAGCCGAATATTTTCCAGTATTTGAATGCTACTTCGCACTCGTCCGGATGACCTGGATCATCTTTTCTCATTCTGCTTCTGTCTGTTATTGCTGACATAACTTTTTTTGCAGTAACTTCTTCTGTATCAGAAATTTTAATATCATTATTGAAAGATTTGCCCATTTTGTTGCCGTCAAGCCCGCAAATCAGAGGACAGTTATTTAGAAGAGGCTGTGTTTCTTTAAAATAGTCCGTTTTATATATGTTATTAAATCTTCTGGCAATATCTCTGGTGAGCTCTACGTGTGCAACCTGGTCAATTCCTACAGGAACAAAATCCGCGTTAAAGGTAAGAATATCAGCAGTCATAAGAACCGGATATCCCATAAGCCCATAATTTATCTGGGAGGCAAATCCCTCTTTTGAGCGCAGAATTTTTGCCATATCTTTTAAATTCGGATCTCTTTCAACCCAGTTCTGCGGAGTAATCATGCTTAAATAAATATGTAACTCTGCAGTTTCCGGCAGTAAGGATTGTACATATATTACAGCCTTATCCGGATTTATTCCGCATGCAAGCCAGTCAGTTGCAACATCTATAATATCCTGTCTCAGTCCTTCTGTTTTGTCATATTTTGTAGTAAGAGCATGCCAGTCAGCAATAAAATAATAACATTTGTATTCGTCTTGAAGCTTTACCATGTTATCAATTACGCCTAAATAATGTCCGAGGTGTAATTTTCCTGTCGGACGCATACCTGTATAAACTATTTTATTGCTTTGCATATTCTTCCCTTTCATCTGTTCGCAATTTTAATGACTTTTATTTCACCGGAATCTAAATCAGTAAATATTTTTTTATATCCGGTTTTGATATTTTCATTGCCGTTTATAATTATAAAAATTGTCTTTTTCCTAACATTAGGAGTTTTTATGGTGATTTTATTCTGCGGATTTTTAAAGTCTAAATTCCCGATAACAATAATTGTTTCATTTTTGTAAGTACGTGAAAAAGCGAAGACTTTTTCATTATCCGTGTTTAGAGCGTTAAAACTTCCTCTTGCAATGAATTCTGCATTATTTTGTCTAAATTCATACGCCTTTTTAAAATTTTCTAAAATATTTTTGTTGTTTCCGCCCGGCTTTCTTGAAAAATTGAATAAATCCATTTTCCCCCTGTGGACAAAATAGAAATAATCATCAGTTTCGCTTTTTTCAGCCTTAGAGTTTGCCCAGGGGTAAATATAATCGTCTCCGGAGAAAAATCCGTCTATGCAATAAGGATTAAACGGCAGTGTAGCTTGAAGCCATTCAATCATAATAGAAAACGCTTCTCCGTGCAAAATAACCGGACTGACTTCGTCGTGTGTTGTAAAGCTTAGTATAACGCTCTTGGGCTCTTTATAAGAATTAAGAAGCTTTAAATTAAATTTAATATGGTTAATAAACTCTTCTGCACTCCACTCTTTTAAGTTGAAAAAGCTTCCGTAGTATCCGTCAAATCCGGCTTGCAGTAATTTGTCATACGGAGTAAATTCTGCATACAAACTCGGCGGTTCTCTCCAGGAATCAGAAGCTTCTGCAAGGAAAAGAAACTGAGGATCCCTGCTTCTTGTATATTTTATAATTTCAACCCAAAAATCATAAGGCTTTATTGTTGCAACATCTGCTCTGATGCCGTCTGCTCCCAGCTTAAGCACCATATCGACAAATCTCTTATGCGCGTTAAGAACATCTTGGTTAAGCTTTCCGTTTTTGCCAGTGTTTAATAAACGTACATCGGTCCAGTCAGTGGGAACAATAGAACACTGCCTGCTGTCTTTTATAAAAAGTTCCGGATGTGTTAGGAACAAATCATACGCACCGCAGCTAGGGAGGTCGATAATCACCCTAATGTTTCTTGCATGACATTCGTCAATGAATTTTTTAGCCTGTTCAAAGTCGGATAGTTCAGAGTTATTATCTACCAGCTGAGGATTAATACTCCAAAAATCAGAAGCCGCATATACAGAACCTGCTGTGCCAAGGGCTTTTAATCTGCCTGTAGGAGTAATTGGTAGTACATGTAGAGTATTTATATGAAGATTCTTAATTTCATCAAGCCTGTCAATTGCATTAAGAAAATTGCCGCAAATTTCACCTTCATCAATTAATTGATTTCCGTTTGTATCGTCAGCATTGAAAGTTCTTAGATTAATTGCGCAAATTCTGGCATTGTTACTTAAAAATAATGTTCTTAAATCATTATTTTCATTTGCACTGCATATATTTGTAATTAGAAGAACTGCAATTGCAGATAAAAGAAATTTTTTCATATATCCCTCTTAGTACTATTTAATCTGAAAAATGCATTTAACGCAATGAGCTTTAGGCATAAGCACCATATTATCTTCCGTATCATACATCTTTGCAATTCTTGTAATAAGCGGTTCTCCGCATATAGGACACTTAAGGTTTGTTTCGTGATTTAAAATTTTTTGTTTAAGACTGTCAATAACCTCATCGCCTATGACATCAAACTGATAATTTTTTTCTCTCATTTTTAACTCTTGCGGGGAGCATTTCAGCACTCTTGCAATCTGCTGTCTTTGAGTAACTGACAAAAAGAGTTCTTTTCCGGCTTCAATGTCTTCAAGAAGTTCTAATTTAATATTGGTTCTGCCGGCAAGCCCCGTAATTGAGAGTCCTGCCTTTTCCCTTCTTTTTTGAATAAATTCTGCTAGACTTTCCATATAAATTTAATTATATAACAACAGTACATGTTCCAATCAATAAATTTAAAAATGTAACAAAAATTAATATACGTAAAATAGTCAGAGTAATATTTTGAAAATAAGTCTAAATCTTTCTAATTAGGTTTATTTGAGTGTAAGGCTATAATCATGTAAATAAATGTAAAAATACTACTTGATTTTTATTTTTTTGTATTTTATAATGTTGGAACGCGCTGGAAACAGAGCGTAAAGAAAAGTGATTTACACTAAGGTGCCAACGGTAGCCGATTTATCGGAAGGACACCACCGTAAGCCGAAATATAAACGTAGCATTTATGCTTTAAATAGAACTTTGAAAATCTTATTACGAAGATGTAACGAAATGTAAATAGCAAATAATATTATCGTTGACAAAAGAAATTGACGTAATAAGATAGGAAGTGTGGAGAGGAAAACTCCTGTGCAGACAGGCGAACAGAGTCGCAGTTTGAGGAAATAAAAAGTAATCAGATTGTCAGCACAAATAAAACCTAAAGAGAAATATAAATAGCAGTAAAGAAAATTTTATACTTTCTGAAAAGAAAGTGAATCTGCACCTTGACAACAGAATAGCTGAAGACGAAAAACTTGTTAATTTCGCAGAAGTGATAAGGACAAAAAATGAAGTT
>CALVBN010000009.1 GCA_944325785.1 Candidatus Gastranaerophilales bacterium | reverse complement strand
CAACGGTTCGGATTTTTTTCGGCAGGGTGCCACAGGCCCTTATAAAGTTGTAGCGTCTTGTTATTTAGTTTTTATTTAGGGCCTGGTCTTGCGGTCGCTACCTCCGGTGCTACCTACCTCTCAAAAAATCCTCAACGGTTCGGATTTTTTTCGGCAGGGTGCCACAGGCCCTTATAAAGTTGTAGCGTCTTGTTATTTAGTTTTTATTTAGGGCCTGGTCTTGCGGTCGCTACCTCCGGTGCTACCTACCTCTCAAAAAATCCTCAACGGTTCGGATTTTTTTCGGCAGGGTGCCACAGGCCCTTATAAAGTTGTAGCGTCTTGTTATTTAGTTTTTATTTAGGGCCTGGTCTTGCGGTCGCTACCTCCGGTGCTACCTACCTCTCAAAAAATCCTCAATGGTTCGGATTTTTTTCGGCAGGGTGCCACAGACCCTTTATAGTTTTCAGTTACCTAATCCGTGCCATATGTTTTATTTACATCTTAGCATTGTAGGAACTTTTTCATCTTAACAGCTAAATATTAAAAAATCAAGAACTCTGTTTTTTTATGTTTTTGTTTTGAATTTTTAAAGATTTTAAAATGGATTATTATTGGACGTTGTGTCGGTATAAATGCAAGATTTGCCCTCTTAATTTACCCCTTCAAAATATTTGCTTATGCAAATTTTGCTTTTGTGATACAATAATAACAGAAAGAGTATTTAATTTATTGAGGGGGATTAATGGCACAAGGGTATGACGCTAGTAATATACGTGTATTAGAAGGTTTGGAAGCTGTAAGGATGCGTCCCGGCATGTACATAGGTTCGACTTCACAGAGAGGTCTGCACCATTGTATTTATGAAATTGTTGATAACTCAATCGACGAATCGCTTGCAGGATATTGTACGGAAATTCACGTAACAATCAACAAAGATAACAGCGTTACTGTTGAAGATAACGGAAGAGGTATCCCTGTTGATATTAAACCGGAATCCGGAAAATCAGCTCTTGAAATCGTACACACTGTGCTTCACGCAGGCGGAAAATTCGGCGACGGCGGTTATAAAGTTTCTGGCGGTCTTCACGGTGTAGGCGCCTCTGTTGTTAATGCTCTTTCCGAAAAAATGATTGTAGAAGTTTCCCGCGACGGGTATGTATGGAAGCAGACATATTTGAGAGGCGAACCGACTACACCTGTCGAAAAAACTGTTCCTACAACAAAAACAGGTACAAAATCAACTTTCTGGCTTGATCCAGAAATCTTTACCGAAACTACTGAAATCGATGTAGATATTGTCGCAACAAGATTCCGCGAAATGGCATTTCTTAATAAAGGACTAAAAATTGTTCTCCATGACAACAAAGACGGGAAAGAAGAAACTTTCCACTATGAAGGCGGTATCGCAAGCTACGTTTCATTCTTGAATCAGAATAGAACTGTCATGTTCGACGAGCCTATTTATATGGAAAAAATAGTTGATAAGATTAAAGTCGAAGTTGCAATGCAGTATACGGATTCTTATAACGAATCAATTTTGTCATTTGCAAACAATATTAATACACATCAAGGCGGAACACATTTGACAGGTTTTAGAAACGCTATTACGCGTGTACTTAATGATTATGCGCGTACAAATAAAATTCTGAAAGACTCTGAACAAAATCTTTCCGGCGATGACGTAAGAGAAGGTTTGACAGCAATTGTTTCCGTAAAAATAGAAAATCCGGAATTTGAAGGACAAACCAAAGAAAAACTCGGAAACTCTGAGGTTATGCCTGCCGTACAGGATGTTGTTAAAGAAAAATTGCAGGAATGGCTTGAGTTCAATCCGAAACTTGCAAGACTTATTATTGAAAAAACTCTGCAGGCGCAAAGAGCGCGTGAAGCTGCGCGTAAAGCAAGAGAACTTACCAGAAGAAAATCAGTGCTTGAAAACTCAACGCTTCCCGGCAAGCTTGCAGACTGCTCTAACAGAGAACCGGAAAAATGCGAAATCTACATCGTTGAGGGAGATTCTGCAGGCGGTTCCGCTAAACAGGGCAGAAACAGAATGTTTCAGGCAATTCTGCCGTTAAGAGGCAAAATCCTAAACGTTGAAAAAGCCAGATTGGATAAAATTTATGCAAACAACGAAATTCAATCTATGGTGCAGGCGTTCGGTATTACAATAAGCAAGAATGAAGAAGAGTTTAATTTAGACAAGCTCCGTTATCACAAAATCATTATCATGACAGATGCTGATGTTGACGGCGCACATATCAGAACATTATTGCTTACATTCTTCTTCAGATATGCAAAACCGCTCATCGAAAACGGCTATGTTTATATTGCACAGCCTCCTCTGTTTAAGGTAACTACAGGCAAAACATCAGAATATCTTTATGACGAGCATGCGCTTGATAAAATGCTTAAAGAGCGCGGTATAAAATCTTTGAGCCTTTCTGATAAGACGAAAACAAAGGTTAAGACTGGGGATGAACTTCTGACACTGCTTTCTAACATGTCAACGTTCTACAAATCTTATAACAACCCGATTTTGAATATTATTCCTGCGGTTGTTTTGAGAGGTTTGATACGTTCGGAAGTTAAGCCGGAAGACTTTGAGGATCAAGCTAAGATGAATGAAGTTGTTGCATATCTTGACCATTATCTCAAAGACCATGCCGAGAATTATAATATTGCAGAAGCTAAAAACTACGCAGTATCTTTAAAATATAATCCGGAAGCTGCAAAATATGCAATACAGCTGGATTTGTTTGAAAACGAGCATGAACTTATTACTGCAAATGTTATCAAGAGCAACGAGTTCAAGAGACTTAAAAATTCTTATCCTTTAATCAGAGATTTCTTGATTGAAGAAGAGAAAATGCTTATATTAGAAACCGAAAACGGCGAAGTAGAAATCACTTCTTTTGAGCAGCTACAAAAACTTGTAGATGACAGAGGTCAAAAAGGTTTGACAATACAGCGCTTCAAAGGTTTAGGCGAAATGATGCCCCAGCAGTTATGGGAAACAACAATGGATCCGGAAACAAGAACATTATTAAAGGTTAACATCGAAGATGCAATGATGTGCGACCAGCTGTTTGATGTTCTTATGGGCGACAAGGTTGAGCCAAGGCGGGAATTCATCGAGTCTAACGCGGTGTATGCAACGAATATTGATACATAGTTTTAAAGGCGCGCTTTAAAAAAGCGCGCCTTTAATTTTATAAAAACAGAGGGGGGTAAATGCGGGTAATTATTATTGGCGGAGGCGCATGCGGTGCAAGTACGGCATCCAGACTCAGAAGGCTTGATGAGAAGGCTGAGATTGTTATATTAGAAAAAACTGATGAGATTTCTATTGCTAACTGCGGACTTCCGTATTACACATCCGGCGTTATTAATGAGAGAGAGAAGATGCTTGTATCTTCTCCGCAAAAATTCAAAAGCTGGTTTAATATTGATGTGCGCTTGAACAGTGAAGTTACCGGCATAGATACAGAGGCTAAAATTGTAACTTTGAAAAACGGCGAAAAACTTTCTTATGACAAACTTGTGCTTGCTCAAGGCGCAAATCCGATTGTGCCGGATTTTGCGGGTATGCCGGGGGAAAAAGTTTTTACTGTAAGAACTCTGTCTGACGCTGATAGAATTAAAGATTATATTAAAAATAACAATGTTCAAAAAGCTGTTGTTATCGGGGGCGGTTTTATAGGAATTGAGATGGCAGAAAATTTTGTTGAAATGGGCTTAAAGACAACTTTGATTGAAGCCCGAAATCAGATACTTGCGCCTGTTGACTATGAAACAGCTTCTTTTTTGCAAAACGAAATGCGCGATAACGGAGTTGAGATTATTTTATCAGACGGAGTGAAAGAGTTCAGAGGGAATAAAATTGTTCTGAATTCCCTGCGCGAAATCGAGTTTGATATTGTTATAATGGCAATAGGTGTAAGACCGGAGCTGTCGCTTGCAAAGTCAATCGGACTTGAAACAGAGCGCGGGATTATTGTTAATGAAAGAATGGAAACCTCTGTTCCGGATATTTATGCAGGCGGTGACGGAGTTATGATTAAGGATTTTGTATCCGGCGAAAAAACTCTGATACCTCTTGCGGGTCCCGCTAACAGGCAGGGAAGAATTATAGCGGATAATATCTGCTCTGCTCAATACGGACACGGTTCTGTTTACAAAAACTCGCAAGGTTCTTCCGTGCTGAAAGTTTTCGGCTTGACTGCATCTGCGGTCGGGAACAATGAGAAACAACTAAAAGCAAAAAATATTAATTATTGGAAAACGATTATTTTCGGGCGCGATCATGCAGGATATTATCCTAATTCAACTCAGATTATGTTTAAACTGCTTTTTGCGCCGGATGGAAAAATTCTTGGCGCGCAGGCTGTCGGGCAGGAAGGCGTCGAAAAGAGGATTGATGTAATTTCTTCTGTTATGAGAAACAACGGCGGAATTCAAGAGCTTTTGGACAGCGAATTGTGTTATGCGCCTCCTTATTCTTCTGCTAAAGATCCGGTTAATATTTTAGGTATGAATGCGGACAATATTTTAAGAGGGCTTATGAAACCTGCGTTTTTTGAGGATATTGAAGGCGGTTATCTTATTGATGTAAGACCAAAAGAAATTTTTGAAATAAATACGATTAAAGGCGCCGTAAATATTCCGATAGGCGAAATCAGAACAAGGCTGGATGAAATTCCCCGCGATAAGAGAGTTATTTTATTCTGTAATACGGGACATACAAGTTATGTAGCATCAAGAATTCTGGAGCAGTACGGTTTTAATGATGTTTATTCGCTTATGGGCGGTATAACTTTGTATAAAGAAATAATCAGAGATAAAGAGGGCAAGGTTGAAAAATGCGAAAAAGTGCAGGCTTGCCTGCAACAGCCATTCAGTCTGCACTAAATTCCTCTTTATGAGTGACCAGGTGATTCGTGATTTGTGGTTATAGAATTTCTCTAACTAAGCCTCGTTTACTTATATCATTTTAATATCTCGATTCACGGCTCACGAATCACTCTTCACGAACTCTTGACGCCTCACCCTGCCCTTCTCCTGTTAGGAGAGGGAGTACGCCGAACTTGGCGTTTATTGGTAGGGTGCAAATTTTTGCACCGATAATTATTTATAAATTCGCCTCTTTATATATTCTGTTTATCCGTTTGGGAGACAAAGCACGAACTAAGCCCGGGCTTTTACATTCCCATATAACTACAAATGATTTTTATGCTATAATTTTCTTATGAAGAGCAGAGTAAAGAAAACTTTAGTTGGGTGCGGAATTTTAGCAGCTGTAGCAGCAGTTGCTGCAGCAGGAACTTATATCGCAGTTATTCCGGCTGTTGTTTCTAACAGCTGGGTTATCAATAAAGTTGAAGACATTGCAAAAGACGCTTTAAAAGCCGATTTGACAATTGAAAACCCGAAGCTCAAAACAGGTTTCAATACAGATGTTGCATTTACTCTCGGAAAAATTTCGCTAACAAAAGATAACAAAGAGCTTTTGAATTTAACAAATATCGATACAGAATTTTCTTGGAGCGAAATACTGGCTAAAAAACTCGTAGTAAAAAAGGTTCTTGCAGAGAATATTTATGTTGATACAGCGGGTCTGCTTACATTACTCCCGCAGGAAGAGCAGAAAAAGGAAGAGCAGAAACCCTGCGATTTTAACATCGATATTTTCTCCGCTCTTCTGGGGGTTAAAAAATGTCTTATTACTTATAACAACCCCGATATTTGCATAAAGTTTGATGCTAAAAACCTCGTTTTAGACAGGACAAAAGCAAAAAAATACTTGCACTTTGATTTTGATTTTGAGATGAATAAGGGCAAGGACAGAATTCTTGTATCAGCTAATGATAAAAATTGTATTTATATGGGAAACGGTGAACTCCATGTCGACAAGTTCCCGATAGTTATTGACAAATCAACGGTTGTAATTGATGCGTTTGCGTCAAGAAAACAGGGCGCAGAATTAAATATTTCATCCAAAAACTTTAGCGCGCGTGATATTTATAATATTTTGACTTCCAACATAATTCTGCCCAACGGAAAAGAATTACTGGCTCCGATTACTGATGTTAACGGCAGTGTTGATTTTAATCTTAATCTTACGAAAAACAATATCCGCGGGGATGTTAATGTCAATGAATCAGAATTCAAGATTAAAGATTTATTAAACCTTCCTGTAAAAATTACGCAGGGTATTGTTGAAATCGGAAATACCGATGTAACATTGAAAGATTTCAAAGGGTATTATAACAATAAGTCCGCCAATAGTATTAAAATGGACGGAGAAGTTAAAGATTACTGGAAAACATGTGATACAAAAATTGTTTCAGATATTTTTGTCAATAATGATTTCTTTATCAATTATGTCTCAAAAATGTTAAATGCTCCGATTAATCTGGTCGGAGATGCAGGCTCAAGACTTACATTAACCTCTAAAAACGGATCCTGTGACATTGTCTGGTACTTTTTGCTGAATGAAGGCGAAGGGTTTAAACTAGGCGAACAGTCAATGGTTCTTGAAAAATACAAAACATTATTTAAGCTGGATTTGAGTGTAGTTAAAAATATTTTGAAAATCAATACACTTGACTATTACATAACAGACAAGCTTCAAAAAGATATGACGCCTGTACTAGCTGTAAATGGCAATTTTGACATGGCTGATAATATGAAGCTTTTGGATATTAATTTAAATATCCCGCGTCCTCTGCCGAGCGAGTTTTTGAATTTCCTCGCCTGCCAGAAGATTTTCAGAAAAGGAACAATATCCGGCAACATAAGTTTAATCAACAAAGGTGAATACCCTGTAATGGCAGGCGTTATCTCGTTTGATAAAGTATTTATTCCCGCGCAGAGATTGTTTATAAAATCTGCTAAAATAGGTGCAAAAGGGGATAAGCTTGGTGCGATTGCCGAGGGAAGATATAAGAGAACAAAATATGACTTTAATGGTTATATTGTAAATGACCTAAGGCTTCCGATAGTTGTTAAGAGTGTTAATTTAAGCGTTGACAATGTTGATTTGGAAAAAATGCTTGCCGCTAATAATGCTAATACTCATAATACCGAACCTGCAAAACAGGCGCTTGAAGAAACTAATTCGTCAGAGGAAATTACGGAAGAAAATCTGGGTAATGATAATGCTCCGACATTTACAAAGGGTTTAGTTATTGTAGAAAAATGTATGCTTCACCTTGATAAAGGCAAATACAAACAGGTCGATTTCGGCAATTTGCATGCTAATTTAACCCTTGATAAAGACGGCGTTTTAGGTATTCAGTCTAATAAATTTGATATTGCAGAGGGTATTTCCACCTTGAAGGTAAAAGCTGATTTAATAAAAAAACAGTATTATTTAAGACTCGGCATCAAGGATGTTAATTCTGATGTGATGGCGGGTGCTGTTCTCGGACTTCCGAGGGAAATTTCCGGCAAAGCAAGAGGCTTGATTGAGATTAGTACAGATGAGAGTATGAAACTTAACGGCGATATAAAATTTGATATTCAAAACGGTACTATTGAAAAAGTCGGCTACGTAGAATATATCTTGCAGGTGGCATCATTATTCAGAAATCCGCTTGCAATGATTTCCCCTGCTACATTCGGAGATTTGGTTACGATTCCGGATGGCAGATTTGATATGATTCAAGGCGACTTAAAATTAAAAGATAATGTTATAGAGATGATAAAAATCAAGTCATCAGCTCCGCAATTGAGTTCTTTTATTATCGGAAGATATGAACTTACAACGGGCGATGCAACTTTGAGAATTTATACCAAAATGTCTAATAAGGGTGAAGGTTTTGCGGGATTTTTGAGAAATATCTCATTAAACAGCCTTGCTAATAAGATTTCCAACAGCGGAAGAAATGACAGCAATTACTATTCAGCAGAGCTTTCACAGCTTCCGCCGATTGATGCTGATGAAAAAGACTGTCAAGTATTCTTAACTAAAGTTGACGGTGATGTGATTAACTTTAATTTCTTATCATCCTTAAAGAGAATCAAGTAATTCTGTCCGGCTGGAATCCTTTTTTAATACTTTGTCCTGGTATTCTTTATCGTATTGAAACTTATACCCGTTAACAAAACTTTTAACTATTGCTTTTGCAAAAACGCTTTTAGCAGACCAGTATGAAGTGTGAGCAAAAGCAAAAAGCCTACGGCTCCAGACACTTGAATCATCATATATTACGCCGGTCGGATTTTCTATCTGAAGATTAAGCTTATCTGAAATTTCCTGCCAGGTTAAGTTTCTGCTTGTCGGAAAGCCTAAAGGATCTTCGCGGAAATTTACGGTAAGCCAAAAAATTCCGTTTTCAAAAATATATTTAGTCATTATTTTTGTACAGTAATTCAGCCGGTATTCAGAATCTGCTAAATCAGAATAGAAAAGCACGAGCGGGCTTGCAAAGTTTACAATTCCTCTTAGGTGTTTATCCGGCGCGCAGGCAAGCTCTGTCATTTCATCAAGCTTCAAATAATTTTTTTTCAGCTGTTCAACATTCTGGTTTAATATAACTTCGCCGGATTCAGATACTGTGCCTATACCTGCGTAATTATACGAAAGGGCAGATATGCAGGTATCTTTTTTCGGATTTTCTTTCACAAAACTCAAGAAATCTTCGTCCATATTAAATGCTTTAAACATTTCTGCGGGTTTAATATATCTGAGTTTATTAATCAAATACTCATATGTTACAAAAGAACCTGCAGAATAGCCGTATAAAATAACATCTCTGCCTTCGTCTGCTTCTTTTTTAATATAAGTATTCAGCTCTTCAAGAATCGGAATCATATTGTGGCTTTTTTGCACCCATATTGCATCATGCAGATATTGCGCTATTAAACTTCTTGCGATATATGCGCCGGTAGAGCTTATTGCCTTGGAAAAATCCAGTTGTCCTTTTACATAATCCAAATCCGCTTTGCTCTTATCTCCCCAGAAGAAAATAACCGGTTCTTGTTTAACATCAAGCCCGCCGTTTGCAGAATAATATTCTTTGATTGTTTTATTTTCCGTAAATTTTTCTCTTAAAACCGGATGAAGTTTTTTGACGCCTTCTTCATACCAGTTTTTCATTTTTTCATCATTGTTGTTTGAACCGTTGATATAAATAAAGCTTACACTGTTGGACGCATAGACCGTATTTAGTGCAAGCAGGCATATTAATGTTAATAAAATCTTTCTCATAATTTCAGTTTATCATTTTTATTTTGAATACACAAATTTTTCTCCGCCGTTTTCGTCCAGAATAAGTGCGCAGAGGTGTGCATCTTTGTATTTTCCGCACCCTAAATCAATGCAGATTTTTCCTTCATCAATATATGGTTCGTCAAATTCTGTATGACCAAAGATTATTTTTTGCGGAAGCTTATGTTTTGAGTAGATAAACTTTCCTCGAATGTATACTAAATCCACTTCATTCTGTTCATCAAGCGGGCGGTCCGGATTAATTCCCGCGTGGACAAAGAGGTATTTGTCCGTAAGGTAATAGAATTTAAGACTTCTGAAAAAATCTCCGTGTATTCTGAAAATATTCTCAAAGCTTCCGTAACTTCTTATTGTTGCCGGTCCGCCGTAGTTATCAAAAAGATACCTGTAATAGTCGTCCGAAGGCGAGTGAAGGAGCGCGTATTCGTGCGAGCCTATAAGGTATATGCATTTATTTGTTTCTGACTGTTTAATTATTCTGTCAACAACACCCTTGGAATCGGGACCGCGGTCAATATAGTCGCCCATAAACACAAAAACATCATCCGGTCCGGCATCTATTTGTTCCAGAACGCTTTCGAGCTTTTTCAGCTCCCCATGAATGTCTGTTATTGCTATATATCTTGGCATGATTTATATTTTATCATTATAGAAAAGTTAAGTAAAGGCAGGGTTTAACATCACTCTTGCGTATAAAGTTCAAGCGCTTGCGATTATACTCCAAACCTGCATTTTTCATGTATAATGAGAATATTATGAAATATAGAAACAATGTACGGAATTTTTGCATAATAGCACATATAGACCACGGGAAATCAACACTTGCCGACAGACTTCTTGAAGCTACAGGAACAATCGCAGAAAGGGATATGCAGAACCAGCTTCTTGATACGATGGATATTGAACGCGAACGCGGGATTACGATTAAATTGAACGCCGCGCGGATGAATTACACCGCAAAAAACGGCGAAAAATATATTTTCAACTTGATTGATACCCCAGGACACGTTGATTTTTCTTATGAGGTTTCACGTTCTCTTGCTGCCTGCGAAGGCGCTCTTTTAATTGTTGATGCAACGCAGGGTGTAGAAGCGCAGACACTTGCAAATGTGTATATGGCAATAGAACAAAATCTTGAAATCATTCCGGTTATCAACAAAATTGATCTTCCTTCCGCTGATGTTGACAGAGTAAAGGAAGAAATAGAAGAAATTTTAGGCATTGATACTTCAATGGCAATTCCTGTAAGCGCTAAAACCGGCGTTGGCATTGACAAAGTTCTGGAAGCAATTGTGGAATTTGTTCCGCCTCCGGCTGATACTTCTGAAAAACCTTTGAGAGCGTTGGTTTTTGACAGCGCCTATGACCCGTATTTAGGCACGCTCTGCTTCTTTAAGATTATGGACGGCAAAATGAAGCTGGGCGATAAGGTTAAATTTATGGCATCCGGCAAAGAGTACGAAATTGTCGAACTTGGCTATCTTACACCGCACAGAGTGCAGGTAAATGAACTTGTATGTGGTGATGTAGGATATTTTGCAGGTTCTATCAAAGAGATTACCCGTTTTGTCGGAGATACTGTAACACACGTAGAAAATCCGGCGGAAGAACCTCTGCCGGGGTATAAAGAAGCCCTGCCAATGGTGTTTTCCGGAATGTATCCTGTTGACAATGAAGATTATCACGAACTTAAAGAAGCGTTGGAAAAACTTAAACTATCAGACAGCTCAATTACGTTTGAGCCGGAAACTTCAAGCGCTCTGGGCTTTGGGTTCAGATGCGGATTTCTGGGAATGCTTCATATGGAGATTGCACAGGAAAGACTGGAGAGAGAATACGACCTTTCAATTGTTACAACAGCTCCTTCCGTAGTCTACCGCGTGCATAAAACAAACGGCGAAGTTGTCGAAATTGACAATCCGGCAAACCTTCCTGCGGCACAATACAGAGATTATATAGAAGAGCCGTATGTAAAAGTTTCGATTATTACTCCGAATGACTATGTCGGCACCTTGATGGATTTGTGCCAGACAAAACGCGGAATTTTTATCAATATGAATTATCTGGATAAGGTTCGCGTTGATTTAATCTATCATTTACCGCTGAGCGAAGTTATTACAGACTTTTATGACCAGTTGAAATCCCGCTCAAAAGGTTATGCAAGCCTTGATTACGAGTTTGAGGACTATAAACGTTCTAAACTTATTAAGCTTGATATTATGCTCGCAGGCGAAGTTGTTGACGCTCTGTCTGTAATCTGCCACGAAGATAATGCATACTATATAGGGCAGAAATTAACGGAAAAATTGAAAACCATAATTCCGCGCCAGATGTTTGAAGTTCCTATTCAAGCGGCAATTGGCGGAAGAGTTATTGCACGAACTAACATTAAAGCTCTTCGCAAGAGTGTTCTTGATAAGTGCTACGGCGGAGATATTACACGTAAGCGCAAACTCCTTGAAAAACAAAAGAAAGGTAAAAAGCGCATGAAAGCCGTAGGACGCGTCGAAGTTCCGCAGGAAGCTTTTATGGCAGTATTAAGCCTTGATGAAGAATAATGACAAAAAAGGTGCAGAAAATCTGCACCTTTCAAACTTTTAACCGTTCTGTTCTTATTATGACAGGAATGAGCTGTAATTTTGCTGCATTTGAGCAATCGCCATTTCCATTTGATAGAACTGGTTTTCCAAACGAGTCTTGTATGCATCAATACTGTTGTTTTGTTTTGTAATTTTTTCTTCCATTCTTGATATGTCAGAATCCAGTGTGGAAGTTTTAACATCAAAATATCCTGTTGTTGCAGACAAACTCTGTTCTACAGCACTTTCCATCATACTTAAAACGCCATTTTCACCTGCAAGAATTGACTTGACAGAATCCGGATTTTCCTGCAGTGCCTGCAAAAACTTATCTTCATCCAGACTCAAAGTATAAGTATCAGTAGACAGGTTATTCCCGTCAGCAGCACTTGTTGAAATGCCTATATCTGATAAGAGTTTATATAGACCGCCATTGGTTGTATTAGAACTGTTGGCGTAACTTCTCAAAGTGTTCCTTAAGCTTGTTAAAGATGTTTCACCGTGAAGGTCTGCACCTGAAGCTGTAACTTCTTCAACTTTTGCTATTGCATCATTGTATGCAGTAATAAATTCATTAACTGCTTCTACAAGCTGTGTTGTATCCTGTGTTACGCTTAAAGTAGTGTTGCCGTCTTCTTCTGTGCTGGCTTTCTTCAAGGTTAGTGTGACACCGTCGATTCTGGAGATATCAGAAGTAACAGTATTTGATGTAGAGACCATCTGGGTACCGTTAACAGTAAATATAGCATTTTGACCTAATGTTTGAGCTTCAGTGTACATTTTGGAAGAAACAACATTGCCTTTGTCATCCCACTCAGAAGTTGTCAATCCCATTACATCTGTGAAGTTGCTTGTACCAGCTTCAATATTAATATAAGAAGCTCCTTCTTTTGTTGATGTTATAGAAAGCTTGCCTGTTGCATCATCCCAGTATGCGTAAGCCTGTGCATCATCGCTGTTATTTATTTCTGAAATCAGTGATGATAATGTTGTATTTTCATCAATAGTAAATGTTGCATCGCCGATTGTAAATGTTCCGGCTGTAATCTGCTGGTTAAATCCGGAATCCTCAGAAGTTAATACAGAAGCCACAGATGCTTTGTATAGAGAATTTGTAGAAGCATATGTTCCGTCTTCCTGCTGCGTCAGACCTATTAAAGATGCTAGATTAGAACTGTCGGTAGTTGCTCCGATATTAATTGTATCTCCTTCGTTCTGGGCAGAAAGTTTCAAAACGCCTGTATCATCGACTTCTGCCTTAATGCCGAAGCCTGCAAGCTGTGCCTTTAAATCGCCTAAAGTGTCTGTATCTTCAATATTGACAGTATGTTTTTGTCCGTTAACGTATGCAGTCAATGTACCTTCGGAAATTCCTAAATTTGAAAGCACTGTACTGTCATCTGCTATTGCGCTTGCTGCTTCTTTTGATGATGCCTTTGTGTAAGTTGCAAGCTGCTGGACTGTTATATCGTAGTTTTGTCTTACTGCATTGCTTGTTACTGTTGCAGTAAAAATTTCTTCATTGGATGAAGTTACACTGTTTTGTCCGAACAGGTCAAATGTTCCGCCGAACTTTGCGTCAGTGAGCTTTTCTATAGCGCTTCTCAATGTAGAGAACACGCTTCTTGTGTCATTTAAAGTCGTTTTGACAGCCTGTAAATCTTTTAAATCAGATTCAAGAACTGTAAGTTTCTGCTGTTTTACTGAAGTCAGCGCTTCTACCCATGATGAAGTATCTAAGCCTGAAATCAGACCGCTAAATGATATTGTCATAATAAAAATCCTTTTTTATGTCAATTGGTATATACTATTTATATTTATTATAATACATGTGTATAGGCTTTTCAACCCTTTATATGGATGAGATTGTTACATTTGTATACAAATTTGACAAATAAAAATAAATTTTTCTAATTTCCGCTTATGGTATAATGGGAGAAGTATAGGAGAGGATTATGTTAAAAAGAGAACCCAGTTGTGAATTAGAGCGTGAGTTATTCAACAGCGTTATTGAAAAAACTCCGGATTATATAAAAAAATTAGATTTATTCAATTTTGATAATGAAGGCGAATTCAGTGTTACGCTGAAAAAAGAACACCTTTACCCGCATTCCGAAACCAATCCGGAAGGCTTAAACCTTTTGGAGTGGTTTGCCAATTATTCAAAAGAGGCAAAGGTTTCAACCGCAGGCATACGTGGACCGCAGAATATTATTTACCCGCAGGATACAAGATTCCCGATAAATTTAGCGGGGATTGTTCTTGCAACACTTGCAAAGGCTCTTGTAGCAAGAGAAAAATATGAAGGAAAAGAAATTCTAAAGCTTGCAGGAAGCGAAGTTAGATACAATTCCGACCTGTATCTTGATGCAATAGCAAGAGTCCAGGCTGCCCAAGGGATTAAAACACTTACCCCGAAAGGAAGAAAAACTATTCCGATATGGCTTGCTTCTTTTCTTGCGTACAAACTTGACCTGCTCGGCGGAGAATACATTACATCAAGCCATGGTATTTCAGTAAAAACTGCTACAAAAGACTTGAATTCTCAAGGAAGCCAGTATTTGCCGGAAGAGTCTATGGAATTTGTGGATAAGATACAGGAAATTTTTGATATTCTTGAAAAAGAAGGTTCTTATACAATCAAGATTTCTGCCAAAAATAATCCGCTGATTGATGAAACTATAATGTCTAAGCTGAATGACGGCATAGACTTGTATGTTGAATATTTAAAATCCGGTGTCGGTCAAAATCTCGACAGTGTTAAGAAAATGAAATCCAAATTATTTATAGAATGCGTAGGCGGATGTGCATACAGAACGCTGAGCAGAGTGCTTGAAAAACTCGGCATACAGGATAAATACGTTTGGAATAATACGGAAGAAGATCCGTTCTTCCACTCAATCGGAAAATATGATACCGACCCGAAGGGGAACAAAGTTTTCTATGATTATTCTGTTGATGCCACGGTTCTTGCAAAAAGGCCTAACGGCGAGAAGTTTTTCCCTGTCATAGAATCAATGCATTATGAAAAAGTTCTTGCAGATTATCCGTTTGGAACGGTTGTTTTGATTACTGATCCGGATCACGACAGACTGACTGTATGCCAGATAGAGGCTGTCGGAAACGAATCCCTGCTTGAAGAATACGGCATTTCGTATATTAAACTTGATGAAAGCAGAATTTTAACAATATACAGCGCAAATCAAGCTTTCTTAATGCTTATGAACTATCGCGCAAAGCAGCTTAAGAGCCATGGTAAATTTAAAAACCACCCGAGATTTATGATTAAAACAACGGCTTCAGCGCTTTCTTGGGATGAATGGGCAAAGGCGCATGGCATTAAAGTTGTTAATGTTCCTGTGGGCTTCAAAGAAATTGCAAATATTATGAAGAAAGTAGAATTGCAGTTGAAGAATAATCCGGATAAGGAGGTTGTTGTTGATGATGTATTCGGAAATGCGGTCAATCTCGGAGTGCAGCCCCGCTTGATTTTCGGCGGAGAAGAATCCGGCGGTATGATTATGGGTTCTGAAGATATGATTGAATCTCTTGCCGGCAGAAAAGCAATTGCAATGAGAGAAAAGAGCGCAACGGAAGCAATTATTGTAGCATCTTCACTTGCCGCAAAATTGGAAGAAGATAATAAGACGCTTTCAGAATATTTGATTGAAATTTTTGAAGAGAATAATATCATTGCAAAATTTGATGTAAGAGAAGATATTGCATACTATAACGAATCTGAGCCGGATATTGAAAAGCTTAAGCAGGCAAAGATTGAGGGTGAAAAGCAGAGAACGAAGAACGATTTATTTTATCTTTCACTTGCAATTGCGGTAAAAGAAGGAATTATAACTCTTGAGGACGTAAAAAACATTCTTAATGATGCGTTTTCAGAGCTGAATTTCGATAATTTAGTTTCAATAAAATTTGTCGGCGACGGCACTTACCTTCAATTCACGGATAAATATGTAGAAATCAGACCTTCCGGAACAGATGCCAAAACAAAGGCATACGCCGGCGGTGAAAACCTTGCCGGAATTGAAAATTATGCAAGAGTCCTCGGAAATTACTCCGGCGAAAGAACCGAAATGCATAAAAAGCTCGTTTCTGATGAGTTTTACGAAAGCTCAAAAGAGAAGGCACTGAATTATTACCTTCAATTTGTTGATAAGGATGCAAATAATGAGGTATTTGTAATTCCGGAATATAAATTTTAAAAAATAAATAAAGCAAAAAGGCTTTAATTTTTAATAATAACAGTTATTAAGCCGGCAGTTAAAGCCGGCTTTGTCTATTAGAATCACAGTGCTATTTTGCAGGTGTGACGTTAACTTTGTATCATGTATTCTCATTCGATTATAATTGTTAGTGATATAATGGAGTAATGAAAGAATACTGGTTTAAACTATCTGATAAAATAAGATTTTTGATAGTGGGCGGGTTTAACGCAGGCGTATCATACATTATTTACTCTGCCATCTGCTTGATTCTCGGCGAAAGCGCATATCAGATTGCTTTAGCACTTGCCTGGGCAATATCTTCCGTGGTTTCCTTTACCACTCAGAAATTTCTGGTATTCAAAGGAAACGGCAACTGGATGAAAGAATATATTAAGTGCTGTGCAACATGGTTTTTCAGCTATTTAATAAATGCGGGGCTTCTGGAATTTATTGTCAAAGTTCTTCATTTAAATGTATTTATTGCACAAATTATAGCCACTCTTAGCGCAGCGGTATTTACATACTTTTTGTTTAAAAAGTTTGCTTTTCGGATTAAAAAAGTTTAGAGTCCCCATTTTTTGCGCAGGCGGATTATTTTATTGCGCTTTTTCATATCAGTGATAGCAAAATTTATATTTTCTCTTAATCTCTGTGTGCTTTTTCCCTGTCTTAGTGCAATCCCGTATGGCTCGCGCGAATAGCGTTTAGGCAGAAGCTTTACGGATTTATCTTCAAATGCAAACGCACTCAAAATTGTATCATCAGAAGTCAGTGCATCAATTTTTCCGTTTTTGAGAGCTTCATAGGCAACGTGGTAATTCCTAAAGCCGATGACAGTCGCTTCCGGAGCAAGCGAAAGCATATTTTTTTCCGCAGTTGTTCCGAATACAACCCCGACATTTTGTCCTGCAAGGTCCGCAATAGAAGTTATTCTGCTGTTAGCTCTTACCAGCAGTGCCTGTCCCGCGTAATCGTACGGGATAGAAAAATCAATAATTTCCTCTCTCTGCGGAGTAATTGTAACAGTGGCAATTACCATATCAAGTTCGCCCGTAGAAACTTTAAGCATTCGGTTTGCCGGAGTTACCGGAAAAAATTCTACGGCATTGGGGCTTTTTAAAATATATTGCGCGATATAGCGGGCTAAATCTGCGTCATATCCTTGAATTTCCCAGTTTTTATCATAGAAACCAAAAGGTTTGGAATCTGTATTAATACCCACGCGCAGTGTTCCGCGCTGAAGAATTTCTGTATACAAATCTGATTCTTCATATTTTTCCGGCTTGAGAATAAAAAAGTATATTCCGACCAGCACAAGGAAAATTAATGTAAATATGATTGCAAGCTTTTTCATTGTGCTAATTTAGGCATCCTTCCGCACGATTTGTCTTCATCGCAGTAGCCGAGTCTTTCACATTTCGGCACAAGATAAGGTTTAAGCCAGGGTTCTTCTTTAATAAGCTCATCGCACATCATTTTTATCATAGTTCTGATTTCGTATTGAGCGCGTGTGCAAAGTCTTAAATTTGCAAGATGTATCATTTCGCGCAGATTTAAACTTGCTACAATAGAGCTTGCTGCGGCATTCGGAAGCACTGCTCTTGCGTCTTCTGCAGGAATACCGGCTTCTGTAAATTCGCAGTATAATTTGGAAATCTCTTCCATAAAATTAACAAACTTGGTTTTCAGCTCTTCATTCTTTGCGATTGTAGGCGGAATAATATAATCAAACTGCCCTTTTTCTTTAACATATCTTTGAGATTTTTGAGAAAAAGACATATGTCTGTGTCTCACAAGCTGGTGAGTACAGGCTCTTGAAACATTAGAGATGGCAAATGTTACCTGTATGTGTTCAATTGTTGAATAATGTCCTGAAGAGATGACTCTTTCAATAAGATTGAGCATTTTTTCTTCATCATCAGTGCTGTTGTATATCTCATACGGGCTTAATGCGCTGTAGCATGTACGGCACGCTGTATATATAGTTTTTAGCATATTGTCCGGTTTTGAAATCAAATGAACAACAGGCTTGTTATTCTCTTCCATACTCTCTTCCTTTAAATAATCTGATTACATAGATGTTGTAGCAAAAGATGCTGCTTCTTCATACGGGTTTTCAATACCGGCATCTTGAGCTGCTTTAAAAGCTGTTTCAAAGGCATTATCAGAATTTTCAGCAACCTGCGGGTTTTCCAGCAGAGCTTTTAAATCGTGTGTTACGTCATCAGCGCCTTTAAAAAGCATTGAACGTCCGAGAGCTTCTGCTTTTGGGTCAGAAAAATCATTAATCTTCGGAGCTTCAGCTTCTTTCTGTTCCGGTGCTGTTTCTGGAGTTTGTTTCTGAATGCCGTTGTAATTTACTTGATTAACACTAAATTTTGGACCATTTACTTCACTCATTTGTCACCTCGCTGTTTTAAATTATATCATATATTTTGATTAATCAACCATCCATTTGTTCTAAAACGCGCGGAGAAAATTTTTTGCTAGTAAAAAGAAAAATTTTTACAAAATTTTACACTTATAAGATTTTAAAACAGCTCAAATTAACAAATTTTGGAGTCTCTATATATAAAGAACATTTCTTTCAAGATAGTCATCTTCGCGGGTGTTTCTGATAAATTTTGCGGGATTACCGGCAACAACCGTATTTGGCGGGACATCTTTTGTGACAACAGAGCCCATGCCGATAACAGCGTTATCTCCTATTGTTATACCTCCTGCAATAACAGCGTTTGCCCATATTACAACTTTATCCCCTATGATTGGCGCGGATGTTTTTCTCTCGGGGTTGTATTTTCCCATGCCGATAGTTACATTTTGAAAAATATGGCATTTTTTGCCGATAACGGCATCCGGACAGATGCAGATTCCGACAGGATGCGGAAAGTATGTCCCGTTAGCCAGATGTCTGTCCAGGTTTTCTATACAGCAGTTGGTTTCGAGCCTATTTATAACAGGTGCGCGAAACTTTGTTTTTATACCTAAGAATGTGAGTACAATGTGGTCCTGTTTGAGTCTTAGGTTTATTAATTTAGAAAAAATTCTTTTTAATCCGCTTTTCATTTAATTCTCCCGCCTAATATGCAAAAATCTGTTATTGTGTATTATTGAAGTTTTTTCATTCTGCCTAATGTAACACAATACATATTCTGTTACATTGGGTTTTTGTTTTTTAGGGTTTTTAAGGTGTGTATTGGCTTTTACCTTTTTTATTTACTCCTTTATTTACCCTTGTCCTTTTCTTTCTCTTTTGCGCATCAAAAGAGAAAGAAAAGAACGAAAAGAAAGAGAAAATAGCGGTTGTTTTCTATGCCCTTGCGGGCATTGGGGCTAATTTGGCGTTTGCCTCCGAGGCTGGACCGGCAAGCCGGTTCTCTTACGCTCGCTATTGGTGCTTACGCACCACGCTCGCGGTGTGCGCCTTGTTTTATCTTGCTTCTATCTTGCAAGTCCCGCGTCTTCCCTCTCCACGGGGGAGGGTTAGGGTGGGGGCTAATTTCTTTTTGCCTGCTTTAGAGCCAAATTGCACTCCTTTCATATCTTTTACCCCCAATGTAACACAATATGTATTGTGTTACATTGGGCAGAATAGATTATATTAAATACCTGCCGGTGTAGTGTCTGCCTGCAGGGATGGTTTATCGAAACGGAGCTTAGCGCATTATTTGTTCAACTATCTCGTCAGCACTGATATTCAAGCAGTCAAGCGTTTCGCATGTACTCTGGCGTTTTTCCCATAAACACGGACGCAGGGGGCAGGTGCAGTTTTTTGCTTTTATCGGAATGACCTTCCCATTCTGAGGGATAAGTTTTTTATCATCAGTAGAGCCGAATATTACGTATGTTTTGACGCCAAGCGCTACTGCTATGTGTAAAGGTGCTGAGTCAGAGCATAAAAATATTTCTGCACCGGAGATTAATTCCGCAAGTTCTTTTAAATTTTTTGTTTTGCCGTACATATTGACAAATTTATCCGCAGGAACAGAATTAATGATTGTTTCAATGGTTTCCTTATCGTCCGGACCGCCTGCGAGGATAACTTTTTTGCCGTTATCTGCGAGTTTTTTAACAGTTTCCGCCCATATTTTCGCAGGGATGGTCTTTATCATATTCTTCTTGACGCTCATCAAGCTTACACCGGGATGAATTAATACAGTTCCCTCTTCTTGAGGTTTTTTTTGAATATTAATTTCCGGAAGCTCTGTATTTATATCTGTTATCTGGCGCACAAGATCATGATACATTTTTGAAGCGTATTGATTCTTATTTAGCGGAACTGCTCCAGTCAATAATATTTCACTCAATTTTCCCGTGTTGTATCCGTAGCGTTTTTTTATGAAAGTCAAAAATAAAAATATTGAAATAAATTTATTTGAACCGGAAGATACAACTATATCAAATTTTTTGGTCCAAATTTTAACAAGAAGTTTTAAAAGTTCCGCGTATTTATTATGAAAAAGATTGAGCGATTTTTTACCCTCAATAGAAGTTGTGAATATATTTTGTTTTATATCAGCATATAAATTTTTGTCTATAATATCCGTAAGAGTCATTACTCCTTTGCTTCTCGGCTCAAGCGCAAGCGTTATTTCCGAATCCGGAAATTCCTTTTTGACAGAAATTATTGCAGGAAGAAATAAAATTTCATCCCCTAAACCGCCAAAATTTATAAACAAAATTCTCTTTTTCATACCATCTTTGTACTTTAAAAATGTTACATTTGCAATAATTGATTTTGCTACATGCTTCAAATATAATTTTTTAGTAAAGAGAGTATATTTACATATGAAAATAGCAAATGACAATAATAATCAACAAGAAGAATATAAAGCATTTTTAAAGAACATACGGGAAGAAAGGGATGATACTTCAAATTTTGCAAAACTGCTGTTTACAATCGTACTAGCTGTATTATGCGCAGTAATTGTATGTGTTACGGTTGTAGAGAACAATTTCTTTTTGAATAAGCTTGATAATGAACAGGCAGAAGATGCCGGACATTTCTTTTCAAAAAAACAAGGCAAAGGTTTTGAAGTTCCTTTTTCTCCAAAGCGCCAGAACATTCTCCTGCTCGGCGTAGATTCTAACGGAACAGGAAGCAGTAATATATGGGATGGCACAAGGTCTGATACAATAATTATAGTGAATATCGACCCCAAAACTCATTCCATCAATGCAATCTCAATTCCACGTGACAGCAAGGTTTATCTGCCGGATAACCACGGTATCCAAAAGATTAACTCTGCTCACGCTCTCGGAGGAATTGATTTAGTTAAAAAGACCTTGAAAGAAACTTTCGGAATAAAGATAGACAGATATATTATCGTCCATGATGAAGCGGTAGAAAAGGTGGTAGATGCTCTCGGAGGTATTCCTATTTATGTAGAAAAACCGATGAGATACCACGATTATGCCGGCAAGCTTCATATAGATCTGCAGAAAGGCAATACCGTACTTAACGGCAGGCAGGCTGTCGGTTATTTAAGATACAGAAAAGACGGGCTCGGTGATATCGGACGCACACAGCGCCAGCAGTGGTTTATGCGCAGTTTGTTTGAAAAACTGCACTCCCCGCAGGTGATAACAAAAATCCCAGAAGTTTTGAATGTGCTTAATACATACATCAAGACTGATATGAGTTTTTATGAATTATCACAGTATGCCGCGTTTGCAAGAAGCGTTGATGAAAATAAAATTGAAATTGCAACACTTCCTGGAGCGCCAAACCAGAAGGGATACATAAGCTACTGGATTTTGGATCCTAAAAAAACGCAGGATGTTATAAACAGGATGATTTATCGTGATAAGCCTTCTTTAGACGGCACCAAGTTTAAAGCCGGTATTATGTATTCTCCTAAAAAGGAAGAAGAAGCTGTTGCGATGAAGGAAAAGCTGAACGAACTCGGCTTTGAAGTAAATATGCTGAAGATAACACACCTTTCTCACACAAGGTTTGTTGCAAATAAAAATGCTGTGTCTGTAGATTTCTTTAACTGGCTTCAGAAGAAAATGCCAGAGTTAAATAACATGCAGTTTGTTTTTGACCCGACCGAAACCTTTTCTGTCGGAAGCGACTTTACCGTAGTCCTTGCCGAAGGCTAGCGGGGGGGGGGTAAATAATAAATAATAGGGGTCAATAATAAGAAGAGGCTCCGGCGAGAAATGAAAAAGCTGAATTAATCTATAAGGAGGATAATATGTTAGACTTAATTAAATCAAGAAAAAGTGTAAGAAAATATTCTGACAAACATATTCCGGATGAGGATTTGAGAAAAATTCTTGAAGCCGGCAGACTTGCACCCTCCTGGATGAATGTTCAGTGCTGGAAATTTATTTTGATAAAATCGCAGGAAACAAAGGATTTGTTATCAGAGCTTTCTGCAGGGCAGGCTCATGTTAAAAACGCGGATGCTTTAATTGTATGTGTTGCGGATTTGAACGGGTGGGAAGAAGCAAAAATCACTCATATATCTAAACCTGCTCTCAATCCTGCATTGCAAGGGGATAACGGACTGCTTATTAGAACAATGGAACAGGTTATTTATCCGATTTCTTATATGATGCTGGAGGCAGAGTCATTGAATGTTAAATCCTGTATTATCGGAGCTTTGGGAAATGAAATCACGGGAATTCTGCCGGAAGTTTATGCAAGAGTAAAAGAAATACTCGGACTAAATTCCAAGCAGATTTTATCTACCATAATTACATTAGGATATGAAGCAGAACCCGCACTTACGGAGAAAAAACGTAAAGATTTTGACGATGTTATTTTCTTAGAAAAAATCGGTTCTAAATTTTAATCAAGCTCCGGCTCGCCGTTCATAAGCTTTAAGATTTCTATGACTTTTGGCATCTGGCAGTCAAAAGAATAATGTGCTTTTTTAATAGAGCATTCTTTGCAGTTGCCGTTAAGCTTGTAGCATTCTATCGCCTGTTCTGTCCAATTTTTTGTTATAGAACCGGAAATCTCTGTTTTTGGCGGTTCAATAATTACATGATTCAGCATTACACTCTCCCCCTAATAGCAGAATATAACTTGAACTTAAATTGCGCATCATCTGTTTATAGGATTTTCAAAAAACAGGCTGTTTAAGTAATTATTTATCTTTTCTGTGCGTTTTTCTACCGGAAAGCGGGATTCAATTTCTTCTAATGTATTCAAAACGTTATAGGGTTCTTCTTTTATTCTGCATTTTTTCAGCGCCGTCTGCCAGAATGCGTAATCTTCTTTTGTATCAGCATGGAGCAGACCGGCTTTGTTTGATGCAAGAACAACTTTTTTAAATATTTTTCTTACAAGTGCAGTTTTATTGTCCGGAATATTAGGCGCTTCAAATCTGCGGTTTAACCTGTTGATAAAAACATTCAAAAGCTTGGCAGTTGTGTTAGCGTATGATTTATCGCAATTTGTATCAATTTCATCAACGAGATATAGTTTTCCTTTGCTCAATACAACGTTATTGGGGTTTAGGTAATCAAAAACACAGTATCTTCTTGCTCCGAGTTTTATATCATTAAGTCTTGCCATATCCTGTGCAAAATTATCATAGCTTGACTGCGGTATGCTTGCAAATTTTTTTAGATATGTATTCAAGTAGTATTTCTTCATCCGGTTTCTGCTTAAGCTTTTTGACAAATGCTCCGGCACCCCCGCGGGTAAATGTCTGCCGACATTGTGTAATATCTGAAATTTATCAAGTTCCACAATCGGCTCGCCAAAATAATTTTTTAAATTTGAGAAAATCTGTTTACCGATAGAAAGCTTTGCTGTCCAGTCATTTTTAACTTTTTCCCAGCCGATTGGCACTCTAGCGGCATATTTTCTTGTAATCTTGTAGACTGCATTGTGGCTGCCTTCTTCAATAAATTTTTCCCTGCGCGTAATATCTGCCTTTTTGAGAAGACTTATAAATTCATCTTTTTGAACAGTTGGCAAATTAGATGTATTTAAAATTTTATCAAGCTGTGTCTGAATTTGTCTGGAATGCCCGTTAAAATTAGGACTTTTGGGGTATTGTTCTGAAAGTAATGTTATATTCATGATTTTTATAAAACACGTAAAAAAAATTTTTGTCTTATGATACAAAATTAATTGCAAGTCCGGATAGAATACTTATTATAAGAAGTATTGCAATAATTTTTACGGTGTCTTTAAAATCATTATTCTTAAGCAGAACAAGCAATCCTAATCCTGCGTTGGAGAGCAGCCCGCTCATTGCAGCCCCGAAAGAGATGGTTCCTTTTATAAGCATCATTGTTATTCCGATTGATATTGCGCAATTGGGAATCAGACCGACAAAGGAAGCAATTACGGGCTGGATATATTTTCCGCCCTGTATGAAATCAGTAATTGTAACGTTTGTTAAACAATAATTTATAATTAATGTTATTATAAGAACGAAAATAAAAACATTTGCAGTGTGTATAACAGGATGAATTAAAAGTTCGCGCTTGTGTCCGTGTTCAAGTCCGTGTTTGCAGCATCCTTCTTCTGCAATAATTTCTTCTTCATTATTTTGGGTATTTTCTGTTTTTTGCGGAATGGCAAAATCAATCAAATATCCCGCTAAAATACCGATTAAGAGTTTTATTCCGACTATCGGCACAATCAAATATGCTTTGCTCGGAGTTGCAAGCAGAATCGGGATGGTTTCATCGGAAGTTGCAAGATAAACTGCAATAAGACATCCTCTGGTTATAATGCGTTTAGCGTAAAGACTGCTTGCAATAACAGAAAAACCGCATTGCGGAATAATTGCAGCCAAGGCTCCGATTGCGGCGCTTCCTTTGCCTGCCCCTTTTAAAAGTGAATTAATCTTGTCTGCATAATAAAATTCCACAAGTTCAATGAGTACAAATACGACGAACAGAAACGGGATTAGGCTGATACTGTCAATAAACGCGTCGACAATCCAATCACTGATAGAAAGTTTGTCTGCAAGGGTGTAGAGCGGTGCAAAAATAAAATCGTTCAAACTCTCATTCAACCCATTGATTTTTTCAAGAATAGATATTAACATAATGTCATTAAACCTCAAAATTTAGTGTTAGTCAATGTTAGAGATGCCAAACAATAAAGGAGTGAATATGAAAACAATTGAAATTAACAAGGATAAATGTATCCGATGCGGGCTTTGTATAAGCGATTGCCTTTCCGGATGCATTGGTTTTAACAAAGAAAATTTTCCGGAAATGAAAGATGAATCGCGCTGTATTTCCTGCCAGCATTGTATGGCAATATGTCCTACAGGCGCCTTATCTTTTAACGGCAAAAATCCGGATGAATCTGAGGTAGTTAATTATGACAACATTCTGAGTCTGATTAAGTCAAGAAGAAGTGTAAGACAATACAAAGATGAAGAGATTTCTGAAGAAACATTCAATAAATTAAAAGCTATGCTTCCTTATATTCCGACCGGATGCAATTCCCATGCTTTGCATTTTTCTATTGTTGAAAAGAAATCTGCTATGGATATTATTAGAAAACGGGTTAATGATTTGATTATTAAAACGCTTTCTTATAAAGCAATTTCGCCTCTGGTCAATAAATTTTCAAAATATAAGGATTCATTTTTGAACGGCGAAGATGTTATTTTTAGAGGCGCGCCTCATATGGTTGTTGTATCTTCTCCGATCAGCGCGCCTTGTGCAATGGAAGATCCGATTATTGCGCTGAGTTATTTTGAACTTTATGCCCAGCATCTGGGGCTTGGAACCTGCTGGTGCGGATTTGCGGAAGTTTGTTTGAAGTTCTTTCCGGAAATCTGTGAAATGCTTGAAATTCCGTCCGGTTACAAACCGGTCTATGTAATGCTCCTCGGAATTCCTGCTGTAAAATACCAGAGAACTCCCCAGCCGGAACCGTATAAGATAGCGGAGATTAAGGAAATACACGAAAAAGATTCATGCTTCTTCTGCAAAGCAAAGAGAGTGATTACAAACTTTTTAAGATAAATGCATAAAAAAAGGGCGTTTCTTTTAGAAACGCCCTTTTTGGTTAGTTTTGGATTAAATATTTTGTGCTGCAATTGCTTTATAGAAGCTTATATAATCTATCATACAGTCAAACTCGCTTGAATATACCATTTTGTTTACTGAAAGCAGATTTTCCTCTCTTTGATTCAAATCAAGCTTTGCAATCGTTCCTTGAGCAAATTTGCACTTAGAAAGCTCAAAGTCTTTTTTCTCAAGTTCTTGTATTTTCTTCTGCTTAGTAAGCTTTTCCTTGTCCATATTGACTGATACAAGAGAGTCATTGACTTCCTGCATAGAAGTTAGGTTAACTTTTTCATAATTCTTTAGACTTTTCTCGTAAGCAATCTTTTTGGATTTTAAATTAGCCCTAAGCTTTCCGCCCATAAACAGAGGCTGAATAATTCCTCCGCCAAATCCCCACAACATATTGTTAGTCGTAAACAAGCTTCCGAAATTTGTTGAGTTAAATAGCAGCAGCCCGCCGAGATTCAAAGACGGAAGCATTTCTTTTCTTGCAACTTTTACATCAATTCCCGCTTTTTCAAGCATTTTTTCCGCCTTGATATAATCGGGGCGCTTCATGATTACATCAGAATTTACAAATTCAGGAATATTTCCGGAAAACGCAAGTTCTCTATAATCAATTCTTTTGTATTCCTCAATATTATTAGGACTGTCGCCTGTCAAGACTGCAAGCTGATGCAGTAATTTGGTTCTTTCTTTTTTCAAATCAGTTAAGTCTGTAACTCCTGAAATGTAAGATTGATTAGCCTTTACCAAATCAGAAGTCGAAATAATGCCTTCTGCATTGCTGATTGTCATTATATCAAAAATTTCTTTTCTTAACTTTACAATATCTTCCTGCAAATCAATCATAGCGTCCAGTTTAACTATATTTATATAAACACTGCCGACTGATGATGCTATTGAAATATATGCAGCCTGTTCGTCAAGAATAGAAGATTCATACAATTTCCTGATTGCAGTTGTTTTATTATGATTTTTCCCGAACAAATCAAGTTCGTAACTTGCTATAATAGGAAGTAAAAAACTACCTGCTTCATGATTCATTATACCGCCGTAACCCGGCAAAAATCCTGCCTGTAACTGAGGAAGTTCTCCGGCTCTCTGCATAATAACATTTTGATAATATTCATCAATTGTTAATGTAGCCATTTTTAAATCTTTGTTATTTTCAACGGCTTTAATAATATAACCGTTTAAAATATCATCATTAAACTGTCCCCACCATGACATATTGATGTATTCATATTTATTTTTTTGCGGAGTGATTTTATCAGCTCCTTTCTCTTTTTTCTTATTCTTGTCTACGTTCTCTTCTGCACCTGCTGATAAAACAGTTTTTCCCGCTTTTTCTGCAGCAATTACGGGAACAACATTTCCCATCCCCAATGAGAACAATATAGCCAATGTTAATAACTTTTTCATTTTTCTTCTCCAAAGGTACTTGATTTTTTCTGACAACAATGATAACATAACTATGTTGCATTTGCAACATGTTGTAAAAAAAACATACTTTAAACAGGGGATTGACAAAATTGGAAGAACATTACACTGACAATATTTTCTATCAGATAGAATTAACTGCACGATATTGTAAACTTCTGGGACAGCAGGTGTTTGATAAATTTAATGCAGGCATCTCTGTTGAAGAATTTTCGGTTCTTGATGTTTTATTATGTAATCCGACAATGTGCCAGAGGGATTTGGCAAAATTGATATTAAAAGACAGGGCAAATACCGGAAAGCTGCTAGATGCATTGGAAAAAAAAGGATTTATTACACGTAAACTTTCCATAAAAAATAATCGTCCTGTGAAGATAGTAGAGATTACAAAAGCGGGAAGAAAAAAAACGGAAGAAGCTACAGAAAAAATTAAACCGCATTTTGTGCTTGTTAAGGAAAGAATTAATAACAGCGATATCGCTAGAGTTGGCGATTTACTTAAAGATTTAAGAAATGTATTAAAAGAAACATTAGAGATACAAATATAAATAGAAAAGGTGTAATTATGAGTGAAGAAAATAAAATAGAAGAAGAAAATACAAGGAAACTACCTGTAAAAAAACGGTATATATTTTCATTTTTGGCGCTGCTTGGCATAATAATTGCCGGATATTTTATATATGAATATTTAGGCTGCCAGTCTACAGATGATGCTTATGTAGAAACAACAACGGTTTCTGTTTCTCCGAAAGTTTCCGGTCAGATAGTAAAAGTTCTTGTGGAAGATAACCAGCCGGTTAAAGCGGGACAGGTTGTTGCCGTTATTGATAAAATTGATTATCAGGTAAAGCTTGATCAGGCAACAGCAGCATATGAGCGTGCTTTATTAAATCAAGAAAATGCTCATGCAGATTTGAACGCTGCTAATTCAGAAATCGCACTTGCTCAGAAGGATGTTGAAAGATATGAAAACTTGTATGCTGCAGGTGCTGTATCAAAACAAACTTTGGACAGAGCAAGAACAGATTTGGAAAGCAAACAGGCAAAGCAGACTTCTGCCGAACAATCTATTTTTTCAAAGGATCCTTCCAGAAATGCAAAGGTTGCCGATGCAGACTTAAACGTTTTAAAGGCACAAAAACGTGCGGCAGAACTTGCATTAGAATATACTGACATTTTGGCGCCGATTGACGGAACGGTTTCCAATAAAAAAGTTGAAGTAGGTATGATGGTTCAGCCTGGTTCTCCTTTGTTTGTAATTGTTCCGCATGATGTATGGGTTGTTGCAAACTATAAAGAAACCCAGCTGACTAAAATGAAAGAAGGTATGGATGTAGATATCAAAATAGATACTTATCCGGATAAAGTATTCAAGGGTAAAGTTGACAGTATTCAAAGAAGCTCCGGCGCCAAAGCAAGTCTTTTCCCGCCTGAAAATGCTGTAGGGTCATTCGTTAAGATTGTACAGAGAATTCCTGTAAAAATCGTATTTACGGAAAAAATTGATCCTAAAGAATACTCAATCATTCCTGGTATGTCAGTAGTGCCAAAAGTTAAGATTAGAGAATATTACAGAAATAACAAATAAATAAATTTTCATTCAGTATTACGACTCTGTGGTTCGCGGGGATTTCCTCACGAACCTTTATTTTTTGTATAATAGTTTTATGCAGATTTATTCGGATAAAAAATTTGAGAATCCTATAGAAATTATTGACGTAAGCGGGGAGCTAAAAGAAGGTTTTGACAGACTTGAAAGACTCCGCAAAAAATATTATCTTTTAGGCTATATTACATATGATTTCAAATATATGTATTTTGAAGCTTTTGACAGGTCTGAAAAATATATTCCCAATCCTCCAAAACAGCTTGAATTTTCGAAGATAATTTTATCGCCGGGCTGGGGAAATCCGGACAATTCCGGTGTTACAATGAATGTGATTGATTATTATAAAATTTGCGTGAAGGGGAAAGGGGGATTAGGCAACTCGTGAGCCGTGACTCGTGACTCGTGATTTGTGGTTATAGAATTTCTTTAATTGAGCCTCGTTTACTTATATCATTTTCAATTCTTCGCTTCACCCTTCACTCCTCACCCTTCACCAATTTAAATCACTCAGTCACTTAGTCACTTCAAACTCAAATACTCGTTCCCCAATTTCTTGTTGGCAATCTCAGTAATCTTGCGGGCTAAATCAGCGTAAACTCTGCGTGAAAAATGGTTTATGCACTCTGCGTAATCCTCATCGCTTTTTATGAAATCGCTGAGTTCAATAAAATCAACTTCGTTTTTGAAATTTTTTCTCACAGCATCATTCAATATCTTGTGTCTTTCTGCCATATTTTCATAGCCTGCAAGAACTTTGTCTGTCGGGATTTCGCTTCCCAGAATAAGAACTAAATCAGCGTTTGTATTCTCTTTTATATATCTCAAATTCTTAATAACTGTATCTACAGGCGGATTGCCCGCAAAAACATAATTATTTTTAAATTCTTTGAGCATAATGACATTTTGTTCTTTTGCCCATTGAGGAATCGGTTTTAAAATTGTTTCCCAATTGTTTTCATCGGTTATATCACAATCTGCATATCCAAACAAGGCATAGCTTTCATCATATTTATTGATGTAAAGCCCGCTGTGGGTTGTTGTCAAAAGGCTTAAAAATATCAGATTATATTTTTTATCAAAAAATCGGGTTTTAAACTCATCCGGATTAGGGAAAGGAAAGCGCTTTGAGAGTTCTTCAAGCTTTTCTTTGGAAAACTTATGCGTCTGCTCAATAAACGCAGTATGCGTATGGGCTAAGATATAGACAAGTGACTTGTTCCAGTACGGGAATTCGGTATCTATATTACAGCCGGCATTTATATAACTCAGCGAAGAATATAAATCGCACGGACCTTTAAAAAGAATGTTAACGTCATTTTTAACAGTCCTTACCGGTACGTTAACCTGCAAATCATCAACAACATTAATCCAATCCGGCTCGCTGTCAAGAGAAGATGCGACTGTGCCTTTTAGTTCAATCTGCGGTTTACCTAAGAAAGAATAAACAAACTGCTCTATTCCCATATTCATAATCCTGCAGGAAAAAAGAAAATGTATGAGCCTGTTTTCTTTTTTATCAAGGGAATAAAACCCGCAAATCCCGTAGTTTCCGTAATTATCTTCTGCAATAATATAAGCGGATTCTGTATTTTTAATAGTTTCTTCTAAATTTTCATCCCGAAATTTGGTAAAATTTAACTGGTTTGTCCGGCGTATTAATTCTTTTATCCTGCCGATATTTTCAAGGCAGTCTTTTTTTAAACAGATTCTTATACCGCTTTTTCTCAAAAACTCTTCATTAGAGCTTTCGCCCCTTGCAAAACTTTTGGCTTCAAGAATTTTATACTGTTTTAACCTTGTATGTTCAAAATCGTAATCATTTACAAGGTAGAGTTCTTCCATCATTTTAGGAATTTCGCAGGGGTGAGCCGTCATAATATCCGGCGCATAAAACTTTACCTCATTGATATTGGAAATGTTATCATCAATAAAAATAACATTTTCCGCCCTAAGGTTCATGTCCTTGATAATATTGCTGACTCTTTCTCCTTTTGGAGTCCAGCTGATGGATGGAAAAACAAACAAGTCCCAAAAACTTTTGAATCCGCTTAATAAAAATTTGTTTTTAACATCGGCATAAGTATTTTTGGAACAGATTGAATTCACGATGCCTTTAGTTGTAAGCTCTTCAATAAAATTTAGAATTTCCGGCTTAAAAACAATTCCGCCCTCGCTTAGAATACCGTCCCAGAGCGTTTCATCCAAGTCCCATATGATTAATTTAGTTTTGGTTATATCATAATCTTTTTGCATCTATTTTACTGGCTGATTTGTTGTTACACTGCATACGGAGCTGTCCTGCAGATATTTATTCCAAGCCTTTACAACAGGATTATTCTGAACAGCTGAAATACTTGATGTATCGACATCGTCGTTAGAATACTGCTGAACAAGTGCGTACGCCTGCATTACGGACACAAGCTCATTAATTTGCGAACGTGTCAGTTTGCAGGTTATGCAGGAATCAATTCCGGAAAACTGCACTTTTTCCTGATAAACACATTTGTCGCCTTCCCAGCCTAAAATCTTCTTGCTGGATGTAACATTCACACCTTCAGTGTTAACAGTACCGCTTTCAGAATAGGATGAACAATTTTTCAGAGCATTTGTAAACTTTGCATCATCAGCTAGGACGATAAGGGTCGTAAGAACAAGAGTTATTCCAAATACAAAATATTTTTTCATATTATTATCCTTTATCTTGTCAAGTTTGAAGGATTTGTCGTAAAATGAGCGTTGAATAAAGCTATTGGCGCTATTATGCTCAGTTTATAATAAATCTTTTGATGTTATTATACTAATCAATACATTAAGTAACAATAGTCCAAAAAAATGAAAAAATAGTTTTTAGATTTGTTTTGTGTGTTTTATATTTATAACCGCATTGGAGTAAATATCTACATACAATCAGTCGGTTTCTTATCGGGGCTTTTGCATTGTAAAAAGAAATGTTTTACAAAGTGTTACAATTAGTGTATATTTAAATATAAGAGAAATGAATTTAAATAAGAGGAAACTTTATGAGCAATATTGTTATTTATTCAACAAAGCCTATGCCGGAGATACAGACAGTATTAATGGATATTGATGAAGCTGATGTAAGAGTAGTTTCTATAGATCAGATGAAGGATTATGCGGTTATTAATCCGTCTTTGATGATTGTTGAAAATATTGATCTTGCAAAAGACGCTTTGATGACAAATAAATTCCCTTGCCCGATTTTGTTTTTCGGACCGACAAGACGTGATGTTACTGTAAGGGCTGAAGGTTACGATTTTATTAAAGATCCGGCTAATACTGACGAATTAATTGTAAGAGTTAATGCGCTTTTGAGAATTAAAACAATTAAAGACAAGCTCGAAAGAGTTTCTACTACTGATGATTTGACAGGACTTCATAACAGAAAATATCTGCAGGAACGTCTGGAAGAAGAAATTTCGCGTTCAAGACGATACGGCACAAAACTTTCCTGCATATTGTTTGATATAGATTTCTTTAAGGTTGTAAACGATATGTACGGCTATGAATGGGGCGATATTCTCTTAAGAAACATTGCGAATAAATTAAATGCAATGATAAGAAAAGAAGATATTTTGACAAGATACGGCGATGAAGAATTTTTGCTTGTGCTTCCGAATACTTCTGAAGAGAATGCTTTCTTGTTCGGTGAAAGATTTAGAAGAGAAGTTGAGAAAATGGAGTTTATTCCAGCAGGCGAAGAAGAACCGCACAAAGTTACTATTTCAGGCGGTATTTCAACATATCCATGCATGCCGGATGTAGATGAGGATGCAAATACCGTAATAAGATACGCTGAGCATGCTCTCTATAACGCTAAACACCGCGGTAAAAACAAGATTATTCAATTCTCTCAAATGAATCTTGAAATGTAATAATCTTATTATAGAAGCTTTCTATTCGGCAAGCATTGTTATAATGCGTTCAAATTGCATGCTTCTTGATGCTTTTAAAAACAGGGTTCTGCTTTTATCTATATTATTTTTTATATAATTTACGCCCTGTTCTATAGTATCAAAATGCACTGCGGTGCAGTTTGCAATTTCGCCGGTTATGTTTTGAGACAGCCTGCCTATTGATATAACACAGGAGTCTGCGGGAATTTTTCCGTTGATATATCTTCCGAGTTCTTTGTGGTATTCAATTTCGTTTTCGCCAAGCTCGCCCATATCGCCGAGAATAATAACATAGTTTTTGTAAAGCTCAACTATTGTATCAACAAAGGCTCTCATTGATTCCGGATTTGCATTGTAGCTGTCGTTTATTATTTCATAACCGCCTGCATTTACAGCTTCCCAGCGTTTTTCTATCGGAGAATATTTTTTTAAGCCCGTCCGGATTTCGTTTATGCTCATATTGAGTGCAATGCCGGTATTAATTGCACTTAAGGCATTTTCTATATTGTAATCACCGCCGGCATTCAATTCATAAACATTGCCCTGATATTCAAATCTTGAATAGTGTGCTGTTTTTTCTAAAATCTTTACGTCTTTAATGGAGTAAAATATTTTTTTGCCGTTAAACTGAATGTTGTTTTTAATCAGCTCATCATCGTGTGCAATAAAAATATTTCCCCTCTGGTACTTAACGATTTCGCATTTTGCTTTTGCAATATTTTCTCTTGAGCCGAGGCGTCCGATATGCGCTGTTCCGACATTTGAAATAATTGTAATATCCGGTTCTGCATACTTTGACAGCAGTTCAATTTCGCCTTTTCCGCGCATTCCCATCTCAAGAACAAGAACTTCCGTATCATCGGGCGCTTCAAATATGGTCTGGCAAAATCCTATTTCGTTATTATGATTAAGCGGAGTTTTAAAAGTTTTGTATTTCTCGCTCAAAGTTGATGCAACGAGTTCTTTTGTTGTAGTTTTTCCGGAACTTCCTGTAATTGCAACGACTGTAAAGTTCAGCTTGTTTCTTCTGTAATTAGCAAGCTTCAAATACGCTTCGAGCGTGTCATTAACTTGAAGAGTTCCTTCTTCTCCGGTTGAAAAAGCGCCAACAGCTCCTTTTTCTAAAGCCTGTCCGATAAATTTTTCTCCGTCAAAAGAAGCGCCCTTTAACGGCAGATAAAAGTCACCTTTTTTAATGGTGCGTGTGTCTGTGGAAATATTTACGTCCAGCTCTTCATCAATCTCTTTTAAAACTTTTGCGCCGGAGGCGGTTATTAAATCTTTTATTTTCATACAAATATTATATGATGAATGTTTTTGGGTTACAATTTATTTATGAATATTTTGGAAGAATTTGATACAATTGCAGCGCCAGCAACCCCTATGGGTGCAGGAGGGGTCGGAGTTATTAGAATATCCGGCGATAAGGCGTTTGAAATTATTGAAAAGATTTTTTCTAATCCAAAATTTGAACCGAGAAAATTTAACCACGGCTGGATTTTGGACGGCAGTAAAAAAATAGATGAAGTTATAGTGCTTCCGTTTTTTGCACCGAACAGCTATACGGGCGAAAATGTTGTGGAAATCCAATGCCACGGCGGTGTGAATGTCGTTAAAAATATACTTAATCTGGTTCTCCGAAACGGCGCCAGAATGGCTGAAAAGGGAGAGTTTACCAAGCGCGCTTTTTTGAATAAGCGTATGGATTTATCTCAAGCAGAAGCGGTAGCGGATATTATACATGCCAAAACCTCTGATTTTGCAACAGTTTCTATGAAAAATTTGTCCGGAGTCTTGAAGGAAAAAATTAATGATATAAGAAACGATATTTTTGAAGTCCTATCAAAAATTACTGCGGGTATTGATTTTCCGGAAGATGTGAAAGAGCCGGAGTATTCATATCTTATAGAAAATTTTGAAAATATTATCTCAAAAATTGATAATGTGTTATCAAGCGCGGAAACCTCAAATATTTTCCGCCAGGGTGCTTCTGTTGCAATTGTAGGGAAACCTAATGTGGGCAAATCCTCTTTATTTAATGCACTGCTGAGTCTTGATAGAGCTATTGTTACGGAAATAGCCGGCACTACAAGGGATGTTCTCAGGGAAACTCTGGACTTGGGAATACCTGTAACATTAATAGACACAGCAGGCATTCGCGATGAAGATGTTTCAAAAGTAGAAAAAATCGGTATAGAATATTCTAAAAAAACTCTCGATGAGGCTGATTTAGTGTTATTTGTGTATGATGCCTCAAAAGGTATGGACGAAGAAGACAGAGAAGTCTTAGAACTTTTGAAAGATAAAAACCACATTGTTATTGCCAATAAGTCGGATATTGCTTCTGCTAAACCTAATGACGCATTATACATTTCCGCACGTACAGGCGAAGGCATAAAAGAATTAAAAGCACTGCTTAAAACAAAGGTTTGTGATATAGAGCCGGAAGCTCTTGATTTTGTAACAAATACCCGCCAGCAGGCATGCTTAAAACGCGCAAAAGCATCTCTTGAACAGGCGCTTTTGGCATCACAGGTGAATGAACTGCAGGATTTAATTTCTATCGACGTAAAGTCCGCACTGCTTGCGCTGGATGAACTTACTGGCGAACTTGTGACAGACAAACTGCTTGATAATATATTTGAGAATTTTTGTATTGGTAAATAGCGGGGAAAGTGACTAAGCGGCTGGGCGAAATCCGAAATTTGGAGTAGAGGGTGATTCGTGAGCCGTGACTCGTGACTTGTGACTTGTGGTTATAGAATTTCTTTAACTGTGCCTTGTTTACTTATATCATTTTTGATACCTCGATTCACGAGTCACGGCTCACGAATCACGAAGCTCTGTAGACATTATCTACAGAACTACCTACTAAACGCTCTGGTGATGAACAGATGCGGTGCCTGTTAGCTTGTATAATTCATCAAAGATTTTTTCTATTTTTTCATGTTTTTCCAGCCGATTATCAAGCCCTACAAGAATTGCCGAAATTTCTTCTGACTGCGAAGTTTCATCTTCACAATAACTATGGAGAATTTTTAGCATAAGTTTATTTTCAAAAATTATCTTTTCTAAATCCTGCAAATATTCAAGTTTTTTATCCATAAATAATACTCCTATTTGTTTCGGAAGTACGAAACATTTTTATTAATAATAGCATTATTATTAGTCTAATGCAAGACGATAACGACATATTGTTAAAGGCTGTAGGAAAAGTTATTTCCAAAGTGCGTAAACAGAAAGGATTAAAGTTTACGATTTTTTGTTATGAGAATGATATTTCTAAAACTACGCTTTATATGATTGAAAAGGGTAAGAATAAAGCTTATATGACCAGTTTATTAAAAATAATTGGTGCTTTAGGCATAACTTTTGAAGAATTTGGCAGAATGCTGGATGAAGAATTACCGGAAAATTTTATGATTAGAGAGGAATAATTCTTATTTACTCCTTCTCTTATTTACCCCCTTCTATTTACCCCCTTTATCTAAATTTCCTGTAATCGCTCATTTCATTAATTGCAAGCATATTGGCAACTCTTGATGCTTTTTTCTGTTCTTTTGTCATATAAATATTAAACAGCATTACCGGAATAACTGAAATTAACGCGATTCCGGCGCCTCTCAATATGCCTTCAACTTTATTGGCACCGGCAATTTTTTTGCTGAATAATCCCATCAAAGTAATAATCATCAAATTACTGATAGAACTGAGCAGGTAGCTTACGGACTCTCCGAGAGCTTCTACACTTTCTGAATACTTCTGCGACTTCTCATCAACGGTATTGAATGTCATAAAAGTATTCCTTTGAAGGCGTTTTGCATCTTTGAGCTGTTCCTGGGATAATTTAAGTTTTTCAACAGCTTGGTAAAAACGCTTTTCTTCTTTGGCGATAGTTTCTTTATATTTGTTATATTCTTTTCTGTTTTTCCATGCTTCTTTGAGAAATGCAAATACATTTTGTTTAGGATTGCTGATTTCAATATCTTCAATATCTTTGGTTTTGTTATCGTCGACATAAACGAAAGTTTCCGGATGTTTCAAAAGTTCCTGCTTAACTTTGAATCTTCCTACGCGTGAAGCGTCCTTTGCAATCAGAGTGCCTGCTATGCTTAAGCCGACTGTCGCAAGAAGTGTCGCAAACTGTATAATATTTTCTGTTGTTTCGGCGGACTTTAGTTTACACAGCGAGAGGATTTTTTTGGTTACGGCACCGGTTAAGAAACCTCCTGCGAGCAATCCTGTGCTGACAAGCCCGATAGCCATTTCTGCATTTTGTGCATAATCCTGTGATGAAATATCAATTTTTTCAACAAGTTTTGTCAGTAACTGCTGTTCTTTTTTAGCATTTTCTGTTTCTTCCGGTGTCAATTCATCATCTATGTGTTTTTGGACTTCTGCCAGCTCTTCTTCAAACTGTCTGCGCTGGGTTTTGTATTCTTTGCTGTCGACAGCGAGTTCTTTCCAGTTTTTAAGTCCTCCGGATATTTTCTTGCGTTTTTTCTCTTTTTCTTCAGGAAGATTATTCATAATCTCTTTAGCTTCTTCTGCCTGTTCCGGAGTAAGTATTGCAAAGCCGTTCGGACTGTTCAAGTCTTTTCTCATTGCTTCAAATCTGCCTTTGCGGGAAGCAGAAACCTGCGCTCTTGCAGTCCATGCTTGAAGCGGAAAAGAAACAATAAGTCCGGTAACCAAACCGCCGAGAAGGGGAACAAATGTGGTTAAAAACTCCTTATTTAATTTATATTTTCCGGCAATTTTTCCGAGAAATTTCTGTACTGATTTGAGGCTGGAAGCACCTAGACCCATCACAGCACCCACCGCACTTGCAAGCATAAGAGCCGTTTCAACTCCCGCACTCGCTGCCGCTTCCATATCCTGCGCGCGTTTTTGGGAGTATTCATCCATAATATCTATGGCTCTTATCAGAGTTTTTCCGCGCTGGATATCTTCTTCATTGATTTCCTGCGGATGCTTTTTTAAGTATGCCATTCTTTTAGCTTCAATCAAATCACGGTTATATTTCCAGCTTTCATAAGCTGGTTCATATTTTTTGTATGATTTGTAATCGCCGAACATTGACATGATGCACTTATCCTTAATTTATTAAAACCTAAAAAGATTTTTTTTGCTATTTTTAATAAATCTTTACATATAATATTTAGCACTTTTTTAGTTCTTTTGTATTTTACCTGTTCTATTACCATCATTAACCGGTTAATTACCGGTAATTTACCGTATATTTTGTACATTTCTTCCTTCTGCCACCTCTATTTTCCCTCCCTCCTCCTTTTCATTTACCCCTCATTTACCCCTCATTTACCCCTCATTTACCCCTCATTTACCCCTTACCCCTGCCCCGCCCTCTTTACTTTAAAGCCTGTTTATGCTCTAATTGAGCTGAACGGATTATTTCCAAACAGGATTTTATTAGGAGAGGTTATGAAAACAGAAGAAAGAACATTCGTTGCAATTAAGCCGGACGGCGTTAAAAGAGGGCTTATCGGCAAGATTATTGAAAGATTTGAAAATAAAGGGTTTAAGATTGTTGCAATGAAGTTACTGCAGGTTACTCCGGAATTAGCTTCACAGCATTATGCGGAACATAACGGAAAACCTTTTTACACAAGACTTGTTCACTATATTACAAGCGGACCGGTTGTAGCAATGGTAGTTGAAGGGTACGATGCTATTGAAAGCGTACGCCATATGGTTGGTGCAACAAATCCGATGAATGCTGATGTGGGAACTATAAGAGCAGATTTTGCGCAGGTTATGGAATACAATGTTATCCACGCATCTGATTCTCCAGCCAGCGCTCAAAGAGAAATTAATTTGTATTTTAAGCCCGAAGAAATCTATGATAACTGGCAGTCTATGCTGGAAATGATTACGTACGACGAAGAACGCTTTCAGGGATAAGGAAGGATTAAAGAGTTTAGAGGTTTATAAGTTTAGAAGTTTAGAGGAAGTTAAAATGATATATTATGAGCGTAAGCGAATTTAAATTCTTCTCAACTCCTAAATCCCTAAACTTATAAACTATTCAACTCCTAAACCAATAAATTATGTCAAATTTTAGCTACGATTTAATCCATATAGATAAGAATACCGGTGCGCGCGCCGGTGTTTTTCATACTCCGCACGGCGATATTGAAACTCCGATTTTTATGCCGGTCGGAACGAATTCTACTGTAAAGCTTGTGACGAATAATAATCTGTATGACACGGGCGCACAGATTATACTTGCTAATTCATACCATCTGTATTTGAGAGCCGGACATAAGTTGATAGAAAAATTCGGTGGTATTCACGGGTGGATGAACTGGAAAAAACCAGTACTTACTGATTCAGGCGGGTTCCAGGTGTTTTCGCTTGCGCATTTGAGAAAAATCTCGGAAGACGGGGTGGAATTTAGGGATCCAAAGGACGGCAAAAAGCATTTTATAAGTCCGGAAATTTCTATGGAAATCCAGCAGGCTATAGGCGCTGATATTATAATGGCGTTTGACTGGTGTGCGCCGTATCCGTGCGATTATAAAACAGCAAAAGAGGCGATGGAGCGTACACACCGCTGGCTTGAAAGATGTATTAAAGCAAAAACAAACCCGAAGCAGGCTTTGTTCCCGATATGCCAGGGGGCATTTGAGGATGATTTGAGGCGTGAAAGTGCAGCTTTTGTATCTTCTATTGACGCACCGGGTTATGCAATCGGCGGATTAAGCGTCGGCGAAGATAAGGAAACTATGAATCATTTTGTAGAACTTACGGCACCGCTTCTTCCGCAGAATAAACCGCGCTATTTAATGGGTGTCGGCACTCCGGAGGACTTGCTCGACGGTATTAAACGCGGAGTTGATATGTTTGACTGCGTTCTTCCTACGCGTAACGCAAGGCATGGCTCCTTCTTTACGTGGGATGGCAAGAAACAGATTAAGAATGCACAATACTGGGATGATGCGCGTCCGCTTGATGAAAAGTGCGACTGTTATGCTTGCCAAAATCATTCAAGAGCATATTTAAGGCATTTGTATAAATGCGGTGAAGGAACAGGGCAGGCTTTAATGTCCATTCATAATATCAAGTTCCTTATTGATTTTGCAAAAAAAGCAAGGCAGGCTATTTTAAACGACGAATTTGAAAGCTTCTATAATGAGCACTACGCCCGTCTTTTAGCCGGCTAAAGATTTTAGTTTAGGTGCAGAAGCTGTGATATCAATTTCGGGTGAAAGCTCGACAAATTGGTACTGTTTTTCTAAAACATCCTGCATATCTGCTTTGTTTTTTATATCGGGCAGAAGCTCTTTAAAGCTGTTGTTCCAGACTGTAACACCTTGATTAACAGCATACATATTATCCATCGGACTGCCTTTTTCTTTTCCGCAGAGCATTGTGAATTTTACTCCGAGTTCATCCAGAGTATCTGCAATTGTGTTGTATAAATCAAAACTTCTTACGGTTTCTTTGTCCTTTGTATTAAGAGCCCAGCCCCCGCAGATAAATCCCTTTATTTCATCACAGCTCTGGCGGAGTTTATCAATTTGTCTTGCAAGTTCTTGCTTTACGTTAGCAAGGTTTTGCATCTCGGGCGCGGAATGAAACATAAAATTTCTTTTGCCTGCATTAAGAACACCTGCGGTACAGCTGTTAATATTTTCCGTCCGCAGTCCTTTATTAAAACAGGCATTAAGCCCTTTATTAATTGTATAATCATGAAAATTACCTACAACTAAAGATTTTTTGACTTCGGGATACGGAATATGGGATAAATTAATTGAGAACGGCATATTTATAAACTCCTTTTAAATACCAAACCCCGTAAAAAAATAAATTGCTATTTGTATTAAAATATGTTAATTTTACAAACTGCTTTTCTGGGTCAATTCTTGTCTGTATCTTTTATACTGGTTGTTTAATTCCGTCAGCGCAATAGCCTTATCAATTGCTTCTATTGCGTGTTCATAATCTCCAGCGATTTCGTAGGAATGAGCAAGGTAGAAATATGAATAAGGGGTCTGCTCCATTTCTGCAATCAGTTTGCTTGCATTAATGCGTTTCTGGTCGTATTTTGCTTTTAGGCGTTTAGATTCGTCCATATCCGCGTTTGCGCCGTCAACATCACCGAGCGCGCGCTTAATTCTACTGCGTTTGCCATACAGAAAATATGAACGGCTGTCGCCTTCAACTTCGTCAATTGCGCGATTGATATAATTAAGTGCAGTTTGGTGATTGTTTATATTATAGTATTTGTCGGCATTTTTAACATATTCCTGCATATTATCTGTTTTGACAATAGAAGTATCGAATGAGTATTTGATTGTTAAAGAGCCTCTTGAGGTATTGGCAGGAAAATGGTTGAACGGAGATGCTTTTCTTAGAGCTTCCATTGCTGATTCATCAAAAACTTCATCGCCGGAGCTTTCTACTATTTGGGTTGAAATTATATCTCCGCATCTGTTAATGCTGAACATTATTGTTGCATGCCCGTCTTTTTCCAAAAAATCCGGCGGGTTCCAGTTCTTCTGAATCTGACCCTGCAGAGTATTCATATATTCGGAAAAGTCGTTTTGTACTGAAGCTCCGGAACTTGACGGAGCAGAGCCTGCATCTTCCGCATATACTGGTATAGATAACAGCAGACACATAATAAATAAAACGATTTTTCCCCTCAATACTCCCATAAGTTTATTTTATAAAAAAATCAAAAATGTGTAAACTTTTTCAAGAACAGCTTTTACAAATTCCTCTTTCATTTTGATACGCGGAGTTTTGGGCGGTAACAAAACTTTAAATGTTTCGGATTTATCTTTTGTATAAATTGTGGAATACATAAGCCCGACGGGTTTTTCCGCGCTTCCTCCGGTTGGTCCTGCGATTCCGGTTGTTGAAACACAAATATCCGCGCCTGTTAATTCAAAAAGTCCGCGCGCCATTTCATAAGAGCATTCTTCGCTTACAGCCCCATGCTTTTCAAGAGTTTCGAGCTTAACTCCAAGCATTTTATGTTTGGCTTCATTTGCATAGGTCACTAAATTTAAGTGAATAAAGGCAGAACTTCCGCTTACATCAGTAAGCTTAGAACTCAAAAGCCCGCCTGTGCAGGATTCTGTCGTCGCAATAGTTAAATTCTTTTTTATTAAAATCTCTGCAACATCATTTTCTATCAATATGTAGTCCTCGTTAAAATAACTTTAGATTTTTCATTATAAAGATTGTGTTTATACCAGACACCTTCAAATTCACCCTCCGGAGTGAAAAGATACTGGCAGTCTTTTGATGCAAAATAGATTGCGCTTACCGGTTTTCCGGAAATTCTGTATTGTATTGAATAGTACGGATAATCCGGATATTCGCCGTAGATAAAGTCAACGTATTTCAAGTTGCCTAATGCATCGTAATAATAAGCTTTGGAAACATCTTTTTTATCCTGCAGTGCGTACATATAGATATGTTTCATTTTTTTGTAATAAAATGCGGAAATATTATTGCCTTTAAATTCTTTATAGCCTGCAGACGCCGCCATATAGTTTTCTACGTAGTCTTTATCCTTAAGCCTGTCCTTGAACTGGTCTTTAAAATCCTTCTGTTTTTCTACAGGATTTTCAAAAATAATATCTCTGACTTCACTTATAATTGCTTCTTTTTCAACTTCGGATTTATCAATCCAGTCATACTGAATATCAGCAATATAAATGTCATTGTAATCAGCAAAGACTGCAGTCTGCAAAACTAACAAAAATAATATTAAAATAAACTTTTTCATATATTCTAACCTCATTTTAAGTATAGCATATTTATGGGGTTTTATTGTATAATTGTTACATGGTTAGATTATTAAAAGGGAAAAATATTACTAAGGTTTCGCACCTTGTTTTCAGAGTATTAAAATTTCAAGAGCTTTTTACAAGAATTATTGAGGTAAATAATCCGGATAAAATGCCCTGCATTTATGCAATGTGGCATGCACATCAGTTTTGTGTCCATGGCATAAGACACCGCGAAAAGCTCCATGTTCTTGTCAGCCGTTCCCGCGATGGAGAAATTATTGCTGATGTTGTAGAACGCTGGGGATTTAAAACAGTCCGCGGGTCTAAAGGTAAAAAAGGCGCTGTCGAAGCAACTATGCAGATGATTTCTATCCTCAAATCCGGCGAAAACTGCGCAATGATGGTGGACGGTCCCAAGGGCCCTGCAAGGGTTGTCAAAGACGGAGTTGTTAAAATCGCTAAAATGGCGGGCGTTCCGATAGTCCCTGTTTATTGGTATTCTAAGAACTTTACTTTTGCCAAATTCCCTTCCTGGGATGAAATGCGTTCTCCGGTATTTGCAACTAATCTTATCAACTTATACGGTGAGCCTATTTATGCACCGTCTGATTGTGATGAGGAAGAAATCCGCCAAAAGCTTCAGTTAAGTATGGAAAATCTGGAAAAAGAAGCGCCAAAGGCTTTTGATGAGGTATACAAATTCGGTATATGGAGAAGAAAAAAATAAAACTGCTTGCAATCCAAATGGAATCTGCAATCGGAAATATTGATTTAAATATAGAGAGTGTAAAAAATCTGCTCCGCGCTAATTTAGAAAAGTACGAAGGCGTGGACTTTGTGTTTTTGCCGGAGGTCTGGACTGCGGGATGGGACTGCGAATCTTTTCCTAAATGTGCTGAAAATCTCGAAGATGCACGCTCTTTAAAAATGCTCAAAGAATGCGCAAAAGAATACGGGGTGAATATTATAGGCGGAAGCTTTATTAGAAAAGACGGAGACAGGCTGTTTAACAGCTGTCCGGTTATAGACAGAGCAGGGAACCTTGTTTGTATGTATGATAAAGTCCATCTTTTTTCTTACTACAACGATACTGAGGGTGATTATATAACAAGAGGCGCTAATCCTGTTATGGTTGAGCTTGAGGGCGTAAAACTCGGGTTAACTATCTGCTATGATATACGTTTCCCCGAAATCTACAGAGCTTACAGAAAAGCCGGCGCGGATATACTTGTTAATATGGCAGCATGGCCAAAATCAAGAAAAATACACTGGGATAGTCTTACAACAGCGCGTGCGGTTGAAAACCAGTCATATTTTGTCGCACTTACGCAGACAGGACTGCTGAAAGACGGCTCAGAAAACCTCGGGCACTCTATGATTATTGATTATGAAGGCAAGGTGGCAGATGAAATTAATGAGATAGAAGGTGCTGTTTATGCCGAAGCGGATTTGGAAAAAATGTACGAATTTAGGGATAAATGCACTGTTTTAAAAGATATTAAAAACTCTTATGAGGTTGTAAAAAAATGAAAAAATTTCTAGTCATTTTAATGATACTTATTCTGGGGCTTACAGCAGATGCTAAAGGTGCAAAACGCGACTTTTCCTCTGTAATTAATGAATCCGGTATTGATAAAAACTCAATCGCCGTTTCAATCAAGGATTTGAATACAGGAAAACCTGTCTATGAACTCAATGAAAAAATACTTATGCATCCGGCTTCTGTCCAAAAACTGCTGACTCTTGTGCCTGCAGTCGAGGTCTTGGGGGATGATTACGAATTTACAACAACAATATATAAGCGCGGTGAAGATGCGTTTTTGATAAAACTCGGCGCTGACCCTTATCTGAGTTCCTCTGATTTAAAAAAACTTGTAAACAATATGACGCTTGAAACCAAAAAAGTTTATATTGATGACAGTATTTTAGAAAAAAAAGACTGGGGCGAAGGCTGGCAGTGGGATGATGATTTGAATACACTTATGCCGAGATTTAATTCTTACAATCTTGACAGAAACCTTATAAAAATAACCTTAATGCCCGCTCAAAAAGGAGAACCCGCAACGATAATTAATCCGAGCAAATATCCGCTGGTATTTTTTAATCACGTTGTAACGGGCGAAAAAAATGATGTAAAAGTAAGCAGAGATAATTCGGTTTCTTCAAATACCCTAATGCTTGACGGGACGGTAAATAAACCTGTAACAATTTATATTCCGACAAATAATTTGAAAAGATATTTTGATATAAAGCTTACTTCTGCAATGGCTGATAAAAAAATATATTTAAAACAAAATTTTATAACATCAAAACTGCAGGATTCGGATGAGGAGGTTTTTAGTATTACTCACCCGATTTCAAGCGCAGTTAATGATATTCTTAAAAACAGTAATAATATGGCATCAGAAACAGTTTCCAAGCTTGCAGGCGGCAAGGCTTATGATGACAAAGGTACTGACATAAACGGTATAAAAGTTTTTAATGCATACTGCAAAGCAAACGGGCTGGACAGTACAAAAATCAGAATAACAGACGCCAGCGGAGTTTCCAAGAATAATCTTATCAATGCCGATTTTATTACAGAGTTTCTGGTAAAAAACAAGGACAACAAAGTTCTTGAAAGCCTTCCTGCACCAGGAGAAGGAACCTTGACGCACAGAATGCTTCCGATAAAAGATAATTTGAAAGCAAAAACAGGCTCTCACAGTGATTCAAGCTCGCTTGCGGGATTTTTAACCTCTAAAAACGGTAATCAATACGCATTCTGTATAATAATTAACGATACAACTTCAACAATATCAGATATGAAGACTCTTGAAGATTATCTGGTAAGAGAAGCTTATTTAAGATTATAGGTAAAAATTTTGTATCAGATTATAGCTCAATATTTAGAATATCTGGAACTTGAAAAAGGGCTTTCGCAAAATACGATTGACGCCTACAGGCGCGATCTGTCAGATTTTGCAAAAGATAATGACGATATTAATTCTGTCGACAGGCTGAAAATTAACACACATATACGTATGCTCAGAGAAAAAAAACTTGCGCCAACCAGTATTATAAGGAAGGTTGCTTCTTTAAGAGGTTTCTTTAAATGGGCATCTTCCTCCGGTATTATTGATAAAAATCCGGCATCAACACTCGAACAGCCTAAAACGCCCCAAAGACTTCCTAAAGTAATTTCTTTAAAGGAAATTGAAGAAATGCTGCATAATAATTTGTCGCCTGTTGAACATGTTATGATGGAGCTTCTATATAGCTGCGGACTTCGTGTTTCTGAGCTTGTTAATTTAAAGATTACTGATATTGATCTGGCTTCAAAATACGTACGCTGTTTTGGTAAAGGTTCAAAAGAACGCATAATTCCTATGGGAGAACAGGCTAAAGCTGTAATAAAAGAGTATCTGCCGAAAAGAGAACTGCTTTTAAAAAAATATAATTTAAATACAAAACGTCTGCTTATTTTGGATAACGGAAGGTTTATAAACAGGCAGGACGTTTATACATTTATCCACAATCAAGGCAAGCTTATTCACAAAAATATTTCCCCTCATACCTTGAGACACAGCTTTGCAACCCATCTTCTTGAAAACGGGGCAGACCTGCGTGTAGTCCAAGAACTTTTGGGGCATAGTGATGTTTCAACAACGCAGCTTTATACGCATATCAGCAAGAAAAGGCTGAAAGATGTATATTTTGCAATAAATAGCTAAAGGTTATTCTCTGAATGACAATTCCGGCATTGCTTTTTTCAACGTTGAACGCAGGTTAGCCATTTGTGTTTCTATAGCTTCATCCGTCATTGTAGAATTTGCATCCTGCATTCTTACTCTGAATGCTACGGATTTATATCCTTCCTGTACGTGTTCGCCCTGATATACGTCAAATACTTCGCAGGAAGCAAAAAGCTTATTATCCACACCTTTTTTGATAATTTTTTCTATATCAAGCCAGGTTGTTTCAGCAGGAACAATAACCGCCAAATCTCTCTGTACTTCCGGATATTGAGGAAGCTTTTTGAATTTAACAACGCCCGGATTTATTGCATTAATAAACAAATCCAAATCCAGCTTAAATACATATGCATTCTGGTTAAGCTTCATTTTGTTTTTAAGTTCCGGATGAATTTCACCATAATATCCTACAATCTCTGGCTGTTTGCCGAGCAGTGTTAAAACTGCAGATTTATAAGGGTGCATGCAGGTATGTGTCTGTGCCAGTTTTGAATCTGCAAGAAGCTCAAATTTTATTCTTCTTGTAAGATTGAAATCCTCAAGAATTTTATCCACAATACCTTTAACAGTATAGAAATCAACTTCGCCGGTATTCTGCCACATTGAGTTTTGGATATTGCCTGTTATAACACCGGATAAAATCTGGGTTTCTTTAATACCGGAATGCTTTTCATCAGCATCAGAAACTTTTACGTAGCTTCTGCCGATTTCATAAGCCCAAAAATCTTTCTGCCCGTTATCATAATTGTATTTTAAGCATTGCAGAACACTTGCGATAAGCGTCTGTCTCAGCATTGTATAATCTTCTGAAGCAGGGTTTTGGACATATACAGCTTTGTCTTTATTGTATGTTACATTGAACTGTTTCAAGAGCGGTTCGCCGATAAGTGAAGATGTCTGGATTTCGTTCAGCCCCTCGCCGGACATAATATCTCTGACTCTTTCAATAACCTTTTCTGCGTGAGAAATTTCAGCAGTACCGGGTCTTGCCGGAAGAGTCGGAGTTATCTGGTCATAACCGTTAATTCTTGCAATTTCTTCTATCAAGTCGCATTCTCTTGTTATGTCATCTGCACGGAATGAAGGAACTTCGACCCTGCAGGCGATTTCATTTTTGCCGAGGATTTTAAACCCTAATTTTTCAAGAATAGATAAGCACTTATTCGGATCAATATCACATCCTAAAAGTCGTCTTATCTGCGGATATCTTAAGGTTATTTGAATTGGCTCTAATTTGTTTTTGCCAGTATCAACCATTCCTTCAAATTCTGCGTCCGCGTATTGTTCCATAAGTTCTACGGCTCTGAGCAAACCAGGTTTTACGGCTTCTATATCAATTCCGCGTTCAAATCTTGCGCAGGCTTCTGAACGGTAGCCGACGCTTCTTGCGCTCTTTCTGTTTGCCTGTGGTGTAAAGTATGCGGCTTCAAGGGCTATATTTTTTGTATTGTCATCGACTTCAGAATTTGCGCCGCCGAATACTCCGCCTATACAAACCGGTTTGTCTTCTGTTGCGATTACAACGCTGTCATGAGTCAGTTTTCTTTCAACTTCATCAAGAGTGACAAGGGTTTCACCTTCGTTGGCTCTTCTTACGCATAAATATCCGTTTAATTTATCCAGATCAAATGCGTGAAGAGGTGTTCCGTATTCCAAAAGAACATAGTTTGTAATATCAACAACGTTATTAATCGCTCTTATGCCGGATGAAACAAGACGTTTTTGCATCCAATCCGGAGATGGTTTTATTGTGATGTTTTTCAAAACACCTATAGAATAATATTTGCAAACATCACTATCTTTAATTTCAACTTTAAAATCTGCAGGTTTGCATTCTTTTGAAGCGTATTCAAATTTCATATGTCTGTTAAATAGTGCGGATAATTCTCTGGCAATACCTATAACGGACATTTCGTCACCTCTGTTTGCGGTAGGCGCGGTATGAAGAATATAATCTTTTTCGAAACCGAGAACATCTTCAACATTAAGTCCCAGCCCTACATTCGGGAATATTCTGTTTAAAACAAGGATGCCGTCTTCTTCCTGATAATTTCTGTCTGAAACTCCGAGTTCGTCATCAGAGCATAACATACCTTGAGATTCAACACCTCTGATTACGGCAGGGGTAAGTTCGAACTGCTCTCCGGTTTTTCTGTCAAGAACCTTGCTTCCTACTGAGGCATACGGGATTACCTGTCCGACTTCTATATTTTGCGCACCGCAGACAACTGTTTTTAGACCGGAACCTGTATTAACAGTTACCAGATGCAGGTGGTCTGAATTCGGGTGATTATCTATTTTTTCAATTCTGGCGGTAATAATATTAGTAAATTTCGGTCTGACTTCTTCAACTTCTTCAACCTCTAATCCGCTCATAGTAAGCTCGTGTGCAATTTGAGCAATATCTAAATCTTCTAAATCCACTAATTCATTCAACCAGTTTAATGAAACTTGCATAATTCCCTACCTCTCTAAATTTTATTAAGTTTATTATATAACAAAAACCTTCTATTTTGAAGCAGGCTTTATTTTTAATATAAACAATCCTTTCTATTTTCGTTACATTCAGTAATATTTGGACAAATTTATTTTTATTTTTGTTTTAATATAGGTGTTATATGTGTAGCATATTATGGAGAAATTTTTATGATTAGGGTAAATGGATTAAGCACAATTAATTTTGTATCAAGACCGGCTTTTCGCGGGGATGAAAACAAAGAACAGATTGAGAGTACAGAACAAAATGTAAGTATGAAAGGAACTGAAGCACTGGCTTCTTATAATTTATCTATCTTAAAACATCCGGAAAAGCTTGATAATATAGAACCCCTTGAATTAATCTTTAATCCGCAGGAAGAGATTGAGGGCGAAAGGATTTATACTTCAGAAGGCAGACTGCGCGCAATCGTAAAAGAAGATGAAAATACGAAAACAATTTATACGCCGGATGAAGAAAATGAAAACTTGATTGCTTCAGCAGAAGTGATAGATAAAAATACTCAGCAGGTTCTTATGAAGCAGACTAATTATATAGAAGACGGTCAATATGAGGGTTCAAGCTGGGTTAGCAAATACGCTGACGGCAGACTTGTTCAAGATTCGAGTTATCAAAACGGTGAACTTACAGAAGCATCTATTAATAAAATCGTCAAAAACAATCAAGAACTCTCTGTATCAAAAAACATTGAAGATAAAGAATATCGTATTTATATTGATGATGAAAAAAACGGGCGCTATATATATACCACATTAGATGAAAATAAACAGCCCAAAAGTTATGAGGAATATAAAAGCAGCAGTGTAAAGGAAGCAGAACTGAATGTTAAATTCTATAACGGCAGTTTAATTTCAGTTGAAAAAAGAGAAAAAAGGATTATTCCAAATCAGCTTGGAAGAGAAAAATTGAATAATCCGGAACTTTTGCCGGCGCCGAAATACAAGCATGAAATTGATTTAAAGGGACAAAAAGGCGAAATAAGCTATTATTCAAACGGTGCAATAGAAAAAAATGTTATAAATAATGGTGAAACTACAGCATATTTTGATATTAACGGAAATTTAGAAAAGGTAAAAGAAGGCAATAAAGAATTCAATTTTTACCCAAGCGGTACCCAGGAAATTATTGAAGACCTGGGGGATGGTAAGAAAAAAATCACTGAATATTATGATGGTGGAAGCGGTAAGGTAGAAATCAGAAACAAAGACAGTTATACAAAAATATATTTTGAGGAAAACAAAAGACCTTCTTCATATTATGAAGGCAAAATAGATGAAAACGGAGAGGAATCCGGGGAACTTTATCTTGATTTCAATGATAAAGGAATGCTGACAGACGCTTGGAACTAGAATTCTTTATTTATCAAACTTTTCAGCATATTTTACCAGAGCGTTGTATACCTCTGGTAAAATTTTGCCCTCGCGGACTTCTTTATACAAAACCAGAAGCGCCTCAAGCCTGCTGAGTTTTCTGCGGTAAACGCGCGCTTCTCTGAGGGCGCTGTACTTATCGGAAATTGATACAATCTGGATTCCGACAGATGAGTTTAAATGCTCTTCTTCAAGAGCAGGGTAGCCGGAATGCTTCAAATTCTGGTGGTGATATTTGACAAGCTCAAGAGTCTGCGGGGATAAATTTTGGGTCTTTAAAAGCTCATAGCCGAGAGTCGAATGTATATTCATTATTTCCCGCTCTTTAACGTTGAGCTTTGCGGGCTTATTTAAAATCTTGGACGGGATGAGAACTTTGCCTAAGTCGTGGAGCATAGAAGCTTCTTTGAGCGCGTATCTGTCAATTCCGCCCTGCAGTGTTTCCGAAAGAATTGAATATACGCCCATTGCTATGTTGCAAGTTTCATTCATATGACCGGAAGAGAGTTCTTTTAAGGTCTTTGTATTGATTGACGGTTTTATTTTGTACTGTTTTAAAAGGCTTTTTATTGCTGGGTTTTTGGCTATCATATCTTTGACAAGAGATTTTTGAAGCCTTTCATCCCTTCCTGTTTTAAGAAAAGTTTTGCCATGCCCATCCGTGCATACGAAAAAACTGCTCCGGTTAATTTGCACCGCGCCTCTTAAACTTATTTTTTTCTGTTTGGGGTATGCTAAACTCATCTCTTCTAAAACCGTTTATAATTTAATACAAGTTTACAATATTAAGAAGAATTTTGCAATAAGAGGGAGGGCGAAATGTTTTTAGGGTTTGCGCAGGTGTTTGAATAAAAAGAGATTTTTGGGCAGTATAATCAGTGGTTTAAAATTAACACCTCACCCTAGCCCTCTCCTAAGCAGGAGAGGGAACGTTTTGGCGGATTGTAAATAATGGTTTAGGTTATTTGGTATACTAAATAGTATGAACTATGTTTTGCAGTGCTTTAAACCTGCAACCCCGCGCAAAGCCATTGCGAGATCGATTAGCTCGAAGCAATCCAGCCGATTATTAACTATATTATTTTTATCTTATTTTCAAAATTTTTTGGATTCTGCGGGAAAATTTATATTTTCCCGCGGACTCATATTTATTACCCTGTCAGCGATGTTAAAAATTTTTTAAATGCGTATTCTTAGTGTTGATAAAGGAGATTAATATGACTGAAAAGAAATTCTTAAGCTGTGTGCTGACAGAAGGCATTCTGCTTACTGCGCTCGGGCTTGCAATGCTTTTGCTTCCTAAAATTACAACAATCACATTCGGCTTAATGCTGTGCCTTGCTTTTATTATTTACGGCGGATATAAAGCGATTAATGCATTTATGACAAGAAACTATTCCAGACATTTTATTTTTAATATGATTTTGGGACTGATACTTATAGCAATCGGGGTTTTGTTGTATCTGGCGCCAATGTTTAATTTGATATTGATTACTAGTATAATAGGGGTTTATTTTTTTCTGGAAAGTATATCTTCTATAGCATTTGGGGTTCAAAACCGAAAGACGCTTTATTTTTGGTGGGCTGATATTTTTGTTGCAATATTACAGTTTTTATTAGGATTGATTATTATAGTCGGCTTGCCTTCAACAGCACTGTGGGTTATAGGTATCCTCGCCGGTATTAATTTTTTAATAGCCGGAATGGTTATGATAAGTATGTTTATTTCAACAAGATATGTTTAAGGAGAATTTTATGAAAGACGAAAAAATTCAAGAATTGAGAAGTAATACAGAAAAAGCTGTATGCTATTTTTCTAAAAGACTCGCATTTACGCTCGGTCCTGTAGAATTGAAAGATATTACCGAGCAGGAGAGTAATGTAAAAATAATTGATGTGAGAGATAAGGCTGATTATGAAACCGGTCATATCCCGCAGGCGGTTTCAATTCCTTATGAGGAGCTGGAAAGCCATCTTGAAAAACTTAAAAAAGACGAACTCCATATAGTGTATTGCTATAATAATTACTGCCATTTGGGTTCACGGGCTTCATTAATTCTGGCAAGAAACGGATTTCCCGTAATGGAACTTTCCGGAGGGTTCAAAACTTGGTCGGAAGAGTTTAGATTTGCGGTTGTTCAATAATCGGAAACAAGAACTTAACAGGGCGCCGGATATTATCCGGCGCCCTGTTAACTGAATAAATATTTTTTTGCTTGCAATCATTTTTTCAAGTGATATTATCAATAAGGACTAGAGTCAGAACATTAAAATTAAGTTTTATATATAAATAGCCAGATTTACTCAGCCGGTATAAATTTCGTGTTCGTTGAAATTTAGCTTTAAGCTGCTGTGTGTGCTTTTGTACATTAAACATCAACTTAAAAAACGGCAGCAGGGGTAAATCAAAGTGGTAAATCATATTTAACAGGAGAAAGGAAAAATGGAAGAAGAAAAGGTTATTTCCACAGTTGACAGTCTTACGCCGAGTGCTACTGTTCACGAAATCAGTGACAATGTTATGACAGGCAAGGCTGGATACAGTAAGACAAAAATGTTTACACTGGCAATTGCTGCGGGTGCTTTTATTGCGTTTGGTGCGCAGGTTTCATTAACAGTAATGACCGGTGACTCTAATATGGGCTGGGGCTTTACAAAGCTTATCGGCGCTATGACATTTGCGACAGGCTTGATGCTTGTTACTTTGACCGGAGCTGAATTGTTTACAGGCAATGTTATGATGACATTTGCTGTTTTAGAAAAGAAAATCAGTTTATGGAAATTATTCAGAAGCTGGACAGTTGTATATATTGCAAACTTTTTAGGTTCGATTCTTTTGGCAGGATTAATTTACGGTGCCGGAATGGGACATAATGGAGGTGATGCTGTCGGAGTTACTGCAATGCAGACAGCGTTTTCTAAAATTAATTTAACATTCGGAGAAGCGTTCTTTAGAGGAATTCTTTGTAACTGGCTGGTTTGTTTAGCTATCTTTATGGCTTCTACATCAAAACGTGTTATCGGTAAGATTTTTGCAATATTCTTCCCGATTATGACATTCGTTGCTTCAGGCTATGAACACAGTGTTGCAAATATGTTCTTTATTCCTAACGGAATATTAATGAAACACTTCCCTTCAATTGTTTCAGCTTCCGGCATGACTCCGGATCAGCTGGCAACATTAACCTGGAAAGGTTTCTTTATTCACAATTTATTACCTGTTACTTTAGGTAATATTGTCGGTGCATTTGTATTTGTTGTTCTTCTTTTCTGGACAGCATATTTAAGAGAAGAACACAGACATCAAGATTAACTGTTTGAAAAGACCGGTCTTGTTAAGGCAAGATTGGTCTTTTCTTTATTAGAATTATTAAGAATGTTCCCCGTTTTCACTTCCCTTTTGGGGAAGAAATACAAAAAATAATATAGAATGTAGTTATGAAAAAGAAGATTTTACTGGCACTAATAGCATTGATATTGATTGCACCCGCGCGGGCTTCGCAGAATTCTCCGAAGAAGGATGAAAATTTAGAGGAAGTTGTTTTAGAAGATGTACTGGATGAGGAAATGACAGTTCCGCAGGCGCTTTCTGCCGTATCGGAAAAAGCTCCGGAAGAAAAAACTTTGAAAGAGAAACTGCAGGATGTTTATCATCTAGAAGTCGATAAGTATGATAAACCGACATATCTTTTAGAAAATATTCTTACCCACAAGTTTGATGAAGATTCAATCTGGGACAGAACTCAATTATGGGCAGGCTATAATGGTGATATAGGTCTGCAGTTTACAGAAGGCGGAATGGGTTCTGACCATACAACCAATCACTATGATATTAATACAATAAACGTAGGTTTTGACGGGTTTTTAAAGAATAATAACGCTGATTTTCGTGTTATGATTAACATTTCTCCTTATTCAGAACGAAATGTTATCCAAAACCTGTTTGCGGATATGTATATTGCAACCAATAAAATTCCGCATCATAGAATTATGGTCGGTCATACCCGTCCGCCTGTAGGTATGGAAGGTGCTTACGGACCGTTTGTACTGCCATTTTTAGCCCGCTCGCAGATATCAAGGAACTTTGGTACTGTTCGTAAACTCGGTGCAAGAGTAAGCGGAGATTACAGTCTTATTGGCTATGATTTCGGTGTTTATTCCTCTGATACATATTTTCAAGAATTTTTCCCGGGCGCAGAATTTATAGGCAGGGTGGACTTAAAGCCTCTGGGAAAAACTGACGGCAAATACGGCAAACTGCTTATCGGCGGAAGTATGGATGCCGGTCACAGAGATAATAACTTTTGCGTTGTAGGCGCACATATTCAATATGATTATAAACGTTTTATGGCAAACTTTGAATGGGCGCAGGCAAACGGTTATAACGGTCCTATCGGACGTTCTGTAGATACTCACGCAAGCGGTTTTTATGCAACAATCGGATATATGCTCACCAAAAAGCTTCAAATTCTTGCAAGATACGATGAGTATGACCCTAATCATGAAATTGCGCATAACAATCAGAGAGAGTATTCTGTAGGTTTAAACTATTTCATAAAAGGGCAGGGCTTGAGACTTATACTAAACTATGTATTCTGCCAGAATGATGCTGCAAAAGATTCGCACAGAATTATGCTCGGAACGCAGATATTGATTTAGTTAAGCAGTTAAGATTACTTAAAAACAGAGTTTAATTTTTTATTTTGATAAAATTTAGATTAAGAGTTTTCAAGCTCTTTTTTAACAATGTTTTACATCGACATATGTTCATGATAATGTTAAATATAGTTCGGACAAATTCAATATTTATTTAAAAGGAGTATAATATGGTTAAGAAGATTGCGTTTTTATTCCCGGGACAGGGTTCACAGGCTGTGGGCATGGGAAAAGATTTGTATGAAAGTTTTGAGGCGGCTAAGAATGTTTTTGATACCGCTGATAAGACTTTAGGAAAAAGTATTACAACAATTTGTTTTGAAGGACCGGAAGAAGATTTGAAACAGACAGTTAATACTCAGCCTTCTATTGTTACAATGTCAATTGCTGCGATGGAGGCTTTAAAATCAGAAATAAATATAACTGCTGATTACGTTGCAGGACATAGCTTAGGCGAGTATTGTGCTATGTACGCTGCTGGTGTTATGGATTTAGAAACAACTCTAAAATTAATCCAAAAAAGAGCTGACTTGATGGGTGCAACAAAAGGCGGAAGCATGGCTGCTGTATTGAACGCAACAGAAGAACAATTGAAGGCAGGCTTAGAAGAAGGTTCTAAAGTCGGCTATGTTGATGTCGCTAATTATAACTCTCCTGCACAAGTGGTTATAACAGGTGATGATGATGCGGTAAAAGCGGCTTCTGATTATCTTCTTGCTAACGGCGTAAGAAGAGTTGTTCCGCTTGCGGTTTCAGGTGCTTTCCACTCTAAATTTATGGAAAATGCCGGAAAAGAATTCGCATCTTTTGTTGCGGATTTCAATTTGAATAATGCGTCAATTCCTGTTATTACTAACGTTGATGCTCAAATCACAACAAAAGCAGAAGATTTCAAAATAAAAATGCCTAAGCAGATTTCATCTTCAGTACACTGGACTCAGACAATCCAAAAAATGGCAGAAGAAGGCGTTGATACATTTATTGAAATCGGACCGGGAAAAGTTCTTGCAGGACTGAACAAAAAAATTGCACCGGATGCAGCTGTCTATAACGTATTTGACAAAGCTTCGCTCGAAACAGCAATTTCTGCTTTAAAAGAACAAATGGCAGGAGTATAAGGCGCTCAAGATGAAAGTTTTCACAGTGGCGCAAAGCTGATGAGAAGATGATGAAAAAAGTAATTCAAGATTTCGGTAAAAAATCTATATTTGAAGATATAAAAGATTTTTTTAGACAGATTGTTAAAAAATAGTAGGTTGGGATTTCTATCCCAACAATAATTTTTGAGGTCACAAATTGGCACCTCACCTAAAATAAAGATGGATAATTTAGTATTAGTTAAAAACTTAATATACGAAATACGCGGGCAAAAGGTTATGCTTGACTTTGAGCTTGCTGAATTGTATGAGGTCGAAACAAAAAAATTAAACCAAGCTGTAAAACGTAATAAGGATCGTTTCCCGGAAGATTTTGTTTTTCAGCTTACAAGCGAAGAGTGGCAAATTTTGAGGTGCCAAATTGGCACTTCAAAAGAAGAAGATTTTTTGAGGTCACAATTTGTGACCTCAAAAAACAAAGCTGAAACTAGAGGCGGCAGACAGTATCTTCCATACGCTTTTACCGAGCAGGGAGTTGCAATGCTCTCGGGTGTATTAAAAAGCAAAAGAGCTGTTGAGGTTAATATCCAGATTATGCGGACTTTTGTGAAATTAAGACAATGGGCGCTTGACAGCAAAGAATTCGGACAAAGACTGCTTGACTTGGAAAAATATTTTATGGAACATTGTAAAGATAATGAAACGGATATAAGAAGAATTTATGAAGCAATAGATTTGCTCATGGATAGAACAAAACCGGGTGAAGTCGGGTTTAAGGCATAGATAAACACCTCACCCTCTAACCCTCTCCTCTTAGGAGAGGGGACGCTGCAGAAATGTAGGCAAAAACTTTTAATAATACAAGAGAATAGAAATGTAGGTTGGGGTTTTACCCCAACAAAAATTTAAGATAAGGAGAAAGATTAATGACAGAAAGAAAAATTGCTTTGATTACCGGAGGTTCACGCGGTATTGGTTTAGCTTGCGCTATTGAGCTGGCAAAAGCAGGGTGCGATATTATTATCAATGATATTTGCGATGCTGAAAAAGCGCAGCCGGCTTTGGATGAAATCAAGGCTTGCGGTGTAAATGCTTATTTCTACAGCTTCGATGTTTCAGATGATAAAGCTGTACAAGAAAATGTTGATAAAATGATTGCTGAACACGGCAAGATTGATATCTTGTTAAACAATGCAGGTATTACAAAAGACGGTTTGTTCATCAGAATGGATATGGAACAGTGGGAAAGAGTTATCAAGATTAACTTAACTTCTGCTTACTGCGTAACTCATGCTGTAATCAAATACATGATGAAGGCTCGCCAGGGTTCAATCATCAATATGTCAAGTATCGTAGGACGCCACGGCAATGCAGGCCAGGCAAACTATTCAGCTTCTAAAGCTGGCTTAATCGGTTTGACTCAGACTCTTGCAAAAGAATTCGGTTCACGCGGTATCAGAGTTAACGCTGTATGCCCTGGCTTTATCCAAACAGCTATGACACACGATTTGGCTAATATTGATGAATACTTAAAAGCTATTCCGATGAAGAGATTAGGAACTCCAGAGGATATCGCTAAAGTTGTTAAATTCCTTGCTCTTGATACTGAATATGTAACAGGTCAGGCAATCGAAGTTGCAGGCGGTTTGATGATATAGTTTATTTTAAACGAAATTAAATCGCGGACCGGTAAGAATTACCGGTCCGCTTTATTATTTATAAATTTTCTCTATAAAATTCTGCAACAATCTCATCATATTTTTTGCGGACGGATTCTGCATGCTCTAAAAGCAGTTGTGAAGCATGAACAAGTAATAAAATGTTGCCGGTTTCTTTATACAGCTCTCTGTTATCTCCAATCAAGATATGCCATTGTTCGTTAATCTCTGTTTCAAGATTTTCAAGAAGGTATTTCAGCGCATAAAAAGTTTGGTTAGTTTCTGTTAAATAATCTTCAAGGTGTAATTCCATAAACGCCTCCTGTTGTTATTCCCATGTAATAACATAGGAATAACTTATTGTCAATAGTAAATGTTATAATTTGATTATAATAAAGTTATAACAAGGCGGTAATATGAAGAAATTACGACAAATAGGAAACAGCTGGGGTATTATCATTCCCAAAAACATTCTTGAAATGATGAATATAAATCCCGTTTTAGATTATATTGAAGTTGAGCTGGATAACAAAACTTACAAAATCAAAAAAGCCGAAAAAGAAAAATCTTAGGCTGTGTGAAACTTCGTAATGATTTTTGTGTGAATTGATATATAGATGCTCTTAGGAGCTTTCGCCCTTTCATAATGACGCCTGGCAGGAAGCAAAGCTATGGTCTGATTATATTTACCCCCCTTAACATTTACCCCTCAAATGTAACAATTTTTGAAATTTATTGCAAAATTATCTTGAAATAGTATAATTTAGTAGAATAGTGTATTACACAATAATGAAGAGGATAAAAAACATGAGTACATTAGAAAAAGTAAAAAAAGTTGTAGTTGACCAATTAAGCTGCGATGAAGCTTTGGTTACTCCGGAAGCTAGCTTTACAGCTGATTTAGGTGCTGATTCTTTAGACACTGTTGAATTAGTTATGGCTTTTGAAGAAGAATTCGGCTGCGAAATTCCTGATGAAGAAGCTGAAAAAATTCAAACAGTTCAAGATGCAGTTAACTACATCGATGCACACTCATAGTAAAGTTTAAATTTATATTAGGAGGGTGAGGATTGTTTATATTTTCGCCCTCTTATTTATATGTATCGACCGGTTAATATTCCGGCTCGACACGCCGGACAACATTTGATGTTACGCCGGGAATGTTAGTTTTTAAGGGAAAAGAGAAAGATGACAAAACGTAGAGTTGTAATAACAGGGATGGGAGCAGTTACTCCTTGCGGAATCGGAGTAAAAAAGTTCTGGGAATCTATGCTTAATGGTAAAAGCGGTGTTTCTTTGATTGAAGCTATTGATACTGAAAGACATACTGTTAAAATAGCTGCAGAAATTAAGGACAAGGATTTTAATCCCGAAGATTATATTGAACCAAAAGATGCAAAAAGAATGGACAGGTTTACTCAGTTTGCGATGGCTGCTGCTGATGAAGCTATTGCAGATGCTGGAATAGATGAAGCTGGTATTGATCCTTACAGAATAGGTGTTCTTGTAAGTTCTGCAGCTGGCGGTTTTAAAACATTTGAAAAAAACCATATGGCAATGATTGAAAAAGGACCGACTAAAGGTTCTCCATTTACAGTTCCGATGCTTATTGTAGATATGGCATCCGGTCGTGTTTCTATGAAGCATGGGTATAAAGGAGTTAACAAAGCGGTTGTATCAGCTTGTGCAACAGGCTCTCACTCAATCGGTGATGCTTTCAGAACAATTCAGTACGGCGATGCTGATGTTATGGTTGCAGGAGGCTGCGAAGCAACAATAACTACGCTTGGTATTGGTGCTTTTACTGCTGCAAGAACTTTATCTAAGAGAAATGATGAGCCGGAAAAGGCTTCAAGACCTTATGATAAAGACAGAGACGGATTTGTAATGGGCGAAGGCGCAGGTGTTCTTGTTCTTGAAGAATATGAACTTGCTAAAAAACGCGGCGCTCATATTTATGCGGAAATTGTAGGTTATGGTCAGTCCGCAGATGCTTATGATATGGTAGCTCCAGATCCGGAAGGCAACGGTGCTATTAAGTCAATGGAATTAGCACTTGCAGATGCGGGTTTGAAACCGGAAGATATTGATTATATCAATCCGCACGGAACAAGTACAGGTCTTGGCGACGTTGCTGAATCTCAAGCAATAGCAAAGATTTTTGGCGACAAAGAAAAGAATCCTAACTTGCTTGTAAGCTCAACAAAGAGCATGCACGGTCACATGCTTGGTGCAACAGGTGCGGTTGAAGGTATTGTATGCGTAAAAGCTATTACTGACGGAAAAGTTCCGCCTACAATTAACCTTGACAACCAAGACGAACATGTTGCAAACCTTGATTATGTACCGCATAAAGCAAGAGATAAGAAAGTCCGCGCAGCTTTGTCAAATTCATTCGGATTTGGCGGACATAATGCAACATTGATTTTTAAAGAAGTTTAAAATAGATAATAAGGGGCGGAGCCATTCTGGCTCCGCCCCATTTATTTTATTATGTTTGATGATTTAAGAAACAGATTTGATTTTTTTATACGTTCTAAGACGAAATTTTCCAGAAAAAATTACAAAGGTGAGACAGAAAACCCGGAAAGTGATTATGTTTATGATATTTTGAGCCAATTTCTGAAACCGAAAGAGCGGGATTTTTTGAGGGTTTTGGATATCGGCTCTAAAAACTGGGCGTATGTAGGAGGCGAGTATAGATTTTTTAGACAATTTTCGCCGAATTTAGAGCTTGACGGAGTAGAAATTGATGCCTACAGGCTTTATTCTAACCTGTATTCAAGATATGAAACAGCGAAGTTTTATACAAAAGGTTTGGAGGGGGTAAATTATTATCCGGATGATTTGTTAAATATTAGCGGTGAGTATGATTATATTGTCTGGCTTTTGCCTTTTGTAACTCCTTATCCGCTCGAACGCTGGGGGCTTCCTAAAAAATATTTTATGCCGGAAAAATTATTAGCCCACGCATACAAACTCCTAAAAAATGATATGCTGATTGTTAATCAGGGCGAAGAAGAGGCTGAAATTCAAAAAGCTTTGTTTGAAAAATTGGAGATTCCTTATAAATCTTTAGGAATTATTTCAAGTGAGGCTTTGGAATTTAAAAATACACGTTACGGCTATATTGTTAAGCGGGGTTAATAGCACCAATTCCGCGGAGGATTCCAATCATCCCTTCAGAGGCAATATCGTTTGTAATTTTACCCTGCTCGTTAAAATAGTAAAAATTCATAATAGATGTAGAAAATTTCTTTCCGGTAGGTTTAAGCCCCATAAATTCGCCGTCGTGGGTTCCGATGCAAGTCCATCTGACAGCGACTTTATTGTTTTCTGCAATCATTTCTTCAAGTTTCCACTGAACATCAGAAAATCCGCTTCTCATCCAGTACACAACAGAAAGGTATCCTTTTCCGCCGTACAGCGGTTCGGGAGAAGCCGGCGTATAAAAAGATGCATTTGCATCAACCAATTCTTCTGCCAATAATTCGTCCGCAGTATTAATCATTGTTTCAAATTTTTTCATTAACTCTTTATTGCGCTCAGTAGACATAAATCCTCTCCCTTGTAATAACAAATTATATCATAGATAAGTAAAAGCTTAAACAGACAGGAACAAATTCTGCTCCTGTCTGTTTCGAGTATAAAATGTATTTTGAAGTTAGTTTCCTTATGCAGATTTAGCAACATTGTCGGCGATTTTATCACCCAGTAAGTAACCACCAATACCGCCTAAGAAACCGCCGATTGCAGTTCCAATTCCGGGGCATATTGCTGTCCCTATTGTTGCTCCCAATTTTGCGCCTGCCCAGCCTGCAGCAACACCTGCGGCACATTTTGCGCCTTGTTTTACTGCGGCTTTAGTTCCGCCCTCTTTGTATGCATATCCGATTTCTGCTGCGGATAATACTACCGTAAGCGGAACTGCGGCTTTACCTAAAACTCTTGAGGCTTTTCCTAGTTTGATTTTTTGCTCTTTGTATTGAATTCTCTTGCCGTTTAGCAAATTTTCACTACGTTTATAAGTTCTAACAGCTTCATTAAATAATGTATAAATACTGCATTATAATGCTTTACAAAACTTAATAATTTATTCGTTTGCCAGCGCTTTTACGACCTTATAAATACTCTCTATTTTTTCTCGGTTATCTTTTATGCCATCCAGATAACCGTAGATATCGCTTAATAAATCTTCTGTAGGACGCAGGTGGCTTGTTATAAAAAAGTCCTCAAGGGTGATATTTGCATAATTTAAAATATTTTCAATGGTTTGTGCGGAAACAAAGCTTTCACCGATTTCAATTCCCGCAAGCGTACGTGTTGCAATATTCAGCTTTTCTGCAAACTGTTCCTGCGTTAAACCTTCTTTTTGCCTTAAACGTTTTATCTTTTGTCCTAGTTCTTTTTTGACGTTCATATATTAATTGTAGATTTAGTTTTCTAAAATCAGAATGATATTAAGACGCATATTATATCAATTTATTGCATAATAACTACAAAATAAAAAGCTCTTATGCGGTATAATCGCATAAGTACACAGTAAAATTAATTTATATTTTGTTTTGTAGTATAATCAGACTATGACTAGCTTGGATTATATGAATAACAAGTTTGATGTAATCGTCGTTGGTGCAGGGCATGCAGGATGCGAAGCTGCAATTTCGGCTGCACGTTTGGGCTGTAATGTATTGTTATGCACCCTAGATGTCAATAACATTGCGCTTCAGCCTTGTAATCCTGCTATCGGCGGTCCGGCAAAATCTACTCTTGTAAGGGAGATTGATGCTCTTGGCGGAGTGATGGGAGAGGTTGCGGATGCTACTTATATCCAGATGAAGACTTTAAATTCATCTAAAGGTCCTGCTGTGAGGGCATTAAGAGCGCAGTCTGACAAAAAAGAGTACACGCAGTATATGCGCAATATTCTGGAAAACACAGATAATATTTGGATTAAGCAAACTTGTATTACAGAAATAAAAGTTAAAGACGGAAAAATTATTGGCGCGATTGATGAATACGGATTAGAGTATTCTTGCAGAGCAATAATTTTAACTACAGGAACATCGCTTGAGGGCAAAATGTATGTAGGTTTGCAGGCATATTCCGGCGGAAGATTAGGTGAACGTGCTGCCATAGGATTATCTGAGTCATTAAGAAAACACGGAATTCAGACAAAAAAACTCAAAACAGGAACACCGGCAAGAGTTGATAAAAGAACCATTGATTATTCTAAGATGGAGATTCAGCCCGGAGATGACAAATTGAGTTTTTACTCCTTTAAGCCGAATCGCCCGATTAGACCGCAGGTCCCGTGTTATTTGACCAGAACAAATGAAGAAACACATAAAATTATCAGAGCAAATCTGGATAAATCTCCTATGTACCAAGGCTTAATACAGGGTGTCGGTCCGCGTTACTGTCCTTCTATTGAAGATAAAATCGTGAGATTTGCTTCCAATCCGTCGCACCATATTTTTATTGAGCCGGAAGGATTGAATACGTATGAAGTTTATATCCAGGGTTTTTCAACAAGTCTTCCTGCCTGCGTTCAAGTAGAAATGTTACGTTCGCTTCCGGGGCTGGAAAAAGCGCACATTATCAAACCGGCTTATGCCGTAGAATACGACTATGTTCCTGCTGTTCAGACAAAACATTCTCTAATGTCAAAGGATATTGACGGTTTGTTCTTTGCAGGGCAGATTAACGGCACAAGCGGATACGAAGAAGCTGCTGCGCAGGGCTTGATTGCAGGAATAAACGCTGTTAAATATTTAAACAATTCCGAACCTCTGGAACTTTCAAGAGCATCATCTTATATAGGAACTCTTATTGATGATTTGGTTACAAAGGATATTCAAGAACCATACAGAATGCTGACTTCGCGCTCTGAATACCGTCTTCTTTTAAGGCAGGATAATGCTGATGCGCGCTTAACCGAAACCGGACACAAAATTGGGCTGATTGACGATGCGCAGTACCAAAGATTTCTAAAAAAACAGGAAAATATTCAAAGAGAAGTCGAGCGTTTAAAAGAAACAAAAGTTTCCGCTACAGAAGAAGTAAACGGCATTCTTGCCAAAGTCGGAGAAAACATTGAACGCGGTATGAGGTTAGCCGAACTTCTTAAGCGCCCGAATATAAATTACAAAATATTCAAAGAACTTGATGAAGAAACAAGAAATTTAAACTTATCAGATGATATAACGGAAGAAGTTGAAGTATTAATCAAATATGACGGCTATATCAAGCGCCAAGAGGAGCAGGTTGAAACGGCTGAAAAACTCGAAAAATACAAACTTCCTGCAAATATTGATTATTCCAAAATAAAACATATCTCATCCGAAACACGGGAAAAGCTGGAAAAAATCCGCCCCCAAAACCTCGCACAGGCATCCAGAATAGGCGGAGTAAAGCCCGCTGACATTTCTGTCCTTATGGTGATGCTTAAATAAGTTTAGAAGTTGAGAGGTTTAGGAGTTTAGGAGAAGTTAAAATTTTTTTTGGGGGGGAATTAGTTCGGCAGTTCCGCAGTGTACAATTTTTTGCACCATTTTATAATTTGTTAAAATATATTTAAGAATAGAGAGAAGACACCTGCCAGCTCGGCGTCATTCAGAGGGGTAAATGTAATTAGTAGGTGTCACAAAGCCAAATTTCGCGTCATTCAGAGGCTCGTAAGAGCCGAAGAATCTCTGATTATTCACACTTTACCCTTACGCCTTACACCTTACCCTTCACAAAAGTATACGAGATTCATCGGACTCGCCGAATAGTTGTTTTTGTCCTCTGAATGACGGTTGGGAGGTCGAACGCTAAGTTTGGCGAGCTCCCTCTCCTAACAGGAGAGGGCTGGGGTGAGGTGTCAATCCCGCATGATAATCAGGTTCCGCGCTCTGTCATTGTAACATTATTTATGGCACATTAAATATCTCTCTAAATGATTGACTTTTGTGCGTGTTAAGCTGAGGCAGATATTTAGAATGGTTATTAAACTGTCAATATCACATTCTTTTATATTCCCGTCGCGGTAACATTCCAATATCACCCGCCCCAGTGCTGATGCAAAACTAAGTCTGTTTGCAATATCCTGAACCCAGTTTTCCAATTTTGCGTATTCTTTATCAATCATAATTACCTCTTTTATTAACTTTTGTTAATGCTATATTCACGAATAAGTATAATTATTAACATGAGCGTTAAGGCAAGAGAGCAGATAAAAGCATTATTAGCAACTAAAAATATAAAAATGAAGGAACTTTGCCAGCTTTTATCCCAAAAATTAAATAAAAATTACAGCGCAACTAATCTATCTAATAAACTTAAGCGCGGGACAATAAGTTACAATGAAGTTCTAATGATAGCCGAAATCCTTGGGTATGAAATTAAGTTTGTCGATATTGAAGATTACAATCTATAGATATTTCTCTTGATTTTGAAAAATCAACGGTCTATAATCGGGTAGCACAAATCAAAACTAAGAGCCAAAGAAGAGGAGTATTTATATGAAAATATTATTTGCATCCGCAGAAGTATCGCCGTTTTCTAAAGCGGGCGGTTTATCAGATGTTATGGGAAGCCTGCCTAAGGCTATTGAGAAAGATGCAGAAATTGCAATCTTTACTCCGCTTCACGGCTGTATTGATTATAACAGATGGGGGCTGAAAGAACTGGAAAACTCTGAAATGTGGATTACATTCGGCTCCAGTCCGCAAAAATTCAAGCTTCATATGACAAAACTTCCGGGCACAGATATTAATGTATTCTTTGTACAAAACGACTGGTATTTTTCTTGTTTTCATGAAGTTTACCCCAAATGGCTCGACCCGAGATACGAACACGAAAGATATATTGCTTTCTCGCTTGCAACTTTAGAGTACGCAAAACAGCTGAATTTTAGGGCTGATATTATCCACTCTAACGATTGGCATACGGCAATGATTCCTTTGTATATCAAAGCAAATTACAAGTTTGATGAGTTTTGGTCAAAGACAAAGAACGTATTTGAAATCCATAATCTGGCTTATCAAGGCGTTTGGTTTGAAGATATTCTTGATTTTGCCAATATGAGAAAAGATATTGTATTCAATGAATGGGGATGCGAACACTACGGACGCGTTAACTGGATGAAAGGGGCGATTAATTATTCAGACAAAATTATTGCGGTATCTCCGACTTACGCTAGAGAAATTCTTACCGGCGAATACGGCGAAGGAATGGACTACACGCTTAGAGGACATACAAATAAACTTGTCGGCATTGTTAACGGAATAGATTATGATGTATTTAACCCGAAAACCGATAAGACTTTAGTTAAAAACTATGATGTTAACTCCTTGAAGAATAAAGAAGAAAACAAAAAATCAATTCTTGAATATTTTGGCTTAAAGTACAATCCGGATAGACCGCTGATAGCCTTAATTTCAAGGCTTGTCGACCAGAAGGGGCTGGATTTAATCAGACAGGTTGAAAACGATTTGAGAAATCTTGAAGCTGATTTTATATTCTTAGGCTCCGGCGACAAATCATATGAAAACTTATTCATATGGCTTTCTAACAACACTCCGAATATTAGAGCGTATGTCGGCTATAGGGGAGATTTGGCAAATCAGATTTACGCAGGAAGCGACTTTTTCTTAATGCCGTCCAAGTTTGAACCCTGCGGGCTGTCGCAGTTAATTGCCATGCATTACGGCTCGCTTCCGATTGTCAGAGCGACCGGCGGGTTAGAAGATACTGTTACAGGCTATCCGCTTGATAATTCAACCGGTTTTAAATTCTGGGGCTATGACGGATGGGCGATGAAGGATGCAATTTTGACCGCATTATATGTTTATAAGGATAAGTACACTCTGAATGCGATGAGAAAAAGCGCAATGCAGGCTGATTTCAGCTGGAAAGAGAGTGCAAAAAAATATCTTGAGATGTACAGATCGCTTGTGCAGTAAGGGGTTTTGAGCATGAAAAGCCTTAATGTCTTGATAGCACTGGATACAAAGGAGAGCAGAACTCTTGATTTTGTAAAACAATCAAAGTATCTGGGCAGGCTTTATGCGACAATTGAGCTTGAAGGCGCTGTAGAAGTCAGTTTTAATACGTTTCAGGAACTCGCGCAAAAATGCAAAGCTTTAAAGGTTGATATTGTTATTGCGGAAAATGAAAAATGGATTTTGCAGGGTATTGCAGATGTATTAAGAAAAAATTTTGTAAATTGCATTGCACTGTCTTCGCGCGCTAATGAGCTTATTTTGTCTGATAATTATGAATTATTAAACAAGTACGATATTTTAACTCCGAAAAAACTGCTTTATCCTTCCAAATTTCCGGTTGCTGTCAGGACAAAAGGAATTTGCAGGGCGGGAAATTCTCTGGAAGAGATTATCGAAATCAGAAAAGAGATTGCGAAACAGTCGGAAGAGCTGGCGCAAAATATTTACTTAGAAGAATTTATAGACGGTGAACACATTAATCTTATCTCGCTTTTTGACGGAAAAAATCTTTTGAGCTTTACTGATAATGAATTAGAGAGGGAGTACTCTGCAAAACTGCATAATCTGCTGGTTAAAGAAAAGTTTGAATTTATCGGATTTTTAAATTCAAAACTTATTCTGGCAGACAATAAAGTTTACTGCATCGGTTTTTCTTCTGACTTTTCCGGATTAAGGACGGATATTGATTTTATTTATCTTCTTGATTGTGCAATTTATCAAAAATTGAATGAGATTTGCATATAAGAAGGCTGGGGGAAAGGGGGAAAATGTGATTCGTGAGCCGTGACTCGTGAATCGAGGTATTAAAAATATTATAAGAAAACGAGGTACAATTACAGTCCAGTATGGTGCAAATTTTTGCACCATACTGTCTATAATCACGATTCACGAGGTCTTGCAGGATTGACACCTCACCCCAGCCTTCTCCTATAAGGAGAGGGAGTGAACTTGGCGTTTAGCCTGCAAACCGTCATTCAGAGGACGAAAACAGCCGTTTAATGAGTCCGAAGAATCTCATAAACTCCCTGCAGTATTAGATACGTTTAGCTGTATTTAAGGAGTATAGATTAATCTTCCAGCTCTTCTGCAAGCGAATTCCAAAACTCTTTCATCTTTGTCTTAAATTTTTTTAGTCTGCTTTCCTTGGGCTGAGCCTCATCAAAGAGCTTCTTATATTCACGTTCTTTAATCTTATGCTGTTTTGCCAGCCATTTTGCGTTGCGTTTGTCACTTGCTTCGCAGGCTCTTTGATATTTTGTTTCATACTTATTAACATTTTCATCTGATATATTTTTCTGTACTTTATATGTGGTGTAATCAGCCTTTTTCTCATAAAATTTTATCTTAATCTTATCCACAAGTCTGCCGATTAAACCTTTTTGGGTGTTTTCTGCAGAAGTTTCTTTTACTGCAGACTCCACGGCCTCTTCTGCCGGAATTTCTTTATTCTGAACACTGCCTGTATTTTTTACGGCATCGTCTGCCTGCTGAGAAGGTTTATATTCAAGCAGTTTAGGCTCTTTTTTTGTTTCAGCTGTCTGGGCATTCTCTGCAGTTTTAGACACCTGTTTTTTTGCTTTAATACTGCTTAATTTAGCTTTCAATTCCTGATATTTGGATTTTATACCGCTGAATATGCCGGTTGTGCCGGATTTTTTAGGCTCAGGTTCAGGCTTTTTCGGGTTTTCTGCCTTAAGTTGTTTTATATCTATTTTACCTTTAGAAGGATATGAGCGGACAATTTTATCCTTCTCTTTGATTTTAACCGGCTCTACGCCATTTTTGAGCATTTTAGCAAGGTGTTCAGCTACCATCTTTCTCAATGTTTTTATTTGTTTATCGGTTAAATTGCTCAAATCATTTGTATTCGCATTCTGGGAAATATTCTGTACTGCTTTTTCATTTTCTTTCACCGGCTGGTTTGAAACAGAATCTTTTTTGAAAAAATGCTGTACTTTTTCTTTTATTCCTTTAAAAATATTGTCAGCTTTAGCTTTTATTTTTGCGGTTGATTTATTTTCTAAATCAGCAATCTGCGCGCGTAATTTATTGTTTTCGTTAGTTAAACTATTGTTCTGTTCTTCCAGTTCCGTAATTTTGGCGGAATTATCAGCGGTTTTTTCTGCTGTTCCGGTTTTTGCAGTTTGTTTAGACGCGTTTTCTTCTGCAGTTTTTAATTTAGTTTTCAGCTCTTCTGCATTCTTTTCAGATTTTTTAAGCTGGTCTTTAATGACATTGATTTCTTTTTTAAAGTTTTTATTTTTATACAAAGCAACGCCTGCAACACCTAACGAAGCAAGAATACCGGCGCTTAACAAAAGCGTCTTTGAGTTGTTATTTGACTCTTTTATCTCTTTAGGAGCCAAATCTTCTTCTGTAAATCCGTCAGATATTGGTGCGGATGTTTCTGCTTTGAACACTGAATGGTATTTCGGAATAGTTTCTGCTATTTTCATATCTAAATCCAAACTTTCTACACTATATTAATAATAAAACATCCCGACAAATAAAATTGCTATCGGGATGTCTTATTATTAACAAATCTTAATAAATTATTCGTTTAATAATTTATCTGCAAGCGGAGATTCGACTCTGCCATTTAGAGTTTTGGAAACTTTTTTGATATTTTCAGCCATTTTTTCCATCTCCGGAGTCCAAACAAAATAATCGGTTACGTATTTTTCGCCTTTTGAAAAATCGCCTTTCATCTGAACCTGTATGATTTCTTCAAGCATTTTTCTTGCTGTCGGAACCATTTTATCTATATTAACATTGAGTACGCCGTCTTTAGAAATCTCCATTGCACCTTCTTTTATAAAGTAGTAATTCTGCATAACGGAGCGGACTCTATGCGCCTGGCTCATAGTCGGTTTTGAGGTCATCATATTGTCAGTGGCGTAGGTTACAATAATCTGCTCCCGCTGTTCCGGAGTATACATTCCGGCTTCTGTCAGAACATCAAGCATTGCAAGGGATATCATATCAGCCTTGTTTTCTTCAATAATAGATTTGTATTTGCCCAGTCCTTCCGTTCCGGATTTCGGCCCGAGAGAGTGTCCGTTTTCGTGTCCGACTGTAAACCAATGATCAGCTTCATCATTATAATACTTGTGAAGCTCCGGATTTAACGTAGCATTCAAACGTTTTCTCATCTTTTCTCTTGCGTCATCTGATGTTATAAGACGTATTTGTCTGTGGTAAACATTTCTCCTTCCGCCGTCAAGTTCCTTGATTGAAAGCTTGTCGTCGTTAGGAAGGTTTTCCGCAAGGGTAATTCCTGCTCTAAATTCTCCGACATCTCCAGTTACGGCAACCAGATCGGCATCAACCATTGTCTGTTTGGAATCCTGTCCGTCCGGATTAATGTTTTGAATATAATCATCCTTAAACGGCATATTCTGCGCCATAAGAGGAAGGAATTTTTTAACGTTCAAAATTGCATCTGTACCCTTTTTATTAACTATTCCGACTCTGCCTCCCAGAAAATCTTTAGCAGTCGGTACAATTCCGTTTTCATCCAGAAGCTTTTTAAGTTCCGGATTTTCAACTACTGTTTCTGTTAATTCATCTGAATAATTTTCTCTTGTAATAGTAAATTCAAGCGGTGTATCTTGAAGCGTTGCCCATTTTTTGTCCGCATAAGCATCAAGCATCGGATCAGCTGTTCTGAGCGCTTTAGCCTGTAATCTTAAAAATTCATTGAAGTCCTCGTTTGTGGAAACTTCTGATGCTTTTTCAAGCTCTGATGCCATATATGCAAAATCATCTCTGAATTTGTCTACATAATCTGTTGCAACAAGCTCATTTCCAGCTCTTTCTACAACAGAGCGCTGATTTAAAATTTTTGCAACTTCATCCACTTTGCCTTCTTTTAACATATTAATTAAAATTTGATGGAATTCTTCTTTTTCCAAATCTTGAGGATATACGCCTTTTCCGGGGCGCATAGAAACCCCTTTGGCTAATTCTATCATATTGCTTTCTCTGTCAAGCGAGCAAACACCTTTTTGTGCATCAAACAAAATTTTTGTTAATTTTGCATCCTCATTTCCCTTTTCAATTTCTTTTTCCAAATATTCTTTAAAAGGAAGGTTGTTGGGATTATCAAGCTGCATATTTACGTTGTCCAGAACTACTGCTGCTTTGACAAGATGCTTAAGAGCTTCTTTGTCGCCGTCAGCCAGTTCTAAGTATTCCGGTGCATCTGGTGCAAGCATTTTTTTAGTTGTCAGATAATCTTTGTGCGTGCGTTTTTCCAATTCTTCATGAGAAAGGTTTAATTCATAATCTTTTTTGCCAATATTTACGTTATTCATCATGCTCATCTTATCAAGCTCCTTTACTAACTTATTTTCTTCATTAGGACAATTATCCGCTTTTATTTCGGATTGGTTTTTGTTGTTTTTCATATTCACGTAATATGTACTTGTATGGTTAATTGGGTTAATATTCATAGTCTGATTATAGCATAAAGCCTGTCATCTAACCAAGCATTGCAACATTGGTTTTGCCAAACTTGGCGGACAGGTCGTCAATATGGTGAATCAAATATACATACGGTTCTAAGTCTTTTTCGTTCAAATCAACAATAGCCCCCCATTCTGTGCGCCCGTGGTGCGCGGCTATCATTTTTGCAACGCGTTTGAAACCTGCTGTCATACAGATTGAAAAACCGTATTGAGAATGCGAAATCCATTCTTTTCTAAAATCTTCATCATAATCAATTAGTCCGGATTCTGTATTAACAGTGTATTCAAAAATTTTACCTATATCATGAAGCAGGCAGGCTGCATAAACTTCATCCTGTTTAACTCTCTGGAAAAATATCTGCATATTTGTTTCCGCATATTTTAAACATTCAAGAGTATGCACCATCAATCCGCCTATATAATTGTGATGCATAAGTTTTGCGGCAGGGGAAATAAGAAGTTTTTCTTTGTTTTCAGAATATATTCCGCTAACAAAATCTCTTAATTTTTCGTCCTGTATTTTGTTTATATATTCCATTAATTCAGCAAAGACTTTTTCGCGTTCATCTTCATCAATGCCGGTTTTTGCTTCTTTAATCAGTTCAATAGCAGATACAAGGCAGTTATTATATCTTTCATTAAAAGAGCCGGATACAATTCTTATCTGGTTTCCGCATCTAAAAAGCTTCATATCCATACGGTTGAGAGCTTCTTCCCAAAGTATACAGTTAAGAACTTCGCCGGTTTTGGGGTCTTTAAGCTGTAATTTTCCCATTTTAGTGCCGGCTTTTGTATCGCCTATTGAAAAAGTAACTACTTCATAAATTATATCAGTACTGAACATATGTCTTATTCTCCGGTTGTTGTTAAATTATAGCACAAAAAAAGAATTGAATTCTTATTCAATTCTCCTTTTATGGTTCCAAACCGCCTTTCCAAGCATTACTTGTCAGAGTCATCTTTGTTTTTGTCGATGAAATCACCGATAGCAGCGCCGGTACCGCCCATTGTTGCTGTGTAAAGCCCAATTGCAAGCGGAGTCGCCAAACCGCCGGAAATCAAAGTGATAAACCCTAGACCGCATAAAGCGCCAATACCTGCACCTTTCAGCATGTTTTTGCCCTTGAATGTTACAGTGTCTGTTTTGGGCTCGTCATTGTGCAGATTTGTTCTTGCCGGCATCGTATGAGTTTTGCTCATTTTTGATGCAGGAGTGTTTGTACCATAATTTCGGATAGCAGAAACTTTCATAATATAAACCCTCATTTATAACACACTCATGCACCTTACACCAAATATAATTTTTTGTCAAGATATTTGTCATGAAAATTTACATTTATCCTAAAAAACTGCCTGCATGGGGAATATAAAACTGCATAGCGGAATTTATCATATAGTTACTATGATGTACGGTTATAATGAAGATTATCAATACGACGGATGCGTATCCCGCGGTATCTGCTCTATTAATCCCAAAACAGCCTCACTGCAGGAAGTACTTGTGCTGTATCTGCGTCTGGGCGCGCATTATGCTCTAAAACTGCATGAAAATAACAGAGATGATGCCGGAATAAAAAATGTCATGCTCAATTCTATTTCTATTATGGTATCCAATCCGGAGTTTTCGGAAAAAGATTTTACTGCTATTGCCGGTAAATTTAAAGAAGAACTGCCGAGGATTATAAAGCTCTATGAAGATTTGTGCAAAGAAAAAAATATGGTGCCGGAATGCTTGAAATCTATCTTAAAATACAATAAAGAAACGGATATAATAAAAGCTGTCCGAATGGGCGAAAAAGAATTTTTGAGAAAAGCAAATTCAATTCCGCAGGATGTTCGTGATTTGTACAAAATTTTATTTGTACTGGCCAAAAGTATATGTATTAATGTGCTTGATTTAGAAAGTTTTGGTGTTGATGCAGACGAAGGATATATTACCATACTAAAGCTCCTTGATTCTTTAAATACGGAAGAACAGGATATTGAAAAAATCAAGAATTTAATAATAGAAAATACAAAAATTGATAATAAGCTGATGAAGCGCTTAAGAACTGTACAGGAAGAAAGATACGGAATCCAGCAGATGAAAGAAGTTTCATATTCAACAACGCCTGGAAAAGCTGTTCTTGTGGTTGGCTCCAATATCAGAGAGCTTGAAGATGTTTTAGAAGCTTTGAAAGAAGAAGATATTGATGTTTATACACATGATGAAATGATGCTTGCGCATACATTCCCCAAGTTTTCTGAATACACATCCCTAAAAGGACAGTACGGGCAGGGAATGGAAAACTGTCTGCTTGATTTCTCGACTTTCCCCGGTCCGATAATTCTTACAAGACATTCGCTGTACAATGTGGAAAACCTCTATAGGGGAAGATTATATACAACGGATTTTGCATATTCAAAAGGTGTAATTTCGATACATAACAAAGATTTTTCCGATGTTATTAAATCTGCAAATGAAGCAAAGGGCTTTAAGACGGGAAAGCAATGCGAAACAGTGCATATAGGCTGTAATTTCGAAGCCTCTGTCCGCGAAATTGACGAAAAAATTAAGAGCGGAAAATATTCAAACGTTTTTATTATAGGGCTAAATGGCTATACAATTGAACAGCAGGCATATTTTGACAAATTGCTTGATAAAACTCCTGATAATGTTTTAATTATTTCGCTTTCCTACAGCACCCGAAGAGAAAATGCCGTTTATATAAACGCATGCTTTGATACCTTTGCTATTGTAAGATTTGCGGAAGCCGTATCGGAAAAACTTCCGATAGCTCTCTTTTTCCCCAAATGCGACAGACATACGATTTCGCAGATGATTTATATGAGTACAAATCCAAATATGCAGATTTATGTCGGCAAATGTACTCCGATTATACTTAATCCTAACCTAATTGATACTCTCCATAAGGTTTTCGGAATAAACGGGCTTACTTCTGTCAAAAAAGATTTGGACGATATTCTCAACAAAAAATAGATTGTTCTATGCTTAAATTTGAGTTATATTAGAAGGGGAATTGACTAAGAAGAGGTTTTTTATATGCAAAAAGTTCCTTCTCTAATAGTGCTTGATAAAAATGAAAACTCAAGAGAAATTGTAAAGTCCTACTTGAGCGGTATGGATTTTATCGGCGAAATAAAACTTTACGGCGATTATAAACAAGGTCTTGAAGAAATAAAAAAAGAAGAAGGCTGTATTGTAATTGCTGATATTTCAGAGGAAACTGAAGCTGCTCTTGACAGCATAAAACTCTTTACTCCCAAAATAGTCATTACTTCTTCTGACTATTCAACTAATACTATTATTAAAGCTTTAAGATACGGTGCAAAAGAATTTTTGCCTAAACCGGTGCTTAAAGATGATTTGGTAAGAGTTATTTCAATGCTCGCAAGCAATACTGATTCAGATAGTGATTCCCAGGCAAAAATAATAACTGTATATTCAAATAAAGGTGGAATAGGCAAGACAACTATTGCGGTTAATCTTGCGGAAGAACTCGCAAGGGTTACGAAAGATAAAGTTGCACTTATTGACTTGAACCTGCAGTTAGGAGATATTTCAACATTCTTAAATCTTAATCCGCCATTTGATGTGAATTATGTTATAAGAAATTTGATTGACAAGGAAGAAGATACATTAATAAGGGCTTTTGAAAAGTACAAAGATAGTTCAATGTATGTACTTGCAGATCCGAGCTATATAGAACAGTCTGAAAGTATTACACCGCAAGAAATTGAGAAACTTTTCAAAGCTCTGAAAAAAGTTTTTCCATATATTATTGTAGATATGTCTGCAAATATTGATCCGAATTCGCTGAAAATTCTGGATTTGTCTGACTGGATATTATTCACGTCAATAGTGAATATCCCTGCAATACGCAACGCGCAGAGATGCTTAAACCTTTTCCGCTCAAGAAGATATCCGGAAGGAAAAGTAAAAATAGTTATCAACAGATATATGGAAAATGACGAAATAACACTTGAAGATATTGAAAATACGCTGGGACAGAAAGTTTACTGGAAAGTGCCGAATAATTACTTTACGATAATGGATGCTATAAACAAAGGTGAAACTATTGCAGAAGTTAATCCGGCATCAAATATAGGCAGCAGCTTTAGAGATTTTGCTTCAAAGGTTTCCGATGATATAATTGAACAGACTGTAATCCAGTACAGGAGATAGAATGAATATTTTACAACAAAGCTTTAATTTTACTAATAAATATATAATACTGGCTACCCCGCTGATTTTATTTTCGCTTTTATCAAGTCTTTATATACTGTTTTCTATAAACGGCAATCTAATAAGTCTGCTTTTTGCGGGCGTATTATTTGTACTTATGCTCGGCGCGTTTATGGCAGGCTGGTTTTTTATGATAAGAGAGGGAATAAAAGATACTTTTGAAGAAAATCCCAACTTATTGCTAAGGGAATTTCCGGCTGGTGTCGGCGAGTTTTTTCTACCGGTTTTGGGGCTTATTTTTACAGCGTTTATAATATCATTAATTCTGCTTATAGCATCATACTATGCCGGCATGCATTTTATCGGAAATATTGGTATTCAGGCAGAGGATTTTTCTAAGGCAATGGAATCCGCATCAGCATTAAAAGCTTTTTTGATGTCATTATCAGATGAGCAGCTGTTTAAGCTGAATGCCTGGAATCTCCTTTTATTCGGCACAATGTCGGTTACATATTTTTTAATTATGTTCTATCCGCCAGCCTTGTTTTATAAAAACAAAAACCCGTTAAAAGCATATTTCTATTCTTTTAAAGATTTGTTCGGCAGAAAGTTCTTCAAGAATATTGCGCTCTTTCTGGCTCTTTTTGTTTCTTATTTTATACTCTCTATTTTGACGGCTATATTTGGGATGAATATAATTACGCACTTTATATTTACGCTTATTAATTTTTACTATCTGATTTTTATAGCGGTTCTTGTATTTAATTATTATTATACAAATTTTGTAAAAACAGATATTATTGTTTAGGATAAACGTCTAATCATTTCGTGTGCTTCTTCATCCTCCGGAAAGATAGAAACTACTTTGTCCAGATATTCAAGCGCAGAGTCATTGTCTTTTAAGCCCTCGTAGCATTTAGCAAGACTCATAAGTATTGAAATATTTTCCGGATATTTTTGAAGCAGATTTTTTAAGATATTAGCGGCGTTCTCATATTCTCCGAGTTCATAATAAGTCAATGCAAGCGTATTCTGTGTTTCAACATCGGGATTCTGTTCAACAGCGTGTATCAAATAATGTTTGGCATCTTCATATTCTTTGCGTGCATAAAAGATTCTTCCTGCGCAAAATTGAATATATTCGTGATGCGGATTAATCTTTAAAGCCTTCATTATGTATTCTTTTGCTTCATCCAGCTGATTTAGAACAAGCTTGTTCAGCGCCATAAATGTCAGCGCAAGAATATTGTCCGGCTCAAGCATAAGAGCTTCGCCGTAATACCTTTCAGCCTCGGTATTATTGGATGTGGAATACAGATAATTGCCGTATTCAAATATAATGTCAAAGTCATTCGGCGCAAGCTTTAATGCTGTTTGAAATTCATCTTCCGCATATTTGAACAAACGTTTATTTAAATATATAATGCCTAAATCCTTATGTGCCTTTGCAATCTCCGGCTTCATCTTAATAACTTTTTTAAGCATTTTCTCCGCCGTGTCAGTATCGCAGAGGCTTGAAGATAAAATTGCATACTGATGCAGGGTTTCTGCGGTCGGATTATTCTTTAGCAGAATATTATCATATATATCCTTTGCCTTGTTCGGCTGGTTTGTTCTGATATACAAATTTGCCAGTTTCTGCGCCGGCAGGATAAATTTTGTATTAACATAAACAAGAGTTTCCAGAATTGATATTGCGGTCTGAAAATTTCCCATTGCCTCATAGCATGTTACAAGATTATATTTGTAATTGTCTTTTTCCGGATGCTGTACAAGCAGCTTTTTGTATACATCAATTGCTTCTTCATATTTTCCGCATTTTACAAGTGACATCGCATATGCAACTTTAAACCCCTCATCTTCGTTATCAAGCTTAATTGCCTGTTTAAAATAGCTGCATGCCTCTTCATGGTTTTGCTGAATTTGATATGCAGAACCGAGGTTATAATAACTCATTGGGTTTTCCGGCGCAAGTTCCAGAGCTTTTTTGTAGCATTTTACGGCTTCATCGCTTTTATTTGTCGCCATATAAGCTGTGCCGAGGCTGTTATATATTCCGATATTGTCCGGACTTTTTAATAATGCTCTTTCAAACGGCTCTATACTCTTGGCAAACTCTTTAACCTTCATATAAGCCGTGCCGATTACAAAATCAAAAATGTAATCATCCGGTATAATTGAATTTGCAATCCCTGCATATTTTATAGCTTCTTCCGGCTCATTAAGCTTCATAAATGTTATACATAAACTTTTGTATGCCTCTATATAATCTTTTCTGAGGTCTATTACCTTGAGATATGCATTCTTTGCCGAAACAAAATCGCCGAGCTTGTCATAGCAATTTCCGGCGTAAAACCAGGCTGTTGCATCGTCCGGCTTATATTTAATAACTGTTTCAAAAGCCGTTCTTGCCTTCAGCCATTCCTGCAGGTTTACATAAATAAGACCGGATAACTTTATAAGCTCCAAATCATCCGGCGTTTCTTTTAATGCCTCCTGCACAAGCGTGCCTGCCTGCTCAAAATCTTTTTCCGCTACCAGTGTATTAATTCTTTCTATGTCTGTCATTTTTTGTCCTTGTATCTATGAGCCGAAATAATTCTTCAAACCCGATGTAAGGTTTTTATTTCTGCAGAGTTTTTTCAGTTTTGAAATGGCTCTGTTTTCTATCTGTCTTATTCTTTCCCTTGATACGCCGTATATTGAACCTATCTCGTCAAGAGTTTTTTTGTTTCCGTCATTATTCAGTCCAAATCTTAAAATAAGTACATCACGCTCTTTCTGGCTCAATTGTTCCAGCATACCCTTAATATCATCCAGCATGCTTTCCTGTGAAACGAGAGAATCCGGTGCAATTGTTGATTCGTCTACAAGGTAATCAATAATTTTATTTGAATCATCTTTCTGACCGGTCGGTGTATCAATACTTATTGTAGATTGAGTTGCCTTGATTATAGAGGTTAATTTAGCAACGGAAATCCCCATTTTATCGGCAATTTCCTGCTTTACCGGAATTCTTCCAAGCTCTGTAGTCAAATCCATTGTAGCCTTTTTAATCTTATTAATAGATTCAATCAAGTGTATCGGAAGTCTTATAATTCTCGCCTTATCTGCAATTGCTCTGGTGATAGACTGCTGTATCCACCATGTTGCATAGGTTGAGAATTTGTAACCCTTTGTATAATCAAATTTTTCCGTTGCTTTGATAAGCCCCATGTTCCCTTCCTGTATTAAATCAAGAAATGATAAGCCGCGGCCTATATATTTTTTTGCAATGCTTACAACAAGACGCAGGTTGGCGTTTATAAGAACTTTTCTTGCAATTTCGCTCTGTGTTTCATAAATCTGTTTTGCAACTTCCAGTTCCTCTTCAGCGGATAAAAGAGGGATTTTGCCTATCTGCTGAAGATAAATTCTGACAGAATCATCAGAATTTACAGAACTTAAGTTCTCTTGTGTCTTAGGTTCTTCAATTGCAATTGAGTCTTCATCGTCATCAATAGATTCAAGGCTTTCAAAATCTACGCCTTCATCAGAAATGTCATCTGCCATTATATTAAGTGTATCATTTTTCTTAGCCATTTTCTGCACCTCTCTGTTTCATCTTTTGACGCACCGCCTCAAATAATATTATAGCAGCAGCATTAGAAACATTTAAAGAATTAAAATTTGTTAACATTGGAATTTTTACTTTAAAGTCTGAAAGTTTCAGCAGTGATTTTGATATTCCGCTGTGTTCTGCTCCCATAATCAATGCGGTATTCATGTTTGTATAATCAATATCATAATAATTATCTTTGGCATGATGATCGGAAGCAATTACCCAGTAGTTGTTTTCTTTTAATTTTTGTACTGCTCCCGTAAGGCTGTTGACTTTTATTATCTTAATATGATTAGCTGCTCCGGCACTTGTTTTTTCTACGGTGGAATTAATTAAAACTCCGCGTCTTGAAGGTATAATCACACCTTTTACTCCGGCACATACGCAGGAACGGATGATTGCACCGGTATTATGTGAATCTTCAATTCCGTCAAGAACTACAACCATGCACTCATGGGAGTTTTTATTCTCTTCGATAAAATCATCCAAATCAGTATATTTTACAGGTGAAATTTGTGCAATAACACCTTGATGTCTTCCTTCCGGCTCCAATTGATTGAGTTTTCGTATATCTACAAATTGAAAAATTATTCCGTGTTGAATGGCAAGTTCTTTTATTCTCTCGATTTTGGAATCAGAGCGTATAGTATTTGATATAAGAATTTTATTAAATTCCCTGTTATTAGCTTCCAATGCTTCAATAACAGCGTTTTTGCCATATATAAGAGTGTTTTCCATTACTTTGAAACCTTCAGCATTCTTTCAATACAGTTTGAACTCAGCCTGCGGACTTCTTCATCCAGAGTTATTTCGTTTACTTCATGCTCAAGCGAATATAGGATTTCTTCCAGTGTTGTAAGTTTCATACTTTCACAAAGCATGTCATCTTTTATTAATATAAACTCTTTCTCCGGATAATCGCGTTTCAAACGGTCAGCCACGCCTTTTTCCGTTACGATTACAAACTGTTTATCTTTACTTTTCCTAACATAATCGATAATACCGCTTGTGCTGCCGACATAATCACCCAATTCGCTGACTTCCGGCTTGCATTCCGGATGTATTAGTATTTTTGCGTTCGGATATTTTAACCGCGCTTTTTTAATTTCTTCTGCTTGTATATTATTATGTACAGGACAATTGCCGTCATATGTTATAACTTCTGTATTAGGCAGCTGTTTTTCAACCCATTTACCCAAATTGGCGTCCGGAATAAACAAAACGCGATTAGTGTTAAGACTCTTTACAATTTCTAATGCGTTAGAACTTGTGCAGCATATGTCGCATTCTGCTTTTACTTCTGCAGTAGAATTGATATAACAAACAACCGGTGTGTCCGGATAATCTTTTTTAAAATTAACCATTTGTTCGTGGTTAATCATATCTGCCATTAAGCATCCGGCTTGGAGGTTTGGTAATAAAACTTTCTTTTCCGGTGATATGATTTTTGCTGTCTGAGCCATGAAATAAACACCGGCAAATACAATAATATCTGCATTTGTATTTTTAGCCATCTGGCTTAAATATAAAGAATCTCCTACAAAGTCCGCTACTTCGTCGATTTCAATATTCTGGTAGCTGTGTGCCAATATAATAGCGTTTTTCTCTTCTTTTAATTTTTTTATTTTTTCTACAATATTTTTCATCTATTTATCCTGTGTACAAAATTTAAGTTTTATTGTACAATAAAAAAAAATAGGAAGAAACAGGCATGGAATTATTTAAGAAGAGTGTTATAGTGGGCGTGTCCGTAACTCCAGAGGTAGGTCTGGAGGTCGCTCAGATTGATTTTGCATCACAGACGGTTCTAAAATACGGAATTAGACCGCTGGATTTTGATATAAACAGGCGTGAAATTGCGGATTTGGATATTTTCAAAGAAGCACTGCAGGATTTACTGCTTGAATTGCAGATTCCTAAAAATGCAGAAATAGCTTTGAATATACCTTCTGTTGTGTTTAATGTTAAAGATTATCCGGCAGCTTTAGATGAGCTGCAAATAAGTAGTGCTATAGAAGAAGAGCTTGCAGAAAACTTCTTCTTTAAAAACTCTGAACCGAGCATTGACGCAACACGTTTACCAAATTCTTCTATACAGTTTAATAAAATTGCGTATGTTGCAGCTCAAAAAACAATGCTGCTAGAAATTGCAATGATTATTAAGGATTTGGGGTATAAACTCCTTGCAATTGATACATCAGTAAATTCAACTTTAAATGCTTTAATATACAAAGAAAGAGTTAATGTCGAACCCAATACATCATGGGTTTTGCTTATTGTTGAAAGCTTCTGCTGCCGTGTGATTTCCATGAGCGGAAGAAATTATGTAGATTCTTTTGAAGAACGTATCAGTATCGGCGCCGTTCTTGGCGATGCTGAAAATTATTCAACAGTTATTAATGCTGTTGCACCGCTGTTAAAGAATTTACCGTCAAGTTATTTATGTGTTGTTTCTAAAACAAATATTATTAGCGCAGAAGTATTGGCAAGCAAACTTACATACTCTGCTCCGATTATTCATCAAGAAGCAAACAGCTTGTCTCAAGAAGCATTTCTGGAGCTAGCTCCGAGTGTGGACGAAAGCTTGGCAACGACAGTTTCTTTAGATATTATAGGTGCTTCTATATACAGAGATTTTGCTCAATATACAGCGATACACTTCAATTTGTTTAACAAATCTCTCGGTGATATATACATCTCGGAACAACCACCTGAACTTAATATTGCAGGTCAAGTATATATTCTTTCTTATGAAAATTTGATTAAAACTTTTGTAGTATTGTTTTTTGTTATTGTTATACCTGTAGCGATTGGATTCGGGTATCTGTTTACAGCAATTAATGCTGAAAAAAATAAAAGAGATGAGTTAGATGCTAAGATTGCACAAATTAAAAAATTCTTAAAAGATAATGAAGATATTTCTACAGACTTGTTTGATGAAGGCTCTGAAATCCGGATAGGTTTAGGACATAACAAGAATATTTATTCTTATTATACAATTGTCGGAACGGAAATTCCTAAAAAACTTTGGCTGACAAGGTTAAAATTATCAGACAAGACAACAATTGAAGGTCAGGCTGATAATCTGGAAAGCGTGTATGCTTTCTTTAGAAGCATAAAGGATTATAATCCGGAATCTGCTATTAAACTACAGAAATTAGGGCTTGCTTCAAGTTCTAAAATTGAATCTATAGATCAGAATATTGAATCTTTTGATACAGATTCTATACTTACTTCATTAAATGCAGATTTCTATGAATTTAGAATTTCAGATGAACCTGAAGAAGTGAAAAAAGATACTAAGAACGATAACGCTTCTAAAGCAGATGCTTTGCCTGGCTTAGAAGCTATAGAAGAATAAAAAGGGTAAATAAATGGATAAATATAAAAGATATTATGGTGTAATTGCTTTTTGTGTAGCTCTGGTAATTCTGGTTTTTGGTGCATATCAGTTAATATTCCCGAAGGTTACAGAACTTACGTCTATAAAAGATGAGGTTGCGAGCAAAGAAAAAGACCTCAGTGAGCAGCAAAATAAGCTTGCAATTGTTCAAAAAAGAATTAAGCAGATTAAGGAATCCATTACATCTTCACAGAAAAAAATATATTCACCGGTTGAATCAGACCTCGGTAATGAAACATTATTTTTCACTTTATATAATGATGTAATTGAAATGGTTCATGCGAATTATGTCAAGATAAAATCTATTGATTATAAATACAATCCGGAAACGGATGCTTTTGTCAAATTCGGCAAAGATGTCTACTTTGTATGTGATGTTAATATGGAATTGGTTGCTAATTACGTAAACCTTGGAAAATTAATTCAAGATTTATATCAATATCCTTATTATATTAAGATCAATGAGATTGAAGTAAAGCCGTATGAAAAAGACAAAAAGATTTTAATAGCAAATTTAAGCCTGCGTTTATATGCTCACACAGCTCCTGAAGAAGAAGTTCCGGCGTCAAAAGATGCTTTGGTTGCTCCAGCCCTTAACGGCGCAGAAACAGCTTTGCCTCAGTAGGAAATCTACTTGAAATAAAAAAATGTTTGGTATAGAATTATTGTAGCTTAGCTGTTAAGCAGTGCGGAAGTAGCTCAGTTGGTAGAGTATCTGCCTTCCAAGCAGACTGTCGCGAGTTCGAGTCTCGTCTTCCGCTCCATAAAGAAGAGTTCCATTTGGAGCTCTTTTTTATTGCCGCGACTGTCCTCACGCCAGT
>CALVBN010000008.1 GCA_944325785.1 Candidatus Gastranaerophilales bacterium | reverse complement strand
TTTACAAGGATTTAGTAGCTCTAACCGTTGTCACCCGACAAAGTGTTCTTTTCTTTTTGGTTACTTTTTCTTTTTAGTAAAAAAAAATAAGAGCAGTAATGATTCTGCCTACATTTATCTAGTAGTTTCGCTCAAGAGGGTGACTGTAAGTTTTACAAGGATTTAGTAGCTCTAACCGTTGTCACCCGACAAAGTGTTCTTTTCTTTTTGGTTACTTTTTCTTTTTAGCAAAGAAAAAGTAACGGCGGTAAGGGGAATTGAACCCCTGTTTGGAGAATGAGAATCTCCCGTCCTAACCACTAGACGATACCGCTTTATTTATGATACCGAGGGCATATGGTCGGAGTATATAATACTTGACCAGTCGCCTTCAAAGTAGCTTATTTGTGTTAATGTTCCGGTTTTAATGAGGTTTTTGAACTGGTTAACCGGAGTAAGTTCCAGAGTTTTTGCAATAGCAGATTGTACAACATCGGGTGTTGTTACAACAATAATACGATTTCCTCTGTTTTCTTCAACGAGTTTATCAATAAGGTCAGAGACTCGTTTATTAAAGTCTTCAAGAGCTTCTCCGCCTTTTGGTTTTTGCATAATAACTTCCGGACCGTATTCATCAAATAAATCTGAGTAAGAGCGTCCGCTCCATTCACCGTGGTTTCTTGCGGGCAGGTCTATTGTTGTTACATTTTTCTTAAACAGTTTTGCAATAATCTGTGCAGACTGCGTGCATCTTGCGGATGCGCTGGCGTATATAGTATCATATGCCACGGCTCTGTTTGTAAGGTATTCGCAGACTTTTTCAATTTCTTCTTCCCCAAATTCATTCAATTTAGGGTATTTTTCGGTGTCGCATATAATACCGTCCATGGTATGCACTGTCGCCCCGTGTGTTATAAAAGTTATTTTGCATTTACGTTTAAACATTTTTTATAATTTCCTCGCCAATATTATATCATAAAAATTTTGATAATAAAAATCAAACTTTAGTTAGAGAAAAATCCATATTAACGTATGATTGACTTTTCTAAAAAAAACATTAAACTAAGCATGTACAACTATAAACATAAGGAGACAGTTATGAGTAAACGTCTGGACGGCTCCTCTCTTTTCAGCGGAATTAATGCCGGTTTAACAAATTCATTTTCACTATTATCAAGCCAGTATGAAGATGGTTTAACACTGGAGAATTTAAACTCTGCGCTTACAAATACAAATATTGTAAATACAGGTTATGGCGCGACATTTGCATCTTATTTGACAAATAATTTTAATAGTATAGATTCAAATGCTGATGGCACGATATCTGCGGATGAAATTCAGAGATTAATGAGTAATATGGCGACACAAGGTTTGACAAGAGAGCAGATAATGTCACTGGGTGCGTCTTCCGGCATGAGTACTTCTTTGCAGGAAACTGTACTTTCTCATTTTGATGATATAGATACAAATAAAGACGGTAAGGTTACAAATCAAGAAATTAATGCTTATGGTGTTAATTCTGAAATCGAAAAACAAAAGATTGAGGACCGAAACAGGATAGTCAATAATATGTCATTATACTATAGTGATGATTTAACGGAATATGAAGGCAGTATGATGGATTATAAATATCTTGACGATGAAGAGAATTCATGAGGTTGGAAAGGTGAAAAAAGGGGCGGTTCATTTTGAACCGCCCCTTTTTTTAATTATCATTCTCTTCTTTATGCGGTTCAATCGGCTGAGGTTTAGTCATAACGCTTATCAGACTAAGTACAACCATAATTAGGATTAGAACTGCAATGTATATAAAATAGTTTTTTAAAGTTCCTGTAAAATATGTAGCCAGCGCACCGCCTACTATTGCAACCGAGGTTAATATCGCAACGGTTTTTTTCTGAGAAAAGCCCGCTTTTAAGAGTTTGTGGTGTATGTGTTCAGCATCTGCGACAAAGGGGGATTTGCCCTTCATTATTCGTCTTAAGCTGGAATAGGTAATATCCATAATCGGCACCGCAAGTACAAGGAATGGAAGCAGTACTGCAAGTGCAGCGCCTTTCATTACACCGGCTATAGAAAGTGTAGCAAGGAGAAATCCGGAAAATAATGCACCGGAATCGCCCATAAAGATTTTTGCGGGGTTAAAATTGAATGTTAGAAATGCCAGCATTGAGCCTGCCAGAATAAAGGCAATCAGTGCTGTAATCGGCTGTGCAGGGGTTACTGCAACTGCAATTAGTGCAAGTGTTATTGAACTTACAGTAATAACAGAGCCGGCAAGTCCGTCCACGCCGTCTATAAAATTAACTGCGTTTGAAATACCTACAATCCAGAGGAGTGTTATCGGATAAGAAAATAATCCCAGATGGATTACCCCTCCGAATGGATTAAATATTGTATCGATTTGGACGCCGAGCAGGTATACAATTGTTGCAATAGAAAGCTGTATAACCAGTTTAAACTTGGCATCCAGATTATAGACATCATCAACAAGCCCCAGCAGGAACATTAAAGAGCCTCCTAAAAGGATTCCTGAAAGCAGACTGCCGTATGGATAGTAGCTTAAAAGCACCAGAAACAAGAATGTCAGCATCGCGCTGGACCAGATTGCCACTCCGCCTAAACGCGATATCGGCATTTTATGGATTTTTCTTGCATTCGGAAGGTCAACGAGTCCTTCTTTCTGTGAAAATTCAATCACCATAGGCACAATAAATACGCCTAAAAGGTAAGATATAAATGCTCCGATTATATGTGCTTGTGTTAATTTTATTATCATACAATAATTATATCAAAAAAACATGAAGTTAATTTTGTTATTTGTTCCGGTTAAGCTTTTCTTCTTTGTGCACTGTAAAGAGGGGTAAATTAAGGGGGCATTTGGGCTGGAAGTTGAGTTACGATGCGGGATTAACACCTCACCTCTAACCCTCTCCTGTTAGGAGAGGGAACGCGCGCCGGGTATACTTTTTGAAATATTATTTGAAAAAATATTTTATAACTTAGGATATAACGGATATTTTTTACATAATTTTAAAGATTCTTGTCTTAACTGGGCAAGCTTTTCTTCATTATCAGAATTTTTAATTGCTTCGGCAATTATTTTTGCAACTTCCCTCATGTCATCTTCTTTAAACCCTCTTGTCGTCATGGCAGCTGCGCCTAATCTTATACCGCTTGTTACAAAAGGACTCTGCGGATCATTCGGAACAGTGTTTTTATTTGCCGTAATTCCGACTCTTTCAAGAACGTTTGCCATATCCTTACCTGTCTTGCCAGTTTTTCTTAAATCAAGAGTCATAAGGTGGTTTTCTGTCATACCGCCTACAATCTCCATTCCATTATCAATAAGCCCTTGAGCCATCGCTTTTGCATTCTTTACTATCTGCTTTGCATATTCTTTAAATTCCGGAGAAAGAGCTTCCTTAAGGGCCACAGCTTTTCCTGCAATAATATGTTCAAGAGGACCGCCTTGAATTCCTGGGAATACAGCCTTATCAATTGCTTGTGCGTATTCTTCGTCACACATAATAATTCCGCCTCTGGGACCTCTTAAAGTTTTATGTGTGGTTGTGGTTACGATTTGTGCATAGCCTGCCGGAGAAGGGTGAACCCCGCCCGCAACAAGCCCTGCAATATGTGCAATATCTGCAAGTAAAATCGCACCGACTTCATCTGCTATTTCTCTGAATTTTTTAAAATCAATGATTTTAGAATAATTGCTTGCACCACAGATTATTAATTTTGGTTTATGCTCAAGCGCCATTTTTCTAACATCGTCATAATCTATATTTCCGTTTGCATCAACTCCGTAGCTTTTTACATCAAAATACATTCCGGAGAAGTTGACCGGAGAACCGTGGCTTAAGTGTCCGCCGTTAGATAAATCCATCCCTAAAACTTTATCACCGCATTTGAGAAGCGCTGAAAAAACAGCCATATTAGCCTGTGCGCCGGAATGGGGCTGGACATTTGCGTGATCCATACCGAATAGTTCGCAAGCTCTTTTTTGGGCGAGTTCTTCTATTTTATCAACCACTTCGCATCCGTTATAATAACGTTTATGCGGTTTCCCCTCTGCGTATTTGTTTGTTAAAACGCTCCCACAAGCTTGCATAACAGCAGGAGAGGTAAAATTTTCGCTTGCAATAAGCTCTATTGTGTTTTGTTGTCTTTCAAGCTCCTCTTCGATGTATTGAGCGACTTCCATATCAGTTTCTTTGACTCTATCTAAATTCATTGCCCCCTCCTTATTCATAACTTCTCTTTCTTTTAATTATAGGCAAAAATTTAAATAAATGCAAAATAAGACAAACAGCTAGCTATATGGTACTATATTTGTGGTATTATAATTATATTAAATTTTGTAAAATTTGATTGCCCCTAATGACAATAAAAATTTTTACGAGTTATATATATAAGTACAAATATCTGATTTTTGGAATAAAAATCACGGAAAGACAATCGAAAAGGAGAAAAAATGATTAACAATGTAGCATTCATGGGAAGAGAAACCATGTTAACAAAACCGGTAAAAAATACAGCAAACGAGGTTAAAGGCTTTGTAGGCATCAGCAAAGTATATACTAAAGATGAAGTTGCAGAAGCACAAAAATTAGCTGACAAAGCAAAAATTGCTGACGATATTAAGCAAAAAGCAACTGCAGGTACTTATACAAGCCCCTTTGCCCCGATTCCGGATGCTGGAAAAAAAGAAGCTCAAACAGAGATTAAACATTTGGATATAATAGCATAGTTACAAAAAGTAAAAAAAAACGGGGGCTTTAGCCCCCGTTTTTTACTTTTATTTTTCTTAAACTGTTTCTTCAGAAGCTGGAACACCTTCTTTTCTTTCAAAGACAATGTTGTCATCGACAAGTTTCAAAAGAATTGTGTCGCCAGGCTGGTAAGCATTTGTCAAAATTTCTTCTGCCAGCGGATCTTCTATCTTTTTCTGGATTAAACGTCTTAGCGGTCTTGCGCCGTAAGCCTCGTTGTAACCGTCTTTTGCAAGGAAATCCTTAACTTCATCAGTAACTTCTATTGATAAATCGCGTTCGGAAAGACGTTTGAATAAATCTTTCATCATCAAGTCGACAATTTCACGGATTTCTTCTTTGCTTAAGTGTGAGAATACGATAATATCATCAATACGGTTCAAGAATTCCGGTCTGAAAGCTTTTTTCAATTCTTCATTAACCGTTTCTTTAAGTTTTTCGTATTTATCTTTTTTCGCATCATCACCGGTTGTAAAGCCGAGTTTGCCCTGCGTTGCAATCATACTTGCACCGACATTTGATGTCATTATGATGACAGTATTTTTAAAGTTGATGTGTCTGCCTTTTGCGTCTGTTAGTCTTCCGTCATCAAGAATTTGAAGCATGATATTGAATACATCCGGATGAGCCTTTTCGATTTCATCAAAAAGAATTACGGAATAAGGCTTTTTCCTTACAAGTTCTGACAGGTGTCCGCCGTCATCATAACCGACGTATCCCGGAGGTGAGCCGATAAGTTTTGCGGTTGAATGTTTTTCCATAAATTCTGACATATCAACTCTTATCATATTATCTTCACTTCCGAAGATTGCTTCTGCAAGCGCCTTTGCAAGTTCTGTTTTACCAACACCTGTAGGACCGGAGAAGATAAAGCTTCCGATTGGTCTGTTAGGTGATTTTAACCCGACTCTTGCACGTCTTATTGCTTTAGAAATAGCTGTTACTGCGTCGCTCTGGCCGATAACTCTGTTATGAAGAGTTTCTTCAAGCTTAAGAAGTCTTTCTGATTCGCCTTCTGTAAGCTTTGTAACGGGCACGCCGGTCATTGTTGCTATAACTTCTGCAACATCTTCTTCTGTTACAGTAGGCTTGTTTGCGTCGTTTTGACGGCGCCACTCTTCAGAAACTTCGCGGATTCTGTCTTTCATATTTGCCTCATCATCTCTTAATGCTGAAGCTCTTTCAAATTCCTGGTTTCTGATAGCCTCTTCTTTTTCTTTAATTATTTCTTTAAGCTCTTTATCCAGCTCTTTTCCTTCCGGAGAAAGAGTGCAGACTTTAAGCCTTACTTTTGAACTTGCTTCGTCAATTACGTCAATTGCCTTATCCGGCAGGAATCTGTCGTTTATGTATTTGCTGGAGAGCTTGGTCGCCGCAATTATTGCTTCGTCAGAAATATGAAGATTGTGGTGTTCTTCGTATTTCGGTTTCAAGCCTCTTATGATTTCAATTGTTTCGTCAATTGACGGTTCTTCAATTATTACCGGCTGAAATCTTCTTTCAAGGGCAGAATCCTTTTCGATATACTTTCTGTATTCATCTGAAGTTGTTGCACCGATTACCTGGATTTCTCCTCTTGAAAGCGCGGGTTTTAAAATGTTTGCTGCATCAATTGCGCCTTCTGCAGCGCCTGCACCGATAAGCGTGTGCATTTCATCAATAACAAGAATAACATTTCCTGCCTGTCTGATTTCATCCATTATCTTTTTAAGACGTTCTTCAAATTCACCGCGGTATTTTGTGCCGGCAATCAAAAGCCCCATATCAAGCTGGATGATTTTTTTATTTTCCAGAATATCCGGAACTTCATTGTTAACAATCCTAATAGCCAGTCCTTCTGCAACCGCAGTTTTACCGACACCCGGTTCGCCTAAAAGCACCGGATTATTTTTAGTTCTTCTTGCAAGAATCTGAATAACACGTTCAATTTCTTTTTCTCTTCCTACAACAGGGTCAAGTCTTTGTTCTGAAGCCGCCAGAGTAAGATCTGTTCCGAATTCATCAAGACTCGGTGTTTTAACTTTGCTTGCCTGTGAAGAAGATGATGAGGAAGAACTTCCCACTCCGGAAGAAGCTGTCTGCGGTTTTGAATCTCCGAGCATTTTAACAACATTGCTTCTGACTTTGTTTAAGTCCACTCCGAGATTTTCTAAAACCCGCGCGGCAACGCCTTCGCCTTCTCTGATAAGTCCCAGCAGCAAGTGTTCTGTTCCAATATAATTATGTCCGAGCTGTCTTGCTTCGTCCCAGGATAACTCCAGAACTCTTTTTGCACGTGGAGTAAATGGGATTTCTACCGCAACAAAGCCGGAGCCTCTGCCGATAATTTTTTCAACCTCTATGCGCGCATCTTTTAGGTTAACACCCATAGATTTAAGTGTTTTGGCAGCGATACCGGTGCCTTCGCCAATAAGCCCCAGAAGAATTTGCTCTGTGCCGACAAAATTATGCCCGAGTCTGCGAGCCTCTTCTTGAGCAAGCATAATAACTTTTATAGCTTTTTCAGTAAAACGTTCGAACATTTGATAAAATACCTCTTCTTATATAAGTATATATTACAAAAAATTTACATTATTTTCAAGAGGGGGGATTTTATTTGATTTAGTTGGCATTTTAAAATATAGAAATATATAAAATATATTTCTATGGGCTTTGCGTCTTCTATAGACTCATGCGCTGTTGTCTAAGAGAAGCTAAATCTGTATTTGAGTGATTTTATACTGTCTGGATATAAGAGGAACCCCTCACCCGAATTTCTAAGTTCACTGACGTTCACTAAGAAATTCTTCCCTCTCCCGCAAGGGGCGAGGGAACCGCCACGCCAGTTGTAGGGTGCAAAGAATTGCACCCTACAATGCTTTTAATATTTCAGAGTTTTATTTTATGTTCGGGAAAGCATAAATTGTGCCTTCATTGCTTCTCCAGCGCAGGTAGCCCATTTTTGGGGTTTTATCAATATCTACGACAGAGACAAGCGCCCAATTACCGCGGATTGCAGTTACTCTTATTTGTTTTACGTATTTAAGCACTGCAACATTCTGCGACAAATCTTCGCTTTTGGCGTGCAGGACTTCAGCTTCTTCCGGAGCGTCTTTCATTAACCTTAGACCGTATTTTCTACCGTACATATTATAAAAACTCAACCAGGGCATAAACTGAAATCTGTCTTCTGTCTGCACCCAGCCTTTTGCTCCGCTTAATCTGTCATATATAACTTCTACCCAGCCTTCATCGCCGATGTCTGATACAAAGAGAAAGCCTAATTTTTTCTCATTAAGCAGAACTGCAAAAACGTTATCCGGCATTGTTTCCGGATTGTATGAGAATGTCAATTCTTTCAAAACTTTTGAGTTAGCCTCCGGATGGGAGAATATTGTAATTTTATCTCCGGTCTGATACATTCCGATTACATCTTTAGGAATTGAATTCATATAATACGGCATAGTGTCTGCAAAAACCGGAAGTATAAACAGAGTACATATAATTAATAATATCTTTTTTATAAAATTTTTCATAAAACCCTCATAACAGCTTACATTTTATCATCATATAAAAACTCCTGCAAGAGATAGTATATGCAGCGCTTTTTCATATCATAGCCCGGTCTTTTCATCCAGTTTAAAGTAATCAACCATTTTTAGAATGGAAGATATTTCATTATAAAAATCATTTATTGAATCGGGATCTTCCAGAGTTTTATCAAGCGAACCAAGCTCAAAAAGATTCTTTTTGGTCTGTATAGCAATCATAATATTGTTTTTGAAGAAAGAACACTTTGCTCTTTTTGCGCCGAATGCTGTATTAAGATTTTGGAAACGTTCAATAAACGCGGTTGTCAAAAGATAGCGCCCCTCAACCTGATCAGATGAGAATGCGTTAAATTTTCTGCTGAACCTTGAGTCCTCAAGTTTCATTTCGTCAAACTTTTCAGTGTTTTCCCGCGATTTTTTTATGAGCAGTAAATAAATACCTCCAAAAACAATAATAAAGAAAGCTTTTGACCAGAATGATATGTCTGCGGTTATTGTTTTGAGGCAGGCTGTTAATAGTATCAAAAGGTGTATTATCCATTCGTTTTGTTTGGTTATATCGCCTTTAGTTGATATTATTGTGCGGTTTGTTATCTTTTTATTTGAATTAAATGAAATAATAACTCCCTTAAAAACGTCAATTGCGCCGTTTCTTGAGCGATGCTGTAAATCCGTTTCTGTAATTTTGAACGTTACTCCGTTATATGTTCCCTCAAAGCTGTCATCATCTGCCCTGTAATTATAAAAAGTAAACAAACCGCTTTTTTCCAAATCTTCGTCGCTGATAAGCGGGGTATTATTCTCCGCATAATTAATATCACCGGAAAAAGCATCGCTGTTTTCCGCATAATTATAGCTGAACTCTAATGGAGTCTGTTGCACCCATTTGATATCGCCAAAAACTTTTAAAATTTTATCAAGGCAGTCATGCTTTAATGTAAGCGAAAAAGCTTTGCGCTGTTTTTTTGCATAATAGTAATATGCGGTTGGCACCCATAGGGCAGATATGACGGCTGTACCAATTATAACCAGAGTCAAAATAAAAATTCCTGCAAAATTGTCATTGCTTGCGTACAAGAGCTGTTCAAATATTCTTGTTATAAAATTATTTCCTTCCAGCAGACCCGCTAAAATAGCAATAACGAGAAAAGTACAGAAAATACATACAGCCAGCATTCCGTATTTAAAACTCTTGAGTCTGGACTCCGCATTCTTTCTGTAAACTTCATAAGCCCGAAAAGCAGGCAAAATTTCTGTTTTATATAATTCGTGAAATTCTAAAGTTCTTTCTATATATGATTTCATTAAGCTTTCTCTTTTCAAAATTTGTTAATAATTATTTTAGCATTGCTTGCAATGTTTAACAATACAGAGAAAAAGGGAAAAAGTTTTCGGCAGGCTGTAAAATACGCGGACTGCTTAATAAAAATTAATAAATAATGTAACAAATTTGCGCAATTTCTAATTTTATGATAAATTCCTAGTATAAATATATAATGGTGAGGATTTATGAAAAGCACAACACTTAGAAGAGCCAATATTACCAGAGAAAAAGTCGCAATGATGGAAGCGTTAAACCGCTACAACAGAGAACATCAGGACGAAGATTTTTATAGAACGCAGAGCAAAAACCGCGAACTGGATGCTTTGTGGCAGTCTTTTGGTGTTAAAACTCCAAAGAACGAGAAAGCTCCTCAAGTGTATTTTGTAACAGGCTTGATTATCGGTGTGATTGTAACTCTTTTAATCACTACATTTATAAGCCTTTTGATTAATGTTTCAACTCCAAAAGATGATATAGCTATTCCGGACAAACAGGTGTCAACAGGTAACGGAAAGTTTTCTTTCATACCGGCAGACAATACTTCTGCTAAAAAGTCTGCAGCTCCGGTAATTACTAACGAAGAATATGTTGTAAAAGAAGGGGATACTTTAGAAAGTATCGTGATACGTTTCTATGGTTCTTTTGATATGAATAAGGTAAATGCTATCCAGGAAGCAAACCAGATGGCTAATCCTAACGCTTTATCAATCGGGCAGAAGTTAATTATCCCTATGAATAAATAATAAAAATGGCAAAAGTTAAATCAAGATATGTATGTCAAAGCTGCGGTTATGAAACAGCAGGGTATTTAGGCAGGTGTCCCGAATGTGGAAACTGGGGAACTTTTGTTGAAGAAGCAGAAACTGTTCAGACGAAAAAGAAACCGGATATTGAAGTTTTAGACAGCATGCCTCCGATGAGGCTTGATGAAATCCAGATGAATTCCGAGATAAGGATGAGTACTAATATTTCGGAATTTGACAGAGTTTTAGGTGGCGGTATTGTTCAAGGCTCTCTTGTCCTTATTGCGGGCGACCCCGGTATAGGCAAATCTACAATACTTTTGCAGACGTCTGGCGAGCTGGCAAAAAATAATAAAAAGATACTTTATGTATCAGCAGAAGAGTCTGCCGGACAGATTAAACTCCGTGCGGAAAGATTGGGGGTTAAATCTGAGGATTTATATATTTATCCGCAGACAAATCTTGAGCTTATAAAAAAACATATTGAGAGCATGCAGCCGGATTTGGTCATTATTGACAGTATTCAAGCTATATACACTGCGTTAATCCAGAGTTCTGCGGGAAGTGTTTCGCAAATCAGAGAATGCTGTAATATACTTATGCAGACAGCTAAAACCCAGAATATTTCCATAATAGTTATCGGGCATGTGACCAAAGAAGGAAATATTGCAGGTCCAAAAGTCCTTGAGCATATGGTTGATACAGTTATACAGTTTGAGGGCGATAAAACAAAAAATTACAGAATTCTGCGTTCTATAAAAAACCGCTTTGGGAATACTTCCGAAGTCGGAATTTTTGAGATGGGAGCGCAGGGTTTGAGTGAAGTAATAAATCCGAGTGAAGTATTTTTGAAAGAATACAACCAGACTCAGACCCCGGGGAGTACAATTATTGTTACCAGCGAAGGCACGCGTCCGCTTTTGGTTGAAATACAGGCATTGGTCGGAACTACCCCATATCCTGCGCCAAGAAGGATTGCAAATGGTGTTGACACGGGAAGGGTTCTGCAGATTCTTGCTGTTTTGGAAAAGAGAATAGGTTTAAATCTTTCCAAACAGGATGTTTATGTAAATGTAATCGGAGGGATTGATGTCAGCGAACCTGCTGCAGATTTGGGAATTGCACTTGCAATCGTAACCTGCGTAAGGGATGTTGTTTTTGACCCTCACACTGCTATTGTCGGCGAAATCGGACTTTCCGGAGAGATAAGGGCTGTAAATCATATAGAAAAACGGATTAATGAAGCTCAAAAGTTAGGGTTCAAAAGGATTATTATTCCGGAATCAAATGAATTGCAGGAAAAATTTGACGGGATTGAAATTGTCAGAGTAAAGAGGATTTTGGAAGCTATTACAAGAGGCGTTAAGTATGATAATTGATGCGCATGTTCATATAGGAAATTCTTTTTGGGGTGAGTTTTCTCCGGAATTTCTTTTGAATATTATCGGCGAAAATACCGGTATATGTTCTAATTTAGCAGGCATTGACAGCTTTACCGGCAAGGATGAGTATCAAGCTAATATGGAGATGCTGGGAGCTTCAAAAAAATACAGACAGTTAAAACCGCTTTTTGTATGCCAGGTTGAAAGAAGTCATGATACTAAAATCCTCAAGCATTTTTTGCGTGAATATTCAGATTTTCTCGGATTAAAATTTCATCCGGAGTTTACAAAACTTCCCGCAAATTCAGATAAGTATGATAAGTATCTTGAAACGGCAGGAGAGTTTAAAAAGCCGTGTTTGTACCATTCCGGACATATAAAATCCAAGTACTCATCTCCGCTTTTAATTTATGAAAAGGCAAAACAGTTTCCGGAGGTTCCGGTTATACTGGGGCATCTTTCTACGGGACCTAAAGAGTCGCACAAGACGGCAATAGATATTATGCTTGAATCAATTGAGCAGGAAACAGCAACAATATATGCTGATGTTTCCTGGGTTGATATTAACGATATAATTCTGCTTATAGAAAGTTTGAAAAATACTAAAAAAGGCGATTACACTCATCGTATAATGTGGGCGTCTGATGCTCCGGTCGGGGATTTTAACCAGAAAAAAAATCTGTATGATAAAAATTTAAACCTGTTTAAGGTGAAAATTCTGGAGCATTTTAAGGACGAAGAACTGCTGAATAATCTTTTGTGTAATAATGCACGGAAATTATTTAATTTTTAAGCGGATTTTTTATTCATTTTTTGGAATTCGTCTAAACCGATTTTCCAGCTTTCTTCAAACTTAAAATCGCGTGATGCAATCTCATCGGGAAGTCCTGCGTGGTGGATTTTAGGAAGCAGGAAGCTTTCGCTTAAATAAACCGGTTCAGCAAGCTCATCGTCTGAATCCTGGCATACAAACGTACATTCGCCTTTGTCATTAGTTTCATATCCGACTATTGTAATTTCGTGTCCGGCAAGCTTGTTATCATTCTCCGGATCCGGCCAGGTGTAGCCGATAATTATATTGTGTCCGAGATCAAGCGTATCAATCAGCTCTTTTTTTATGGTTGCAAAATCTTTTTCATAGCCGGCAAGCCTTCCGTTTTCGTCAACAATCTGATAGGTTACGGAAGTTGTGTTTTTATCTTCTACTACGGATTCTACATATGTTTTTTCAAAATCAATAAGCCCGCCGTCTTCTTGAGTCCACGCATTAGGTGCGCGTTTGTCCGTAAGAGAGTTGTATGTCTGCTGTGAGCCTATCTGCATCAGCGTAGACTGCATTAACACATCAATTATGGAACGCTCGCCTTTATCTTTGTGGTGGTTTTGTATTCTTGCCCTGATTATTGCGTGTTCATCAGGCTTTAATAAAACTTCGGCAGTATCAAAATTTTTCATAACATAAGGCGTTTTGAATTTGTTCAAAAGCCATATTGCATCAGAAGCTTTTTCTGAAAGATTATTCATGTTTATTGTTTTGACAACTTCATTTTTAGGAGAGGTCAAACCCTCAACCATTCGGAAAAATTCTGCAGTATGTTTGGTAGCTAAATCAAACTCAATGCTTGCAGCAGGGCAGGTGCCTGTATGCATATTATCAAGCTCCCATTTTGTTTCGGCTATTTTGTGAGGGTCTTCGCTTAAACCGGTTATTAAGCCTATAATCTGCCTCTGGTATATCGGAGGAATATCTTCGCAGGTCTGAGTTATTACATAAGGATTGGAGAGAATATCCAGACATTCTTTCAAAATATTTACTTTGTCTAATCCAGGATCTCTTTCCTCTGTTATAATTTTATGCAGATTATCAAGAACAGTGGATTTGTCGTTGGAATTGTTTTTAAGTAGCTGACCGGATTTCAGCGCAAATTCAAGTTTCTTTCTGTATTTTAAATCCAATTCGTTGGATAGTTCTTCGTATTTTTTCTTTTCATCTTTTGTTGTAAGCGCAGTCCTTACTGTTACGGCAGATGTATAAGCCTTAAATGCAGGAGCCGTATTGTTATTTTCAACATTAGGGGATGATACAGGCTTATTTTCGGAGTTCTTAAGTTTTACTCCGCCTGTCTGATAAATATTTACATTTGGAAAATTCACACTAGCCATATATATATAAAAACATTATGGATTTAAAATTTGCTTTAATGTAACGATTTGTAACGACAAATCCTTTCGGGTAAAACAAATATGAGGCTGATTGATTCAATCAGCCTCATATTTCTATAATTTCAGCCAAACCGTTCCATATGGCGCTATTCTTAAATGCATTGTCCTGTTTGTTAATGAGATATTGACCTTAACGTCATCATCGTTTATCAAGTTTTTCAAGTAGTGGATATGCCCTTCTGATTTTAGTACAACATCTACGGGGATTGTAATTTCTGCAACCAGTTTTTCATCAGAAAGGTTATTTATTACAAGAATTTTTTCATCCTTCCAGCTTCTTATATAAGCAAAGTTGCTCGGCGAATTTGTTGTAAGGAGCTTGAAATCACCTTTTGACATACATGGCAGACTCTTTCTTAATGCAATTAGATTCTTAACTTTTTTATACACTTTGCTGTTAAATTCGTAATAGTCTTTTGATGCGCCGTAAAAGAGTTTTGCAGGCACTGCGCCTCTGTTAATATCACGGCTGTCAAAATAGCTTAACAGTTTAAATTTGCTTGTCTTATGTTTTTCAATTCTTTCCTTTTCGCTTTTCTTGGCGTTTTCAAAATTGTTTCTTACGCCGACTTCATCGCCGTAGTAGATTATCGGAATACCCGGCATGGACATGAGAATTGAAAACGCCATTTCTATCCTGTCTGGATCATTATCCAAAAAGTTTGCCAGACGTCCGCTTACGCCCAAGCCTTTACGGAATTCCGCCCCTTTTGGAACAAGCGCGTTATATATAATTTCCCTTGTCTGCGGGTCAATCATTTCAAGGGTCAATTCGTCATGAACCCTTAAAAATACGCCCCAGCTTGCTGTAGAAGGTATGACAGGAGTCTGTTTGTATGCATTTATAAAGTGCTGTTTATCTCCTGTTATTAAAGACGCCCAAATTGCCGGCATATAAGGGAAATGATATGCAATTTGAAACTCATCGGTTCTTTTTATTTCCTTTTCATGTCCGTCTATTGTGGTCTTAAATTTTCTTTCTTTTCCGAAATACGGCAGGATATCATTCGGATACTGGCATGCTTCTGCCTGTATTACTGTTCTTGGCGCGGTCATCTGGATATAACAGCTTAAAAGTTTTACTATAGCATGTGTTTTGGGAAGATTTTCTGCTGTAGTTCCGTCTTCTTTGGATAGATAGGGGATTGCGTCCATTCTGAAAATATCAATACCCATATTAGTCCAATAATTGATAGTATCAAGCCAGTAGTATAAAACTTCCGGATTTTCCCAGTTCATATCCAGCTGGAACGGATAGAATGTATGGTAAAAATAGTAGTCCTTGCCGTTTAAAGTAACTTTTCTGTAGTGATTGTCTGTAATCTCCGGAAAAATCAGACGGCGTTTCGAAATTTTACCGTTTTCTTCTTGATATTCAACAATTGTACCGACTTTTTCATCTACGTATTTTTTGTACTTGGGCATTTTGTCTTTTACAACAAAATAATCTTTTTTAGAAACATCTCCCTTTAAAAAATCTTGGAACCATTCGTGTTCATCGGAAATGTGGTTTAGGACTAAATCGGATTTGATTTTGAAGCCGTTCTTTTTTGCCTCGACTACAAACTCTTTAAACTGGGTTTTTCCGCCCAAATCGGCTCTGATGTTCTGCGGATTTTTTACGTCAAATCCGGAATCAGACATTGGAGAATCAGCAAAAGGAAGCAGGTATAAAGTAGTTACACCCAAATCTTTTAAATATTCAAACATTGCTGAAGTGTCGCGGAAGGTGTTTGGTTTTTCCGGAGAAACTACTCCGAACTGGTCAACATAGAACATATATATGATTTCATCTTTGTACCAGTCGTCAGCCCTTGATAAATCTTCTTTTTTAAGAGCTTCCGGTCTTTTTTCAATAGATTCTTTTGCTATCTGCATAACTCTGTCATATATGGTTTTCGCCTGTTTTTCGCCGTATACCTGGACTATGCAGTTATATATTTCATTTTCTATCCGCTTGGGAATAACAATATTTTCTTCGGATTTATTATTTTTGTCTTCAATTACCGCTTCTGAAGCAAGCACTGTTAATTGCGAAGTAAGTAACAAAGATGCAAAGATGAGTGATAGTAATTTTTTATACATCTGTTTTCTCCTTAAAATCTCCTTAGGATAATTTTAGCATAAAATCCTTATATAAACTAAAAAGCTGTATAGAACTTCTATACAGCTTTCAATTGGGGTAATCGGGTATATTTCTGAGTCTATACCTCTATAAAAAGACGTCTTCCGACTATATTGGGCTGATTGTTGTAGTATCCGGCAAAATAGCCTCCTGCAACAGGTCTGTTCTGCCCGTAAAAAGCAAAAGGATTGCTGTTTTTAGGTGTTACAAACGGATTAGATGATGTTCCGGCAAACGGATTGGAACTGCCGGTTCTTGTTACCGCAGTTGAGTGTACTGCCGGCTGTGATGTTAAAACTCTTGATAACAAATTGATTATTCCTGCCATATTAGTTAAACCTTTCTGAGAGGGGTTTAATGATTTTTCATCATTTGTCAATAATTTTATCGGCATTTAGAGAAAAAACTTTATGCAAAATTTTAAAACATCAACCGAATGTATTAATTTTTGTAACAAAAAGGCAATTTTATAATTAATATATACTTTATATATATAAAGGAGAGAATATGCCGGAGCCGAAAAAAGAATTATCAATCGGAGATTTTTGGGACATAGCACACGACATAGAGGCTGATGATGCTATTCTAGAAACTCCTGAGGTTGAAAAAGTTCTTAATCATCTTGAACGGCAGGGAAAAGACCTTGGACAGAGCGTAGAGAAGTTGTTTAAAGGCAAAGCCAAACTCCCTAAACCTCCGGCAGGTCCGACACCGAGTCTTGCGGAATCTGCTTTTGTTAAGCCAAAAACAGAAACAACATTATATAATGTTACGAATAAAGAGGATAAAGTTCCGGAAACTACTGCAAAATCTTCATTATTTAAGGATGTTAAATACCGTTTTCGCGGATTCTCTCTTAATGCAATTTATAATAAAAATAATACAGATTACAAATTGTTTTTAGGTGAAAAGGTTGGTGCCGGTATAGAAAAGAAAGAAGGCTCTGCAAGAACGAATATCAAAGCTCAATATAATGTAGGCAACCAGAAATCAAATGTTGAATATTCTTACAGCAATCCTCTCTACACATACAGAGTTTCTGTATTTAACCAGCACGGCAATAACGGATTAACTGCGTCTTATTCAACGCCGAAGGGCTTAAATTCGGCATTTTCTATAGATGAGAACAGTGCTTCAGTCAGGTGCGAATATGAGCGCAAGTACACTGACTGTTATGTAGAAATGGGTGCTTATGCAACAACCGGAGATAATTATTCAAATCCGTTAATAGGCGTCAGCGGTCGTGTTACGTTTTAAGTTTGCTGAAAAATTAGAAATTTTCAGTACCCGCACACCTCTGAACGGCGTACATCCCTCTCCACGGAGGGGGCTTTTTACGTCCAAACTTTTAAAAGCAAATATCTAGTAGTATACGATGTTTGTTTATAAATTTATCTTGGATAGTTATGCCCGCAAGTGGCGAAGGGAGTGTGTTGGACAGGTATGCCCAGCCGACCGACCTGTAATCCCGCGCTAAGTCATTGCGAGAGCGATTAGCTCGAAGCAATCCAGCTGATTATTAACTATATTATTTTTATCAAGAAAGAAAAAATGAAAGGTATTTAAGAAAAGGCTGGATTCTTTCGGTTCTACCGAACATCAGAATGGCCGGAAAGCGTGATACGAAGCTTTACGGTGCTAAAATTGAGTTTTTGTGCCAATAAGTAAGAAAAACAGGGCAGATTATATTTTAGCCTCTTTTTTAGTGAAAAATAAAAAGGAATTAAAGATGCCCTTAATCCCTTTATAAAACGGAGTTTAACTAATTATTACCAGTATAAAATTATTATTGTGTTGCAAGTTCCATTGCAGATTGAAGCAGTTCTTTATTTGACTTGATAAGTGCATTAACAAGCTCCATCTGGACTTTTGCCTGCTGGTAGTCTGCAATATTGTTTTTGAAGTCGGTGTTTGCCTGCTCTAATAATCCGGAACGGATTTCGCCCCTGCCCACAACAGGTTTGCCGGATTCAGCAGTTTCAACAAACAGACCGTCCTTAACTTCGTATAAACCGTTAGGGTTATGGAAGTTGGCGGTTGCAATTTTGTATAAAGGTACTGAACGGTTTCCGCCGTCGGCTTTTCCGTAAATTGTACCGTCATTTTTAATTTCGTATTCGTCGTATTTGCCTAAAAATTTGCCGTTATTAGGGTCTATCCATAGCTTGATATTTGTTGTAGGAATACTTAATGCACCGCCTTTCAGAGCAGTTTCTTCGTATAAATCTGATGCAATGGATTTTGTGCCGGACATAATTTCGCCTTTGTCATTCAAAATATAGCCCTGGACTGTGGCACCGTTTTTTGCTCTGTATACGCCTTCGGAGTCAAAAGTAAATTCTCCTAAGCGGGTGTATGATACATTGCCTTCCGGAGTCCTTAGTACAAAATATCCGCTTCCTTCAAAAAACAGGTTTTCGTTGGAAGTACCCGGGATAGATTTACCTTGTCCAAGGTTTTTGACATTGTTATCAATTATTGCTCCGCCTAAAAAGGTTTTGAATGTAACTTTGTTTTCGCGGAACCCCGGAGTATAAACATTAGTAAGGTTGTCAGCAAGCACATCCATCCATTCAACGGTTGCTTTCTGGGTGTTAATCGCTGTGGTGTATAAATCATTCATCTTTGCGGTCCTTCCTTCTGTTTTCCTTATCGTCGTCTTGTTTTTGGCGTCGTTCGTTTAATTCATCGTATTCTATATTGTTGTCGTCAAATCTTTGTCTTAGGAGCGGAAGATTTTCTTTTAAGTATGCTTCTGCAACCTGTGAGCTTGGGAGAAAATCTGCGGAGATTTTTCCTTCCCTGCTTATTTTTATAATGACAGAAATGTTATTGTCAAAATCTATTCTTACAGGCTGATTATCTTTCATTGACTTAGCAATTAAATCCGCAAGTGTTTTAGAAACTTGAGAAGATTTTAATGCCTGTTGTGTATCAATATTTGCACTTCCGTTTTCAACAAGATTAACAAAAAAATCCACGTCAGATTTATTCATTATTACGTTGTCATATTTAACAACAGTTTCAACGGTTATGTTGGATTTGGTATCAACTTTTTTAACGCCGGATTCATTACGAACAGTTTTTATGTTTTGTCTCTGATTTGTCTGTTCAGTTTCAATAGCTTGTTCCTGCGTGTTTTGAGCCAGCATCATATTTTTATTGGCGATGGCTATGTTTTCGCTCATTGTGGATAGAATATTTTTTTCTTCTGCCAGATCCTTTTCATTAATTGCAAGTTCTTGCTGTTTTACATAAGCATTAAACGGCTGCCCGTTGTTGCTGTTAAAGTTCATGTTCGCATTCATCTGCTGGTTAAACGGATCTTTCGGCTCTTGAATATTCATGTCGTTATTGTTTATCAAACCATCGTCCTCATCTTTTTTATCTATATCGGTTAATGGACCGTTAGGCTTTACGGGTATTTTTAATTTATCATCTGTCTGATTGAGTTTATTCATTTCTTCAAGAGCATTTTTAAGCCCGTCCATTACGTTATTGATATTTTGAGAATCCTTATCTTCTTCGTTTTCTTTGGAGTTAAAATGTTCTTCCTGTTCATTTTTATTTTCAGTTTTATCTTTGTTTTCTTCTTTTGAATCGGTTTCTTCTGCAGGCTTAGTTTCTTGAGGGGTTTCCTCAGCCTTTTGGTCTTCTTTAGCTTCTTCCGTTTCTTTGGTTTTGTCTGCTTCTTTTTCTTTTTCGGAAGCTTTTGTTTTTTCTGTTTCTTCTTTGCGGCTGACTTCAGACAGGCTGCTGAGTTCGTCAGCAAAACCTGCGTTATCTCTGCTTCTGTTTCTGCCGGAAGATGTTGTTGAATTTATTGCTGTTGTTGTGATGTTTGAATTTGTTTCTATGTTCATAATCCTATTCCGTTTCCAATTGTTTTAACTTTTCCAGAAGCTCCTGTTCTTCCGCTTCTTCTCTTGATTGTATAAAAAATCTCTGTACGCCGATTTCTGAAAATTGCTTTAATTCTATAGCTTTTTGCTCTTCAAGGTATGCTTCCTTTTGTTTTTCTTTATGTTTTTCGACTACTTTTACCGCTTGTTCAAGTTTAACCAGTTTTTGCTGTTCCTGTTCAAGTATTGCCTGTAGTCTTTGTCTTTCCTGTTCTAAGGCATCTGCCTTGTCCCAGAGGTGATGGAGATAGTTGTCATAGTATTCCATCATCCTAAAATCTGCCGTTTTCTTGTCTTTTATAGTTTGTTGGATTTCTGCTTCATTCTGTCTGATTTTGTCCTCTGCTATATATACATCCTGCTGCGCTTTTTGAACTACCAGCAATTGTTCTTCTTTTTTCCTAATACGAAAATCTAATATCTTCTGTAATCTATAGACAAAGGGCATAATATATTCTCACATTTGTATTTTGACAGATATTAGTTTTCTTTAACACATCTATTTGTATGATAATTATTTTTTCTTTAAAGTCAAAGAGAGGAAATTAATACTTAAGAACTATGTAAAAAGTGGCGCAATTGGTTTAAAATAATAAAAGAGAAACAAAAGAAAGAGTGTGTGTAATTATGATTCAGCCTGTAAATGCCTTAACCCCTAAGGTATTGTTTGGGGGTCTTGAAAAATCAAAAAATGAAAATCCGGCAAAAACTCAATTAGAAAAACGTCTGGCAATTGCTAATGCAGTGGGTATTTCTGCTATCCTCGGGGCTTTAACAACCGGTATTGCAAGAAGCTATACGGCTTCCTGGAAAAATGCAGGGCTTTTCGGTCTTGGCGCCGGAGCTGTTACAATGATGTTTGCACTGCCAAAATATTTGTATAGAGCAGGTTTCTATACAAAAAAGGGGCAGGGTAAAATTATGAGCAGCGTTAATGAAGCGGTTGACAAGCACGGAAGTAATCTTCAAGGCAAGCTGGAAAGCTATTCAAAGACTAAGGCAAAAGCTTTGATAGCCTAGTCAACAGGTGTATGCTTTCCGAGTCCGAAACCTTCTCTGGCAACTGAGTATAATGCAGAGAGTGCAACTCCTATTGCGCCGATTTTGGATACAGTACCTTTTCCGGCAAGAGCTATGGATGCAAATGTTACAGGAATTATATTGTTTCCTAGTGACTCAAGAACTCCGCCGACGAAGCCTTTAATATTTCCAAATACCGAGATTAACGGATTTTCTGTCCTAAAATCGCGGACTTTCCCCTGTATAAAGTTATTAACTTCGCTTTCTGTTCCTAATGTTCTTGTTGCTGCGTGAACGCGTTCAAAGTGATCAGCAGTCATTTGCTGGGAAACTCTGTGAGAATTAGCTTTTCCCAGGCTGTATGCATCATATAGTGCAGCGCTTACGCCTGCAATACCTGCTGTTTTACATACTATTTTTGAAACGACATTCATTTTTTATTATCCTTTCTGCGTTTCATCCTTCACTGAAGGATTCGGGATATTTTTTACTTCTGTTCCTGCAGACATTTTTAATAATATATCTGCTGCCTGCAAGACGTCTTCTTTGTCAGCATTAGGGTTCTGCTGTATGTTGTGCAGAAGCTCTATTGTATAGTCATTACCGCTGGCAAGCTGTGAACTGAATGCGCTTAATGCAGCGATTCTAATCAGTTTTGACGGGTCTTGAAGCATTTTGTTCAAAAGTGCATTTAAGGCTAAATCATTGTATCTTGATTTGTCTTCATCCAGTCTGGTTAAAATTTCTTTTGATGCCATAAGACGAATTTCTTCATTTGGATTATTCAAGTAATTTTCAAGAGATTTGATATACTCGTTAGTTAAAGCTACAACATTTTTAGGTGTTGAATTTTCTTTTTCAGCCTTTGCCTTGGCATCTCTTGCATCCAAATCATCTATTATATTTTGAGATTTTGTAAAGTCTTGTTCTTCTGCCGGTTTTGTTTCTATATCTGCCGGTTTTTTGTTTTCATCCTTTTGTGCTGTTATATCTTCGGTGTTGCCGGTTTCTTGCTGTACTGCCGGTTCTGGTTTATTTTCTTTGTTTTCCAAACCGTAAGCGGGATAATTATAGTTATTCAGATAATACTGCGGAGGATATGCAAGCATCTGCGGTTGAGCCGGAATATTATTACCGTATGGATTCTGTTGTGTATAGCAGTTAGGGTAAGTGCAATAGGGCTGGTTTGGAGCTTGAACGCTCGCTAATCCGTTGCTTGGAACAGGATTCTGAACCGGTATGGCGCTGATTCCATTGTTCGGCATTCCGTTATTTCCTCCTGCATTGACCGTAGGATTTGCTATTTGTATTGTGACTCCCGAGTAGTTCGGCTGAGGATTAAACATTGGATTTGTCATAATATTATTCACCTTCCGTTTTACACACCTGTATATTTATATAAAGTCTATAACAAAACAGAAATTGCTTCATTTCAATATTTTTGTTACGATATGTAAAGAGGTTTTTATGGGAATTAAGGTTTTAGACTGTACATTAAGGGACGGAGCGTACGTAGTTGACTCGTTTTTCGGCACGGAGTGTATTAAAGATATTATCAAATCTCTTTTCAGCGCGGGGGTTGATATTGTGGAATGCGGGTGGCTTAAAAATGTTGATACAGAAGAAGGCTCCGTTAATTACAGCATTCCCTCAGGCGCGGATAAATATATTCCTGCTGAAAAAAGAATAAAAACCGCATTAATGTTTGATTACGGCAGGTATGATGCTGCAAATTTAACGCAGACAGATGCCGTTGATATTATAAGAATAGCTTTTCATAAACAAAATCTTGATGAAATTTCTTTTACGGCGGAACAGGTAAAAGATAAAGGGTACAAGGTTTTTTTACAGCCTTCTAATATAAAAGAATATGAAGATAAAGATATAGAAAAATTATGCAGAAGGGCAAATTTTATAGGGGTTGATGCTTCCTATATTGTTGATTCTTTTGGCTCAATGTTTCCGGAAGATCTGGATAGAATAATGCCGATTTTTGACGAACTTATTGATAAAAATATTGAAATAGGTTTTCACTCGCATAATAATATACAGCTTTCCCTTGCGCTTTCATTTCAGTTTATAAATTATATGAAGCGCGATGTTATTGTAGATTCGACTCTTTGCGGAATAGGACGCGGAGCCGGAAATACAAAAACCGAACTTTTGCTTGAATATCTTAACCGTAAAGGCTATGAATACAATCTGGATTATATATGGCAGGGGATTGAAAAAAATATTCTGCCCTTATACAAAAAATATAATTGGGAATACACGCCCCAAAAGGCGCTTCTCGGAATAAAAAATCTGCACCCTTAATTATTAAATCAACCATATAAACGATGGCAGGCATGCCCGCATAAAGTAAAGTATTAGAGGTACTAATAGTACCGTCTTGGCGAGGTAGGTAAATTGAAGAAATATAAGTTCCGGCTTCAAGTAGTGCTTGACATGCGTGAAAAGGAGCTTGAACAACGACAGATGGAGATGGCAAAAATAGTTTCTGCTCTCAATCAGCAGCAAGAAAAGCTTCAAGATATATTCCGCGCTCAAGAAAAAAATACCGGAGAAATGGAAGCTCTTTATACCGCTGAAGAACTTGACATTATGCAGATAGAGGCTCATCGTGATTTCAGCATAAAACTTGTTAATGATGCAAGAAATCAAGAGAGAATTATTGAAAATACAAAAGCAATTCTCCAGAGAAAACAGGAAGAGGTTAAAAAAGCGCATCAGCAGGTAGAAATTCTTAAGAAATTGAAGGAAAAACAGGAAAAAGAATTTTATAAAGAATTTTTGCATCTGGAAATGAAAGAAATAGACGATATCACATCAGCAAGGTTTAAAATAGGATAAAATGACACAGGCACTGTTATTAAATAATTTCAATATATCTCAAACAACGGCAGAAACTACTTCCACAGGTGGTAAAGATGTTTCTGCGGACAATGATTTCCAGATGTTATTTGATGAGAAGACCTCTCAAGGTGCAAAAAACAATTTGGATAATAAAACTTCTGAAGCAGAAACTAAAGAAACAGACAAGTCTTATACATTAGGTAGCTTGAAAGAATATAATCCGGAAATTTTAAAAAATCTAGCAGAACTTTTGCAGGAGAGCCTGCCGGAGGAAACACCGGAAGAACTTCCTGCAGATATAGCAGAGGTTTTGGAGCAGGAAGAAGATACAATAACAGACGATATTCAAACTGTACCTGCAGATGAAACAGAAACTACTGAAGAAACGGAAGATGAAGAAACATCAGAAGATGATAACGGAGATGAAACAGAAGATATGGAAACATCACGATTAACAGATCCCGTTAATAATCCGCTGATTACAAATCAAGAAATGGTTCAGCAAAATACATCAATACGAATTGATGATACTAAAAGTGAAGATGAAGAGGATGAATTAAAAGTAACTCTTAACGGAAAGGATATAGATACAGCTCTTGAAGAATTCGGAATAGAAACGGAAGAAATTCCGGCAGTTAATATAACTAAGCCGGAAACAGATACGGAAATTGAGGACGGAAAAACTCTGGAAGATTTAGTCGATGAGGAAACAATAAAAGACCTCAAGATAGAGTCTCTGGAGGCAGAATCTGGAGGAGGAGAAGAATCGGAGTCGGATTTGATGCAAAATCAGACTCCGGAGGAACAGGGGGTAAAGGCAATTATTCAAACAGATGTTGAATATAATGAAATTAAAACAACAGATGTAAAACCTTCTGCGGTACAACAGGCTAAAACAGGCGGGGAAGCTACACCGGGCAAGATAATAGAGCAGATTTCAAAACAGCTTGAAGGTATGTACAACGGTTCAAAGGTTAATATTGTCCTTAATCCGGAATCTCTGGGCAAAGTATCCGTACAGCTTATAAATACACCGGAAGGTTTATCGGCGCAGTTTACCGTAACAACGCAGGAAGCACGAAATCTTATTATGAAGGGCTTAGATGGTCTTAAAGACAATCTAATATCCCACGGGGTAAGTGTAGATAACGTATCAGTGAAACTCAATGATACGCAGGAGAGTGAATACAATGCCGACTGGACAGAACAGGAAGGCTCCAGAGGCGGTAATAAAGAACAACACTCAAATAGAGGGCAAAAAGACAAGCAAGAATTTGAGCAGATGATGGCTTTTGCCCAAAATGACGAGGTTTAACGGAGGAGAAAGTTATGAGTACTATATCAAGTGAAATAACGGCATTACAGAATCAGACAGCAATGAGCCAGACAAATTCAGACAGAACAACGAGTACGGAAACCGATGAGAATATGTTCTTGACTTTGATGCTACAGCAGCTTCAAAATCAAGATCCGACACAACCTACAGATAATACAGAGTGGCTTGCACAGCTTGCACAATATTCAACCTTAGAGCAAATGACTCAGATGAACGAAGGTTTTGAAAATTGCGTCAACTATTTAGCTGCAATGTACAGTGATATGGCAGCTAATGCGGAAATTACACAAACACTTTCCATGATAGGAAAAGAGGTTACTGTTAAAATCCCTGCCGAAAAAGAAGGTGAAAAAGATACTATTGTTACAGGTAAGGTTGAAGAAGCAAGTTTTGAAGAAGGAACCGGCAAAGTAAAAATAAACGGCGAATATTATTCAATTGCGAATATTATTTCAATACGTGAGCCTGGTGAATCTTCAGAAAGTTCAGACAGCGCAACAGATTCTACGCAAAACGCAGCATAAATTTTTATAACGAGGAGAGAGGAGAAAATCAATGTCACAAGCGTTACACACGTCCAGTACAGGAATAAATGCAGGACAACAGCAGATTAATGTTATTGCAAACAACGTTGCAAACATTAATACAACAGCTTTTAAAGCTGCAAATATGACCTTTGAAACACTGTATTCAAAGAATTTATCATACGGAAGCGCCGCAACAAACGAAGGCGGCGGTACAAATCCGAAACAGATTGGGCTGGGTGTAAAAGTCGGGGGTATAACAAGAAACTTTACGTCAGGTGATTTCGTAAGCACCGGACGTGATATGGACCTAATGATTTCCGGTAACGGATTCTTTGTAGTCCAAGATTCCGAAGGGAAGTTATATTATACCCGTGACGGCGTATTCTCAACAGACTCCGAGGGTAACGTAGTTACTCAATCAGGGATGAAAGTTGTTGCCGCACAGAGTCCTTACTCCAATTCAAGCTCCGGAGAAACAGTACAGGTGCCTAAGAACTTGCGTGCTGAAGTTTTAGGTGATCCGGGATTGGCAACTAAAACAATAAGCCAGCTTAATAACGCAAGTATTACGACAGGTACAATTGATGTAAAAGTCGGAGATGCCGAATATACCCTGACGGTACCGGAAGGTGATCCTACGATACAAAGCATTATTGACTCATTTAACCAGAGTCTTGATGGTTCAGGAGTTACATTCTCTATAACAGGAGATGGCAGAATTTCTTATACAGGTGATATTGAGTTTGTAGACGCGGAAAGTAACTTTGTAGGACAAACTGGTATCAGCAACTCTAATCCGTCAAAACAAATTAACCAGGTTGTTAATTTATCAGAAATGGTTAACTACAATGATAACAATACCATTACACTTATGTCTACAACTGTAGATGAAAATGGTATAATTGCTGCAACTTATAGTGACGGTTCAATTTTAACACAATATGTAGATGATACTTATGCTGTACATTGGAAATATACAACATCACAAGGTGTAACAATCAGAGGAAATGATGTACAGGCTGAAGGAACTTCTATTGCAAATTCAAATTTTGTAATTGAACTTGCAACAATGGTTAATGAAGAAGGGCTGGTATCAGTCAACAACAACCTCTGGGAGTGGGGAGCAGACGTTGGTGAAGTATACTACGGTATGGCAGGAGAAGTCTCATTCGGTTCCATTGAATCCGGCGGTTACGAAGGTTCTAACGTTGATATCGCGGCAGAATTAACAAACATGATTACTGCACAGAGAATGATTCAAATGAACTCCCGTGTATTCTCAACAGCGAGCAGCGTAATGGAAACTCTGGCATATCTGGGGCAGTAGAGCGTAGCGGGTGAAGAGCAGATGTAGATCGTGATTCGTGAATCGATGTATAAAAATAATATATGTGAACAATGCGTAAGTAATGAAATTTATAAACACGGCTCACGAATCACTATTCACGATTCACGAAAAGAACACAATGTTTCCACTTCCAGGCTCATTAAAAAAGGCATGCCTTTTTGAAAAAATTTTTCAAAAATCTTGTCAAATTCTTAACAAAATCTTGGAAACTTTACAAAACTTAATAATTTGGACATGGTCGAAATCCATGTGAATCATGGGTTTCGGCATGTTCCTCAAAAATCAAAAAGTTGTTACAAAAAGGGACTTGTACACGGCATGTTTTCTATTATATAATACAATAGAGGGTTGAGGGGAAATGTTAATACCATCACAAGATTGGGGCGAAGGTTTAAAATTTGACAGCTCAATGGTAAAAACAAACCTTCAAGAAATTCAAAAAAATATCGCACATTCTAAAGTAAAAATAATCGCAGTAACCAAGTATTTCGGGCTTGAAGGGATAATCGCGGGATATGATGCAGGACTTAGGGATTTTGGAGAGTCAAGGGCAAAAGATGCTGTAGAAAAAATAGAGGCTCTTCCAGATGAGATAAGAAATAATTCAACATTCCACTTTATCGGGCATCTGCAGAGCAATAAGGCGCACAAAGTTGTTAAATATTTCGATGTGATTCATTCTGTAGATTCTTTGAAGATTGCGGGAATTATCTCAGAAACCGCCTGTCATTTGAATAAGAGAGAGAAGATTTTATTACAGGTGAATAATGCGGGCGAAGAACAAAAGTTCGGATACACAAAAGAAGCTCTGAAAGATGATTTTGCAGAAATTCTTAAGCTGGAGGGAGTTGAAGTTATCGGTTTGATGAATATTGCTCCTTTGGGCGCAGATAAGGATACACTTGCAGAGTTATTCAGAGATGTCCGGTTCTTTAGAGATGAGCTGGAGGCGGAATTTAATGTAAAGCTTCCGGAGTTATCAATGGGGATGAGCGACGATTATGAAATTGCGGTTAAAGAGGGTGCAACAATTATCAGAATAGGCAGAAAGTTATTTAAGTAGTTATAAATGGAGGAGAAATGGCATTATCAGAAGGATTAAAAGGATTTGTAAACTTTTTTACTAAAAGTTTTAATGATGGAAATGATGAAGACGCATTCATGGATTTAGTAGATCATGAAGGCGATTATGTAACAGATAGAAATTTAGCTTTAGATACTATGTATGACACAAAAGTCAGCGGAAGAGCAGAACGTTCTTTTGATAGAGAATCTAAGGTTGTTTCTCATCCAAATTCTTATAAATCCGGTGAAGTTACAGTAATTGAACCCCGTTCATTCTCAGAATCAGCTCAAATTGTTAAAAAGTTGATTGATAAAAAGACCGTTATTTTGCACTTAGACTTGCTTGATAAAGAACAATCACAGAGAACTATTGATTTTATCTGCGGTGCAGCGCATGCATTAAACGGAACTGCTCAAAAAATCAGCGACATGGTATTTATATTTACTCCGAGCAACGTATCTTTATCAGTAGAAAACGGCGCTATGCAGAGTAAGTTTTCAGAATCTTTGTGGAATAAACCGCTATAAGAAGTAAATTAATGAAGTATGAAAGTTTAATAATATATTGATTTGTGATAGTTGGATTTTCAGGGTGCATTTGCACCCTTTTTATTTGTGATATGTTTCGTTTTTTAGGATTTTAAATGCCCGATAAATTTGTTCTACAAGTAAAAGTCTTGCAAATTGGTGCAGGAATGTCATTTTGGAAATACTGAGTTTAAAATCAGCCCTTTGGGATACTTTTGGAGAAAGCCCGCAGGATGAACCGATAACAAAAACAAGCTCTGATATTCCGCTGTTTGTGATTTCCTCTATTTTGGAAGCAAATTCTTCAGAAGAGAGCTGTTTGCCTAAAATTTCTAAAGTAATGACATAAGAATCCTGTTTTATATTGGATAAGATTTTTTCAGCTTCCTCATCAAGAACTTTGGAGGTCAAGTTGTCATCTTTTATTTCTATCGGCATAAGTTCTGTGATTTCCACCTGCGCATAGGGTCTCAGGCGTTTAAGAAATTCTTCTATCCCGTCTTTTAAAAATTTTTCTTTAATTTTTCCAAGAGCTATGATTTTTATTTTCACAAAAACTATTTAATCAAATATCAAAAATTTTTACAAGTAAATTAATTGAACTTATATTCTTTTTGCAGTTCTTTAAGATAAGCTTTATAAGAATCAACTGTCCTATATTTTTCCGTTTGTTTAGTATATTCAATCCTTTGTTCTTCACTCTTACGACTTTTTAATTTTGTCTCAAAAATTCTTTGTGCGTCATAATATGTTTCGTTGTACTTTTGAATATCTCCGATTTCTTTATATAGATCAGCCTTTAAAAAAGTATCTATATCCTCATTCTTTTCAAAAGTTCCCAATGCTTTTTCATATTCATCATTCATTATATAAACATTTCGTAACGAAAATTGATAAGCATATGAACCTAAAGATTTATTTAATTCTAATACTCTATCATAATCACCCTTTATCGAATACCAATATGCTAAAAGCCGAGTTTCTCCCGAGTATTTTGCATATTCGCCCTTCAAAGCTTTTTCCATATATTCAATAGCCCTGTTACCGTCCTTAATATCGTTATTAAAGCCATATATTTGAGCAAGATAGCTATAGCCTAAACGTTTTTCATAAGGATTTATGGATAATCTTATTGCTTTTTGAAGCATTGCCGGATTTTGATTTCCAAAACCTTCTGCAAGAAACCGGTATGGAATATATAAATAAAGCCCGGCCATAAACACTAAAAGCAAGACATAATCTTGAAACTTAAATCCTTTTCTTTTGACTATATGCACAACAAGAAGAACAATAATAGCTATCAGCGAAACTAAACAAATTGTATTAGTTATAAGAACATAGTACAAATTATCCATCATATTCTAATATATTCTCCTAGTATCCACCCTTGTCTCATAAAAATATTATAACCTCAATTCACGAACATCATCTATCCAGCCATATACACACTTGTAGACGGGAATGCAAATTCAATTCCTTCTTCGCGGTAGCGGTGAATGATTTCTCTTATTATCCGGCTTTTTACATAAATGTATTCACCCCAGGATGTTTTTGATGTGAAACATACGAGCCTTACCGTAATTGCGCTGTCATCAAGATTTTCTAAAAATGCGTGTTCACCTTCGAGTACTGTATCATCGCGCCTTGCAATTTCTCTTAGAATTTCACAGGCTCTGTCAATTTTTTCGTTTGATGTGCTGTATTCTATTCCGATTTTAAGATCTATTCTTCTGCCGCTCGATTGTGATACATTAACAATTTCTTCGTTAGCAAGCAAGTTATTCGGAACGTTTACCGCAAATCCGTCGTCATCTCTGATTGTGGTTGAGCGGAGATTGATATTTTCAACAGTTCCGGCAAAGCCGTTAAATTTGATGTACTCGCCTATTTTGTAGACTCTATCTGCCAGAAGTCCGAATGAGCCAAAAATATTCCCGATAGCTTCTTTTGCCGCAAAACCTACTGCCAAACCTGTGATTCCGAAGCCTGCAATAAGAGAAGCAACATTGTAGCCAAAACTCTGCAAAAATCCTGCAAGCAAAATAAATACAACGATGGCTTTGGCGGTTCTATTTAAAATAGGCATCAGATTTAAAAGAGGCGAATCTGAATTCTTTGTTTTCAATCTGTATACAAGCTTTCGTCCGAATAAATCAATAAGTTTGCATAAACCCCATATTAAAACGAGATTTACGACAACGCCAATAATAAGTTTTACATGTGAACCCAAAAATTTTAAAATGGCATTTGTTATTACATCTATCATTTAGCTATCCTTTTCTTTTTCTTAGAGCTTCCAACTCGTCTTGAAATGGAGAAATTGAAGTCAACTTATCCATTATAGCAGGTAATTTTTCAATTACATAATCAATATCTTTTTCTGTAGTAAATCTTGACAGACTGAATCTTATAGAACCGTGAAGAGCTGTAAAAGGTATTCCCATCGCTCTTAATACATGACTCGGCTCAAGTGACCCTGATGTGCATGCGCTTCCGGAACTTGCACAAACGCCGATGTCGCTGAGGTGCAGTAATATAAGCTCGCCTTCAACGTATTCAAATCCTATATTGGAAGTATTTGGCACTCTGTTTTTAACTCCTGTATTTAATCTTGCATTGAATACATTCTTCAAAATGCCTTCTTCTAATTTATCGCGAAGCCGTTTGACTTCTTTAAGCTCATAATTGAGTGACTCTTGAGCGAGTTCAGCCGCCTTTCCGATACCTACAATATACGGAACATTTTCTGTTCCAGCTCTCAAACCTCTTTCTTGATGTCCGCCGTTGATTAGCGGGGTAAATCTAACATCCGGTTTTGCATACAATACTCCGATTCCCTTAGGCGCGTGGAATTTGTGTCCGGAAATTCCTAATAAATCAATTTTTGTATCCTTAACGTTTATTGGAATCTTACCAGCTGCTTGAACCGCATCAACAAAAAATCGTGTTTCCGGAGATTTTGACTTAATGTATTCGGCGATTTCTTCAACAGGGTTGATGACGCCGATTTCATTGTTAGCCCACATTACAGATACCAGAGCAGTATCTTTTCTTAATTTGGCTTTCAATTCTTCAATATCAAGCTCGCCTTGAGAATTTACACCAATGTAGTCGACTTCATACCCATTTTTTTCAAATTCTTTGTATGTATTCAAAACCGCAGGGTGTTCAACTTTTGTCGTAATTATATGTCTCTTTTCTCTATTGCAGTTTAAAACTCCTTTAATAGCAGTATTAGCGGATTCTGAACCGCAGGAAGTGAAGAAAATATCCTTTTCGTTTTCTGCGCCCAAAAAATCTCTTACTTTAACTCGTGCCTCTCTAATTGCAGAAGCCGGTTTTTTAGCAAAATCATACATGCTTGAAGGATTTGCGTATTCTTCCTTGAGATACGGGAGCATCTCTTCTAAAACTCTCTCATCAACTTTTGTCGTTGCATTATTGTCTAAATATATCATGGTTTAGTCCTTTATCTTAAATTTATAGGTTAGTTAATGTCGGGCATTACCCGATGTTAACTTTACAAAAACATGCATTACTATTGTAAAACAGAAAATGGATAATTACCATAAATAATATTTCTATTAAATTATTCAAGATTTATATTATTAATTTTATTTTTATCACCGGAATTATACAGGATTTTTTCATAAAAGCTGGTTTTTAAAATATAAATGTATATATTAAAATGCCCAGAGCAATCACAGGAACAATCTTGAGAACTATATTAATGACATTATAACTGCTGAATAACGTCTGCGCAGTCACCCATATTACTGCCAAACCGCCTAATATTACAAGCAGAAAACTCCAGTTTATTTTTTTAATATTTACGATACCGCCTGTCTGATATTTATTATTAATGTTTTTCTGATCTCTGTATGCTGTTGATTTTAAGAAATACGGCGAAGAAAAATACGGATAAAGATAGGTGAGAGATACCCCTTTGCGGTTTAGATGATTATCATTATATGTTTTTACCCAGGCTTTCATATGCGGTAATTTCCGTTCCTTATTGATATTTAATAAAGAGCGTTCAGTGAGTATGCATTCGCCGTCCTTGCAGGACAGACGCTCGCAGGCAGACCAGTCTCTTAGTACAGGTAAAAGCAGGCAAAGCAGAATAAATCCCCATAATATGAGTTTGACCATAATATCTTCATATTATTTATTGGTATCATTTGTGTTCAGTACCCGCCGGCTCTCTTGTTAATATCAACAATGATTAAACATTTTTATCTTTTGCAAGATTTTTCCCCATAACGCTTTCTCTGGCCCTTTGAAAAGCTGATTTAAGTTTTGCATTGTCGCGTATTAATTCCTGGATTTCTTTATTTTCTGCTTGAGGATATTGCATCATATTTTGATAATATGGATTGTTTTTCATCTTACATCTTGCAATTCCCATTGCATTAGCTCTTAAAATTGTTTCTATTGATATTTTCATATTACACCTTACTAATATGTTTACAGCCCAGACATTGCCAGATATTAACTACACCTGTTCAACTTCCAGATTTGAATCAACTTTATCTTTTAGAATTGTTTCAACAAAGTTTTTCAAAGTCATTGATGCATTTTTACATCCGCTGCACATACCTGTTAATTTAACTTTAACCTTATTGCCTTCAACATCAATGAGTTCTACGTCTCCGCCGTCTTTTTGAAGCTGGGGAGATATCTGCTGGTCAATTACTTTACTAATCTTTAATATTTTTTGTGTAGGTGTAAGCTCTTGGGTCTGCCCTTCTTTTTTATAGTATGTATCCAGCATGTCTTTAATAATGCCCTTGCATCTTCCGCAGGCACCGCCTGCTTTTGTATAGTTTGTAACTTCATCAACTGTTTTAAGTCCGTTAACTTTAATAGCTTCCCAGATTTGATTTTCCGTTACATTAAAGCAGGTGCAGACAATTTTTTCTCCGCTCGGTGCAAGTCCTTCTTCAAGTGCAATAACATCTTCTCCGTAGTATTTTTTTATAGCGTCTTCTAAAGCTTCATGCCCCATAACAGAACAGTGCATTTTTTCCTGCGGAAGCCCGTCCAATTCGTCAGCGATGTCTTTATTAGTAATTTTTGCCGCTTCATCAATTGTTTTTCCGATAATCATTTCTGTTAAAATACTTGATGATGCAACCGCAGAACCGCATCCGAATGTCTGAAATTTTGCATCTTTTATAACTTTGCCGTCAAGTTTTATATATAATTTTAAAGAATCTCCACAAGCAAGAGAGCCGGCTTCGCCGATTAAGTCTGCATCGTCAATTTTGCCGACATTTCTCGGGTTTCTGTAGTGATCTAATACCTTCTCCGAATATTCCCACATGATATATGTCCCCTTTTTATAGTTGAATTTCTCCAAACCTATTTTACTACAAAAAGAGGAAATATAAATGCCCTATAATAATAACAAATTGTTTTTTGCCTGCTCATGGCTTTTTTGAATTTAGCCGGATTTACTTGGAATTTTTTCTGCATTTAGCGTAAAGCAAGATTTTATCTTGCTCCTGCTTAGGCAGTGAATTAAATTCTTTTTCTGCAGCTAATAATTCTTTTGGTGTTTTTACTACATCTTTATTAAGCATAAAATCTGCAAATTTATCCAGCGGTGAAAGCCCTTTTCTTTTGCCGTTAGTTTCAAGCATTTTTTTGTTAACTGCTGTTAGTAAATCATTTGTTATATGCTGTTTTTTATTCCATTTTGCTTTCATGCTGAAGTTTGCGCTGTTAATCGGTGCTATTTTCATTTCCGGCTTCCTTTCTCTAGTTTTCTAACCTTTTTTGTTCATTTTTCAAAAACTCGCAGTCTGCTTCAAGACGCTTGTCCTCCATTGCGTCAATGAGTTCTTCAATGTTTTTAATCTGCCCGAGTTCAAACCCGACTTCTGCAAATAATACGCAATCGTTGCAGAGTCTGTAATTGCCGTATTGAACCGAACCTGCAAGTGATTTTGTATCTCCGCAGGCGTCACAGGTAAAAAATTCATTTTCGCAGTCAGGATTTTCTTCTATGTCATCCAGACGCATTTGCTCGACTACTAATTGCATTTCTTTTACGACTTCTTCTTTTGATTTCATTTTAAAACACCTGTCCCTCTACCAGAGCTTTCATTTCTTTAACAGCCTGTTCTAATCCTACAAACACAGCGCGGGAAATTATTGAATGTCCGATGTTTAATTCCACAAGATTTGGAATTTCGTGCATTCTGCGTACGTTCTGGTAATTTAGCCCGTGCCCTGCGTTCACTTTCAAACCGAAGTTCTGAGCAAAAATAGCCCCGCCTTTCAGTTCTTCAAAAACCTTTTCTTCTTCCAGCGTTCCAAAGGCTTCTGAGTATCTTCCGGTATGCAGTTCAATAAACGGCGCGCCGGTTTTTGAAACTGCAGAAATCTGGTGAACATCCGGATCAATAAAGAAGCTTACTTCTATTTTTTTCTCAAGAAGCGGTTTTGTAAATTCAATAGCCCACTTTAGCTGTCCTGCAACATCAAGCCCGCCTTCCGTTGTGACTTCCTGTCTTCTTTCCGGAACTATGCATACAGCGTGAGGTCGAAGGCGAAGAGCAATTTCCTGCATCTCTTTTGTCATAGCCATTTCCAGATTTAGTCTGACGCGCGGAAGCATGCGTATCGCTTCTACATCTTTATCTTTAATATGCCTTCTGTCTTCTCTCAAGTGTGTTGTAATAGATGCAACTCCGCATTCTTTGCAAATTCTGGCAGCAGTCAGTACATCCGGCTCGATTCCGCCTCTTGCGTTTCTTAAGGTTGCAACGTGATCTATATTTACTCCGAGTAACATTTTAACTCACTCCTTTGTCCCGTGTTTTATTTCTTCAAACTCTTGATTTTATTTAGTTTTAATAATGCCGTATATGTCGGCAGAATTGTAATATTATTATCCGCCGAGCGGTTTATATATTCAACTGCTTTTTTTATATCATTTATAATTTTTATATTTTTTACTCCGGCGTATTTAAGCCTTAAAGCCATATCCTCCGCTCTGATACCGGAAACAACGATTTCTTTTTGGATATCTTTGAGGAGTTCGAATTCGGCATCCCAAAGCCAGGATACATCCCTTCCGTCGGCGTAGTTGTCGTTGATTATTATTAACAGATTTGAGTCTTTGTCAACGGTCTTTAGAACCTCATTTGCCCCGATAGGGTTTTTGATTAGCTGTATGAGAACTTTTTTACCGTCCAGATATTTCACTTCGCTTCTTCCGAACATAACTTTAAAAGATTTTAGGCATTCTTCAATATTCTGTTTTCCAAGTTCAAGACAAAGCGAGATTGCTGCCAGCGCATTATATGCGTTAAAAAGCCCGACAAGGGGTATTTCATAGTTAATTCCGTTAATTTTTAATATTGAATAGTCTTTGTAAAGCGTGACATCTGCCGAATATTTCGGAGTCGGGCGTTTATAACCGCAGGAACAGTAGTAATGCCCTTGCTGAGCAAAGAACTTCTTTTCATACATAAGAGGCTTTCCGCAGGAGCAGTTAAAGCTTTCTTCTGTTTCTGATGTTGTTTTTAGGCTTTCATCTGCGTAATAGACATTTTCTATACCGTAAAATATTTTGTTATTCCCTTCAAAAGATGCAACAAGCGGATCATCAGCATTTAAAAACAAGGTCAGATTGTTTTTTTTATTTATACCCTCCTGTATAAGTTTTTTTGTTGTAGCAAGTTCCCCGTAGCGGTCAAGCTGGTCGCGGAAGAGGTTTGTTACAATAAGGTAATCTGCGTCAAAGCTGTCATAGATTTTTGAAAGGTAGGCTTCATCCGATTCAATAACCGAATAGTCGTTTTTTTTGTATGGATTAATTGAGAGTGCCAGTGCATTAACCACTCCTGTGAGCATATTCGCCCCCATCGCATTGTTTATAACGCTGGAGCCAGAGCTTTTAAGAATATGTGATACAAGTCCGGAGGTTGTTGTTTTTCCGTTAGTTCCGGTCACATTAATTTTTATAGAGATATATTGATTACACATGCTCAAAAATTTAGGGCATATTTTTAGGACTATCTTTCCGATTATAGATGTGCCGGAAGATATTCCGGTTGTTTTTAAGAACAAATACGCCAATCTTGCGGCTGCAAGCGAAAAATAAAAACTAATCTTTTCCACAACAAATACTCCTCCAGTATATAATCATATAATAATCATGCTATTTTGCTAAATAGCTTTATGAAGTTTTGTAACAGTTTCTTTAAAACTTCTAAAGTTTTTATCCAATTATGACGTAAAAGAAACTAAGTAAGATACCGATTTCCTAATGTAACACAATACATATTGAGTTACATTTATTTTTTATTTCTTAGGTTCTATTATTTGTACGTATTGCTTTTTAGCCTATTATTTCTCCTTACTTTTCTTTCTCTTTTTTTGCGATAGAAAAGAGAAAGAAAAGTAAGCAAAAGAAAGAGAAAACACGCGGTTGTTTTCTATGCCCTTGCGGGCATTGGAGGTGATTTGACGTTTGCCTCCAAGGCTGGACCGGCAAGCCGGTTCTCTTACGCTCGCTATGGGTGCTTACGCACTACGCTCGCGGTGTGCACCTTGTCCTATCTTGCTTGCGCCTTGTTTTTCTCTTGCAAGTCCCGCGCCTTCCCGCTCCACGGGGGAGGGGTAGGGCGGGGGAAGTCTTCCGCAGCAAAAATTGCGGTAAATGAGGGTAATACACAATATTTAATAAAAAGTTATTGCCGGGTTCCGGTCTGCATATCCAAACGCTAAATTTGGCGTACTCCCTCTCCTTACAGGAGAGGGCTGGAGTGAGGTGTCAATCCTGCAAAACTTAAAATAATCCTCCAAGTGTATTTTAATTTTTGCAATTATAAAATATAATCAGATTAATATACAAATATGAACGGATAAAGATGGTTTTTACGATATTGATTGCTATAGTTTTTATTGCAGAGCTTATAATCGCTTTTACTATTATTTGGAATTTGGTTAAGCTTGATAAGATGCTTATAAATCTTGATAATGTTATTGAGAAAGCAAAGCCCGAAATAAAAAGTATCGCTGAGCTTGTACGAAAAATATCAGAACAGGTTTTAGAACTTACCGGAGTGTATATTGACCGTTTGAAAGAGGGCGGGAAAAAAATACTCCTAAAAAATGCCGAAAGTCTGATTGCAGGAATATTGTTTTGGGGTATAAATATAAAGCTGGCGAAGAAATTTAAAAAATCAAAGTTCTTCAAAACAGCTCAGAAGGGTTTCGCCTTAATCCAAAACGTGATATAATAATATGCATAGAATATAAGAAAAGAGGTAATATTTATGAGCAAAGATAGATCATCAATCGGATTTGGTCTGGGGCTTCTTGCAGGTGTTATAGGCGGAATTGTTGCAGGTGTCTTGTATGCACCGCGTCCCGGGTCTGAAATGAGAGAAAAAATTAAAGAAACTGTATGCGACCTTGCTGAAAAGCATTCTCCGGCAGTTAATGAGGCAAAAAAACAGGCTCTTGAGTCTATAGACCTGTTGAAATACAAGCTGGAAAGACAGTACAAAAAATTCGGCAACATGCTTAAGTCTAAAAAAATGCGCAAAGCAAAAGAGTTAGAAGATGTTTCCGACTATGATTTTAATTAGGTTTGAGCATTAGGTTTTAAAGAATAAAAAGAAAGAAAAATTATGGAAACAGCACAACTATATCAGAGTTTAACTTTTTTAGCGTATGCTACAGGCGCCATTGTAATACTTGTCGGTATTATGCTTGTAAAAGTATTGTTTGACTTATCAAAGCTGACAAAAAATGTCAATGAAACAGCTGAGATAGTTAAAGCGGAACTTACTCCGACATTGAAGAATATCAACAAATCAGTGGAGATAGTCAGCGGGATTATTATCAAGGCGGATGAAGGCGTTAATAAAATTAAAGATGCAATCAAAAATTCCCCCTTAAATATAATCAGTAAACTTTCAAGCATAACAGGTACAGTTACAAAAGGCTTTTTCAGCGGGCTTTGCTCTGCGTTTAAAATATTCAGCAAAAAGAAGTAGCCCTGTTTAGCAATATGAAAAATAATAAAAAAAGTTAAACTACAAAAGAAGGAGAAATAATATGTCAGTAACAAGATTTTTAGCAGGTTTTGCAATCGGTGCCGCAATCGGCGCAGTAGCAGGTATTTTATTAGCACCAAAATCCGGTGCAGAAACAAGAGAAATGCTCGGTGATATGGCATCTGATATGGCAAAGAAAACCGATGAAACAGTAAAAGATATTCAAAGAAAAGCAGACAATTTAATTTCTGATGCTCAAGAAAAGAGCGAAGAAATCATGAACAAGCTTCAAGACCTTTTGAATAAGCAAAAAGAAGGACAGGAAGCTTAGTTTTTTGGATATCAAAAACAAGTTAAGAGAAGCTGATTGGAGAAATCAGCTTCTTTTTAGTTTGACTTAAAAAGATGTTTATATTATTATTAACTTTGTTGAAAGTTTAATACTATCCGCATGCCCTTGTGGCGGAATCGGTAGACGCGTTGGACTTAAAATCCAATCGGGGTTCTCCCTCGGTGCCAGTTCAAGTCTGGCCAAGGGCATTTTTAAAAGGCTCGCTGTAAGGCGGGTCTTTTTTATGTCTGAAATTCTGTAGTACTTAAATTTTAAATCAAAAATTGGGCGGTTTAAAACAAACTTGGCGTCATTCAGAATGAGCGCAAGCGAATGATGAATCTCAAAAACTTAAATTGTAAAAGAGATTCTTCGGACTCATTGAATGGATATTTTCGCCCTCTGAATGACGTTTTGAGTCTGTAGGACAAGCATTGCCTGACAATAACTATATTTAACATTATGTAGTTACAGCAAAGGTTTGGAAGTTTCGCAGGACAGAATTCAGGCTGGCTTAATTATAAACGGATCAGCCCCCGCCCGAATTTCTAAGTTCACTAATCGTTCACTAAGAAATTCTGCCCTGTCTTGGATTTGCTCCGCGCTCACAGAGTTCCGCCTTTAAGCCTAAACGGCTTAGCAGGCTCCATCTGTTCGCTATCCGGACTATTCATTTACCCCCTTTTACCCCTTACATTTACCCCTTACATTTGCCCGCGTCCGTCCGCAAATCCGCTCCCCCGCGGAGAGGGCTGTCTGGACGCCGGATTTGCCACGGCAATTTTATTATAACGCTTTTATTCCAAGCAGTATGAGCAGAATGCCCGCGAAAATCTCAAGCCCTCTGGTCGGAAGATTTTTGAGCTTTCCGCCGAGCCAAAACCCCAGAGACGAATTGATATAGGTTATAACAACAAACAACAGCGCAGGTTTTAGGATTTTGTTCCCGAAAAGGGAAAGGGATATGCCTGCTGAAAAGGCGTCAATACTCGTCGCTATAGCGACAAGGAATAAACATTTCAAATCAATACACAATTGCTTGGCATCCTTTTTTTCAAAAGCCTCCTTTATAAACCTTAAACCAAGGTATACAAAGATAAGAAATACTATCAAACCCGCATACGGCTGAATATAAGTTTTTACAAACCCTGTCAAATAATAGCCTATAACAGGCATAAGCCCTTGAAAAATACCGGTAAATAACGCAAGCAGAGTTGAATTTTTAAGCCGGTTTTCGGTATATGCAAGACCGTACGAAAATGAAACAACACAAGCATCAATTGACAGAGCTATGGCGAGAAAAAATATTTCGGTGTATGACAAGCGACCTCCTTGTTTGGTTTAGCAGTTTAGGGGTTGAGGGGTTGAGAAGAATTTATGGTATGTTTTATTGGCAGTGCTTTGCTCAAGTTTTTTATCTTCTCGGCACAAGCGCTCCCTTCACTCTTCACGCCTCACCCTTCACCCTAAAAAACATCCGTCTTAATCGGGTTTTTGAATTTTGTAATACTGCCCTGGAACAGAAGCTTAACAGTTCCTACAGGACCGTTTCTGTGTTTTGCGAGAATAATTTCAGCTTCTCCTTTATTAGCCGCCTTTTCAGCCATTTCTTCTTCGTCGTTTGCGTTTTTGTAATATTCGTCGCGGTAGATAAACATTACAATATCGGCGTCTTGTTCGATAGAACCGGATTCTCTCAAGTCTGAAAGCATCGGGCGTTTGTCAGTTCTGCTTTCTACTGCGCGCGACAATTGCGAAAGTGCAATAATAGGCACATTCAATTCTTTTGCAAGAATTTTCAAACCTCTTGAAATGCTGGAAATCTGCTGCATTCTGTCTTCTCTTCCGGTTCCTTCAATAAGCTGTAAGTAGTCGATTACAATTAAGCCGAGATTTTTTTCAGCCATAGCTAATCTTCTGCATTTTGCTCTCAAATCGGTAATTGTACATCCTGCAGTATCGTCAATGTAAATAGGCGCTTCCGTGAAACTGTTCATAGCAACTGCAAGCTTTTCCCAGTCTTTTGCCTGCATGTTTCCGGTTTTCAGTCTTTGTGTGTTAACTTCTGCTTCTGAACACAAAAGACGCTGTACAAGCTGTTCCTTTGACATTTCTAAAGAAAATATTGCAACCGGAGTATTCGCACGCAGAGCAACATTTTGGGCTATATTCAGCGCAAATGCGGTTTTACCCATTGCAGGACGGGCGGCCAAAATTATTAAGTCAGATTTTTGAAGTCCGTTTGTGAAGTCGTCCAAATCATAAAATCCGGTTGAAACCCCTGTTAAGGTGCCTTTATTATTGTAGCGCTCTTCAATTTTAGCGTATGTATCATAAACAAGGTCTTTTATCGGTGCAAGTGATTTGGAAGCTTTTTGGGAAGCTATATCAAAAATAAGTTTTTCCGCAAGTTCCAGCGATTCTTCTATTGGATTCAAATCATAGCCGGAAGCTACAATTTCAGAGCCGGCATTGATTAAGGAGCGTTTTATCGCTTTTTCCTGTACAATTTTTGCATAATATTCAACGTTTGCTGTAGTAATTGTTTTATAGCTCAAATCATTGACGAAAGCGCGTCCGCCGACGAGTTCTAGCTTTTGATTAATATTTAAAATATCAGAAACTGAAACAATGTCTATTTTATCTTCGCCGTTATACAGCTGGAGCATTGCTTCGTAGACATAACGGTGTGCCGGTTTGTAAAAAGATTCCGGCTTTAGGTGTTCGACAATTTTATTCATACAAGCAGGATTGACAAGTATAGCACCGAGTATTGCCTCTTCCGCGTCTATGTTTTGAGGCATAAGCTGTGATAAATCTTCCTGCTGTTTCTTTTTGGTATATGATGCCGGCATAAAAACTCCGTTATTTTAAATTATGTATTGCTGTAATAACAATTTCTGCTGCTTCTTCCGGCTTAATATTTGAAGTTTCGCCGGTTTCTCGAACTTTGAATTCAACAAGACCGTCTGTTATGGTTTTTCCTACGGTAATTCTGTACGGAAATCCTATTAAGTCTGCGTCTTTGAACTTGACTCCCGCACGCTCATCTCTGTCGTCTATTACGACTTCTGCGCCGTGTTTTTTGAGAGTTTCATAAATATCATTTGCAACTTTCATCTGCAGTTCGTCTTTAGTGCTTACGGGAATTACGATTGCGTGATAAGGTGCAATTGCAAGAGGCCATTTAATGCCGTGTTCGTCATAATGAGCTTCTACGGCTGCGGCAGCGGTTCTTGAGATTCCGATTCCGTAGCATCCCATAATATACGGTTTTGTTTTGCCGTCAATATCTGTATAAACAGCATTCATAGGTGCTGAGTATTTTGTACCTAATTGGAAAATATTTCCGACTTCAATTCCGCGCGTAACTTTCAGCGGTTTTCCGCACTGAGGGCATAATTCGCCTGCTTCAACAAGTCTTATGTCAGTTACTGTCTGCGGAAGCTCGACTTCTGCACTCCAGTTATAGCCAACACCGTGCTTGTCTTTTTGGTTAATTCCAATGACAAAATTTTTCATATCCTTGACTGTTTCATCGGCAATGACTGTAATCGGATAACCATTATACTCTTTTAAACCGTTTGGTCCAATAAAGCCTTTTTCAGCTTCAAAACCGTTTACGCTCATCATTTCTTCTATTTCACCGGCAGTTGCAATTCTTATTTCAACTCCGCCGAAAGCATTCATAAGCTTGGTTTCTTCAACGGCTTTATCACCGCGTATTAATGCAAGCACCGGCTTTTTATCAATAATATATACAAGAGTTTTTACAATCAGCGTCGCAGGAATATTCAGAAAATCGCATAATTCTTCTATAGAGTGCGTATCCGGCGTATCTATGATTTCTGCTTTTGTATAATCTCCGGTGATTTTTGCTTCCGGAAGTTTAGATACTGCGTGGTTTGAATTTGCGGAATAATCGCATCCTTCGCAGTAGAAAACGTCATTTTCTCCTGCGTCAGTGTCCGTAATAACCATAAATTCGTGGCTGACACTTCCGCCGATAGCGCCGGAGTCAGACTGAACCATTTTTGTATTCAGCCCGCATCTTTTAAATATTTTTGTATAAGCCTGCGCCATATTTTGATATTCTTTTTCAAGTCCTTCCTGCGTTGTATCAAAGCTGTAGGCATCTTTCATAATAAATTCGCGCCCTCTTAAAAGTCCGAAACGCGGTCTTACTTCATCGCGGAATTTGGACTGTATTTGATATAAATTAACCGGCAGTTGTTTGTATGACTTTAATCCGTCGCGGGCAACGGCAGTAATAATTTCTTCGTGCGTCGGTCCGAGGCACATTTCTCTGTCGTGTCTGTCTTTTAGGCGCATCAATTCTTTTCCGTAGACTTCCCATCTTCCGGATTCTTCCCAGAGTTCTTTCGGCTGGACAAACGGCATAAGAAGCTCTTGGGCGCCTGCATTATCCATTTCTTCTCTTACGATATTTTCAATTTTTTTAAGCACACGCCACATTAAAGGCAGATAATTGTATACACCGCTGGTGAGTTTTCTTATATATCCTGCTCTAACAAGCATTTTATGAGAAATAACCTCTGCATCGGAAGGAAATTCTCTTAAGGTCTGTACAAACAATTTTGACATTTTCATGATAATTCATTCCCCTAACTTTTTAATTATACATGAGATTTTATCATAAATAGAGAGAGTAAAAAAGTTTTTGGGAAAATAAGTTATTCATATAACAAAAGAAAAGCCGGAGTTTTTACTCCGGCAATCTCTGGTTAAATACCAATATCTTACATCTAATCTGTTATATGCAATACTGAGAGTATCCAATTGTCAATGTTTTGACAATCGCTTTCAGTAAGTGTTATTTTTTGTTCTTCATTATCGTTATCTGAAATAGTGCTTAATTTTTCTTTTAACTTCTTATATGCGTTACTGCTTGTGTTTAAATGTTCTTTATCGCAATATGCAAGAACAAGTTGGATTATTCTTTTAATTGATTTATGTTTGCAGTCCTGAAAATCATTTTCAGTAAAAATTTGCTCGCATATGTTGTCTGTGAACCAGCCTTCTTCTTCATGATAAGCTTTAATAAAACTGCGTATATTATATACATTTACATTATCATACAATATGCTGACAGCTTGTGTTATCTCTTGAGAAGAAGAATTACCCATAACTTTATCTGCAAAGTCTTTGCCAAGTTGTGTACCAGATTGGGAAGCATTTTTTGTTAAAGCTTCAATGCTTGTTTCTTTTGCTTCAGCATTTTTTGCTGAAATAACTTTGTTTCCTGTGATACGTACGTTACCGTTGCCGTATGCTTGTAATGTGTTTGTTAATTCATATAATTTGCCATTTTTAACAATATAATGTTTTTTTGAATTTTCTGAGTAATAAACTTTAGGGTCTTTACAGTTGGTTTCTTTTAATAAACCATTTTTAACAAGTATGTTTGCCTTTTCTATTACAGCTTGATTAAGTTTATTTTCTTGCTCAACGGCTTTTTTTCTGTCAGCTTCAACTTTTTTGTTAGTCGTAACAATCTCGGAGTCACTTATTTCTCTAAAGTCGCCGTCTTCAAGTTTGCTGAATTCTTTTTCTGTTCCGTCGGAGAATTTGGCTTTTCCTTCGGCTGACAAGGACTCGCAGTCAATTTCAACAAGTTTATTATTTCTTATTACAAAGTATTGGCTGCGCCCGTTTTCTTTCAAACCCTTTGATTTAAACAGCTTTTCACCTTTTAACCAATTAAACTGTGTCCATTTTACAAGTGTGCCGTCTTTAACAAGGTCATTGACTCTTTCTATCGTGTTGTTGTAGTCAACTATGTCTTGAGCAGTTACTTCTTCTGCAGATTCCTGCACTTGGGCAAGAGTCTTCTTTGAACCGTCAACCATTGTGCAGTTGCCGTCTTTGTCAATTGATTTAACATTTTTCAGTTCAATGATTTTATCATCTTTTGCCATATAGAAGTGTGCAGGGCAATTCTTTGTAGATGCTGTCGTCTTGTAAACGCCTTTTTCAGCTGGAGTTAATTCTCCTTTTTCCTCATCAAGAGCTTTAAGCTTTTCTTCTGCAGTTTCATATTTGTCATCAACATCTGTAAATTCTTCTTGTTCGTGCTTAGGCATTGAATCTGTTTTAATACCTGCTGTCTTTATTCCTTCAGATTCTAAATCTTTTTTTGTAGCTTTGACAATCAAATCATCATTTACAAAATCTTTGTCATCAGAAGCTATTTTGTTCAAGAAATCGTATTTTGTGCTGATTTTGTTTCTGATTCTCTCAGCTTCCATAATTCTAAGCATTGCATAAAGAGTATCAAACTTCCCAGCTAATGTCATTAAGTTTGTTTCATTAAATTCAGACTGAGCTTTTGTTAAAGCGTCTTTAAGTTCGTCTTTAGCTTTATCTAAGTTAGTGAAATTGCCGTCTACTTCGGATTTTAAATCTTCCGTTTTGTTTATTAAAGACATTACAAGATAATTAACTCCTGCTTTATGCGTTTCCCTCTCGGATTCAGCTTCCGGCAGGTTCTTTGCAACAAGTCTAATTATACCTCTTTCTGAATCACTGCTGTGTTCACTATTCCAACAGCTTATTATCTTCAGAATTTGTGAGTTTGATTCATTGCCCGCAATTTCTGCTAACTTATCACCTTTTTTATTATTGATATCTGTTTCAAGTGAATTTAAGTCTTTTTTTAATTTTGTATTCTCATCTGTATCAAGAGTTTTAAGGTCGTAGCCTGCTGTATAAAGAGCATTTTTATTTTCATCAAGAGCAAGCAGGGCTTTTTCTAATTTATTTTTGTTTAAGGTTTTATAAACTTCTTTTAAAGCATCCATTTTTTCTTCCGGTTTGCCGGATTTATTCAATGCTTTATTAATTCTGTCAAGAACTTCCGGACTCAAAGAATTGTCTTTTGTTCCGAGTTCTTTGTATTTAACGATTAAATTTTTTAATGCCGTATATTCATTGCTTACACCGCCGGAGGTGCCGTTAGATCCTCCGCCGAAGCCGGGGAATGTGGAATTCCATGGTGTGTTAGAAAACATATTGCCGAAATTAAAGTTTCCGAATCCGCCGTTCATTCCGCCCATCCAGTTTCCGTTTTGGAAAGAATTCATAGTCTGCTGTATTGCAAGCATCGGATTTAAAAGGCTGTTTCCGTAGGTGCCGAATTCCGGAAAAGCCCAGCCTCCGTTAAAATTAAAGGTTGGTGTCATGTACATAATGCTGTCTGCTTTCATCTTTTCAGCCTGCTGGTTCCAGAGCAGGTTGAGTGAATCCATCGGATTCTGGCTTAGCATTGATTGATTTATACATGAGAAGTTGAATGGAAACATAAAATTTAATCCTCGTTTTTATCCTCTTATATATATAAAGTGCATGTTTCATGAAAAATTGACTTTTTTGTAAATATTTCTTAATAATTCGTTACAAAGTAAATATAAAAGCGATATACTCTTGTAATAAATCATTTGTATGATATAATAGAGAATATTTATATGGAGGGAATATGGCAAGAGTACTTATATCAATGTCAAATGATTTTTTAAGCAAAGTTGACAGCGTAGCCAGTTCTGAACAGAGAACAAGAAGTGAATTAATCAGAGAAGCTCTGAGAGTTTATATAAAACGCAATAAAATATCCAATAATCTTAAAGCAGAAGAAAATGCATCAATTCTTACTGAATTATTGAGCTAGAAAGTCTTTTTAGTGTGTTAATATAATAAAAACTGACTCATATTGAGTCAGTATCTTTTCTCTAATAATTTTGGGAGGAGATTTGGGGATAGTTGATACATGGCATGCTACAATAAATTTTGTAATCATGAAACATGGTGTCAAGAAAATTTTACAAAAATTTACAAATTTTTACATCTTAGGGCGTGAAGAGTGAGGCGTGAAGGGTGAAGCAAAAAAAAATAGGGATTTTTCGGCTCTTACGAGCCTCTGAATGACGCCAAACCGGGAAGCAGACCTCTAAACCGTCATTCAGAGGACGAAAACAATTGTTCAATGAGTCCGAAGAATCTCATAAACTTTCGTGAAGGGTGAGGTGTGAAGGGTAAAGCGAAAAATTAGGGATTCTTCGGCTCTTACGAGCCTCTGAATGACGCCAAGTTGGTGTAAATCTCAAAAATATAATTTACCCTTGGAAACCGCAAAATCAGAACATGTAAATCTGTAAATTTCAATTATTAATTTTATATATACAGCCGGCATTTGGATGTAAATTTATTCAAACCATATACTATTACCATCCTCACTTATTCACTTTTGATTTTGATTATAGTAATATATTGTTATGAAGAGAAATTTTTTAGGGACAGTCTGTTTTTTAGCAGTATATACGGTTTTTGCGGTTCAACCGTACACGTTTGGGGCGCAGGCGGGTGCTTTTGCCGAGCATTATAATGCGGGGCAGAACTATCTTATGCAAAGCCAGTATTCATCATCAATTGTGGAATTTCGTAAGGCGCTTAGGATAAATTATCTGGATAATTCAGCAAGGATAGGGCTGGTAAATGCTTATCTTGCAAGGGCAACTTATTATGCAAACCAGGAAAAAAATTATGAAAAAGCGGCGAATGATTTTAGAAGCGCAATATTTTATTTGAAGATGTATCCTTCCAAGGAACAGACAGTTCAAAACTCTGCCGGCATGATAGCTTCTGCTACAGACAATCTTAACCAGTGTTTAAAGGTTATAAGTGCTGATACAACCGCGGGTGCCAGATATAAGAAAGCAGAAGAACTCCGTGCAATGGGAAATTTTTCGGCAGCTGCATATGAGTTCTCAAAGGCTGCTCAGAGCGAAAAGCTTGCCGGTGACAGTAATATGCAGATTGCAGATTTGATGAAACTTCTCGGCAATGAACCGAGGAGCGCGGATTATTATAAAATTGCATTGGATTTGAAGCCAAATGACGGCGTATTAAGAATGAAATACGCAAGAACGCTTGATAAACTCGGACGCTATGACGAGGCGGTAACGCAGTATAACGAAGCACTGGCAAATTCAAAGGGCGATATGGAAGTTCTATATGCACTTGAGAGAATTTATCTTAAAAAACTGGCTCAAACGCCTAGCGACGCTGAATTGAATGCAAATATCGGTGCAATCAAGCAGGCGCAGGGAGATTTTGAAACCGCATTAAGCTACTACGGCAAGGCAGAACAGCTTAATCCGTCAAATATAACAACAAGGCTGAATGTGGGTACGCTTTTCCAGCAGAGGAAAGAGTATCAGAAAGCAATTCAGTCTTATGATTCTGTTTTGACGCTCTATCCAAACAATACACAGGCGCTTTTATACAAAGCCCAAGTCTATAAGGAAATGGGCGACAATAAAACTGCTATGAATCTTTATAAGAAAATTTTGTCGATTGACCCTAATAATGCAGCTGCTAAGTCAGAGATTTCCGGTGTGATGAAAGAGGCGCTTTCACCGTCTGAATATATTGCGTATCTTTCACAGAACGGGAGCGAGAATGAAATATATGATTATGCATATAAGCTCCACAAAGAGAATGACTTAGACAACGCAATAACCGCGTACAAAGCTGTAATTGCTAAGAATACATCAATAGTTGACGCTTATGTAAATCTGGCAATATGTTATGCGGCGAAAAATGATTATAACAATGCAGTCAGTGTTTTGAATACCGCAAAAACAAAATTTCCTGCAAATAATCTGGTTCTGAAAACACTGCAGAGTGTCCAGAATGATTCAGCTTCTACAAAACTGGCTTCTGCTTCATCAAGCTATGAAAACAAAGATTATAAAAAAGCTCTGCAGGAATATCTGGCAATAAATCCGGCAACAGAGGATTCTATGCTCGGCGCTGCTGCATCATATCAAGCTCTTGAAGATTATAACAGCGCTATAGAGTATTATAAAAAAGCCGAAAAAATTAATCCGAATAATGCGGATACACCTTATTATATAGGTTATTTGTATTCAGAACAGCAAAACTGGGCGTTAGCGGAAACATATCTGAAAAAAGCTGTTCAACTAAACCCGCAGTCAGAGGCAAAAGAACTTTTGAGCTATGTTGTACAAAACGGCTCGCTTGCTATTTTGAATGAAGGTATTGATTTGTACGAAAAAAATGATTTTCAGATTGCTATGATTAAGTTTAATGAGGTTCTGAAAAAGGATGCTCAGAATGCATATGCGTATTATTACCGCGGTCTGATATACGACGAGCAAAAACAGCCGAAACTTGCAATCAATGATTATTTGAATGTTTTGAAATATTCAAATGAATTCCCGATAGCGAATTATATGGCAGCGGTTGATTATGACACTTTAAATAATTATAAAGAAGCATACAAATACTATCAAAAGTTTATTTCCAGCTATACAACCGATGATGAGTATTTGAAATATGCAAAATCCAGAATGGAAGAATTGAAGCCGTATGCAGGCGGTTAGGAATATATGAATACAAGAGTTCAAACCCTCATAGCAAGCCGTGTGTCACTGGCGCCGATGGCAGGAATTACGGATTATGTTCTGCGCTCTCTTGTGAGAGAATACTCTCCCTCCTGTCTTTTGACAACAGAGATGATAAGTTCGGAAGCTCTGACGCAGGTAAAAGATACAGTAATAACCAAACGCGATGATAATCATTCGCCGGTATCTTACCAGCTTAGCGGGCATAAACCGCGGATGATTGCAGATTGCGCCAAGTATCTGGAACAATTTGCCGATATGATAGATATAAATATGGGCTGTCCTGTTAATAAGGTTGTCAAAGGGACTGACGGATGCGCGCTGATGCGGAATCCGGATCTGGCACAGGAGATTGTAAGAACAGTTAAAGCAGAGATTACAATCCCGCTCAGCGTGAAATTTAGGCTCGGTTATACATATGATGAGTTGAATTTTGTGGAGTTCGGGGAAAAAATGCAGGAAGCCGGCGCGGATTTTATAACAATCCACGGAAGAACGCGCTCGCAGATGTACGGCGGTAAGGCTGACTGGAAGAAGATTGCGGAGTTGAAACGCAGTGTTGATATTCCGGTATTTGCAAACGGTGATGTTGTATCAATAGAAACGGCTGTTCAGTGTCTGGAAGAGTCAAATGCGGATGGCGTTGCCATAGGACGAGGGGCGCTTGGCGATCCATCCTTGATAAGCCGGATTGAAAAATATCTGCAGACCGGAGAATACCTTCCTCCGCCTTCTTTGGGTGAAAAAATAGAAACTTTAAAAAAGCATCTTATAAAGGAAGCCGAACTAAGGGGAGAGGATACGGGGGTTAAATTCTGCAGGAAGTTTATACCGTATTATTTAAACGGATTTACAGGTGCATCAAAGCTAAGGGGACAGCTTGTTCTGATAGATAATATCAAAGAAATCTTTTCAATACTTGATGGTATTAGAGTTAAAATTTGAGCATGACTTTATAGAAAAATATCCTTTATAAATTTTTGAAATTACCCGATAAAGTTATTGCACAAAAATCGAGAGTGTGATAGAATTTGTAAGTAGGGCATAAAAGTCTTTAAAACGAGTCCAAAGGTCGAGAGTTTATAAGCTGAAGTGTCCGGTTGTACATAAAAAGGGGTGACTATGCTAGTTTCTGCAATTTCAGTAAATCACAATAAAGGCTATAATGTCAGCAGTAACATGCCGTTTTATAATAGCCGGAGCAGTGAAACAATCGGCGATACTTCTTTTAATTCTTTAACCCCTTATACTAATAAAAAGTCCGTCGGGACTGATAAATTACCTCAAGTTTTTGATAATATTAATGAATGGCAAAATTTCTGCCACAACCAGATTTTAGGCAGAAAACTCAACGTAATCGCTTAGTTTTGGTATGGGTAAGAGTTTAATTCTTGGTTTTTTTGACGGTGTGCATCTTGCTCATCAAGCTGTTATTCGTTCGGCTGTCGAGTTTTCTAAAGACAGTGTGCTTATTACATTGAAGAATTTCCATAAGAAAAGCGATTTCATTCTTTCAAGGCAGGATTCCATTGAAAAAATTAGGTCTTTAGGAGTTAGAGAAATTGTCGAGCTGGATTTTGCCCAAATATCGGCAATGACTGCTTTGGATTTTCTTTCCATGCTTGTGCGTGATTATTCTCCGGCTTCAATTTCTACGGGATTTAATTACACTTTTGGGGTAAATAAAAGCGGAAATTCGGAACTCCTTGAGGCTAATCAATCAAAATTCGGCTATAAATATTTTTGCATCCCGCCGATGAAATATGAAAATAATGTTATAAGTTCTACTTATATAAAGCAATTGCTGGAGGCGGGCAAAATAGAAGAGGCGGAAAGGCTTCTTGGCAGTAATTTTATTCTGGAAGGAACGGTTAAGCATGGCGCAGAACTTGGGCGCAAGATAGGGTTTCCGACCGCAAATATCAGCTATCCATCTGAGATAGTTAAAATACCTTACGGTGTTTATAAAGCAGTAGTAAACGGTCTGCCTGCTGTTCTTAACTGGGGCATGAAGCCTACTGTTCATAATACAAAAGAGCCGGTTGTGGAAACTCATATCCTCAATTATTCGGGAAATTTGTATGATAAGACAATAAGAATTGATGTGATAAAAAAAATTCGGGATGAAAAGCGTTTTGATAATCTGGAAGAATTAAAACAGCAAATAGACAAGGATATTCAAATATGCTCAAAGTTGTAATAATAGGCTACGGCGAAATGTTTATGAATTTGATAGCGGGTGCACTTGATGCTAACTGCCAAATAGCGGGAGTATTAAGAAGAGAAACCGTTAAGTACCATCCGCTTATAAGAAAAATAAAAGATGTTATAAATCCTTCCGTAGAACACAATTATATAAAAAGCTACAACCTTCCGGAAATATATGCACGCGGTGTTAATACAGAGGAGTTTAAAAAGGCTCTTTTAAAGCTTAATCCGGATATTATTCTTGTAGGTTCCTGGGGCGAAAAGATTAAGAAAGAAATTTATGATATCCCTAAAATTGCATCAATAAATGCGCATCCGTCGCTTCTTCCGAAATACCGCGGTCCTAATCCGTATTTTTGGACAATAAGGAATAAGGAACAAACAAGCGGGGTAACTTTTCATTTAATTGACGGTGATTATGATACCGGTGCAATTCTTGCGCAGGAAGAAATAAAAATCTACCCATCGGATACGGGAAAATCCTTGAAAGAAAGAACTGTGCTTACTGCAAGAGGCGTTGTCTGCGAGCTTTTGAACGCCTTGAGAGAAGATATTATAATCCCTCTTCAGCAGAGAGAAGACAGGGCAAGCTATTATTCTCATCCGAAGGGGCTGGAACTTGATTTTAATAATACGGCAGAAGATAATCATGCCTTGATAAGGGCAATTTATCCCTGGGGAGATGCGTATTTTTACCATAACGATACCTGCTTAAGCGCACATCCGGAATTCTTGGAGATAAGCGATAATAATACTTCTTATACTCAAGCCGGAACCATAACGGCTGTAGATGCTTTAAATAAGACAATCAGCGTTCTTTGTGCGGATAATAAAATTCTTACTTTTAATATCAGTCTGTATAAAAAATATGACAGACCTTTCAGCAGAAATTATATTAAGCGGGAGATTACTGCCGGTTATTGTATCCGATAAGAGGTCTGTCGTTCTTTGCCTTATATTTGCCTGCTTTAACTTTCATATTCTGTGATTGAGCAATAATCTTATCAAAATCTTCTGCCTTTATATTTCTCCTGCCGTCGTTCAGCGCTTCAAGAGAAGCTTTGTCAGATATCATTTTGATTGCTCTTATCGGGAATCCTTCTGTCTTTTGTGCGATATGTTCAAGCGCATTGTCGTTTTCAGAGAGTTCTTTTCCCTTTGTTCTTTGCGACATAAATAATTTAACAATGGATTTTCGTGCTTCTTTATCAGGGAGATCGACAAATATCTGTTCTTGAAAACGGCTTTTTATAGCTTCATCTAGCAAATCATATTGATTTGTCGCAGCTACAAAAATTACGTTGTTATCTCCTGCATTTTGAATCCTGTTAAGGAAAGATGCCATTTCTTCTGTTTTTGAATCGGATTTTGCAATGCTTCTGTCGAGGAGCATTGAATCAGCATCATCCATAAACACCAGAACCGGTTTGTCATCTTTTGCCAGAGATTCCGCATAATCAAAAGCCGCATTAATACGCGCTGATGTTTCGTGAATATATTTGGAGCCTAATTTTCCGGATTCAAGCATTAATAAAGGAACTCCTGCTTCTGTGGATAAATGTTTTACAATCGTTGTTTTTCCGCATCCGGGTGGCCCATATAGAAGGATGCCTTTCGGAATTTTCTTTCCGTATTCAATTTCATCTAGTTTTGCCTGTTTTGGGTCTTTTAGCGCCGTAAGAATCCTGTCGCTTAATAACTGCTTAAGCTCTTTCATTCCGCCAAGGGAAGCAAAGCCTTTTTTAGCTTCGTCTGTCGGAGTGTATTCTATTACAAAATTCTTTCCTGTAGAAATCTCTGTTTTATCAGCTTCTGTATTTTCCATTTCTTGAATATTATTAATGTTCTTTTCAACTCTTTGTAAGATTGGAGCATTATCGTCATTATTTCTTAAGTCATGTGCCATGCAGTTAAGCCAGTGATCCGGATTTTTAATATGTCGTGCTTTTGCCTCTGCATCGTATGTTTCTGCCTCAACTATGCTGTAATTCAGTTTTGGGAACATTTCATCCATTGTTCCGGCAAAAAGATATTTGAAGTTGAGAAATATATCCGAAAGCTTATTAACCAGGGATATGTTTTTTGCTTTTTCAGCTTCTCTCAACAGCATTTCTGTTTCATTGGTAATGTTGTTGAATTTGAGTAATGTATTCCAGAATTCTTTGTTCTTTTTTGCGTTTTCGCATTTAGAAATTAAGACTTTATTCAGCTGTTGATTGTATCCAAAATTAACCTGTCCCTGCGTTCTTTGTACCTGCATATTTTTCTCCATAAAACCTACGATTTATAATACCTTCTAAAGCAATTTTTTTGATATTTTGTTAACAAATATTTACAAATAAAATTGCCTGATTAATTAATTTAATATTTTTAGTAAAGTGTTATTCTATGGTAAAGTTGAAGAAGGAGAATCTTATGAACAAAAACATTATTACAATTTTACTCATTTTTCTGGTTCCGCTTGCAGTTTATTATGGTTTGACCAGAGATAAACTCGGAGCATTACCTTCAATAGCATCTTCCGGCGCAGAGGTTATAAAATTTTCATCCCCGATGTGTTATGAATGTCAGGAGTTGGAAAAGATTTTTGATGAAGTTTTTCCGAAATATCAGAAGGATGTAACGCTTAGAAAAATTGATGTTACGCAAAAAGACAAAGATACAAAGGCTCTTATTAAAGAGTATGAAGTGAAACTTGTACCGACAACTGTATTCAAAACTCCGGATGGAACTACCAAAAGGCGTATAGAAGGTTCAATGCAGCCTCAAATTCTTGAAAATTACTTGAAAGAGATAACAATCGATGGATAATTTAGCACAAATATTTTCCGGGGGAATAACGGGACCTCATATCTGGTTTTTAATGTTTGCAGCGTCGTTTGCAGGCGGGGTTATTGCGTCTATATCCCCCTGCTCGCTAGCTATGCTTCCGTTAATTATTGGATATGTCGGCGGGTATTCTAAAGAAACGCCGTTGAGAACATTTATACAGCTATGCTGTTTTATACTAGGAACGGCAGTTGTTTTTTCTGTTATCGGAATAATTTGCGCCGTAACGGGAAGTGTTTTTGCATCAGCTCTTGGCGGATATTTTACGCTTATAATGGCATCATTATTGATGGTTATGGGGCTTAAAATAACTGGAGTTCTTGATTTTGACATGCCTGTTATAATAAAATCAATGCCGACAAATTCAACAAATTCTTTGTTTTTATATCCGGTATTATTGGGTATAGCGTTTGCTCTGGCAGGGACTCCATGTTCGACACCTATATTAGCGGGCATAATGGCTTTTGCCGCAATGGGTAAAAATCTTTTGGCGGCAGTATTTATGCTGTTTTTGTTCGCACTGGGGCAGGGGCTGATTTTAATAATTGCAGGGTTATTTACATCAAGTGTCAAAAATTTGAAAAAACTCTCCGCTTATACAGATGTTTTAATGAAAATAAGCGGAATATTACTAATACTGGTCGCAGTGTACCTGTACTACAAGACTTTTGCACCTCTAATTTAACAAATTAGTTTCAATTATCTCAGCTGCGGTTTTGATACAGTTTTCACAAGGTCTTTGTTGATAGTATTCATCCGTCCGCTTAGATGGTATAGGGGAGTCTGCTCCGTCCGGCAGTCCAAGAAGCTCCCTGCATATAATAGATCCGCACCTTGATTTAAATTCATTGCCAAGATTCTGAATAAGTTTATAGTGCTGTGCCTTTATTTCATCATTATTCGGCTCGGTATATCCCTGAAGCAGACCTGCAATCATGAACATTGCGCTTACTGCACCGCAGACTTCTCTCAGCCTCCCCATGCCTCCACCGAAAGAGGATGCAAGCTTAAGGGCAAAAACATCATCTATGCCAAGAACTTCTGCAAAAGCCAGTAAGACTGCCTGTGCGCAGTTATAACCGTTTTTAAAATTAGTACATGCTTTTTCAGAATAAATACCCATAAAAATATTTTATCAAAAAATGAACAATTTAAAATTTAATATCGTTAACAATATGTAGATTAAATAGGAGAATTTATTATGACAGAAGAAAACAAAATTGTAGAAGAAAAACAAACAACATGCTTATGCCAGAGCAAAGGTTTTAAGAAATTTTTAATAGTAACAGGCGGAACCTTCGTAGGTGTATTTTTAGCATTAAGTCTATTTGCAGCTCTCCATAAACCTCCGATGCCTCCAATGCCGATGAATCCGTATGCATTCGGTCCAGGACCTCAAATGGTAAGACCATGTAACTGCCACCACCATCATCACTTTGATAGAGGACATAGGGGCGATTTCCATAAGAAAGTTATGAAAGATAGATATGACAGACAATTGCCGCCAAGAGCAGAACGCAATGCTGTCGATGATTAATAGTTTGAAGAACCTGCTTTAAGCAGGTTCTTCTTTTAGGCTTGATATTTGAAAATGTTTATGAGAGTATAGTTATTGTTGGAATTACCAACCGGACTAAAAACAATTGACAATAACAAGTAATATGGCAAGGTAGCTCCCCGAGTGAACGGCAGTGAACGGAACTAAAGAAACCGTGAGAGCATCGCTCGAGACAACTGAGCCAATGACAACAGAATAACAAATGAAACTTATGGCAAGGTAGCTCAGTTGGTGAGAGCGCACGGCTCATACCCGTGAGGTCGAGAGTTCGAATCTCTCCCTTGCTATTTATTTTTTAAGTTTTTTAGTATTATATTAATATGTTTAATAATCTATTTAATAGAACTTTTAATAACAAAGGTTTATTTTGCCATCAATACTGGCAAAGGAGTTTGAAAAATAATAAGACAATCCCTAATGCCGGAAGATTTGATTTTAATGATGCCAATTATGAGTTGATGGGTATCAGTAATAATTATTGCGAACATTTAACCTCTTTGATTAAAAATAATGATTTAGCACTAAAATTATCATCTAAGCCGATTAAATACGATATTGTTTTGTGGCGCGGGATAGCTAATCCAAATATTTATAAAGATAAGTCTAAATATTTGGAAGACAAGTTTAAAAAATGTTCAAATCTAAAAGAGGGTGATGTTTTTTATATGCCGGAATATTCTTTTTGGTCAGAAAGTAAAACGGAAGCCATAAATTATGCAGCCCAAAATGGCATTATATATGAATTAAAAATACCTAAAGGAACTAATATCTTTGAAAAGATTTATCCGATATTTAAAAGAGCTTCCAAATTTTTATGTATTAATAATACGGAGTTTAAAAAAGACAATAGCAAGTTAAACCATATTAAGTTAAAATTACTCCCAAGAGATATCGTAATTTAGTCCGTAGGGTGGGTAAAGCCTCTTCAAATTGATGTTTTTAAGTTATTTTGGGTATTGCGTACCCACCAATTTTGTATTCCATTTTAATTTTTGGTGGGTACGTTATGCATAGCCAAATGCAGACTTTTTCCTGTTTTAATGCAACTTTACGCACTCTGCATTGCTTTTAAAAACCTTTTATTACATTTATGGCATTGTTCTTGATGGACTGTACTTCGTACCCTGCATTATTTATAGTGTTTATTGTATTAAAAAGCTTGTTTGGTGTTATAGCATTCTTTTTCTTGTTTTCTTCTGCTTGGCTTGATTTATATAAATCACAAATATAGTTATAAGCGGTTTGTGCATCTGAATCAGGAACAACATAAGTCATTTCTTGATTTAGGTTTTCTGATTTAATCATTTTGTCATTATTATCATATATGATTATTTTCTGAACTCCTGTTATGTTTTTTGAACAATCTGATTTCATCAGCACTTTTTGATAACCGTTTGGCTTGTTAACTTTTATCCAGTATAAATATTGAGCATCTTGGTTCGTTATAGAAGATGTATCTATATATAATGTCTTATCTTTACTTTGAATCTCTTGCCAGGTAGCATCTGCAAACACCGGTAAAATAATCATTGTAAGTAAAAAAATGAATAAACTCTTTTTCATAATTATCTCCTTTTTAATACATAAAATCGTTAATTTCTTGATTCTGTTGTGTCTGCACAGGCTTTGCTTGTGGTACAACAGTCTTAGTTTCGGTTGATACTTGCTGTTTAGGCTGTGTAATTGGCTGTTGTTGTGGCTTTGATTGAACGGTTTGTTGTACAGACTTCGTCTCTTGATTTTGTTGCTGATTTTCAATGCTACTATAATCTTCTTCATACATATTAATAACATCCCCTTTTTGTTCTATAGCATTTTCCTGTACACTGTTTGATTCTGGTGTACTGAAGAATGTGTTTTTAATGCCGTCTATTGCAACAAAGATAGCTAAAACTATAAAAACAATGATTATACACAAACCAATAAATCCATCCACTTGTTCTTTAAATTTTTTATTCTCTTGTATAGCCTTGTCTAACTGTTTTTTCTCTTTTTCACTGATAAGCCATTCTCCACAGTGAGGACACTTGTTAGCATTATCAGATATTATAACTCTACAATATGGACATCTTCTTTCAAAAAACATTCCCATAGATTTCTCCTTTTTATGTGTTTTTAATGATTATTAGTTCTTGTTGTAGCCAAAAACTCTGCTTCCAAGAGTTTCTTTCCACCATGATTCTCTGTTTATAACAACTTTGTCATCAATTTTTGCATTGTAGTTTTCTAGAATTGAATATTGAAAGTACTTTTGAATATATTCAAAACCTTCCTTTTCAATAACTTCTTGCAGACGAACGTTACCACCATGCCCATTATTCACATAGGTGTTCCACCTAGCAAGCAACATACCATTATCGCTAGTTGCAGAACCTACATATAGTTTCCCATTATTAATATCTGTTATAAGGTAAACTGCTTTTTGATTTTCCAGTGCTGCTACCCAGTCTTTTTTGTGTGTAGTAATAATATTATGTAGTTGCAAATATGACAATCTGACTTTGTCATAACCTGGAAAATCTGCACCATCAAAAACATCTGGTAGAATTTGATTGACAACGAATTTACTTTGAATTCGTTCATAATTACAACATTGAGCCTGATGGTCTTTATGATAAGTTATAATGGTTCTACCATAATATTGCTTAAATTCTTCAAGTTCTTTACCATCATAATTTATACCATTTTTAACATAAAACTCCTTTGTAACACGTTTAATCGTTGTCAATAGCCACTTATCATTTGCAATTTTAAGTAAGCATATTGCGATATCACCTACACAAAAATTTCTTACATTTGTTCTCCAAAATAACCATTGATTATTTACTTTATCGGGATTTGCTTTATATACTTCCATGGGGTCATCATAACCATTGTATTGATTAAAACGAACTTTTACTCTATTGCCATACTTGTTTAATTGTAAAATATCTTCTAATAATATTTCATTCATATAAACTCCAGTACATTACATTGAGATAGGAATTTTTTATAAAATTCTATGCCAATTGTTAATTAGTTTACATCAAAATCGGAATTAAAGCAAATTAATTAACCTTAGCATGCGTTTATTAAATTCATAGCGTTAGGTATCATGAACAAAGGAATTTATAATGGAACAAAATTTAAAGAAAAGACTCGGAAAACGCATACAAGAATTAAGAGTAAAAAATGGTCTTAAACAGGCTACTCTTGCGGAGAGAGTAAATCTTGCACATAAGTCACAAAGTTGTATAGAAACAGGAAAAAATTATCCTTCTGCAGAAGTCGTAGAAAGGTATGCCAATGTCTTGAATGTTGATGTAGCTGAAATTCTTGACATAGAACATATAAAACCCTCTAGTGAGCTTATTGCAGAAATGAATGTTCTGCTCAACAATGCTAATGAAAAAGACATTGTTACTGCATATAGAATTTTAAAAAGTCTTTTTCGATAATTTGAATGATGCATAATTATATTTTGTCTCATTCTGTATGAATGAGTGAAGTTTAAACTTCCTCGCCTCTATTTATTTTAAATTCTTGTAACTTTGCAAAGAATCTCGAGGGGTGAAGGACGGATTTATGTGTCCCTAATATTTATTATTGTATAAAAAATGCTGTTTAAATATTTTATTTCGTTTGTGAATTGTGTTTCTTGCCCCATTCCCACAGTGCATATAAAATCGGAATTAGGGACTCCCCTTTAGGAGAAAGAAATTTTATATGCTAATGCATACCTTTATCGGAGAAAATATCAAATCGATAATCGTTTCCGCTGGAGAATAGGCGGTCATCATGACCTTTTATTTTTATTTCCATTTTGTGTTCAATGGTTTTATTATTTCTCCCTGTATTCTTGATTCCGGAGGTGCCTGTTGCGGACGCAAAGGAGGAGAGGGCATCTTCAAATGCCGATAAATACTGAATACAGGTTGGAAATTTGTATTTATTATATATTTGCTGTTTGGCAGATGAAAGAATTTCTGCCGGCATGTTTTTTTCGCTTGCATCATTGAACGATATTAATACTTTTGTATCAGAATTTATGTAATCCTTTTCTATAATATGTTTCAATAGAATTTTATCAAGTGCATCTTTTGTGTCGAACATTTCAAGAATTTTAGATAGATGTGTTTTTTCTTCACTGTCCAGTATTGTATAGTCTTCAAATTTTGAAAAATATGCAATAGCTGTTTGTTTATCGCCTTTAGTATATTCCATTATTTTTGTTAAAATTTCCGGTTCTTGAACCAATTCCTTGCTCTCCGGATATGATGCAATAATTTCGGAGTTCATAATAAACTGTCCGGCTTTATCTATATCCGGCGTCCCGTCTTCTTGTTTAAAACGCTGTACTGCCTGCTTATAGGCTTCATTATTCGGTTCATTTTTTTGATAATAATTAAAAGTATCCCATCTTATTATGCTTGATTCAAGCTTTGAGGTATTGATAGAACCTTGTTTTTCTTTGTTGAGGGCTTGTGTGATTGTTTTTATTATAAACTCAGCATTATTTGTTTCAGCTGCATTAAGCGAAGACGGACGATATTTGGAACAAATAGCGGCAGTATTGTTCAAATCCTCTTCATACAATAAATTAATTGCGTTATCAAATCGATTTTTTATCTCGTTTAGTTTAAAAGTTTTTTGCTGTTCAATTTTAAATAATTTAGCGGCTTTTTCTTTTTCAAGCTGGTCTAGTTTCTCTGTACCCTGTGGTCTGTATCCGTTTGTATGGATTATATCAAGCCCGTCGATAAGAGATTTTTCTCCGTCATGAATACTGTCTAATTCTCTCAAAAACTTTTTGAGCAGGGTAATATCTTCCTCTGTAAAGCTGCAGGCATCAAAGTTGATAATGTTTTCAAGCATTTGTTCATCATTGCCGAGTTCACTGTTTGCATAAAAATCCAGTCTTGATTTGAATTGTTCAACATTATAGTTGTCATAGTCTCTTTGGGCTTTAAGAAGCTTATCTGCTGTCTTTATAAAACCTCTTATTTTTTCCGGCATTTTTTCAAATTTGTATTCAGACCCTCTTAATTCGCTGACAGAGATTGAAGTGCTTCCGGATTGATATTCTATCTCATTTAATTTTTGAAAGTCCAGATAATGTTTTCTTAATACTGATAAGACAAAATCATCAAAGTCTATTGAAAGTAATTTCATATCTGTTTCTGTTATCTGCGGTGTTTTTATCTTTCTCTGTTCCGGTATAGAAGAAAATCCCGTCAGCCGGCTTGTTTTAGCATATCTTTTGCATATTATATCTATAGCGGGATCCAAAATTTTTAAAATAAAAGTTTCGGCATCTACGTATTTGAGTTTTAAATCAGAGCAGACTTCAGCAATTTTGTTTATAACAAATTTCTGCAGATTCTCTTCAGAGCCTTTTCTGTACAGTCTGTCAACACCTTCATAAAAATCTCTTGTTAAGACAGCTTCGATTTTTTCCGCGATTACTTGTTCCGGACGTTTGGGAGGATTAATTTTAGGGTATTTAATTTTTAACTCTTCGGTCGAATTTAATTTGTTAAGTCCTGCATAATAAGAGCTGATAACGCCTTTAAGATTGAAATTATCTTCGCTTATTGCTGTTTTTAGATTATTTAAAAGCTTGGAATCAAATTTTTCGTCAGTAGTCTTTGCGGGTTTATGGGTTGGTTTATTAGGCTTAATCGGTTTTTTAAGACGAAAAACTTCTTTTTCCAGCTGTTTTATTTTTTGTATTTTTTGACCTGGTGATAGTGTGCTGTTTTCCGTTATCTCTTCAATTTGTTGCAAGATTTCGTTTTGTCGTTTTATTTTTGCACGAAAGGCTTGAAACGCTTGCTGCAAGTCATTTAGCAAAATATCTTTAGGTTCGTTTTCTATATTAAGCAAATCCGATATTTGTTTTAGTAGTTTTTCTTTTTCAGCATAAATATTAATGCTTTTGGGTTTTACGTTGTACACTGCTTGAAAAGTCAGCGGTGAACATTTTATTGGCGTATATACATAATTGTCATGAAAAACTCTATCAGATTTGGTATTATCAAGTGAGTATTTGGGATAATTATTTTTTGGAATATTAAATATATTATTTGTGATGTACATAATATTACTTTCCGGTATTAATAAGCTTTTGTCTGGTGTAGTTAATATTATAGTACAAAGATAATATTTGTTATCCTAATTTTCTTTTAAAAGTTCTGCCGGCAAGGGTCAGTGTTAAAACTGCTATGATAATGAGTGGAATCCAGTTCATTACAGCATCGCTGAAGCTCATTCCCTTTAGGAAAATACCTCTTGAGAGAACCATAAAAAACCTTACCGGATTAAGCCAGGTTAGATATTGCAGGAACCTTGGCATATCTTCTATCGGAGAGATAAATCCGGATAAAAGCACTGCCGGCATCATAAATGTCATTACGCTTAAAATTGCCTGCTGTTGTGTATTGCAAATAGCGGATATATAAAGCCCTGCCCCGACTATTGCAAGGAGCGAAACAAAGATAGAAGCCATAAATAGAAGAAAAGAGCCTGCAAACGGTATATGGAAGAATATTATTACAATTCCAGTCATAACCATTGTTAGGGTCATTGCAATTATGAGCGGAGGGATTGATTTGCCTAAAAGGATTTCAAATGATGACAGAGGGCTTACAATCAACTGGTCAAAGGTCCCGAGTTCTCGCTCTCTTGCAATTGAAAGTGCGGTTAAAATCAATGTGGTTACCAGTGACAGCATAGCAACGATTACTGTCAAAATATACCATTTATATTCTAAATTCGGGTTAAACCAGTTGCGGACGGAAGGGGCTATGCTTGTACCGTTAGAAGCTATAGAAGGTTTTATTTCTGCCCCGTAGCCGGTAATAATTTGTGAAGCATAGCCGGAAGCTATTGAGGCTGAATTTGTCTGTCTTCCGTCTGCTATAACCTGGACAGACGCAGTTTTTCCGGCTTTAATACATCGAGCGAAATCATTATTTATTAAGATACCGATTTGAACTTTTTGTCTGTCTAAAGAACTTTTGAATTCGGCTTCATTATCAGCATAATAAAACTTTCTAAATCTCGGCGAGTTTTCAAATCGTGAAAGCAATTCTCTGGATTCAACGCTTTGAGAACGATCAAGAATTACTGCGTCAATGTTTTGCACCTCCATTGTAACAGCGTTGGCAAAAATTAATAACTGCATTATTGGAAGTCCGATAATTATTCCTCTGGTTTTTGGATCATTCCAAATGGTTATGAATTCTTTTTTTATAAGTGCGGATACTTTGCGCAGAAAATCTCTTATCATAATTAATTTTTCACCTGTCCTTTGTCTGCTTCTTTGCTTAATTTTCCGGTCTTTTCTAATCTTGTGGAAGTATTTTTATATACGGCTGTAAAAAACAACAATCCTAAAATAGCCAAAAATACAGCATTTTCTAATCTTATACTATTTACCCCGCCTGCCATAAATTCACTTTCTATAAAAGAAACGTAATATCTCGGCGGTAAAACCCTTGTTAAATGCTGGAAAAATACCGGCATAGAGTTTATCGGGAACATCAGCCCCGAAAGCATTAATGCAGGCATGAACCCGAGGCTCATTGCCACCATACTTGCTAAGAATTGATTTTTTAATACTGATGATATGTTTAACCCAATTCCGAGCGACGTAAAAAGAAACAGACTGCTTACTATGAATAAAACCAAATAGCTTCCTCTAAACGGTATCTGAAAAACAACAACGCAGAGAAAGATATTGAATGTAAGCGAGAGCATCCCGAGAATAAAATACGGAATATATTTGCCGAGGACAATATGAATGGGTTTTATGGGTGTTGAGAGCAGTGCTTCCATTGTTCCTCTTTCCCATTCCCGCGCTACGACGAGCGAAGTTAGTAAAATCCCGATAAGAGTCATTGTAATTGCAATTGAACCGGGGACAATAAAATAGTGGCTGTTCAAGTCCGGATTATACCAAGTTCTGACCTCAGTATTTATTGCGGGAGGTTTAACGGTTTTTGCGTATTTGCTTGTCATAAGCCAGCTGTTAGCAATTGCAAGAGCGTAGCTCTGGACATAATTTGCAGTATTTACTTCCGAACCGTCTGTAATAATAAGCAAATCTGCACTCTGACCCCTTGCAAGTTTTGTAGAAAAATCATTTGGGATAATGACGGCGCCTTTTATTTTTGAGCGTGCAACTGCTGTTTCAATATCCTTTATGTTGTCAAAATAAATCGAATTTACGTATTTACTGTGTCCGAAAGATTTTACAAGTGTTGCAACTTCCGGATTAGGGTCATCGTTTTTTATCCCCATTGTTACTTTTACGGAATCAAGGTTTATTCCGTACATATAAATCATTATGGAGATAAACGGCAGAACAAACGCTATTATTATACTGCTCGGGTCGCGGATAATTTGTTTTATTTCTTTTTTTATAAGTGCAAGAAGTGTTTTCATTGTATATTTTCCCTCTCGCTTTCTTTAATCAGTGTTATAAAAGTTTCTTCCATATTCGGAAGTTCTCCCCTTTCTGATGACGGCTTGGATGATGGGTTTAATCCCATTGCTTTGCGCTTAAGCTCTTCCGGCGTGCCTGTAGCTATTGTCTCGCCTTTATAAAAAAGGCTTATCCTGTCGCAGAATTCGGCTTCATCCATAAAGTGCGTGGTAACAAGTATTGTTACGCCTTTTTTTGCAAGCGATGTAATATGGTTCCAAAAATCGCGTCGTGTTATCACATCAACACCGGATGTCGGCTCGTCAAGAAATAAGACCGGCGGGTTATGTATTAAGGCGCAAGCCATTGAAAGCCTCTGTTTTAACCCAAGCGGGAGAGCTTCGCTCTTTTGTTCCGCATAATCTTTTAATCCGAAAACTTCAATAATTTCCTGTACTTTTGCGCTTCTGTTTTTGAATCTTATCCCGTATGCTGATGCGAAAAATTCGAGGTTTTCTCTGACAGTAAGGCTTCCGTACAGAGAAAATTTCTGCGCCATATATCCCAAGTTTGAACGTGCTTTTTCCGGATCTTTTGTAATATCAATCCCCATAATCCTTGCTGTTCCTCCGGTCGGTTTGGCAAGCCCGCACATCATCTTAAACGAGGTTGACTTGCCTGCACCGTTAGGTCCTAAAAGTCCGAATATTTCACCTTTTTTTATACAAAAAGAATTGTTTTTAACCGCATAAAAACTGCCGTATCTTTTTTCGAGGCTGTCTGCCTCTACAGTATAAATATCCGCTCCTTGTGTTAGATGGTTATGGGCTGTTTTGTACTCATAATTCTCTGCAATTTTTGAAGGTTCTTCTTTATACCCGCCCATAAGTTCAATAACTTTATTTTCAAACTCCTGTGCTGTCGGGGCTAAGTCGTGCGGTCTGCCTTCGTAAATTACTTTTCCTTTATCAATTACGACGGCTGTATCAAAGCTGTGGGCTTCATCTAGATATGCTGTTGACCATAGAACTGTTGTTTCTGGTGTAATCATTTCCCGAACCATCTGCATCAAATCCCGTCTTGAAATAGGGTCAACGCCCACGGAAGGTTCGTCAAGGAGTAAAAATTCCGGATTCCCAAGCAGTGTGCAGGCTAAGCCTAATTTTTGCTTCATTCCGCCGGACAGCGCACCTGCGAGTCTGTCCTTAAAAGGTGCTAGCTTTGTAAACTCCAGCATTTTTTCAAATGTATTGCCGGAATCTTGCACACTGTGTTTTTTACCTGCTCCTTGCAATCGGCGGGAAGGGGAAGTTCCTTTTATCTTTTTAATTTTATTTTCTTCTGCATTTTCTGCATTTTCTTTATTTACCCCTACCCCTACCCCTGCCCCTACACCCTTTAAATCAGCATAGAGCATTAAATTTTCTATAACAGTCAAGTCTTCATACAATCCGAATTTTTGGGGCATATAACCTATATGCGGAGTCAATTCTTCCTTTTGCGTAACCGGATTAAACCCGAGGGTTATAATTTTGCCTTGATTTGGAATTAAAAGCCCGATAATTGTTCTTAAAAGTGTTGTTTTCCCCGCGCCGTCAGCCCCGATTAAGCCGGTGATTTTACCTTTTTCAATATTTAGAGAAAGGTTATCAAGGGCTTTTACTGGGCCGAAAGTTTTTGTCAGATTTTTGATTTCTACAGTGTTCATCTTTTACTCTTTTATTTATTGAGGAATGCACCCCTCACCCGAATTTCTAAGTTTCGCTATTGCTCAACTTGAAATTCTGCCCTCTCCCGCAAGGGGCGAGGGGGATGTGATTTCATTGATTAAGAATTGATAACAGCCTTCTATGTTGTTATCAATTTCATTATTCCAAAATCTAATCACTCTAAAGTTTTGTTTTTCAAGGTAGAAAGTTCTTTGTATGTCAGAAAAGGAACCGGCATGCTGTCCCCCGTCAATCTCTATGATGAGTCTTTTTTCAAGACAGATAAAATCCGCAATATATCTGTTATCAATAGAAAATTGTCTGCGGAATTTAACCCCTAATTTTCCATTACGAATCAACTGCCATAATTTGTATTCCTGTTCTGTTTGTTCAGTACGCATTGATCTTGCTATATTTTTAATGTATGGTGCATAAAATCTGTGATTTTTCTTAGTATTCATTATATCCTTTCTCTTTTTCCCTCGCCCCTTGCGGGAGAGGGAGCAGACGTTTGAGCGAAAGCGAATTACGGATGCGGGTGAGGGGTTTATTTTTTACTGTTTAAATCTACCTTAATTGTAACCGGCATACCCTGTCTTAAGTATTCATCAATATCATAAATATAAACCCTGATGCGGTAAACAAGATTAGTTCTTATATCTGTTGACTGTACTGTTTTTGGTGTAAATTCCGCAACCGGCGAAATATATCCGACCTGCCCTTTATACATTCTTTTCCTGCCTGTTTTAGGGTCAACCGTATCAGTATAAACACTTACCTCTTGACCGTATTTTATATTTCCTAAATCCGTTTCATTTACATATGCTCTGACCCATACAGGTTTTGTTTTCGCCATCGTGTAAACCGGCTGGGCTTTTGCAACATTGGCGCCAGGTTCCTGCACCCTTATCATAATAATTCCTTCTTCCGGTGCGTAAATCCTTGTGTAGTCAAGCTGGTTTTTGGCAAAATTTTTCTGTGCAACTGCGCCGTCATAATCAGCCCTTGTTTTTTCTCTCATATTAAGAAGCGTGTCGTAATCCTGCGGTGAAATTGTATTATCATCAGCAAGCGGTGCCTGGCGTTCAAACTTTGATTCCGCATCGGATTTAAGCGCAAGCGTCTTTTCAACCTCCGCTTCTGCTTTTTCAAGATTTACTGCATAATCTCTGCTGTCCATTACTGCAAGAAGCTCGCCTTCTTTAACTTTGTCGCCTTCTTCTTTCAGCAGTTTTTCTATTTTCCCTGCAACTTGAAAACTTAAATCAACCTGCCGGATTTCAATATTGCCGTAGAGTGTCAGTTCATTCATTACTTTACGGTTTTTAAAATATAAAAATACTAAAAACACGCAGATTAATAATATTAATAACAGCAAAATTATTCTTTTTTTCTTCATAATTGACCTCCAACGGCTTTATATAATGTGAAATAATTTACTATTCTTTGAGTTTTTGCCTGTGCATAATTTGTTTGTGAATTTATAAGTTTATTTTCGCCTCTTAAAAGTTCCGGCTCGGAAATTATACCTCTGTTGAATTTCTTTTCGGAATTTTTAAAATTTTCATCCTCATAATTCAATTCAGTTTTTGTATTATCTTCAATCTGCCTGTCGTGCTTGATTATGCAAAGGGCAGTATTTACCTCTTTTACGGCTTCTAAGTTTGTCTGGCTGTAATCCTCAAAAAGCTCTTCATATTTAGCTTTTTGTATTTTTAAATTCGCAACCTTCATACCGCCTTTAAAAATATCCTGCGATGCTCCGGCTAGAATTGATGCCAGCGAAGATTCCCAGGAGAAAAATGACCCGGGCGCTATGGTATTAAAAGCCCAGATTCCGACTATATTAAACCTTGGGAAGAATTCCTTTTTTGCTACCCTAACGTCGATTTTTGCTTTTTCAAGATTGGCTTCTGCCATTTTTACATCCGGTCTTGCAAAAATAACATCAGAACTTATTTCTTCTGGAATATCTCCGGTGTATTCAAAATTTTCGAGTTTTCCGATTTTCATATTTGTAATATCAGAAGCGGAATTGCCTGTTAATACAGCGAGATACATCATTGCAGTTTCGCGCTCTTTTTGCAGGCTTTCAATTCTGTTCTTTGCTCTCTCAACATTTTCTTTTGCAGTGTTGAGAGTAGTTTTGTCTATTATTCCGCGTTCAAACATTTTGTTATTTCTATTGAGAATTTCTTCCTGTATATTTAGAACTCTTGTTTCTTTTTCTATCAAATAGTCATATTGCAGAATATTTGTATAAACGGACGCAACATCGCTCAATAATGCTAGATATACTGCTTTTTCATTATATTTTGATGCTTCGTAGCTCTTTTTTACAGCCCTTGTTTTATCTCTGTTTTTAAGAAGAAAATCAGCCTCATAACTTGCCATAAAAGGCAGTATAAAAGCATTTTCTTTTAATTGAAAATTGTCCAGCTCCGGAATTTTAATTCCGAGATAATTTGCACTGACGTTCAATGACGGAAGCTCGCGCCCGAGAGAATATTTTGTCTGCTGACGGTACTGCTCTACAACGTGTCCTGCTTTCTTCAAATTGTGGTTATTATTCAGCGCCTCTTGAATATAGCAGTTCAAATATTCATCATTGAACTTGCCGAAAAATTCAATATTCAGCTCATTAATATCAACTGCCCTGCAGTTTTGTATAAAGAATAACGAAAGAATGCAGACAAGAAAAATTCTTCTAATCATTTTTCTCCTCCTTGATATTTCCGCCGATAACAGTTTTTATGTAAAGTTTAATGTTATCTTTTATAATACTGATGTCTTCTTTGCAAAAATCTTCCTGTCCGAGCAGTCTTAGAGAGAATGCCGGCAGGATTCTCGGGGAGTTTATTTGTGAAAGCAGAAAAAGTGTTTTAAATATCACAACCCTGTCATTCACGTTTTTATTTAAAATTCTTGCAACAACACTCCTCATATAATCCAGAACAGGAGATTTTACAATAAAATCCGGTCTCTGCTGTTCTTTTAGCAGTAGAACAATTAAATCTGAGGATATATTTTTGTAAAAGAAGTCTACAAATTTATCGGCAATTTTCATCAAGAGTTCAAAGCATTCTTTTATACTCATTTCTTCCGGTTTTTTACTTAAATCAAGAAATTCTTTAGAGTATTCAAGTTGTTTTTCCAGCAGGTTTTCAATAATTCCTTGATAAAGTTCCTTTTTCCCGCCCCAGTAGTATGAAATCATGCAAAGATTAACTCCTGCATTTTTGCATATTTCTCTTATGCTTGTACCGTCAAAACCTTTTTGTGCAAAAAGAGCTGTAGCTGCGTCTAAAATCCTTGCTTTTGAGCTTTCATCGCTAACTTTTTTCATTACAAACTCCTGTTTATATTTAAGATTATAAAACAAACGTTTGATTAAGTAAACGAAAATATTTTTGTTTGACAAAAAATTTTTTGTTTGGTTTTTAATCAGAGTATGAGAATAAATAATACAAATTCCGGAGTTTATACTCCCGGGTTTGAAGCAAAGATACATTTAAATAATAAAGCAATTTTGAAGAATACCCCTTTTCATAATGAGCTGACTCCGCTTGATACGATGTTTAAGGAAAATTTTTTGGTAAGAGGGCTTAACAATTTTGCAATTTTTGTCAAATCTAATATTTTATGCAAGTTTTTTGATAAACCTCGGAATAAATTTGAACAAGAGCTTGTAAAGATACAAAATAAAGCTATTTTTTTCAGCCGTATTCTTGCGGATAGAATTCTGCTTATGAGTCATTATTCTAAAATAGGTAGAATAAATAAAATTATTGAAGAAATTAAGCCGGATTCAAAAGAATATATAGAAGAAATTGCAAAAATCGGCGGTTCTGTAAAGAAGAAATACATAATTGCCAATACAGAAGAAAAAACTCTGGAAGATCTTGCAAAATCTAATGAAGCGGTAATCTTTGCAATGAATCATCCGGATTACAACAAAGATAAATTTATCTATGTAATAATCAATTCTTTATTAAGCCAGATGTATACGGCAAATAATCTGCAGGCAACTTGTCCGCGTCCAAAAATTTTGGTCAGCAGGAATATGCTAAAGATTGTGGATAAAAAAATTGGAGAAATTTATAAACATCTCGGTTTAATTCCAATAGATGCGTCATTAAGGCATAAAGACAAGCATTTTAATGCTGTTGTTATAAAAAATCTTTTGAAAGAATTTGTGCAAAATAAATCAAATGTATTTATATTTCCGGAGGGGAATAATTCAAGCTACAAGGACCGTCCGCTTGCAAATAAAATTCAGCCCGGGATTGCAGCCTTTGTAAAAAGTGCATTAAGATTAAAAGATAATGTAAAAATTATTCCAATAGGAATAGATTACAGGAGGGGGAAAAATAATCTGGGGCATATTCACATAGGAGAACCTATGGAATTTAACCGAACAGATAAAACTTCCGATATTTTATATACTATTAGGGAAAAATTAACTTCCGAAATGCAAAAAGCACAGCAAAGTTGACTATAAATCAGAAGAAGTCTGTTTTCTGCCTTTTTTTGTTTTAGGAACTTCCCACTCGTCGCATCCGAGCGCCTTATTCAAATGCTCAACGAGTTCCTGTGAGTGGTAGTGTACGGCGTGTTCTGATTTGTGGTGAATATCTACAAGGTGATAATGCATTGCCATTTCTACTTCAATCAGAGCCATATTGTAGTTATACAGGCTTTCTATATAGTTGTTTAAGGAGTGGATATAATCTTTTCTTGCATCCTGCAGGGCTATATAATTGAGTTTATCTTTTATATACAAATCTTCTACGATTTTCAAATTGTCGTAAGCCTGTCCGACTTCAAGCTTTGATGCAGGAATTTGTTTTTCTGCCCTGTCAAAGTCATTAAATGCCCTTTTAAGCTCGTACTGTAAATCTTTTTTGAAAAGCAGGATTTCATTATCTGCAAGGTACACCTGCGCGTCAGCTCCTTTAATGCTGTGTCTTAATTCCATAAGATTAACATTGGAATTTAGGTTTACTCCTACTTGAAGGCTGTTGTTGCCGTTATATATGTTTGCATTGTTATACCCGTATCCGGCGTTTACTGTCAGATCAGGAAAGTACATCCGCTTGATATATAATAAAGACTGTTCCATAGCCTGTTTTGTAGATATTAATACGCTTAAATCCGGACTGTTATTATATGCAATTTCAAGGGCTTTTTCACGTGTGAAAGGAAATATTTCCGGTTTGAAATCTTTTGAATTAATTTCTTGTGGATTTTTTGCATAATCACTGCTGTAGTCAAAAGTTTTGGTGATTTTTATAGAATAGTCCGGCTGATTTTCCAGATACATTGAATTGGTAAGGTTAACCCGCTCATTGTTATAATTATTCTGTGCTTCAATGAATTTTACGTTAGCATCGCTCAAGTTGAGTTTAGCTGTTGTGATATCGCATTTATTTTTATCTTTGGCAAGTTCAAGAAAATGCTTATTTATTTCAATATTATATTCTGCAATATCTTTTAATGCGCTTGCTCTAAGCAAGTTATAATATTTTCCTTTAATATCAAAAACCGTAGAACACAAACTGTCGATAAATTCATATTCCGCGCCTATTTTGTAAAATTCTTCCATCTTAATATAAGCAGTTGTTTTCCCGAAATTCCAGATTAATTTGTTAACGGAAACTGCTACAGAAGGCAGTTCTCTATAGTGGGAGTTATAATAAATATTATTGGAATTATTTTCGTTATAAAATCCGACACCGGCATTTATTACAGGAAAGTATTGGGATTTTGCAATTCCCACGTTGCTTTTTGCGATATCCAGATTGTATTTTTTACGCTTAATTTTCGGACTGTTTTTAAATGCAGATGCGACGCAATCCATTACAGACAATGAAGAGCCGTCTTTTATTTCGACAGGCTTAAAAAGTTCATCGTCATCATCGTGCGCATATACATTTAAAAGTCCGCTCAGCAAAATCAATAGAACGAGCAGACAAAATCTCTTTCTAACCATACTTTTTATTATACCATGTTTGTCAAGCCTAACTTCTCTTTTGCCTTAATTTCATTTGGGTTTTAAAGATAAATCTTTTGATAGTTGTATAATATCCGACAGCAAGAACCGTTGATGCTGCTACCCAGGCAATCGGACCCGCAAAAAATACTCCGTAATAACTTATTCTGACAGCCAGAAATACTGCGGCAAATGAGCGCATAACAAGTTCACCTACAGAAGCAAGCATCGGTATAGCAGCGCGCCCCAGACCCTGCAGGGCGTTTCTGTAGATAAAAATTTGTGCAAGAAAGAAATAGAAAAGCGAACTTATGAATAAATAATCGTGTGCTATTTTTACTACATTCTCATTTCCGCTTCCTACGAAAATTCTTACAAAGTGTCCGCCCCAAAAATGCATTATAACAGCCATAACAATACTCAAGCCTACATTAATAAGAGAAGCTCTTTTGACTCCGTATCTGATTCTTGAAAAGTGTCCTGCGCCGAAATTCTGCGCAACATACGAAGCAAGAGCAACGCCGAATGAAATCATAGGAAGTGTCGCAATCTGCTCTATTCTCAGTGCTGCCGTGAAAGATGCAATAACATCCGCGCCGAATGTGTTGCAGACACTCTGGATAATTAAAATACTCATCCCGAGTATTGCAAACTGAACCGCCATCGGAACCCCGACTTTCAAGTGTTCCATTGCAAATTTGTAATCTTCCTTCCAATCAAAGATCCAATCGCTTTTTTTGAGGTGCAATATAGGAAAGTGTTTTTTTACGTACCATACGCATAACAAACCGGAAACAGCCTGCGAAAGCACCAGAGCAACCGCAGAACCCGGCACTCCCCAGTGGAATTCAAGTATAAAAAGCAGCGCAAGCAATATGTTTAGAATTGATGCGATAATCAAACAGTATAAAGGCGTTAAGCTGTCGCCGAGCGCTCTTATGATGCTTGCAAGCAGGTTATAAAAGTTTGCAACAAACAAACCGATAACAACAATTTCAATATACCAGAAAGCATCTTTATATATTTCCTGCGGAACATTCATAAGGAATAACAGCTGGTTCATAAATACCGCGCAAAAAACGGTAAAAACTGCAGTGATTGCGAAGCTTAGAATTGCAGACATAGTAACCGAGCGCCTTACTCCGTCATAATCTTTAGCGCCGAACCGCTGTCCTGTTATAACCGCAAATCCTCCGGTAAATCCGACTACGATAAACATAATTAAGAAAAATAACGGCGAAACAGCGCCGACAGATGCAAGCGCCTGCATACCCAGAGTCCGCCCTACAATTATTATATCTGCTATATTATAAAACTGCTGAAAAATATTTCCTATAAGTAGCGGTACTGAAAACAAAAGCATTAGTTTAACAGGCGCTCCCTTTGTAAGATCATTTATCATTTCGTCTAGCCTCTTTTACTATTATAAATGAAACATTTTTAATTTATAATAAAGAAAACGGAGGATAATATTATGGAAAATATAAAACTTTCAGGTTTAGACAAAGACGGTAATGAAAAAGAGTATTCTTTAGAAGATTTTAAAGGAAAGCGTGTTGTTTTATATTTTTATCCTAAAGACAATACCTCCGGCTGTACGCAAGAAGCCTGCAATTTTAGGGATAATATAAACCGACTTGCTTCTAAAGCGGAAGTTATAGGCGTAAGTCCGGACAGTATAAAAAGCCACCAAAAATTTAGAGAAAAACAGGATTTAAATTTTATTTTACTTTCAGATACAGAACATAAACTCGCAGAAGAGTTTGAAGTTTGGAAAGAAAAATCAATGTACGGGCGTAAATATATGGGAATAGAGCGCTCAACTTTTGTAATCTCGCCGGACGGAAATATAGAAAAAGAGTGGCGCAAGGTAAAAGTTAACGGGCATGTCGATGAGGTTCTTGCTTATTTGGCGCAATAGCCGTCAATCTCTTTTCTCCATTTTATGTAGAAATAAATTGCCAGAACAAAATATACACTCCACATGACAACGGTTGAAAAAACTTTTTCGCCCTTTAGTGCAATATCAAGCCACATCAGAGCAGAAAATCCGTTCACAACCATCCAGACAATCCACTGTTCAATGCACCGCTTGACGGTCAGGTACATGCCGAGGATTGAAAACACAGCCGTAACTGCGTCAATGAGCGGATTTTTGTCTTGAGTATAAAAAAGAATTATGAAAGCTGCTATAGTAAATAATAAAGTGACAAGTGTTAATTTGATGCGCTCTTCTGTGTTTAATTCTGTTTTTATAATCTCGTTTTTATTTGATTTTAAGTGCTTCTTCCATCTGAAAAATCCTAAAATCTGCATCGGAATGTAATATCCTATATAGAGAATTAAATTCCCCCACAAAGAATTGTGAAACGACAGATATCCGTAAAAACTTGAGCCTGTAACTCCGAACAGATAGCAGACCGGCCTTCCGAAACCTGCAAAAATTGTATATGTTATTCCGAAGAAAGCGGAAATCACGGATGCCGGACTGTCTTTGAAATAGAATGCATTGATTAAGAGCAAAACATAAACAAATATAAGAGCGGAAATTTTTAAGAATTTCAAAATTTTTAGTTTCATTCTTATCATATTTATGTTATCTAATAAAAATAGATGAAAGTAAATTCAAACAGGGATATCTCATTCAAAGGATTTTATAATAATAAGGCTCTAAAGAGGGGATTAGAGTTTGCGGCGGATAACGGCGCACTATTTGCGGCAACTACGACTTTGGCGCTTTCGGCAGTGGTTCGACCGGTTTCAATATGGCTTGCGCCTCATACGGATAAAGAAAATAAAAAACTTGCCTGTGCCAAATCTATTTCCTCAAGCGGTGCGGGCTTTTTACTGACTCTTGCGCTTTCAATGCCCTTGAGCGCTGCAATAAAAAAGATTGATAAAAACCCGCAGAATTATTTGAAATCTGATACAATCAAGAATTTAAAAGAGGGCGTTGTTTCTCTTGAACAGTCAAAAAGCTATGCTCTTGCAACCCAGCTGTTTAAACTCGGCGTGGGGCTTGTAGTTGCGGCTCCGAAAGCAATACTGACCTGCGCCGGCATGCCGTTTATTATGCATAATCTCTTCCATAAGCCCAAACCGCCTAAACCGAAAAAGAAAAATGAAAACTTATCTTTTAAAGGTAAATGTAATGAGAAACTGGCGCAGGAAATAGGTAAAATTATTGACTCGAAGGGAATGCAAAAATTCTCAAAACGCTACGAAAACTCAAACTTCCCGATGCATATTATTGCAGGAACTGATATTATAAATACCGGCGCATTTATTCACGAAACTTATAAAAGCAGTAAAATAGAAGAAAACGGGAAAAAAGCACTTATCTATAATGCAGGAATATCAACCGTTTTAAGTATAATAAGCGGTTATATTTCTGATAAGCTTCTTGATAAACCTGCAGAGAAATTCATAGAGAATTTTAAAAAAGCAAATAAAGGGCTTCCAAATCTTGAAAAACAGGTGGAAGGTTTCAGAATTGCCAAACCGATTTTTATAATAGGCGGAATTTATTATATGATAATCCCTTTTATCTCAACATTTTTAGCCGACATTGCCGACCATAACCCGAAACTCGACATCCCTCATAAGGGAAAAAAGAAAAATCCTGCAGGTCTCAATAATTGTAAACAAATTTAAACCTGCCTTCTTGACACTTTTGGAAGGGTTGTGTTTAAATAATGGATATAAATAGTATTAGATAGGTTAATCGTATCCAAACGGGCGGAAAAAGCGTAAAAGGTTTTAGCATTAATGTTATTGCCGATATGACGCGGACGATAGATAGATTTTTATCCCTCCCTACGATTCCTCAAAAAGAAAGGAAGAACAATGTACGCAATAGTCGAAACAGGTGGTAAACAATACCAAGTTGAAGAAGGACGTTATGTAGACGTTGAATTGTTAGGCGAAGATCAAGACGCTAAAGTCGTTTTTGATAAAGTTGTTATGATTGTTAACGGCAAAAAATCAAAAGTAGGTCAGCCTTATGTTGCTAATGCTAAGGTTGAAGGTACTGTTGTTAAAAACGACAGAGCAAAGAAAATTATTGTTTTTAAACAAAGACCTAAAAAAGGCTACAGAAAAAAACAAGGCCACAGACAAGGCTTTACAAGAGTTATGATTAACAAAATCAGAACAACAGCTTCTAAAGCTAAAGCTGAAGGTGCTGCAGAAGTAAATGAATAAGCTTAACAACTGAACACTATGGCATTCGCTTATAGTGAAACCAAATGACAAAAACAATTTAAAGGAGATATAAAAATGGCACATAAGAAAGGTATGGGATCAACCCGTAACGGTCGCGACTCAGAAGCGAAGCGTTTAGGTGTTAAAAAATTCGGCGGAGAAATTGTTAAAGCCGGAAATATTCTTGTACGCCAGAGAGGAACAAAAATTCATCCGGGCAACAATGTTGGTATCGGCTCTGATGATACTTTGTTTGCTTTAATCGACGGACAGGTTAAATTTGAACCTCACAGACGCGACAGAAAACAAGTTTCTGTTTATGCTGTGTAGTTTTTCAATGTTATTATTTGCAAGAAAAAGAGCTTTCTGACAATATTAGAAAGCTCTTTTTATATTTTATATAGCAAAAAATTTTTTCAGAACTTTTAAAATATAAAAAGGCAGGTAATATGAATATCAACAACATATCAACAACAATTTACAAAACAAATCCATTTTTGGCTGGTGCAAAAAAGTTTACGGTTCCACTAAATGACGGCAGTGAGGCGATGGTAAAATTTACTGATTATGCCTATGAGTGCATATTGACAAAAAATGGCAGAATTATAGGCGGTAAGGGGCATTATTCAAAAAAGCCGATTGACTTTGAGGAAATGGACGTTTTCGAAACATTAAAACAAAATGTCAAAGACGGAGTCAACTTTTTAGCGGAATTTGCAAAAGCTGTATTATAATAATTTGCTCAAGTTGAAAAACTAGTGTATAATCAACTTATATATTCCCAATTAAATAAGGATGATTATATGAGCGAAGTATGTAAAAACTGGACCCAATGGCTTAAAAAGAACCGTTTTGCCGGTCAGACACCGGAGATGCAGGAACAGACAATGCGCTGGCTTGAGGCTGTACGCGATGTTATACTTGTTTATGCAGAGATAAAACCCTATGATATAGTGCTTGATATCGGAACAGGTACGGGTTTATTGGCTTTTAAAGCATTGGAACTCCAAAACTGCCAGGGTAAAGTTATTTTTTCAGATATGTTTCAAGACTGTCTGGATGACTGCAAAAAAATTCTTGACGCATCCAATGTTAAGGGCGGATATGAGCTGTTAAAATGCCCTGTCGAACACATTGCTCTTCCGGAAAGCTCTGTACACAAAGCTTTGATGCGTTCTGTGCTGGTGCATGTTATTAACAAACAGCCTGCAATCAATGAGATTTACAGGGTCTTAAAACCCGGAGGCAAGTTATGCGCATTTGAACCCATAATTCGTTCAAATACAAGGTATTGGGAAATTCTTGATCCGGCATATATTGAAAAATACGAAGATTTTAAACGGGTTGAAAATGAAATTATGGAAAATCCGATGGATTCTTTATGCAATTTTGATGAGCATACTTTAAAAACTAATCTTGAAATAGCGGGATTTTCTATCCCAGAGGTAAAGGTGCAGGAGGTACGTTCTAAATACGTTGTTCAGCCGAATATGGTAAGAGAATGGTTTATCAATCCGCCGTCGCCGGATCAGCCTTCTACGCGGGAAAGATATTTGAGATATTTTGATGAGGCAACTGTAGACAAGTACATGAGCGATGTCCAGAATTATTTGACGGGAAGAGAAATAAATCTGAAAACAAATGCAGTATTTATTAATGCGACTAAGTAGGAAAAGAGAAGAAAAATGGAACAACAAACAGCAGTTATTATACCGGCAAGATACGGTTCAACCAGATTAGAAGGCAAGCCCTTATTGAAGGCAAATAATAAACCAATTATCCAATGGGTATGGGAAAAAGCTTCAAACTGTTCTCTAGCAGACCGCGTAATTGTAGCAACGGATGATGAGAGAATATTTGATGCCTGCAAAGCTTTCGGCGCAGAAGTTGAAATGACATCTGACAGGCATAAGAGCGGAAGCGACAGGATTGCGGAAGTCGCGGAAAGACATCCGGAAATTGCTTATATTGTTAACCTTCAGGGCGATGAACCTTTGATTGAAAAGAGCAATATTGAACTTGTAATCAAAGGAATAAAAGAAGATAAGAATGCTGATATCTCGACTCTGGTAAGAAAAATTACCGACGAAAAAGATATTAATAATCCAAACCTTGTAAAATGCGTATTTGATATAAACTATTATGCAATGTATTTTTCGCGTTCAAAAATACCTTTTGAAAGAGGAAATAATAAAGGAGAGTTTTACGGGCATCTCGGCATTTACGGCTACAAGAGAGAGGCGCTGTTTAAAATGACAAAACTTCCGCAGTCAATGTGTGAAATTTCAGAAAGTCTGGAACAGTTAAGAGCGCTTCAAAACGGGATGAAGATTAAAGTTGCTCTCGTGGATAACGTTCCTGTCGGCATTGATACAATGGAAGATTTTGAGCATTTCAAATCCATGATTGAGGGGTAAATTGAGGGATAAAAAAGATACAAACTTAGCATAGAGATAAGAAAATATATTGATTATTTTACATCTTATTGATATGATAAATTTGTACATTTAAAACGGAATACAGGCTAAAGATTTTAACAAAGCATTTTAACTATCAGAAAGGAGGTTAAAATGATAGTTAAAATCAGCGAACGAGAACTAATACTTATAATTGTATTAGTCCTCATAACCAAATCCCTCATTTAGGGATACGGGTAGGGGTGTTGACGCCACCCTTGCCTGTATTCTTATTATAACCGATTTTTTATTTTTTACAAGCAGGCAAAAAGGACCGGACGTTGAATATAAAAACTGAAATTACTAAATTACATTACACAAGAGAGCCTAAGGGCTTCTTATTTAACATTCTCAAATTTTGTTCGATTTTTTACGGTATCGGAAGCGGATTTAAGAATTTTCTTTATGACCGCCGTTTTTTGAAGCCTAAAAAAGTTAACGCTTATGTTGTATCTGTCGGCAACCTTACAACGGGCGGTGTCGGCAAAACACCAGTAACCGCAGAGATAGCCAAATATTTTATAGAAAAAGGCGAAAGAACGGCTGTTATTTCGCGCGGTTACGGAGGAAAACTTAATAACAAAAAAGTTAATGTAATCTCTGACGGCATAAATTTGTTTTATAAAGCTGATTTAGCAGGAGATGAACCGTATTGGTTTGCAGTAAATCTTAATATGTGCGCTGTTTTGACCTGTGCAGACAGAGTAAAGGCGTCAGAATATGCTATAAAAGAATTCGGTGTTACAAGAATTATTCTGGATGACGGGTTTCAGCATAGAAGAATTTATAGAGATTTGGATATAGTGCTTGTTGATTCGGAAAAAATGTTCGGAAACGAAAATCTTCTTCCTGCAGGTCCCCTTAGAGAGGGGCTGGAAGGGTTTAAGAGAGTTGGTGAGCTTGTAATAGTCAGCAAAAATGTAGACCATAAAAGAGCTGAAAAACTCGCAAAAATTATGGAAAAGAAACAGCATGTAAAAACATCTGTATGCAAGATAGAACCTGATTATATTTACAATATTATCTCCGGAGAACATCTGGAAAAAGGTGGTGAAATCACGGCGCTTTCTGCTATCGGTCAGCCGGAGCAGTTTTATAAATTTTTAGAAAAAGATTATAAAATAAAAGATAAACTAACTTTTGATGACCATCATCAATACACAAAAGAAGATATTGAAAATATAGAAGGTATAATTGTAACTACGGAAAAAGATGCAGTAAAACTTGCTTTATTAGGACAGACTAATATTTACGCGCTCAAGCTGAAAACCGTTATTGATTTGGAAAAAATCTTGTGATATATGTATATATATCACAATCAATATAAAGGAGTATAAGTATGAATATAAGTGCAGTAAGAAACGGATTGGCAGGTGCTGTTGTTGCGTTAACCGCAATTTCCTGCGAATGTAAAAATGAAGAAAATATAGCAAGAAGCAGGGTTGTGCCTTATCTTAATGGAACAGAACTTTATACAGCAGATTCTGTTGCTCAAAGTGACAGGCTTCAGAGTTTAGTCGCAGGGAGCCAAAAGCAGAAAATGTTATACTGGGACAGCATTGTCGCTGAGGGCAAGGCTAAAGAAGCATTCATGAGAGGAATGCAGATGGTTAATGACAGCGCTGAGGGAAAACCGTATAAAAAAGAAAAGTTTGTACTTCCTTTAGCTGACAAGCCGTCTACTGACTGCGAGGAAATTCTGGAATCTCTAAAGAAAGAAGCTTCAAAAATGAATGATGCTAAAACTTATAATGAGTTGTTAAAAGAAGAGCCGGCAGAAAAAAGTGTGCCTCTGGAATACTCATATTATGTACACTATTACGGCAAGCTTCTGCAGACTGCGCGTGAAAGAGAAGCCTATAACCGCGGTGCAGATATTGCCCGTAGAGAACTGGGCAAGACAAAATAGTTTTGTGTTATAATTCAAATGAGAATAAAGCAGTCGGATAATCGCGCCCTTTGGGGTGAGGAAAGTCCGTGCATCCAAGGACAGACCGCCGGAGAAACTCCGGGCAGTGTGAACTGGCGGAAAGTGGCACAGAAAATATACTGCTGACCGCCCTTACGGGCAGGAGCGAGGGTGCAACGGTGAGTTAAGAGCTTCACCAGCGGTATCGGAAGGTACCGGCTAGCTAAACCCCGGTCGGATGCAAGATTGAAACAAGCGCCTGAGGTGTCCGCCGAGCTTGAAAAAATCGCTAGAGATTGGGAGTAATTCCAATACCAGACAGATGATTATCAGTACACTTCTCTTTAAAGAAAAGTGGAAAAACAGAACACGGCTTATGAACTGCTTTATTCTTTTTTAAAAAATAATGCTGAGAATCACTGCCCCTGTTATGTAAATGATTAACAAGACATCGTAAAACAGAATGGGTTTGTTTGTATAATTAGTATCAAGCTTATTTTTTATAATCTTGATGAAATCAACAATAACCCAAATAAATGCCAGCATCCCTAGAAAAAACACTCCAAAAGCGCATATAACAACAGATGTATCAGATGTAACTTCACCGCCTTTTATCTGCACAAGAAGATTCAGTCCTATCTGCCATAGCAAGAATATTAATGCAGTTACAGCCAGATATTTATAAGCTTTTGCATTTTTGCGAAATGTCTTAATAATTTCAATTAGTTTATTCATTATATGCATTATACAGATGCCATTTTTTCTTGAAGAATATTTGCAGATTCTTCATAACCAGCTCTGCCCATAAGAGCGTACGTATAGTTTTTAGCCTGTTCAACTCCAGGCTGGCTGAAAGTATCAATATTATACAGCTCTCCTGCGATAGCAGTCTGTACTTCCAGCATATAAAGAAGCTGTGCAACATTATATTCGTCTATTTTTTCTAAAGAAATAGTCATTGTCGGTCTTGAATAGTCGGCAAGCGCTACTCTGGTTGAATCAGCTTCAGCATTAATTAAATCGTTAATTGTTTTTCCGCCTAAATATCCAATTCCTGTATATTCAAATATTTTTGGAATTTCCAATGTTGTGTCGAAGTTTTCAACTCGTATAAATGTAATAATCTTGTTGTTAGGTCCTTCGTTGTATAGCTGAATTTGCGAGTGCTGGTCTGTAACACCAAGAGCTTTAATTGGCGTTGGACCTATATTAACTTTTTCGCCGTTATTATTGTATTCTTTGCCCAAAGATTCTGCCCAGAGCTGTACATACCAGTCTGAAACATATTTTAATCTGCTTGAATACGGCATCATAACAGATAAATTCTTGCCCTTCTTTGTATCTAAAAGATACTGGATTAGAGCAGCTTGTGCTGCAATATTCTGGTGTATATCGGTATTTTTTAATGCTAAATCCATATCTTTGATACCGTTCATAATCTGATCGATATCAAGTCCTACAAGTGCAAACGGCACAAGACCGACCGCAGAAAATACAGAAAATCTTCCGCCGACATCATCCGGTACAACAAAAGTTTTATACCCTTCCTGGTCTGCTAACTGCCTTAAAACACCGATTTTTTTATCAGTAGTTGCTACAATATTTTTTCTATAGTCATCGCCCAGTTCTTTTTCCAGCATATCTTTGATTATCATATACTGCGACATTGTTTCTGCCGTAGAGCCGGATTTTGTAATAACATTAACAAGGGTGCGTTTTAGGTCTAATATCTGCAATAATCCGTTCATTGTATCGGGGTCGATATTATCAAGGAAGAAAATTCTTGGAAGTCCGTTTCTTTGTTCCGGTGTCAAAAGATTCCAGTACGGTTTTAAGAGGGCTTCTGTCATCGCAATTCCGCCTAGTGCAGAACCGCCGATACCTAGTACAAGTACGTTATCAAATCTTCCTTTTACCATAGATGCGAATTCTTTAACATACCATACGGTTTCTTCATTATATCCGAGGTTCATCCACTGAAGCCATTGTCCCGGTTTATCTTTTCTCTGGTTTAGGTTTTTTATGATGTCAGAAATTCGGTCTTTATAATTTTCAAATTCTTCATCCAGGTTTAACCCGTTTTCTTCTCCGATAATCACCGAGTCTGTATTTTTGCAGTTTAGCTTCAGCATCTTTCGCCCTTTCTCTTAATTAATACCCTTATCTCAATTTTACTATTAACAATTAAATTTTCAAGGGTTACATGTATAGTAAAGACGCTTTATTAAGGGTTATCTTTTTTTTATCTTTGTTGTAGAATAATATAAAATAAAGGAGAGAAAAATGGATTTATCTTTGTTAAAAGACGGAATATATGTAATGTGCATCGGAATGGGAACAGTTTTTATGTTCCTTGTGGTTTTGATATTAGCAATGAATATAAACAGCAAGGTTTTAAAAATTGTTAATAAATATTTTCCGGAAGAAGTTTCTCAAAAAATAACAAGCAAACAAGAAAATAATGATGAGGAGATTGCGCTTGCAGTTGCTTGCGCTTATGTAAACTCAGGCAAAGTTTAATAACTCTGGTATTATAAGGTTTTGCGGGTTTAGTACTAAAAAAACAGAATAGGTAATATGTTACACTATATGTAACATATTACCTATTCTGTTACATTTGTACTAATATATACGGCAAGTTGTATAGAAAACTTTAATGTTTAAGGGTATATTGTTACAAAAATTTACATATATATTTTTTATGTACTTTTCTTTCTCTTTTTTTGCATCAAAAGAGAAAGAAAAGTACGAAAAGAAAGAGAAAAGAAGCGGTTGTTTTCTATGCCCTTACGGGCATTGGAGCTGATTTGGCGTTTGCCTCCAAGGCTGGACCGGCAAGCCGGTTCTCTTACGCTCGCTATGGATGCTTGCGCATCACGCTCGCGGTGTACGCCTTGTTTTATCTTGCATTTATCTTGCAAATTCCGCGCATTCCCTCTCCACGGGGGAGGGTTAGGGAGGGGGCTTATTTCTCTAAAAGCCGAGATGCGCTCCATTTCGTGCTTTTACCCCAATGTAACAGAATAGGTATTAATTTACATTGAATGTAACACAAATACTTCACCTCTCACCCTTCACGCAAATATACGAGATTCATCAGACTCACTAAAATTTCTTTAAATGAGCATATGATGCATCCATTGCTTTTCTGCCCAGCTTTCCGAAGTCTATTGTGTACATAGTGCTGTCGCCGATTTGGATTACGTCTGCAATATGCCCCACGCCGAGTTTTTCATGAAAAACCCGCTCGCCTACATTAAAGAAATACTGGGTTGTTGTATTCTTAATCTCTTCTTCTTTTAAATGCTGTTTTGCCAATTCTTCATTTTTGCGTTTTTCTTCTTCCATTTTGCGCTTAATAACATTATTTTCGAAAAACGCTTTAATTTTTTCATCTTCCTTTTGTTTATTTATTGGATTTTTTTTGATTATTATTTTGCTTGGCGTTCTTTGTACAACATTAGTTGTTTTCTTCATTGAAGGCGCAACAAAGTTAGAGCCGAAGCCGGTTGAAGGTTTTACATAACCGTCATTTGTAAAAGAAGCTCTGGAAGATGATGTATCTTTAACTTTTTTAACAGCGCTTGTGAATGTGCTTGTGTGTTCAAAAGTGTCTGAAGATTCTTCCTGGTCGAGCAGTTGTGCAGGGATTTCAGCAAGAAAACGGCTAGGGCTGTAGTATTTATATTCTCCCCACATTTGACGCCGTTTTGCTGTTGTAAGATACAGTTTTGTTTCAGCCCTTGTAACGCCTACATACATCAGTCTGCGTTCTTCTTCCAGCTCGGACAAGCTGTTAGAGCATCTGGCAGAAGGGAAGATTCCTTCATCGCATCCGGCAAGAAATACTATCGGGAATTCCAGCCCTTTAGAAGCGTGAAGGGTCATTAGTGTTACATTGTTAGCAATTTCATCCATGCTGTCAATATCTGATACGAGCGAAACCTGCGCTAAGAATTCACCTAAAGTATTGTCTAATTCTTCCGGCTCAAATTCATTAGCTACGTTTACCAACTCCTGCAAGTTGTCAATTCTTACTGCATCTTCATCGGTTCCGGAAGCCTGCAATTCTCTTATATATCCGCTTTTTTCAAGGACAAGGCTCAAAAATTCCGGAAGTGAATATCTGCTTTCAGCATCTTTAAGCTTTATTATAAGGGTTGCAAAATCTTTTAATTTGCTTGCGGTGCCGGATTTGATTGCTGAAATATTGTCAACATCAAGTATCGCGCTGAATAAGCTCATGTCATTCTCATCCGCGTATTCCTGCAGATGTTTTAATGTTGTTTCTCCTATTGCACGCTTAGGAACATTTATAATCCTTCTTAAGGACTGCGAATCATTCTGGTTATAAATCAATTTTAAATATGCGATAGCGTCTTTAATTTCTTTTCTGTCATAGAACTTAAGCCCCCCGTAGATTCTATATGGAATTCCGGCTGCAATCAGAGCTTCTTCTAAGGCTCTTGACTGTGCGTTAGTTCTGTATAATACGGCGAATTGGTTATAATTATCTGAAGTATCTCTTATTGATCTTACGATAAAATTAGCTTCATCGGCTTCATCCTGCGCTTCATAGAGCGTAATCTTCTCTCCGTCGCCCTTTTGGGAATAAAGAACTTTATCGACTCTTTCTTCGTTATTTTCAATAATGGCATTTGCCGCGTTAAGGATATTTGCTGTAGAACGGTAATTTTGTTCAAGTTTAACCAGTTTGACATTCGGAAAATCATTCTGGAAATTCATAATTATTCTAAAATCCGCACCTCTCCAGCTGTATATAGATTGGTCAACATCTCCCACTACGCATAAAGAACGCTCTTTAGGAATATCCGCCTGCAGATTTGTATACAGAGCTTTAACAAGCTGATACTGCGCCTGGTTTGTGTCCTGATACTCGTCAACAAGAATATGCTGGAATTTGTTATAATACTTAGCCCTGACCTCCGGATTTTGTTCCAGAAGCTTAACGCAAAGCATCAGCATGTCATCAAAGTCTATAGCATTATTGTTGTTGAGCGTATTTTCATACAATTCAAAAACTTCGGCTATTTTTTGCGACTTGAAATCTCTTGCAAAGGTTGCAAATGTGTATGCATCCTGCATTTTGTTTTTAGCGTTTGAAATTACCGCCTTAATTAGTTTGGGCTGGTAGATTTTATCATCAAGATTAAGCTTTTTGACAGCCTGCTTGATTACAGCCATAGAATCCGTTTCATCGTAGATGGAAAAGTTTTTATCCAGTCTTTTGCCGGATTGAAAAGCATAATTTTCAATATCCTGTCTTAGGATTCTTCCGCAGATGCTGTGGAAAGTTCCTACCCACATGTATTTAACGATATTTTCGCCGAGAATTGAAGAAAGTCTTTCTTTCATTTCTTTTGCAGCTTTGTTTGTAAATGTTACGGCAAGAATTTTGCCCGCAATTGCGCCGTTTTGAATCATATAGGCTATTCTTGAAGTCAAAACTTTTGTTTTTCCGCTCCCTGCTCCTGCAAGTATAAGTAAAGCTCCCGTTGTAGTTTTAGCCGCTTCAAGCTGCTCTTTATTAAGGTTTTCTAAAATATTTTCCATTCCCCTATTCCCAAATTACCAATTTTGTGATATTATATATCAGCATACACAAAATATGTATGAATGACAATGATTTTTTAAAGGTGGTACGATGAACGATATTTTGAATTCTATTGACGAAGAAAAACAGCCCTCCATCATGGTCCCGATGGGAGATATGGATGTAGCGGAATCTTCGCCGGATACTGTAGATGAGCTTGCTATGGAATTAGCTACGATTAAACAGCCGGCAAAAAGAATTGCAATTATCGGTTCAAGAAACCTTGCTATTACTCATCAGCAGATGATAGAAACTTTAACTACAGCTCTTGTCAGACAGGGTAATACTATTATTACTTCCGGCGGTTCATGCGGTACAAATGCTGCAGCAATAAGAGGCGCCATGAAGTCTAATCCGGACAAGCTGAAAGTTATTTTGCCCCAAACAATAGGTCAGCAGCCTTCAGACGTTCAAGACCAGCTTATAGGTGTTCCGAATATTGTGGAACATGCCGATAGAGCAATGATGACGCTTGCTGATGCTTCAAGAGTATGCAACAGAGAAATTATTGATGACTGCAACCAGCTCATCTGCTTCCTTTCTCATACCAGCAAAACTCTTCATACTGCTGTTGATTACGCAGAAGAAAATCATAAAGTTGTGACAGTATTTTATTTAGATTAGGAGTAAAAGGGTAAGGGGTAAATAAAAGAATAATGATGCTTAAATTATTCTATTCCCTTTGTCATAAATATTACTTCTATTTAAAAGGATTAAAGAGCTATGGATTTAATTAAAAAGCTCACAGGTAAGGATCCTGCTGAGTACGAGATTGTTGCAAAAGCCCTTGTTGATAATTCTGACACAGACCTGTTTGAAAAACTGGTTAAGCAGGACGGGTTTTTATTTGATTTTGTGAAAAATAACGTTGCCAAAAGAATTCAAAGAGCCTGCAATAAGGATAACTACTTAAATCTTATGAACTTTTTGAATTATTATTCGCCGTCATATGATACTATGATTGCGGAAGTGTTGTATGAATTCGGCGGAGTTGAGCTTTTGCCGGCGATGAAGGAAATTTTTCTGAACGGAACAGACGGCGAGAAGGCTTATGCGGTTAAATATTTTTCTTTCGTGCCGGAAAATTATCTTGAGGACTTAGTTCCGCTTATAAGACAGACTGCAATGTCTGAATTTGAGCCTTTGAGCGTTAATTCTATAGAAGTGTTGTCTAAGTTAAATGATGAAATATCTAAAAATGAAGCTCTTGAGAGGCTTAATTCCCAAGATGAATTTGAGCAGTATAATGCGGTTAAATTCCTTGTGACATATCAAGCAAAAGACGCTCTGGATAAAATTATTAATGTAATGAAGAAGTCGACATTATCGGAAAACATTGCTTCAGAAATTCCGTATCTGGTTTCAATAGAGGAGCTTTTAAAGACGGATTTGGATACGGCGGTGCTTGTTCTGTGCCATATTGTTAATGCGATGCCGGAAATTATTCCTTTGAGCGCTTCTATAGATTACAATCTGTATAATGTTTTTGAACAGTTATATTTGGAAAATCTGACAAGCTCTTCTGCCGTTCTTTTAAGGCTTGCAAAAGACAAGTTTGCGGAGCTTGCAAGCAATGATGAGTATTTGTTTGATTGTGATAAAAATACTAAAGAAGAGGTTTTTGCTATAAGTAATCTTTTAGACGGAGTAAATCAAAACAAGCTCAAGAGCCTTTTCTATGATGAATTGTACGATGAAAGCGATTTTGTATCCTTTGCGGTCGATTTTGTTGATGAAATAGAAGAGCTGGAAACTCTTCTGGACAGTACAAATCAGACTTTGATTTTAAAAGTGTTGACTCTTTTAAAGGAAAAAGAGGCGCTCAGCGATTCTCACAAAGAGCTTGCACTTAATAACATTACAAGCGGAGATATTAGAGAAGTCGTAAAAGTTTTATAACGGTGACTGATAATGCGGTGCTTGATACGTTATTTAGAGGTTTTAAAAGAACCCGCGCCGCGTTGCAAAATACATTTGTGATTATTGACAATTTACAAACGGATTTACCAGAGATTAATAAACCATCTGCATTCTATCGATTTATTGATATCTTGGGGTATACACTCGTAGAAAACACCCCAATCGCTTATTACAGCAGTATGACAATGATTGTTACGGTCATAAAGCTTTATTACTGATATATTTATTCTTGGGTATAAGTCAGCAGTAATAATGCGGGCTTTTTGAATATCATCAAAAGTTATTGCTTCATATCCGTTTTTTGTGCTAAAAATAAACTTTCGAGTCTCGTTATCAATGAATATTGATTTATATCTTCCGAAAACAACTGCAAATATAACAATAAAAATGTATAAACTCCAGCAGACAGCAACTCCGCCAAGTACAAGCGGAAATACTTCCGCACTCCTTATACCGGAATATATTACCCCGCCTCCCATAATGAAAAACACAACTGCCATAAACAATACTAAAAATAGGTTTATTTTATCTTTGTTATTAAGTTTAAATTCCATTAATTTATGCTAATTAATTTTTATACCGTATAATCCGCATTTCCCAGCTCTAAATCCTTGTTAAAATCTCGGATTAGACCCGAAGATATTCTCCAGCTGATTTTGCCTTCCGGATATTTGATAAAATGTTTGGTTGAACACATTGTTGACACAAAGCAGGCATCAAGAATATTCATATAAGACAAATCAACACTCATAAACTCGCAGTGATATTTCTCAATATAAGAATTGATAAATTCCACAGCCTCATTAGGGTTTGTGATATTCGGTGTCAGAGTATCATTCTGGGGTAATAGTTGTAACATGTATATTTTCCTTAATAATTATAATAACGGCATTTTTTTATATTTCTTAACATGATAAATATTAAATCATCTATTTAGGGTATAATTTTTTTATTAGGAGAGAAGAATTATGACAAAAGAAAATGCAATTGAAGCAGCAAAAAAAATTAAAATGCTCGTTTTTGATGTAGACGGAGTTATGACTGACGGAAGCATAACATACGATGAAAACGGGGTTGAATATAAAACATTTAACGCAAAAGACGGACATGGAATAGTTAGAATGAACAAATCCGGATTTATTACCGCAATAATAACGGCAAGAAATAACGGTACTGTTCGCCATAGAGCTGAAAATCTTAATTTTACGGAACTTTACCAAGGTAGAAAATATAAGCTTCCCGCACTTGAAGAATTGATGCAGAAATATAATCTTAATTACGAAAATGTTTCATATATGGGTGATGATCTTCCGGATGTATGCATTTTAGAAAAAGTTGGACTGGCATGCTGTCCTAATGACGCTGTTAAAGAAGTGCAGGATATCTGCAATTTTAAATCTTCATATAACGGCGGAAAAGGCGCTGTAAGAGAGCTCTGCGATTTTATTCTTGACGTACAGGGTATTAAAAAAGAATACATTGTTTCAGAAGGTCCGGATAAACCCAAAGCATAAATGTAAATTTTTCTAACAATAGTATATACTCTATCTTGTCCTAACCTGCACAAATCATTATAATAGGTGTACAGGTTACACTTAGTCGGTAGGGATATAATATTGAAAATTAACGGTATCAACAATCAGACAAGTACTTTCACCAGCCCGAAGCTGAACAGAAATGAAAAACAGTACTCTCCTAATTTTAAATCCTTAGGCATAATGCCGATTTTAAGCGGTACCGGTTCTATTATGCAGTGGATAGAAAAACAGGGTTATCTTGTATCATTCTTGATTCAAGATGGTTTGGGCATGACGGCGCCGCGTGTTTATACGGGTTTCCACCGTGACAGAGATGTTACAGGAAGCTATAATATACAAGAAGGCTTAGAAGTACTTGGCAGAGAAGGTTTGACAGGACCTTATATTATTGCCGTAGCTCCTGCTGTACTTGCAGTAACAGGCTTATTCTGCCGCTCAACAAATACAAACACGCGTCTTATCAAGCGTTTGAGTGAAAGTTTCAAGAAAATGGTTGAAGATCCGAACTTTGACAAGTCTGTAATGAAAGATGCGAAAAAGTTTAAAGAAGAATTTTATAAATATCATATCAGCTCTATATACAAAGAATCCGTTCCCGGAGATAAAAATCCGCAGGAAACTATAGACTTCATTCTTAAAGAGATGAAGAATTTTGAACCTAATAACAAGAAGAAAGTAAAAGATGAAGCTCTCGGAAAAATCCAGGCAAGAATTAACAGCAAAATGGTTGAAACGTCTTCATCCTTGTATAATGTAAATAAGTTATACGTCGGCGATGCCAAAACCAAGCAAGCATTCAGCTCCGGAGAAGTTATTACTGCCTTGAGAGATTACGGCATAGATGCTATCGATAGAAATGAAAACAGAGCAGCTCTTACAGCAGATTCTATCGAAAATATAAAAAACAACTTTGCATCAAAACGTTTCTTGACAAATATTGCTAACGTTGTTATTACATTGGGCGGTTTATCTTTGATACCAAAACTTTATGTGAGGGGTGATGTTGCTCCGGGGGCAAAGGTACACGGACAAAAACGGGTTCAAGAACAGGATACAGAACAGTCTGCTCTGCAAAACAAGGCTGAGAATAAAGAAAATTCTCCGGCATTTAAGGGCAAAGGTATCAATAATGACGGTATTTTATCAAAAATGGGCAAATTCCTTGTCAAGCATACTCCGGAAAAATGGCAGGCTTTGTTAGAATATACCGGATACAATTTCTCTAAAACAACTTTTGCCGCTCTTGCTACTTTTGGTCTGCTTCTGCCAAGGGGTAAAAAAGCGTGGGACAGAGCTCAGATAGATGAAAACGGCAAAAGAGATATGACGGAAATAAATGAAATTCTTTTGAGAGATACAGTTTCTTCGCTCTCTGTAGTATTTGCCGTTCCGCTATTAACAAAAGCTATTGTAAAATGTTATGAAAATAAAGTAGGCTTTATTCTTACAAACAGAGCATCTGACGGTAAAAACTGGCTTAAAAAAGCCTGGGATATAGTCTGGCCGTACAGTAATCTTGAAGTATTACCGGTAGCGGATTTGGATGCTATTTATTCAGATATTGATTCAAAAACCAAACTTATAAACTTTTCAAAATTTGTGGATGAAAAGGGCGGTGATTTAGGCAAAATTATATCTAAGTCAAAAAATGCTTCTTTGATGTTCAATGATAAAACATTTACGCTTGATTCAATAAAACATCTTAAAAAAGAAGAAAAGAATAAAAAAATAATTGAATTATTTGAAAAATTTGACGGTTCAAATGAGATTATATCAAAGGTTATGAAAGGCACAGGAGAAATTAAGCATAATAACATTGCAAAAATGGCAAGGGGGCTTAATTCTCTGCCGGGATTCCTCTCAACCGTTGTTATTTCGCCTTTAATTCTGGGTGTATTTATACCAAAGCTTACATATTACAATACAAAAAAAGCTTATCAAAAAAATCATGAAGAGAAAAAAGCCTAAACTCTTGAGTTTAGGCTTTTTTAATTAAGCTTGTTATAGACAGATATTTTTGTTTGTTATAAAATTTTCTTGCCGGCTATTATTTGGGGAGAATCTTTATGAGATTACATAACTCTTATACGAACAAGATTGAAGAATTTAAACCTATTGATGGGAATAAAGTAAAAATGTATGTCTGCGGACCGACAGTCTACGACAATGCTCATTTGGGTCACGCAAGATGTTATATTACCTGGGATGTTTTATACAGGTATTTAAAGTTTAGAGGGTACGATGTAACCTACTGCAGAAATGTTACTGATGTAGATGATAAGATTTTGAAAAAAGCTGAAAAGGAAAATAAGACTCCGGAGGAAGTTTCAACTTTCTGGTACAAAAAATTCAGCGAAAGCATGAAAGCTTTGAACAATTTAAAACCCGATATTGAGCCTTTTGCAACCAAAACTCTGGGTGAAATGATTTCAATAGTAAAAGATTTAATCAATAAGGGCTATGCATATGAGGCAAACGGGGATGTTTATTTTAGAGTAAAAAAATTCCCTCAGTACGGATATCTTTCAAAACAGCCGATAGATAAACTTGAAAGCGGTGCCAGAATTGAAATCGGAGAACACAAAGAAGATCCGCTTGATTTTGCTTTGTGGAAAAAAGATGAAAAGTTCGGCTACAATTCCCCCTGGGGAGTAGGACGTCCCGGATGGCATATTGAATGTTCTGCAATGAGCAGAAAATATCTTGGAAAAACAATCGATATCCACGCGGGCGGTGCTGACCTTATTTTCCCGCACCACGAGAATGAAATTGCACAGTCAGAATGCGCAAACGGATGCAAGTTTGTTAATTACTGGCTTCATAACGGATTTGTAACCATTAATAAAGAAAAGATGTCCAAATCTTTAGGCAATTTCCTTACGATTGATGATCTGCTCAAAAAATATGATGCAAATACAATCAGGTTTTTCATCTTAACAAACCATTACCGCATGCCGGTAGAGTTTTCCGATGAAGCTTTGCAGTCAGCATCAAACGGTGTAAAGAGAATGCTTAATGCAAAGAGGACTAAAATAGATGAAACTCTGGATTTGACGGCGCTTGATGAATACAAGGAATTCGTTGAAGCAATGGATGATGACTTGAATACGTCCAAAGCGCTTGCCGTTTTATTTGATTTAACAAACAAGGCAAATAAAGATGTTCCTTATGCTTACACTCTTCTGAATAAACTTGCGGAAACTCTCGGTTTTACTTTTGAAAAAGCTGGACTTTCAGAAGATGAATTGAAGGAAAAATTAAGCCTAATCAGTGCTGAACTCGGAGAAAATTTCTCTTCAATGGATGAAATAATTGAAAAGAGAAAAATCGCAAGGGCTGAAAAAAACTGGGATGTTGCTGATAAAATCCGTATTGCTCTTGATAATGCGGGAATTATTCTAAAAGATTCAAAGGAAGGTACAACTTGGGAAGTAAAATAAAAACCTTTGCTATCTTATTTCTGCTGGGAGTATCGCTCTTTATCAACAGTCCTGTATCAGCAGAATACAGCAATATTGTAAGGGTGGGAATTACTGATAATAAATTTCAGAATGTGCTGAAACAAGAGGTTACAATCTACGGTACATCTGATTGTGATATTTGCGATAAAGAAACAAAAAAGATTATAGCGCAGGTGCCCGCTGAAACTGAAATTAATATAAGAAACGGCGTTACAGGACTTGATGTTATTGTAAACGGAAGAAGCGCCACTTTTAGAGATTTTGTCGTGGTCTGTCCGCGCGGTGTTCTGGGGGTTAAAGATTTAAAAAGAAAAGGCATGCCGGCGCTTTATCACGGCGCATTTGAACTTGTGCAGAAACCGGACAGACGCGGTTTTTATCTTGTAAACCTTGTAGAAGTGCAGGAATACTTGAAAGGTGTTGTTCCGAACGAAATGCCTGTAAGGTTCGGGCTGGAAGCTCTAAAAGCACAGGCAGTAGCGGCGCGAAACTATGTACTTACGCCGAGAACACAGGCTTATGATGAATTCAATGTTGTTGATAGTGTTGCAAGCCAGGTTTATTACGGAGTGAATACGGAAACCGATCTTTCTACAAGAGCGGTTATGGAAACCGACGGCATTGTTGCTTTATATAATCATGAACCTATACTCGCGCTTTACAGTTCAACAGCAGGCGGTTATACAGAAAGCTATGCCTATGCGTTTTCCGATCCTTTGACCAAAATGTTTCCGGCTGTAAATAAGCCTTATTTAGTTGCAGTACCGGACAAGTCTGATTTTCCGGCGTTAGATGAAGAAGAAAAAGCAGAAGAATTTTATAAAAGTAAAATCCCTTCATTTGATATAGAATCGCCTTACTACCGCTGGACAAAAGAATGGGCATCCGGCGAGCTGGAAAACGTTTTAAAAACAACTCTCCCAGCCCAGTCAAAAACAGGATTTGTACATCCAGCTTTCAAACAGGGCGATGCCTTGGGCGAAATTAAAGACATAAAAGTTATGAAGCGCGGTAAGTCCGGAAAGGCTGTAGAACTTGAATTGATGACATCCAAAGGATGCTACAGAATTGCAAAAGAATTAGTTATAAGGCGCGTTTTTCAAAAAGACGGAATTTCTCTGCCGAGTGCAAATATTATAATTGAAAAAAAGCTTGATAATTACGGCAACATAACAGATATAACAATTTACGGAGGCGGTTTCGGACACGGCGTCGGAATGAGTCAGTACGGAGCAGGTTATATGGCGTCTAAACTTAACCAGCCGTATTATAATATTTTAAGACATTATTATACGGACATAAACCTTGGAACACTTCCGGTTACTGTCTGCGGTGAAGAGGTAAAACAAACATTCTGGGCGCCTATCGGCAGAGCGCAGTTAATAATAACTAATGCAAATGCTCCTAAAATTACTGTAATGATTAACGGCAAGATACACGAGTTTCCTATAAATAAAACTATATTCCAGAAGGAGTATAAAATAGATATTTCAAGATACATAGAGGACGGAGAAAATACGGTAGTTTTTTATCCGCCTTCCTTAGGACGCTCTGTTGCTCTTTATGTGGAATTGGTTGAGAAGTATGGCACAGACTATAAATAAAGACGAAACACCAAGCGTATTAAAAGCGGCATGGCTTATTGCTCTTGTAACAATAGCAAGTAAATTTATGGGATTTGTAAGAGATATGGTTGTTGCAAATTTCTACGGCGCAACAATGGTATCTGACGCTTATTTCTATGCTTTGCAGATTCCTTCTCTTGCAATAATTATTCTCGGCGGAGTCGGAGGTCCTTTCCATAGTGCTGCGGTTGCAGTGTTTTCAAAATTAATACCGGACTTTGACTCAAAGCCGGATGAAGTTGTAAATAGATTATACAATACATTTTTAACAGTTTCATTTCTGTTTTTTGCATTGTGTTCTGTATTAGGTTTCCTTTTTGCGGACAAAATTATGGGGATAATAATCTCCGCGGGCTCGCCGGAACTTGTCGCGCTGGCATCAGCGCACTTTAAGATTATGTCGCCGATTATTTTAATCGGAGGGGTTATCGGGATTTATTACGGTCTGCTAATTTGCCATAAGCAGTATATTCTGCCTAATTTATCCCCCATGATTTTAAGCCTTGTAGTTATTATTGTTATATCCCTTGTGCATAATGATAAAACAGGGATTGTACTTGCAGGTGCGACAACGCTTGGCGCACTCTGCCAGCTGATAGTCCAGTTCCCTAAAATAAGGCAGATAGGATATCGAATAAGACCAAATCTTGATGTTTTAAATAATCCGCAGTTTAAAAATATATGTGAGCTTCTGTTTCCTGCAATTTTAAGCTCTACAATCGGTCAGATAAGTATTTATATTGATATGTTTTTTGCCTCAACACTCAAAGAAGGCGCCTGGACCTCTGTTGTGTTTGCAAACCGCATCTTTCAATTTCCGGTAGGAATTCTTGTTACCGCATTTCTCGTACCTCTGTTTCCGATTTTTTCACGTCTTGCGGGTGAGGGAAACCTAGATTCAATTAAAACGTATTTTAATAAAGGCGTGGGCGTGTTATTCTTTGCCGGAATGCCTATGATTATACTCATCCTGCTTCTTGCAAAAGACGGAATTTCCCTTGTATTTGAACGCGGTGCTTTTAATCAGAATGCTGTTGTGATGGTGTCAGAGGCTCTGTGTTATTTGTCTTTTTCAATACTTCCATATGTTTTTAGGGATTCCATCACAAGGGTATATTACGCGTTCAATGATTCTAAGACGCCTTTTATAATCGCTATGTCATCCATTGCTCTTAAGGCGGTTTTGAACTGGCTTCTTATTCTGAAACTTGATATGGGTATAGCGGGAATTACGCTTTCCACATCATTTGTAACACTGTTTAATGCAGTTTTTCTGGGGTTATTTATATATAGAAAAATTAAACTTGATTATGCCCCGCTGTTTAAAAATTTCTTAAAAATTGTTCTTGCAGGTCTTATTTCATATGTCTTCTGCTGGATAATATGCAGAGGCATTGACAGCATTGCACTTCCTAAATACATTTTTGAGATAGTTAAAATATCTGTTGTAATGATTCTGTGTCTTGGAGTTTATACAGCACTCAATTTATTATTCAAAATGGATTACGCCAAAGAGCTTGCAAACAGGATAACAAGAAAGAGGGGGTAAATGTATTTAGATATGTATTTAGATGGATTTGTACTCCCGTATCCTGCGTCATTTAGTAAGCAGAGAGCAATTTTTTGCATCCTGCAGGGCTTCCATATTTCGCGTCATTCAGAAGGAGCGTAAGCGACTGAAGAATCTCTTAGACCTAAAATAAAATTGAGATTCTTCGGACTCACTAAATGGCTGTTTTTGTCCTCTGAATGACGTTTATAAGACGCGTAGAGTGCTGTAGAGTGCAAATTTTTACACCGATAATTATTTTTAAAGAGAAAAAGATAATAATTGAATACAGCCAGATTTGTGCTAAAATAACATTATGGAAATTGATTATAATTTATTAATGTCAAAAGCAAAAGAAGCATCCAGGATGTCTTATTCGCCGTTTTCAAAATTCGCGGTCGGTGCTTGTGTATTAACCGGAAACGGAAAAATATACAGCGGTTGTAATATTGAAAACTCATCATTCGGCATGACTATATGTGCAGAAAGATGCGCAATTTTTAAAGCCGTATCTGAAGGCGAAAAAGAAATTCTTGCTGTTGCAATTTTTTCACCGAACGAAGACGACTGCTATCCCTGCGGTGCCTGCAGGCAGGTAATGTACGAATTCCAGGGAGAAAATGAAATTAAAATTATCACAGAAAATAACGGAAAACTGAATATTAAAACAATGAGCGATTTTCTGCCTTTCGGGTTCAAAATTAACGGATAAGCAGAAGTCTTTTTGTTTTAGAAGAGCTATAATGTATATTATTGAATTATTTATAAAATGGCTTAACAAAAATAAGAGAGGAGAAGGAGCCAATCCGGAAAATTTATATGCGGGGAAAAATATTACACCCGAAGAAGATGAGGCGCTAAGCTGTAAACATAATTTCATGCCGGTTGACAGCACGGGGACAGTTCTTGCTTGTACAAAATGCGGTTTTGTTGTAAAAAAGAAGGGTGTTTAAAATTTTTGTAAACAAAAAACATAAAGGATAATATAATGACAAAATTCTTAGACTTTATATCATCAAAGAGATTTAGAAACGTAACCTGTTTTATTCTGTTTACGTTCTTAATGACGGTTATTATTTCTTCTCAAAACTTTTTCTTCCAAAAAGTTATTGAAAACGGCATCAGCCAAAGAGATATAATCGCGCAAAAAGATATCAAAGTTATAGATACCAAAAAGACTGAAAGACACAGAAAAGAAGTTGCACAAAATGTTGAACCTATTCTTGCTCTGGCAGAAGATGATTTTATAACAACAGGACTTTTGAACCTGCAGAATTCTGTCAAAAAAATCAGAGAAAAAGACGTCAGCGATGAAATAAAAACTGATGAATTAAATGTTCTGTTTGACGAATCCGGCAAAAAAGAGCTTGTAGATTTTCTGCTGAAAGCTAGTGACGAAGATTTGCAGTCAGTTTTTGACAAGGCTAAAATAACACTGTCTTCTGTACTGAATGCCGGTATATCGTCAAGAGATTTTGAAAATAACTATGTTACAACAATTATCAAGAAAAACCTTCCCAATAACGTCCCAAGATATCAAGGTTCGCTTATTACAGGGATTCTAAACCAAATTCTTGTGCCAAACCTTGTTGTTGATGAATTCGCAACTGAAATTGCAAGAAAAAATGCACAGAATGCAGTCAAACCATACGAAGTAGTGTTTAAAAAAGGCGACAAAATCGTATTTGAAGGCGAATTGGTTACAAAGCTGAAACGCGATGCCTTAAGAGCAGCGGGTTATAATGTTCTGGAAATTAATTACGGCGGTATTATCGGGCTGTATATTTTAATAGCATTTTTTACATTCGTTTTCCTTCAATACGAAAAGAATTTTGAAAAACAGTATTACAATGCAAAATATATGACGATGATGGCGTCATTCTCGCTTATCCTTGCGTTTATATCGGTGCTTCTGCCGACGGGCTTTTCTCCTTATATCATCCCGATTCCGGCATATACGATATTGCTTTCAGTATTCACAACTCCAAGAAGTGCTTTTTTTGCTTCTACAATAATGCTCTCATTAATAGCAATAGGCATGCATTGGAATTTGGAAGTAGTTGTTTCTTATATGCTTTTAAATACTGTTGTTATGACAGCGGTTTCTAAATTAAAGTTTTCAAAACGTTCGGATTTACTAATTGTAAGTTTGAAAATATCTCTTGCAGGACTTTTAATTGTCGGCGGAATATATTTTCTGGAAAAATATATGATGGATATAGATAATTTCTTAATATTTAAAGATTTAGGCTATATCGTTATCAACTGCTTTATAATAAGCGGAATCCTTCTGCTCGGAGTATTGCCGATAATTGAAAATCTTTTCAGAGTTATGACGCCATACGGACTGGCAGAACTTGCAGACCACAATCAGGAATTGCTTAAACGTCTAATGCAGGAAGCTCCGGGAACTTTCAACCACAGTTTAACTGTTTCGCATATGTGTGAAACCGCAGCGGAAGCAATCGGTGCAAATCCGGTTTTAGCAAGGGTCGGTGCAATGTATCACGATATAGGAAAACTTATGCGCCCGATGTTCTTTGTAGAAAACCAATCTTTCTACGGCATTGAAAATCCGCATAAATCCTGCACTCCGCGTTTTAGCAAAATGCTTATCACAGCACACCCTAAAGACGGTGTAGAACTGGCTAAAGACGCTCACCTTCCGCAGGTTATAAATAATTTTATATTACAGCATCACGGCACAAGCCTTGTAAGCTATTTTTACAATGAGGCGCTGAAAGAAGAAGGTGCTGAAAATGTTAACGAAGAACAATTCAGATATCCCGGTCCAAAACCTAATATGAAAGAAACAGCTATTCTAATGATAGCAGATGCCGTAGAATCCGCTGTAAGAGCAGCCAAAAATCCTTCTAACGAAGAAATTGATGCTATAATTAATAGAATAATAAAAGAGCGCTTGAATGACGGTCAGCTTTCGGACTGCCCGCTTACATTCAAGGACTTAAAGACAATTGCGGAAACATTCTCCAGAATGCTTCGCGGAATGCATCATAAACGTATTAAGTATCACAATGATCTTGTACAGGAACTGGATAAGAATAATAAACTTAATCAAGAAATAATTCAGCCCTCACTGGATAAGGATCTTGATTCAAAGGTTAAGGAATTAGAACAAAAGAAAAATGACAGTAATTAATATTTTTACGGAAAATATTTTTGACAGCTGGAAAGTTAATGAAAAAGATGTAATAAATAAAACACGGCAAATGCTTGAGCATTATATTGCGGAGCTTAGGGACAAAAGCTGTCTTTACGGCAAAAAATATACCTCTATAACATTGGACATTCTTTTCTGCGATTCATCAAAAACACAGGAATATAACAGGGATTATCGGGGAAAAGACTATCCGGCAGACATAATAACATTTGCAATTTTTGCCGATGATGAAAACAGCTTTATTTTTGACGGCGATGTCAATCTCGGAGAAATCGTAATAGCTCTTGATAAAGTGATAGAGGGTGTAAATAGAGATGTGAGTAAATCGGAGAATAAAGAACAGGAGCTGTTTTTTCTAATCAGCCACGGATTAATGCACCTTCTGGGATTTGACCATCAAAGCGAAGAGGAATACAATTTTGTTATAGGGGAACAGCGCAAAGCTCTGGAGAGTATTGATTATGACAAAATTTAAATCACAAGGATTTAATAACACTTTTAAAAACGCACGCAAGGGATTCAGACTCGTATTAAAAAGCGAATTAAATATCAGAATTCATATTGCGATAGCAACATTTGTCATCTTTCTGGCATTATATCTGAAATTCAGCGCTCTGGAATTCTGTATTCTTTTATTTGTAATAGGGCTTGTAATAGTTGCAGAGATGCTTAATACGGCAATAGAATTTACCCTTGATTCAATTTATCACAACAAATATTCAAGAATGGTCGGTATGGCAAAAGACATCTCTGCTGGTGCCGTAATGTTCGCCTCTCTTATCAGTATTTTAGTCGGAGTTATATTATTTGGAAGCAAATTATTCTTCTAAATTCTTCTGACAGGACTAATTCAAATTTTACTCAAAAAAAAACCTTTCTTAAAAGAAAGGTTCGGAATTCTTTGTAATTAATTCCTCATGTGTAGAAGGTTAGTGTGTAGGTTGTATGAAAGGTTTGTATTTAGTATTTCAGTCTTATGTATATATAAAGTATACTTAAGAACAAAAATTGCAGATTCGATTAAATGTTGTTACAAAACTTTACATAATCTAAGCATTGAAAAAATTTTATTTATTTTTTCGCAGGGGTTGATTTTTGTTTTTTAGCGTTTAATAATGAAGTGGGGGTAAATGATAATGTTAGTTGTCATATTCCCGAAATAAAATATCGCGGGATGGAGCAGTCTGGTAGCTCGTCGGGCTCATAACCCGAAGGTCGTTGGTTCAAATCCAGCTCCCGCAACCATTTAGAGTAAGGGGATTTCAGGATTTTTGAATTCCCCTTTTCTCATAATAAAACTGTAAATAATTCAACTATAATTCAACAATGTAGCAAATTTATAAATTTAGGATAGAATATTGTTATGACTATTAATTATCAATTTCCCAATAAGGCTGAAAATTCATATCAAAGTTTTTCTAAATTAATTGCTATGTATGATTATTTGATTGGATTATTGGTTGAAGATGTTATTATCGATTTTTCTAATACAACATATTTGGAAGCTAATTTATCTGCATTAATGGGTGCAATATTTGATGCTACAGATGTTTTTGTTTCGATAGATTTTGCAAATTTTAAACCTCAAGTTCAGAAAATATTGCAAAAAAATGATTTTTTAAGCAATTATGGTTATCCCAAAATTGAAGATTATTATTCTACGACTATTAAATATAGAAAATTTAAAGCAGCAGATAATCAATTATTTTATCAATATATAAATGATGAATTATTAACAAAACATGATTTCCCTAAAATGTCTGAAAGTTTTAGAAAAGAATTTGCCAAAAGCCTATTAGAGATTTTTGTTAATGCAAAAATTCATGCAAATTGTGACTATGTATATACTTGTGGACAATATTTTCCAAACAAAAAAGATTTATATTTTACCATTGTTAATACTGGTACTACTATTAAACAAAATGTATGTAATTTTTTTAATAGAGAAGATATAAGTGCAATACAAGCTATACAATGGGCTATAAAAAAAGATACGACAACAAAACAAGGTATATCGGGTGGATTGGGATTTGATACTGTTAGAAGGTTTATTGGGCAAAATAAAGGTTCCTTACAAGTTATATCAGATAACGGATATTTATATGAAGATATTTATGATAGAATAAGTGTGAAGGAATTTAATGATACATTCATTGGCACTGTTGTTAATTTGAAAATCAAAATGGATGATACTCAAGATTATTTAACAGAAGATGAACAAATTGATGAAATATTTTTCTAGGAGAAAAAATGTCAAATAACGAAATAAAAATCAATATTTATAATGAAGTCGGTGGAAGTGCGGCTGTTTCAGATACTGACGGGCAAAAAGTTTTTGAAAAAATAAATAAAGCATTAAAAGCTGGTAATGTAGTTATTCTCGATTTTATGAATATAGAAATGGTGATATCTGCATTTCTTAACACTGCTGTTGGACAATTATATAAAGAAAATTATAGTGTTGATTTCTTGCGTCAAAATGTAAAAACATTAAATATGAATAAAGACGACCGAGAAATACTTGCAACAGTTTTAAAAAGAGCGAAAGAATATTATCAAAATCCTGAATACAGGGAAAAATTAAATGAAGCATTAAAAAAGGAATTAGATAATGGTTAAAGTTTATGACATAAGAACTTATAAGCCAAAATCGAGTGATAAATTTCTTTTTGATACAAATGTCCTAGTACTTTTATTTAATGGTTTAAATCCTTATATAGATGATATAAGGTCAGAAGTTTATAGTGATTTTATGGATAAAATAATTAAATCAGGTGCAACTGTTTATTTAACTTCATTGAATTTAGCAGAATTTGTTAATGCACTTATTTCTAGAGAATATCGTATAAAAAAGGGCGATAGGAGTGAAGATGAATACCAAAGAAAAAGGGATTTTCGTAACTCTAACGATTATATATATGCAATAGGACAAATTAAGCCTATTATAAGGCAAATGTTAAATAGTTTTACAAAATTAAGTGATAATTTTGAAGAGTTAGCTATTGATGATTTGACCGACAATATAAAAATTGATTTTAATGATGAATATTTTAATTATCTATGTAATTATAACGACATAAAATTAATTACAGATGACGCTGATTATTCTTTATTGAATTCACCGTTAGAAATTATTACTGCTAACTCTAATATATTGACTATATAGTAATATCTTTTATTTACTAATTTTTTTATTATGTTCTTTATAAAATAAATTAGTTAGAATATTACTAGCTTTTGCGTCAGCTTTTTGTAATAAATGCCCATAAATATCGGTTGTTGTGCTTGTTTTTGCGTGTCCTAGTCTTTTGCTAACTGTTGTACAATCTAAACCACTTAATATTAATATACTTGCTTGAGTATGCCTGAATGCGTGTGGATTAATATGGGGTAATAGTCTTAATTTTTCTTTATGTGATTTTTTGCTGTTTTCTTGCTCTATTATAGCGTTATACTTGTTTCTAAATTTGCTACAATAATCTGTTAGAGTATCTGGGTGCATTGGTTTTCCGTTTTCTTGTACAAATACAAATCCTGTATCATTCCAATATGAGCCAAGAGCAAGCCTTTTGGTGTTATATTCTTTGCGATAAGTTTTTAATAACTCCATCACGGTAATCGGAATATTTATAACTCTTTTAGATTGTTCTGTTTTTGGTGTATCTTCATATATTCCACGTTCTTTTGAATATAAAAGGTTAGTGTCTATTGTTATAAGATTGTTTTTAAAGTCAATTTTGTTCCATTTTAATCCCATAATTTCACCACGTCTGCAACCTGTAAATATAAGTAAATTCATTGCTACTTGTTGTTTTAATGGTTCTTTTTGCAAATAAAACAATATATTTTCAACATCTTCTACTTGAAGGTAATTTGCTTCTTTTTTATCGACTTTTGGAGGTGTTGCTTTTGCTGCGGCATTGTATTGTACTAATAACTCTTTTTCTGCTTGAGCTAATATAGTTCTTATTAATCTGTGGTGTTCAAGAATAGTTTTATTACTAAGAGTTTTACCAGTTTTTTTATTCAAACCATCTTTGCTAAGTTGTTCATATAATGCATTTAAGTGTTGGGGCTTTAGTTCTGATAATTTTAAATGACCAATTGCTGGGATTATTCTTCTCAATAATTCTTTATATCGAACTATTGTTCTATGTTTTACACCTGTTCTTTCTTTAAGATTAATTACATAATCTGCATATCTTTCAAAAGATTGTTTATTATCTGCAACTATACCTTTTTTGCACTGTTCTTCAAACAATACAACAGCTTTTTTTAACTCTGTTTGTGTTTTTCGTTCACTCCAATTTGGCAGCACTTTAAAAGTCATTGTATATGGTTTCAACTGTTTACCGTTCATATCCCGACCTTTATGAACTCTGATAGAATATGAAATAATTTCGCCGTCTTTATTTCTTCTTTCTTGAACATTTGCCATAATTACCTCTTATTAATATTTTTTGCTATTTTTTTTAAAACATCTTGTGTTCTATATAATGCAAGATGCAATTTTTCTTCTATAAGATTTTGTTCGTGCAGCATTTCAGCAATTTCATTTTCGTTTAAATTTTTATTAGTATTTTTAATTTTTACGATAAATTCTTCTTCTTTTTGAAGTTCTTCTAAATAGTTATTAAAGTTTAATAAAAAACTACTCAATAACATATAATCAGACAAAAATATATTTAACAAATTACTTAAATTCAATTTGCTTACATTTAAGTTTTTGTTATCCTTTTCTAACTTGTTTGAAAAGCTATTCAACTTTCTTATTCCAAGAATAGCGTCATCTGATAACCCTAAATCTTCGCTAAGAGTTTGATTTTGATAATGTCTATATTCTTTTTTTTCATCCACAAGATACTCCATTGGTACTTTAAAATAATTACAGTATTCTTTTAAAACATTTAAAGACGGTGCTTTTTTACCTTTTTCTAAGTCTGAAATTTGTGGAGCAGTTAAATTTAGCTTTTTTGCAAGATTTGCTTGAGTACAAATTTTTTCAAATGTATTCAATTCTTCTCTTAATTCTCTAAACCGCTTACCTAGAATTTTATATTTTGCTCTTTTCATATTTAACTCCATTGTCTATTTGATAATTTAATACATAAATTCGCTTATTTATTATCAATATATACTAAAAAATAACAAAAATCAATATAAAGAATTATAATATAATTAAATAGACAAAAAACGTAATAAAAATAACAAATAGATAACAAAGGAGGCTATATGCAAAATACAGTTTTAATACCACAAATGGTAACAATTAAAGAAGCTGCAGAAAAAACAGGACTTGCGAATTTTTATATTCGTCAATTGTGTTTAAAAAACAAAATTATTCATGTTAGAGCAGGGCGTAAATATTTAATTAATTTTGAAAAATTAATTGAGTTTTTAAACGGAAATAGTGAGCTATATTAGGAGGAAGATATGCAAAAAGCAAAAAATGCCCCTATTGCAAATAATAAGGGCACTCGAGCTAACTTTATTTTATCAGAAAATCTTAAAAATTCAAAGCGATTTGTACTCGCAAATAAAGAGAAAAGACCAATTTCTCCAATAACAAACCAAAATATCGACATAACAAATCCTGCAAATTTTTATGATTACAAAACAGCTTTAAAATATTTGCAAAAAACAGAGAATGCTGAATTTTTAGGCATTGTTCTAGGTAATATAGACGGCTCAACACTTTGCGGAATAGATATAGATGAATGCATAAATGATAACGGCAAAATATCAGATGTAACATTGAAAATTGTTAAAACGATTAATTCCTACACAGAATATTCGCCAAGTAAAAAAGGCTTACACATATTAACATACGCTAAAAAGGCAGGTGCAAGGTGCAAACGGAATGATTTAAATTTTTGTAAATCTTTGGAAATTTATGATTGTAACCGTTATTTTACATTAACTGGCAATGTTTTTCTTAAAGCAAATATTGAAAAACGACAAACAGAGATAACAGCATTTGAAAAAAGATATTTTCCTGCGTTACCAATGATAAAAGCCTTAAATCACACGAATATTTCAGAAATTTCAAATCTAACGCAAAAAATCGAATACGCACTCGGCAAAGATAGTAAACTACAAGCGCTTTGGAACGGTCAAAGATACTCTAATGATGAAAGTAGTAATGATTTAGCACTTATGAGTAAACTTATGTATTGGACAAAATACGATATTAAAATTGCAATAGAGCTTTTTAAAATCAGTCCATTTGCAAATCAAAAAGACAAAAAACATAAAGATAAGATGGAGCGCAAAGACTACCTTTTGAGAACTGCTCAAAGATGTTTGCGAGGTGCTTATGTCTAAACAGGATAAGAAAAAATTAATTGATGAAATGTTGGAAAAGCAAATTGACCCAATGGCATTAAAAAAAGAGCGTAAATATAAAGAAATTGACCCTGCATTTATGTTTTATCCTAATGATTTTTTGGGATTAGTTGCAGACCTAAATGATTATGAGGTGGGGCAGTTTATTAAGTTGATGTGTTACCAATTTCAGCAAGGGCATTTATCAGAAAAACTTATTTCTTTAAAATTTAACGGTACATTAAGTGATGACGTCAAAAGCAAATTATCAAAAGATGGTAGTGATAATTTGTATTTGCCTTATTTAGATAGGCGAATATTTGAGCGAATGCACTATGTAACAAGCCGACAAGAGAATGGTAAGAAAAACAAGCATAAGCAAGGGCAAATGAAGGAGCATATGCTCAAGCTACTTGAAAATGAAGATGAAACTGAAAGTAGGAATTAAAATGTTGATAAAGTTATAAATGAAGGTTATCCACAAGTGGGTAATCATGTCTGCAAGAAAAACTATTAAAAAGGAGTAGTATATGACTAATCAAAATAAAAAACAAAGTTTAAATGAAGAATATATTGTAGAAATACATCTCAATAAAATAGCTGATTTACGTGCAAGAATAAAAGAACACAAATTACTAATTACAATTTTGCTAATATTTGTAGTTATGTTTAATTTCTGTTTTTATTTCAACATACAAATTCTTAAGAAAATTTTTAGCAATCAACAACAAAATATTTATGTTTCAGAGGTACAAAATGACAAATAAAAATCCTAAAACAGAAAATTTAATACCATTGTCAGCCAGAAATCCGACCGAAAAGAAAGAATTACAACAAAAGGGTGGTAAAATATCTGCAAAAGTCAGACAAGAACGTAAAAAGCTAAAAGATGAGTTGCTATATCTTTTAAATGTTGAGGATAAAACAGGTAAAACAATGCAAGAGAGAATGTGTTTATCTCTTGTTAAAACTGCAATAGATGGCAATGTGAAAGCTTTTGAAGTTATAAGAAATACAATAGGTGAAGATGAAATCAGCAACATTCATGCCAGCATAGAAAGCACTATTGACGATAAAACCATTAATAAGGTATTTAAAAAGCTAAAAGAACTATAAGTGGGGGTAATATGACGAATAAAAATCCTAAAACTGAAAATCTTATACCCTTAAATCAATTAACAATGGTTGAACAAAGAAAAATTCAAAGTGCTGGTGGTAAAAAATCGGCAAAAGTAAGACAAGAAAAACGTCTTATGAAAGATATATTGCAAATTCTTTTATCAATGGAAGTAACACAAGATATGACAATTAAATCAACAAAAGAAGCAATGTTATATAGTATATTAAAGGTAATTAAAGGTGATTAAAAAAAGGGGGAATGGATACAGGCATGCATAGGTGAAAAACCCATTGAAAAGACAATGAGCTTATCACCAAAACTTGAAGCTAAAACCGAAGCACGGCAATTTGTAGCTAGTATTATTGCAAAAAAAATAAGCTGAAATCTTATCTTGCTAATTCGTTAAAATGCTTTAATACTTCATTATGAATTTTATTATACCCATCATCATAAGATTTAACTTGAATATCAGTCTTACGAGCGTCTAAAGGATAAGAAGCATAAACCGCACCGTCACTTGCTGATAATATTGTGCCAGATGTATCTTCAAATTTGCTTGCAAACCATATACAAGGTTCAAGCCTATTTATATGTCTTACCATTGTTCCGACAAAATAAGCATTCTGATAATCATTTGATTTGATGTAGTATACACGTTTTTCATCTACAATCTGAAACCCTGATTTTAAAAATCCTTTTAAATAATTGACTTGTTTGGTATTTGCTACTTTTATGGTATTCTGAGCAGGTTTTTGTGAAGTTGTTACCCCGTTACTTGTTTGCGTGTCGTTTGAAGTAGTATTTGTCTGATGATTTCCAACACAACTTGCAAGTATAAATAAAATTATGGCAATAGCTATTAAAAGTAAACATCCATTTTTAGATGAACTTACAGTCGTCAATTTTTCTTCTGGGACTTCTTCTTTTGCTTTATTTGCAACTAATTGATAAGTTTTTAGGTCTGCAATTGCTGTAAATTCTTTTTTGTTTTTGTATTTATAATAAAAACATACTGTATTATCATCTTTAATAGCTTTTTTTAAGTCTTTTATATGTAAGGCATAATCTGAATTTTGTATTAATTGATTTATTTCTTCATCTGATAATAAACGGATTTCTTCTGCATTTTTTAATAAAGTTTTTGTTGTTTCAAATCCTTTTCCTGTTTCTAATATGCTCTCAAAAGTGCAAATTGAATTTTTTGAAAAATTACCAGATATAATTTTAAACATTTTACACCTCACTTTAACTACTTGTACCTATAATATATCATTTTATAAATAACTTTTTATTCTATGCATATTTATTGCATAAAGACACAAGAAAATCAATATTTATTGTAGCTGCGACTAATTAATTTATTCACATATTTACTTGAAAATAAGTAAAGAGGTGAAAATATTATGTCAGAACTAAAAAAACTTTTAGGTAAACGAATTAGAGAAATTAGAATTGCTCGTAATTTGACACAAGAGGAGTTATCTGAATTAACCGAAATCGGAGCTTCAAGTATAAGCAAAATTGAAAGCGGATATTTTCATCCAACCGATGAAAACCTTGAAAAGATTGCAAAGGCTTTAAATGTTGAGCCATATAAGCTATATATGTTTAATTCTCAAAAAGAGCCTAAGGAATTATTAGAAGATATGCAAGTTATGCTAAAGAACGCAAATGAAGATGAAATCAGGCTTGCATACAAGATTTTAAGTGGGATTTTTTATTAAAAGGGGATATATGACTAAACGTCAAGAATATACAAACGAATTACTAAACTTACTTTATAACTCAAAGAAGAATAACAAAACATTACTAGAAGTAAATCAAGGAGTTAAGGAACTTATAAGAAAAGATGTAAGCGGTATGATTGAGGTTATAGATGAATTAAATGCACTAGGTTATACGCATATTGTAGCTAAAAGAGGTATGAGGCAGCACTTTTTTACAACTATACCAGAGGACTATTTGACATTAAAAGGTGAGGAATACCTTGAAGATATGCAAAAAAAATTTACATAAAATAATTCAACAATAATTCAACTTTTTTACAAAAAACTACTAAAAATTATTAAAAATTAATTGATTTAAAATAGCTAAAACATTTATAATAATAGAGTTTGGGATATATTGCTAAAAATTGCAAAAAGTAAATTTCTCAACTCATAACCCGAAGGTCGTTGGTTCAAATCCAGCTCCCGCAACCAATTGATATAAGTGACTTTTGGAGGTTTTCTAAAAGTTACTTTTTTAGTTTTTGCAACACATTTCACTACACATTGGAATAAAAACGCTGAAAACTCTCTCGTTGATTGAATAAGAAGTGTAACAAATTTTTATAGCATAAATGTAATTTAACGACCGGTTTGATTTGTACGGATACTTTGATTATTTTGGACAGCCCGCTTTGTGTGGGCTTTTTTAGGTCGGAATTTTAAGTATTCCAAAAAAATCAAACTGCCGAACTGGACTTTTT
>CALVBN010000007.1 GCA_944325785.1 Candidatus Gastranaerophilales bacterium | reverse complement strand
CTCCAAGTTTCGCGTCATTCAGAGGGGTAAATGTAATTGTCGGGCATCACAACTCCAAGTTTCGCGTCATTCAGAGGCTCGTAAGAGCCGAAGAATCTCTGCTCTAATTTTTTCGCTTCACCCCTCACTCTTCACCCTTCACGCAGTATTATTAAACCGCTCAGTCGCTTATTCACCTAGTCACTCAGTCACTCCCTAAGCCCCTTACTCCTCAAAATAGCTGGCGCAGGATGTTGCTGTTTCCCAAACAGAAATCTTTGAAACCAGAACAATCTTTTCCTTAAGTTTTTCATAAATGAATTTTGCAATCATTTCGCTTGACGGGCTTTCTCCTGCAAAATAGGGCAACTCATTCAAATCTTTGTGGTCTAATAAATCCAGAATGCTTTTTAATTCACGCTTCAGCACTTTATAATCCACAAGAATATTGCTTTTATCCAATGTTTCGCCTTTAACATACGCTTCAACCAGCCAGTTATGCCCGTGCTGATTTTCGCATTCACCGTCATAATTAAGCAGATGATGCGCTGCTGAAAAATACATCTGAGCTTTTAATTCAAACATTTATTTCTCCTTTGTTATTTTTAAAATAATACTCTCAATTTTGGCATCGCTCCCTCGCCTGACAGGAGAGGGCTGAGGTGAGGTGTCAAACATATCTGCAAACAGTTCAATACACCCGCTTCTTTTCCTCTGATGCCCCATACACTATCTCATTTCCCCCGCCAGTATATTTACCCCTAAGGGCAGATTTCTGCAAGACGGCTCATGATTTTTTCCGTAATAACTTTAATATAGTCCTTATCAACCATGCCGTTTATAATACAGTCAGAGATTTCATAGGTCGGTCTTATGTATTGCTGTGCGGTTTCGTTTACGTTTTTGAACTGCAAATCCGCGGCTTCTCCTGTTTTTCCTCTTGAAACAGCGCGTTTATACCAGCGTTCTTTTATAACATCAATGGGGGTAAATACATAAACCTTTACATCCATGATATCGCGGACTTCTTTATTCAAGACATACAAACCTTCCGTAAGAATAACTTTTGCGGGTTTTTTAACTTCTCCGTTCGGATCAGACACGCAGGTCACAAAATCGTATTTCGGAGAAACTACTGTTTTTCCTTGTTTCAGCCCGAGCAAATGTTCGCGCATCAATTGCAAATCTATAACATCCGGAGTATCAAAGCTGAAACCTGTTTTAAATAGAGCATCATAGCTTCCGGCTTCAAGGAGTTCTTTTGAAGTATCTTTATAATAATCATCCTGTCTGATAACAGTATAAATACCTTCTTTTTTATCCCTTACGACAGCTTCTATTGTATTATCGACAAAGACAGTTTTTCCGGAAGCACTTTCGCCTGTAATACCGATAAGAAAAGTCTTTTTCTTTTCCTGTACAACTTTTCTTGCAATATTCATGATAAAATCATCCGCAACCTTCAGAAACAAAGGCTGTTCCTCTTTTTTATCTTCTTCAAGAATTTCTTTAAGCGTATCTACAATATTAGAGATAAGCTCCATGTCCAAACGGCTTGAATAAAAATTATAATTTGTGAGTTCGAAAGTTTCCGCCATAAGTCCGTCCTTTTGTGCCGCAATGCTTAAACACCCACCGGCATAGCCTGCGCAGTTATACCGGATGCATCTGTTTCAGCAATTCATTATAACATTGTATAGTAAATACCAAAAAATTGCTCGTATTTTGAACAGTATTGTAAAAAAAATTTACTTTTGCAGGATGTACCAATATACTAACTAAATACCACCCAAAAACAATTGTATTTTATACGGTTAAAATCTGCATACCGATTGACATTCACACACTTTTGTGTTATATTCGGTTCAAAGGAGAATTATATGAGAATTAACAGTGTGGGTATTAATTATTCTGCTCCGAATAATTTGAAAATTAAGCATGCGAAAAAACAGCAGCATTCAAACATCAACCAGGAACCTGCTTTAGGAAGCGAAAATCCTAATTTTAAAGGTAATGCCGGAAAAATTATCGGAGGGCTTCTCGGGCTGGCTGCAATTGCCGTCATCTGTCCGGCTGCGGTAGCTGTAGGTTTAGGCGGTATTGGCGCAGGTACAGGAGCGCTTATCGGAGCAGCTGTGGACGAAAAACTTGAAGAGGAAGAAGAGAAAAAGAAAAAGCCATAGCTTAAACCGGATTATAAAAACACGAAATAAATTTTTAATGTAAAATCATGATTAGCAGTGGTAATATACTCTTTGTGCAGTCTTTTTTAGATTGTGCTAAGATGTATAAACACTACAGATACTTTTAGTTAGAAGGTTATTATGAAAAAGATTTTATTATTATTGTTTATGTCAGTTTTTATGAGCGCAGGTATTGCCGGAGCGTCAGAAAATGACAAATTTTCAGCAGATTATCTAAAAAATCATAAGCACTTTGCAATTATGAATCCCGTTGCTGAAAGCATTGCGGAACACAGTATTAAACGCTCGCTCAAGAAAGAAACCGGCGCAGATTTCAAAGTTAAATTTGACGGATATACACTCTCCAGCATGAAGAAAGGTATTTTCAAAAACCTTGAAATTACAGGAGAAGATGTTCCTGTTGAAGGCATTGTTCTGCCCTATGTCAACTTAAAAACAGCAACAGATTACAACTATATTGATTACACAAAAGACCCCGTTGTTTTTAAATCAGATATGACATTCACCTACGAGATAGATTTGTCAGAAGAAAGCATGAATACAGCGCTTAAACATACAGATTACCAGAAAGTTTTGAATACAATTAACGATATTGCATATCCGATGTTCCAGGTAAAAGGCGTCAGCACAAAAATCCGCAATAACCGGATTTATATCTTAACGGAGTATAATTTCCCGATAGCACCTTCTGCCCGCAACAGAGTTTTTGTAGCGTCTTCTGATTTTAAAGTAGACAAAGAAAAAATTAAAGCAGTAAATGTCAAAGTGGACAGCGCATACGGCGCCCTGTCGCTTTCCAAGGTTGCAAATCTCTTGAACCTTTTGAACCCGCTTGAGTTTACTCTGGATCTATTGGAAACAAAAAAATGCGATGCAATTGTTGAGAATGTAAATATTGTTGACAATAAAGTAAAAATTAATGGTAAAATATATGTAAAAGGAGATTAAACCATGAATTTTTCTCAAAAGCTCGGTTTGTTCATTCTTATTGTCATATCAGTCGCATATGTTTACTTTTCATTTTTTAAGGCAGAGGGTTTTCATTTTAACCCGATAAAAAACAATCAGCCGGAAGAGCTTGAAACTCTGCCGGATGATTTGGACAACCCTGCAGTAGAAGAGCCTCAAAAAGAACATGTCTATAAAACAATCAAAGTTTTTGTTTCAGATTCAAACGGCAACCTGCGCTCTGTAAACAGACAGTGCGACACGGCAGTAGAAAAATCCTGCTTTGAATATGCAATCAAAGAACTCATATCAGCTCCGACAAAATGGGAAAAATCAAAAGGCTTCACCTCTGAAATTCCGCCGGCAACAAAGATACTATCTGTCAGAGAAGGCTCCGGAAGCATTTTGATAGATTTATCCTCAGCTTTTGAAGGCGGAGGCGGAACAGAAAGCACATATACGCGTGTTCGCCAGCTTATCAAAACCGCAAAAGCAAATACAAACCTGCCGGTATATCTTTACATTAACGGGAAACAGGCTGATGTAATCGGCGGAGAAGGTATAATGATTAAACAGCCTCTGAGCGAAAGGTCGTTGGATGACTAAAGAAAAAGATTTGGATTATTATTTAAATCTTAATTGGACTCTTATTGAAGGGACGGATTTAGATTTCAACGGAAATCCTTATTACTACATTGAAATTAAAGAAATTCCGAGTTTTGCATTTTGTGCCAAAACACGCGAAAAAGCTCTTGAGAACTATAAAAAACAGCTCCGGCTTTCTCTGATGCTTATGCTCGAAGACGGAGACCACATAGTAGAACCCGGAGAAGAAACAGAAGATGATATAGATTGGGAAAGCATATGTCCTTAGAAAAACCTGCAAAAAAATTATCTGAAATTTATATTACACCGATGTCCAAAGATGATATCGAGGGCGTTGTCGAGATAGAAAAAGATGCATACGGCAAACACCACTGGGCAAAATCGTCTTTTTACGATGAAATGTCTAATAATCTTGCAAAATACTATACAGCCAAGACTGCAGACGGCGAGCTTGTGGGCTACGCAGGAACCTGGCATATTATTGACGAGGGACATATTACTACAATTGCAGTCAAAAAGGATTATCTGAGAAACCACGTGGGTGAATCAATTATCCAAAAAATTATTGATGATTGCTACAAAGACGGGGTAAAGTATTTAACGCTTGAAGTAAGAACTTCCAATACTCCAGCAATAAAACTCTACGAAAAATACGGTTTTCAGTCATTAGGGACAAGAAAGGGATATTACCAGGATAATAACGAAGATGCTCTTATTATGTGGACTGAAAACATTTTCTATGATAAATTTAAACAGATATATCAAAAAAACCTTGAAAAACTAAAAACATTAATCAAAATAAAATGAGTAAAAGAGTTGCAAAACAGATAAACAGTTTTAAGTACAAAGGGGAACCGATTAAAGTCACACTCGGAACTCTTATTTTAACAGGTCTGTGCATTCTGTTCATAATAATGGCAACATTTACGCAGGTAACAATAAAACATCCGTACCTTCCGCTTGATACTTTTACTTTTCTTTCGCAGGACGTAAGCGAATACGAAATCCTGCACCATTTTATCAAGAGCTACAAATACATCCCGCAAATTCCGGTAGTATTTTTTATAGTTGCGCTTATGGGGCGTAAGTTTGGTATCCTAGCAATTTTAGGCTACATTATTCTCGGCTTGTTTGTTCCTGTATTTGCACTCGGAGGCGGTATCAGCTATCTTTTTGAATACGGCTTCGGTTATATCCTGGCTTTTCTGCCGGCAATCTTTTTCGCAGGAACACTATTAAAAGGCAAAACAGATTTTTTAAGAATATTTTTAATCTCAATTATCGGAGTTGCCACAATTCACGTTCTCGGCATTCTCTACATGCTGTTCATCGCAACCCTAAGACATGCTCCCATGGATTTAGTTACAAGCTGGATATTTTCACAAAGCGGAATACAAGTACTATACGACATTTTCTTTACAATGATAGCAATTTACCTTGGACGCCAATCCAGAAAACTATTATGGATTGTAATGTGCTGACAGGGGGGTAAATGTATTTAGTCTGGATTTGAACCGCCATGCCTAACGTCACTCAGGGGGGGGGAAGGGTAAATGTATTTGGTTTGGATTTGAACCGCCATGCCTAACGTCACTCAAGGGGGGAGGGGTAAATGTATTTGGTTTGGATTTGAACCGCCATGCCTAACGTCACTCAGGGGGGGGGAGGGGTAAATGTATTTGGTCTGGATTTGAACCACCCTCGTCATTTAGGCACTACTGTCCATGATAAATTCATAAATAAACTCCTAAATTATATTTTTGAGGTTTGCACCTGCCGATTTGGCGTCATTCAGAGGCTCGTAAGAGCCGAAGAATCTCTGCTCTAAATTTTCGCTTCACTCTTAACGCCACGCAAAAAACCGGCAGGATTGTTTATCCTGCCGGTTTTTCATATGATTTCTATTTCTTACTTGTCATCAAGTGCTGCAACACCCGGAAGAACTTTACCTTCAATGAATTCTAATGAAGCGCCTCCGCCTGTTGAAACGTGAGTGAAATCTTCTGCCTTGCAGAATTTCTTAGCTGCAGAAACAGAATCTCCACCGCCGATGACAGAAGTTGCACCGTTCTTTGTAGCTTCAACAATAGCTTCTAAAACAGCCTTTGTACCTTCTGCAAACTTAGGATTTTCAAATGCACCTACAGGACCATTCATCAAAATTGTCTTTGAAGATTTGATAACATCTGCAAAAGCTTTTCTTGAATCCGGACCGGCATCAACACCTTCAAATCCATCCGGAATTTCGTTAATCTTAACAAATTTGTTAGTGCCGTTGCCGGAGAAATCGTCAGTTACAAGAACGTCTGTTGCCATTACTAACTTAACGCCCTTTTCTTGAGCTTTCTTTTCGATAGCTTTTGCAACATCAATCTGATCGTCTTCACAGATTGAGTTACCGATTTTACCGCCGTTAGCCTTAACAAATGTATAAGCCATGCCTCCGCCGATTATCATATTATCAACTTTATCTAAAAGATTTTCTAAAACACCAATTTTAGAAGAAACTTTTGCACCGCCGACTACTGCAGTAAACGGTCTTGTCGGATTATCAAGAGCTTGAGATAAGCATCTGATTTCTTTTTCCATCAACAAACCGGATACAGCCGGCTTAAGAATTTTTGCCAATTTAGCAGTAGAAGTGTGGTTTCTGTGAGCAGCACCGAATGCGTCATTTACGTAAAAGTCGCCTAATTTTGCTAATTCTTCCGCAAAAGTCATATCATCATCTTTTGCTTCTTCTGCTTTGTAGAAACGAATATTTTCCAATAAAGCAATCTGACCGTCAGCAAGTTTTTCAACATATGGTTTTGCTTCTTCTACAGAAGGAATAAATACGATGTCTTCACCAAAAACTTTAGCCATATATTTAGCAACCGGCTCAAGAGAGAATTCCATGTTTCTTTCGCCTTTAGGTCTGCCTAAGTGTGCCATAAGAACAATTTTTGCGCCTTTGTCCTTTAAAAATTTAACTGTAGGAACAATAGCTTGAATACGAGTATCGTCTGTTACATTTTTGTTTTCATCAAGAGGAACGTTAATATCAACTCTGACAAGAGCGGTTTTTCCCTTGATGTCGCCTAAATCTTTAATTGATTTTTTCATAGTCTCTTTCCTTTCTTATTTGCATGTTAATTATAGTAAAAACAAAAATTCCCTGCAAATAATAAGAAATTCAGCAGCGTTTAAAAGAAATTTTACATTAAATTCCCAATATCAAGCACCATACGCTTTTCCGGCGGAGATAATTTATACATTTTTTGGACAAAATTTATAATATACCATTTGCTCAATCCGACTTTGCTAAAAGTACCGTCATTATATAATTCAATCAACCTGTCGACCTGTTTCTGACAATTTTCATACGCTTCCGGATGCTGGCGCAGATACTGTGCCAACGGCTTATCACTGCGTTCGGAGTTACAGTACTTGGTTGTTAAACCATAATTTGAAATGAGATCATTCCCATTTTTCCCGTGCGGAATCAGATGTTCTATACTGCCTTCTGAGGGTGCAATAAGATTGTAGCCGATTTTTGAAGAAGAATAATCAGACGCCTTAACAATAAAAGCAGAAACATCATTATGAGAAGTCGGAAGCTTGACCGCAGTACTTACCATCTGGCGCGCAAGCTTGCGGTTTTCGAGCGTATCAGTTATTTTCTCTAATTCATATATAAAAGATTTTCTGTTAAATGGAGTTTTAACCGGTATATTATAAATTCTAGCCCTTGTTTGACTAAGCAGACGGCTTAACTCAAAATTATCATTCAATACGGAGTTCAGATGCAGAGTTTCTATTTGATTTAACAATTCGCTCCGCTTGCGCGTCAAACTCTGCTGAAGTTTTATTCTCTTATTTCTTTGAAATTTTGAGACCGAATTTTTTGAAGCAAGAATATCAACCTCTGTTTTTTCCGGCATCTTTTTAGCAATATACATCATATTATTTATGACTGCAATCTCTTCGGGATTGTTGCCGTCCTCGATTTCTTCTGCTATGCGTTTTAATTTATAATTAAACTCTTTTGCACTGAAAGGCTGGCTTGAAGGTACATTATTCAAACGTTTATTAGTAAACCCTATTAATTCTCTATACTTAACCTGCTGTTCAAGAGGCATATAAGATGCCAGCATGTTTAATTTAGCAAAAACCGGAGCTTGAATATCTCTCAATCGTCTTTGATGCTCCGGAACCATACTTTCTATTATTTGCGCTAATGTTGCTTGAGGGCGTGTAACACTTGCTTTTTCTATTTTAGCGAGAACCTCTTTTTCAACATTCTGCAGACAGTTCTTATATGGTTCAAGCGCCTCAATAACCTTATCAACAGGACCGGAAAAAACACGGCTTGAAATCAAATTTTCCATATCCTTTGGATTTAAAATTTCACATCCGGAATACATGTCGGGAATTTTGTAACTCATTAATCTGCGAAGAGATTCCGCATTCTTTGCGGAGCGCCCGAACGGCACCAGGCATACAGGCGCCTGCAGCGCAGGTAAACTCGAAGCTTGATATGACTTGCTTTTGTTGGTCTGCCTTGTTTTTATTACAAAAGGATTATAAGTAATTGGTGTTATTTTCACAATATAAAAATATCCCAAAATTTATTTTTTTGCCAGTTTGTTAAGAAAGTGTTACAAAAGACAGGGCTGGATTTTTTTCAAAAATCCAGCCCTGTTTCAAAATCTTCTTTGACTTTACTATGCAGTAACAGTTTTTGCAGAAGCCTTTTTATCTTCCCAGATATCAACAAGAGTTGCGCAGAAGAAAATACTTGAATATGTACCAACCGCAATACCGATTATCATTGCAAGTACGAAATCCTTAGTTGTAACTCCGCCGAACAAATACAGCGCAAACAGTGTAATCAATGTGGTTAATGAGGTATTTATACTTCTTGCAAGGGTCTGATTAATACTTGAATTCATAATCTCACTGAATGTCATCTTCTTAGAATAATACTTCAGATTTTCTCTAACTCTGTCAAATACAACAATTGTATCGTGTACGGAGAAACCTATAACAGTCAATAATGCCGTTACAAACAAAGCGTCTATCTGCACATCGTATAATAAACCGAGAATAGAGAAAACACCGCATACAAACAGAGCATCGTGAACAAGCCCCAATATCGCCGCAAACGCATAGTCAAACTGGAAACGGAAAGTTAAGTATGCAATAATACCCAGTAATGCAAGAGATAAAGCGATTAAAGAGTTTTTAAACAATTCCATCCCCAAAGTCGGTCCTACAGAAGCGACCTGCACCAATTCAGGAGAAGAGAATTCCTTATTCATAATACTTGTAATTTTATCCTGGTCAGCAGAACCTTCAGCAATAAATTTTGTTCTGATAGAAAGAACTGCTTTCAAGTCTTTTCCATCTTGCGAATTAACATTAATAATCTGCAGGTAAGGATTTTCGATTCCGCCATCTTCAAGAGTTTTTCTGACATTTGATAATTTGTCATTTGAAATGCTTTCCTTAACCCCGTACTGCAGAGTAGTACCGCCGGTATAATCAATACCGACCTTCATAGGTGTATGTGTCGGATAAGTTATTGTTGAATATATCATTGCAACAATACCCGGAAGCAATAATATTGCTGATATTGCTAAAAATAAAAATCTGTATTTTACTATATTTAATTTCATCTCAAAATTCCTTTATCTATTTCTAACTTAGCCTTACTAATCAAGTATACCGAATTTCGCCTTTTCGCGTTTTGTTTCACTTGCTTGATAGCTTTCATTTATTTCACTTGCCTTCAAGCCGAACAGTGCAGGGTGCTGCAATTTTCCTGTTCCGAATATCAAGTGCATAAAGTTTTTAGTAATGGTAATAGCACTGAACATTGAAACAACAACACCTATTGCAAGTGTTAAAGCAAAACCTTTAACAATACTTGTTCCGCAGAAATACAGAATAATGCAGGTGATAATTGTAGTCATATTTGAGTCGAAAATACTTGTAAATGCTCTGTCAAAACCGGAATTAATTGCAGTAAACAATGTCCTTCCCGCTTTCAATTCTTCTTTTGTACGTTCAAATATAAGAATATTCGCATCAACAGCCATACCGATACTCAGAATAAAACCGGCAATACCTGCAAGTGTAAGTGTAATCGGAATAGCCTTAAATAAGGCAAACAGCATTAAGCCGTATATAACAAGCGCAACATCGGCAATCAAACCGGGCGCTCTGTAGTATACAGCCATAAACAGCATTACAAAGCCAAGTCCTATAGCGCCTGCTACCTTTGATTTAGCAATACTGTCAGCCCCGAGAGTAGGTCCTACAGTATTTTCTTCAATAATTTTAGCAGGAACAGGCAATGCGCCGGCATTTAACAGGTCTACCATTTTCTTAGCTTCTTCATAAACAAATCCGCTGTCACCGCCGGAAATTTGCGCTCTGCCTCCTGTGATAGCTTCTCTGATAACAGGTGCGGACTGCAGCTCGCCGTTAAAGAATATTGCCATCGGCTGTCCGACAAGCTGTTTTGTCAAATCTGCAAACTTTTTAGTACCTTCTCCGTTAAATTCAAGGTCAACTACCCATTGACCGTTTTGTGAGTTTGTACTCAAATTAGCTCTTGAAAGATCCTTGCCTGTAAGTCCCGTTGCTTCCCACTCTGGAAGTCCGTCTTTCATAACAGGTTTTCTGAAATCCAATTCTGCTGTTTCGCCTAAATATGCTTTTGCTTGATTTAAGTCTGAAACATCCGGAATTTCAATAACAAGACGCCTGTCGCCGGAGCGCTGAACCACAGTTTCAGAAACACCGAGTTTGTTAACTCTGTTTTCAATCGCAAACTGCAGGCTTGACATCATATCCGGTGTAATTTGTGCAATTGTATTTGTTGTCTGCGCTTCCAGAACAAGTCTTGAACCGCCGACTAAATCCAAACCGAGTTTGGTTGGTTTTACACAAATTGTAACTATGGATGCGATTACAATAAGCACAATCGCCCAAAATAGTATCAATTTATTTTTCATTTATGTACTCCTTTTTTACCTTTTCTATTATACGGAGTAAACAGGTTTTATCCTTTTAGAATCCTCGCTTACCCCATTTTATCCCAAGTCTGAAAATAAAAATCTTACCCTCTCCGGCTATATTGAATCAAGAGTAAATATTAGTTCTGTTTTTTCAGCCTTTGTTAATTCCACAAGAGGCCGCCTTACGTAATCCTCTATTATTTCTTTATATGCAAGCGCAGCTTTAACCGGAACCGGATTCGGCGCCATAAACATTTTCTTAAATATCGGATAAAGTTTCTGATGCATATTCCTTGCAGTCATTACATCACCGGTTTTGAAATTACGTATCATAGATTTAATTTCTTTTCCGAACAGGTGTGATGCTACAGATATGACCCCGTGCGCACCGAGCGACAGCATCGGAAGCGTCAGGCTGTCATCGCCTGAATATATAGCAAAATCACCCGGGCAGCTCATTTTTAATTCTGTAATTGTATCCATATCGCCGAAACTCTGCTTTAAAGCAACGATATTTTGATACTTTCTTGCAAGCGTTTTAACTGTATCAACAGTCATATTAACGCCGGTTCTTGACGGGATATTATATAAAATAACCGGAAGTTCTACAGCTTCTGCAACAGCTGAGAAATGTTCAATCATACCCGCCTGTGAAGGTTTATTATAATAAGGAACAACCGTCAAGATTGCATCAGCACCTTCTTTTTCTGCCCTTTTAGCCATCATTACAGCTGTTTCTGTAGAATTTGAGCCTGTACCCATAATAACTTTCCCCTTATGGTTTACTGCTCTTTTAGCACTGCATAGAATCTCAATTTCCTCTTCATGCGTTAATGTCGGAGATTCTCCGGTTGTACCCGTAACTAAAATTGCGTCTGAGCCGGTGTTGACAAGCTGATATGCAAGTGTTTCCACTTTTTCATAATCAACTTCTCTTTTGGCGTTAAACGGTGTTACCATCGCTGTTATAACTTCGCCTGCATCATATCTCATATAATTTTACTCCTTTATCCTCTCATCTATTATACTACAGAATTTCTTTAAACTCATGAACTTCCAGTGTCCTTTCGCCATACTGGAATAACCCGACTTGAGTCGTACCGTATCTGTGGGTTTCATTAAATTTGTATCTGTATGCCGTATCAGCTGCCATGCTTATCATTCCGTAGTGCTTTAAGCTGATTAGTTTCTTAAGCTGTTCCATATCGTCGCCGGCTTGAATGCATATTGCATAATCAAGAGGCGCATTTGAATGAATAACTTTAAAAAGCACTTCCAGAACATTATCAATCTCGTCAAAACGGTTAAACTGGTATAAAAACCCGCTTTCAAATACAGCAGGCTGAACACCCGTTTTTTCTATAATAAATTTGTTCATAAGCTTATTCTGTTCTTGGATATTAATATTAAGCTCCTTGTGCGAGAATTTTGGTTTTAATGTTGTACTTATTGCTACAGAATATTTATTAATCCTCTTCTCTTCGCGCTCTACATTTGCTTTTAGAGTTTTATTCAAAAGCGCTTCTTCAGCCTTTTTACATACAAGATATGATGTGTTATAAGCATCTTCTATCAGATTTGTTACGATAATAAGCAGATTCATCAGATAGAAAAATGCGGTTAAAATAATTAATGCGCTAAGGTATTTAAACTCAAATACCGCGCCGAAAATATCAAAAGAAACAGAATAGATTTTATTTGCAATCTCTAATAGCCCCTTAAGAAACGGGGTTATAAACCCAAGCCATTTCCAGTCAGAGCCGGTCAAATTCTGAACCCAGTAAAATAAAAGCATTATTATACAGAATACGAAAACAATTTTCATAAACTGGAAAAAACTTTTCAAGAATTTGAAAAAACTCATTATAATCTCATGCATTAAGTTATCCTCCGAGATACATGTTATCAATTAATCGTACATTTTCAACCCTGCAGGCTATAAGCGCAATTGAATCATCATCTGCTTTTTCCTGCTCTTCGAGCGTATTTTTATTTAAAATTTCAAGATATTCTAAATCGTGTTTTTCATTCAAAAAGCCGTATGCAGTTTCTTTAAGAGCATCAATGTCAGTAATGCCTTTTTTATAGCAGGATTTGATATTATTTAAAATTTTGCTCAAAACGAGCGCCTCTTTCCTGCCCTCTTCCGTAAGATATTTATTCCGACTGCTCAACGCAAGTCCGGATTCTTCGCGTACAATAGGGCACTGTATAACTTCAACCGGAACATTTAAATCCTTTACCATTTTTTTAATAATAACAGCCTGCTGAGCATCTTTCTGCCCGAAGAAAGCAAAATCCGGCTGAGCTATATTAAACAATTTCAACACAACCGTGCATACTCCGTCAAAATGTCCGGTTCTTGTTTTTCCGCAGAGTTTATTCACATAGAAAAACGGCGGGCAGACATAGGTCAAAGTATCGTTAGAAAGTTTCTGCCCCGCTCCGTACATTTCATTAGGAGAAGGTGCAAAAACTATATCAACGCCCTCTTTTGTACAGAGTTCATAATCTTTTTCAAGCGTCCGCGGGTATTTGTCAAAATCTTCTGCCGGTCCAAACTGAATCGGGTTTACAAATACTGATACAATAACTTTATCGCAGGTTTCTTTTGCTTTTTTAATAAGACTCAAATGCCCCGCATGAAGCGCACCCATCGTAGGTACAAGCCCGACTTTCAAGCCTTTCCACTCCTGCCTTTTTTCCCTAACCTCTTTTATTGTATGTAAAAGCATTTTTACCCTCTTTTCTTCTGTTATTAATCATTTGATATAAGCTTTATCTGCTCTTCCGGATTTAATTCAAAAGATTCATCTTTTGACGGAAAAACCAGAGTTTTGACTTCTTCTTTATATTTAGAAACACTGTCCAGCACAATACTATGCAAATCTGTATATTTTTTCACAAACTTTGGTGCAAAATCCGTATATTTGCCTAAAATATCGTCTGTTACAACAATTTGTCCGGAGCACTCATTTCCAGCGCCTATGCCGATTGTAGGAATCTGCAGATTATCCGTAATGTATTTTGCACTCTCTGACGGCATAAGTTCAAGAACAATTGCAAAGCATCCGGCTTCTTCCAATTTTTTTGCGTTCGCAAGTATTTCTTCCGTCATTTCTGCTGTTTTGCCTTGAATTTTATGTCCGCCGATTGTATTCATCAACTGCGGAGTAAAGCCGAGATGCCCCAGAACAGGTATTCCGGATTCAATGCATCTTTTTGTAAGCGTGAGAATATATTTGTTACAACCTTCAAGCTTGACAGCAGAAGCACCCGCTTTAATCATTTTTGAAGCGTTTTCCATACCTTGTTCAAGGTTAATGTTATAGCTCATAAACGGCATATCTGCAATAATAAATGTATTTCTAGCACCTTTAGCAACTGCTTTTACAAACACACGCATTTCATCCGCGGTAATAATATAAGTATCCCGATACCCCAAAGCCACCATTGCAAGGGAATCACCCACAAGAATAGCATCAATTCCGGCTTCTTCCAGAGTTTTAGCGGTTGAATAATCATATGCCGTAAGCATCGCAATTTTTTCATTATCATCTTTTAATTTTTGAAATGAGTTTACTGTCTTCATACTATTTTTTTACCGCCTTTCTGTACCAATAATATACTGCTCTTGCAACCCTTCCAGAACTGTGTCTTACAAGTCCTTCGTGATTTTCTTGTATCAATTTTTGAGAAACAACCTCAATCCCTATAGGTGCAATATTTTCCATATCCAGTCTTACGGGGATAGAACCGCTTTTTGCATAGCCTTCAGATATATTCTCAGGGAGGCTATCATTTACAAGAACAGCGTCAATAATCTTTTTGCCCTTTGCGTGTGTGATAAGCGCGTTTACATGGCTTGCAACAGAATAATTATCCGTTTCGCCGGGCTGTGTCATAATATTGCATACATAAATCCTTTTAGCGTGCGATTTATCAATAGCATCAACAATACCGCTTACCAAAAGGTTTGGAATAACGCTTGTATACAGACTTCCGGGTCCGAGAATAATCAAATCGGCTTCTTTAATTGCCTGTATAGCTTCAGGGAGGGCAGTACAGTGTTCCGGCTCTGTAAATAAACGCTTAATACGCCCGTGTGCTTCCGGAATGTTTGATTCGCCATGAACAATTCTGCCATCCTCAAATAAAGCTGCAAGCTTCATATCATCTAATGTTGCAGGAAGCACAACACCTCTTATATTTAAAACATTTGAAGATTCTTTGACGGCTCTTACCATATCACCGGTAATAGAACATAATGCCGTCAAAAACAGGTTGCCGAAGCTGTGTCCTTCCAGCCCTTCACCGTTTCTGAAACGATACTGGAACAGTTTTGTAATCAAGTCCTCGTCATCGGCTAGAGCTGCAATACAGTTTCTTATATCGCCCGGGGGAAGAATTCCCAGTTCTTCTCTCAATCTGCCGGAGCTTCCGCCGTCGTCGCCTACAGTTACTATTGCCGTAATATTATTTGTATATTTTTTTATCCCGCGAAGAAGCATTGAAAGTCCGGTGCCGCCGCCGATAGCAACTATTTTGGCACCTTTATTAAGCTTTCTTCTGCGGTAAAGCTTTTCTAATACGGAATTATTTCCCTTTCTGGTATCCATATCCATTAACGACAGAGTTGTTTTCTGCCAGCCTTTGAAAAATATTGCGGAACCTACAAGGATAAACACTGCAGCAAGAACATTGGACGGAAGTATTAATGCCGCTTTTCTTATAAGTTCAAGCGTAAGGTAAATAGGGCGCACATTTGCAAGCACCATAAAACCTAAAACTATCATTATTGAGCCTAAAAAAATTAAGAAAAACCATCGCTTAACTTCAAGTCCAGGTATAAGCCAGCCCACATCTTTTGTCACTTTAACGTTATTTTTAAAATTAAACCCCATAATTAATCAACCCATCCAGATGTCTTTGCATTAATGTAATTAACAGGCGCAGGCGCTATAAGATTTCTTGCCTGCTGAATCAATTCTAACGAATTTTTGTACTTGTTGGAGAAATGAATAGTATCTGCTTCAACAAAACTCATACCGCCGAGATTATTTCTTATCTGCGAAGTATGCAAAAGATGCTGAAAACGTTTAATCATTTCATAATTATTAGTGTTATCCGGAACAGCATAATCTATTGTCAAATCCGGATTATATGCTTTTTCAAGCGAAATTTCCTGCGCGATTTGGATATTTGTATAATCGCCGGTTTTTACTGCGGTATCTCCGGCAGGAAGATATAAAACAAGCCATTCAGAGCATTTTTTTACCGCCTTTGCAACAGCTGATGCAAAAATAAAATCTTCGCCTGCCATTTTATACATTGCACCGTGCGGTCTTACGTGTTCTATGCTTAAGCCGTAAGCTTTTGCAAACGACATAATAGCGCCGACTTGATAAACAACAAGAGCTTCCAGCTCATCTTCCTTTAATTCAACCGGTCTGTAGCCGAACCCTTGAATATCATTGAACCCGATATGCGCGCCGACTGCGACATTTTTTTCTTTTGCCTTAAGCAAGGCTTCTTTTATTGTAACAGGATCGCCGGAATGGAACCCGCAAGATACGTTTACCGAACTTACATAGTCCAAAAGTTCGTATTCTCTGCTGTTTTTATATATCCCGTAAGCCTGCGCCAAATCACAGTTAAAATCTATGTTTTTTATTGATTTTTTCTCTAACACTTCCTGCATCATTTTTTCCCTTTTAATTATACATCAATTATATTAAACCTGTTATATTATCACGCGTAATAACCGCATCATAATTTTTGTACCCTAGTATGGTTTCAATGTTGTTAGAATGCGCGCCCACAATTTTTCTGCACTCTTCTGAGTTATAGTTTACCATACCGCGTGCAAATTCAACATTATTCTCGTCGCAGATAGAAACAACTTCACCCTGCTTAAAATCATTAACAACGTTGATAATTCCGATTGGAAGAAGGCTTGAAAACTGTTCAAGTACAGCTTTTTTAGCCCCGCTGTTAACAATAAGCTGTCCTCTGATATTTGTCGCATATCCAATCCAGCGCTTTTTATCCGGAAGATTTTCTTTTGTCGGCAGGAACATTGTTCCAATCTCTTCCTTATCAAAAATCTTGCTTATTACATACGGAATTTTTCCATTAGCAATAATAACGCGTCCGCCGAATCTGGTTACAAGCTTAGCCGCTTCAAGCTTGGTTTTCATACCGCCTCTTCCGCCTTCTGAAGCGTCTGTTCCGAGCGACATAATCTCGTCTGTTACGCTTTCAACAACCGGAATAAGTTTTGCATCCGGATTTTCCTTCGGATTTGCTGTATACAAACCTTCCACATCAGACAAAAGAAGCAGTAAATCAGCATCCAGCTCGCTTGCAACCAGTGCAGATAACTTATCGTTATCTGAAAAACAAACTTTCATGCCGGATAACATTGCATTCATCTTAATTGTAGACACTGTATCATTCTGGTTAATAATCGGAACAACGCCGAATTCAAGAATTTTATTCAATGTTGTTCTAAGGCTCAAATACCTGTATCTGAGCGAAAAATCATCCTCAGTAAGAAGAATCTGAGCAATCGGAATATCATAAATTCCAAATCCGTTTTCGTAAAATGACATCAGCCTGCTCTGGCCGACCGCCGCACATGCCTGTTTCACGCCGTCTTCAGCTGTTGAATCAAGATTTAATTTCTTTTTGCCGAGCCCCACTGCACCGCTTGTTACAAGTATAACTTCTTTTCCCTGCTTAACAAGCTTTGACATATCTTCGATAAAAGAATAAATACGCGAAATTGCAACCTCGCCGTCCTCGTTTCTCAATACATTAGTACCGAGTTTTATTACAATTCGTTTTACGTCAACAAAATCCTCTCTGCGCATAACCTAAAAACCCATTACCTTTAATACGTCTTTTATGTCTGATGAAGTCTTTTTAACATCTGAATTTGAGTACTTAATAGCATTATCCGGATCCTTAAGCCCGTTTCCGGTAAGAATGCAGACAATGTCAGAGCCTTCTTTAACAAGCCCCTGCGAATGCGCCTGTATAAGACCGGCAACAGATGCTGCGCTTGCAGGTTCGCATAAAATACCTTCTGTGGAAGCAAGCATTTTGTATGCTTCTACAATCTTTTCATCGCTTACACATCCTATTTTTCCATGGCTTTCATCCCTTGCGTTTTCTGCCTGCTTCCAGCTTGCAGGATTTCCGATACGGATTGCGGTTGCAAGAGTTTCGGGCTTCAAAATTCTTTCACCGCGGACAATTGCTGCAGAACCCTCCGCTTCATATCCCATCATCTTCGGTAAGTTTTTGATTGTTCCTTCCGCATAATATTCTTTATACCCCTTCCAGTATGCGGTAATATTACCGGCATTTCCGACCGGAATAAAATGATACTCCGGCGCCTTGCCGAGCGCGTCACAAATCTCAAAAGCACCTGTTTTCTGACCCTCTATTCTATACGGGTTAACGGAATTTACAAGCGTAATCGGGTGTGTTGCAGAAATTTCTCTAACGCAGTCAAGCGCCTGGTCAAAGTTCCCTTGTATAGCAATAATTTCTGCACCGTACATCATTGCCTGCGAAAGTTTTCCAAGCGCAATATACCCGTCCGGAATAAGAACAAAAGTTTTTATTCCGGCTTTTGCACCGTATGCAGCTGCAGATGCGGAAGTATTTCCGGTTGATGCACAGATAATCGCGCCGGCGCCTTCTTCTTTTGCCTTTGTAACTGCCATTGTCATACCGCGGTCTTTAAAGCTTCCCGTAGGATTACAGCCCTCAAACTTCAAATATATATTTGCTTCAATCCCGATTTTTTTTGCAAGATTATCAGCTTTAATCAACGGTGTATTACCTTCATTTAAAGTTACAATCGCAGTTGTATCACTCACCGGCAGATATTTTCTGTATTTATTAATCAAACCTTGATAGTACATTTTCCCCCCTTAGTCTGCCACTCTTATTATACTGTTAACCGTGCAGTTTGTTAACTCATTGACAACTTCTTTTATAAGCTTTTCCTGGCAGTGTTCCGTAATAACCGTAATGTCTGCCGTGTTATCTTCTGATACACCCTTCTGAACTATGCTTGAAAGGCTTATATTTTTGTTTGCGCAGATGGTGCCGATTTTTGCAATAACACCAATAGCATTCGGCGCAGTTATTGATATATAGTATTTGTTGACTGTATCATCAATTTTTACGGGATTTGCATCTGATGTATGGTTGCATCTCATCATCGGAAGCATATAATCAGTTCTGCCAAATTCTGACTGTATTGCAAGAATATCTCCGACGACAGAACTTGCGGTAGGAAATTCGCCCGCGCCAGGTCCGGATAGAACTATATCGCCTATCGGATGACCGCTTATTGCAACGGCATTCGTTACGTAATTAATATGTGCAAGCATACTGTTCTTTGATACAAGCATAGGATGAACCCTTACATCTGCATTATCATTTTCATCAATTGTTGCAGTTGCAATCAGCTTGATTTTATACCCCAGTTCATTAGCTTTTGCCATATCATCCTTACGGATTTTTGTAATACCTTCTCTATAGACATTTTCAAGCTTTATGCGCTTCTTGAAAGCAATTGTAGAAAGCGTCGTAATTTTATACGCAGCATCAAAGCCTTCAACATCCCCTGTCGGGTCTGTTTCCGCATAACCAAGCGCCTGCGCTTCTTTCAAAACATCTTCATAAGATGCACCGTCAGCATCCATTTTGGTTAAAATATAATTTGTTGTGCCGTTCAAAATAGCGTGTATTTTTGTTATCTTATTGCCGGCAAGAATAGTTTTAATCGGCATTATAATCGGTATTCCGCCTGCAATGGCAGCTTCATACAAAACAACTTTATTATGTTTTTCCGCAAAATTAAATAATTCTTCGCCGTTCTTTGCCAGAAGCTCTTTATTTGCAGTGACAATATGCTTTCCGTTCTTAATTGCAGTTTCTATATAATCAAGAGCCGGATGAATTCCGCCGATAAGCTCCACAACAACATCAATTGAAGGGTCATTAACAACATCATACGGATTATCGGTTAACTTTTCCTGCGGAACCGTAACTGTTCTGGGTTTATTAATATTTTTTACCGCAACTTTTACTATCTCAATACTGTCCATACTCTGAAGCGTTTTATAAACCCCGCTCCCTACTGTTCCGAGTCCGATTATTCCGATTTTCAATTTGTCCATCAAGTTCTCCTTCAACGGCTTTAATTATATCATAGAAATACTATTTCTAACAATGCGGAGCCTTATATAAATATATTATAAAGGCACAGACTGTACTTGTTATAATTGATAATATGTCAAGATTAGGAGATAAGTATGAAAAATTTAAAAGGAATAATCTTTTGTTCAATATTTGCATTGATTGCATATTTTACCTGCCGATGCGGGTTTTGCAAATCAATCAACCTTAATTCGCTGACATTTGCAATAATAATAGGAATGATTATCGGGAATATCTTTAATCGATTTATACCGGAGAGTTTTAGAGAAGGAATCGTTTTTTCTGCCAAACGTCTTTTAAGGCTGGCAATTGTTCTTTACGGTTTCAGAATAACATTCCAACAGATTTTTGCAGTCGGATTACAGGGGTTCTGGGCGGATGTTATTATGCTTACAACAACATATCTCCTCGGATATTATTTAGGAACAAGAGTTTTTAAACTCGACAAGGATTTATGTATGCTTACCGCAATAGGCTCTTCCGTATGCGGTGCAGCCGCAGTATTAGGGACAGACTCTATGCTTAAGGCTGATTCGCATAAAGTTTCTCTTGCTGTATCAACCGTGGTTTTATTCGGAACAATTGCTATGTTCTTATATCCTTTTCTTGCGGGATTAGGAATTATACCGGACAGTGCTTTTGGCATCTATATAGGTTCAACCATCCATGAAGTAGCACAGGTAGTTGCTGCCGGAAGCGCAGTTTCACCTTCTGTATGCGACACCTCTGTTATCGTAAAATTAACCCGCGTTATGATGCTTGTGCCATATCTGTTCCTGCTGGGTTTATACCTTGCAAAAAAATCCCATACAAAAAGAACAAAAGTACCAATGCCGTGGTTTGCAATAATGTTCGTCGTGATGTGCGGTTTTAATTCTCTGAATCTTCTGCCGGAAATAGTCAAAACAGGAATTATTGAATTTGATATATTTTTATTAACAGTGGCTATGTTTGCACTGGGTGTCGAAACAAATTTCCAAAAAATTAAAGGACTCGGCATCAAACCAATTCTGCTTGCAGGAATTATGTTTATCTGGCTGGTTGTGTTCGGAGCCTGCACGGCAAGATTTATTGTATAAATATTTTTTATGCTAGTATTGGTTTATGATTAAAGATAGATTAAAAATATTTGCAGGGGATGTTCTCGGAAGCTTAAATTCGGCGATTGTCGCGCTTCCGCAGGCTCTGGCTTTCGGGGTTGCAACAGGTTTCGGAGCCGGCGCCGGCGTATGGGGAGCCATAATCCTTTGTTTTATTGCCGGTATTATCGGGGCAAAAGTACCGCTCGTTTCCGGAATTACAGGTCCGGTTACAATTGTAATTGCCTCAATTATGCACGCCCTTAATGCTGATATTTCTTCAGTAATTCTTGTTATATTTATGGCAGGCATTCTGCAGATTGCACTCAGCCTTACATCTCTGCCGACAATTGTTAAATATGTGCCGTATCCCGTAATATCCGGTTTTATGAACGGGGTCGGAACAATTATTATAATTATGCAGATAAATCCGTTAATCGGATGCCCGGTAATGTCAAATACAATCAACAGCATTACATCACTTTTTCAAAACCTTAATAATATCAATTATGACGCGCTTTTGATAGGTATACTTACGCTTGCAATAGTTTTTGCCGTACCGAAAAAGTTTAATAAGATTATTCCCTCACAGGCAATCGCGCTTGTAATCTGCACCATTATATCCATTAAGATGGGATTGAATGTTGAAAGAATTTCGGAAGTTTCTGTCGGATTACCCGCGCTGACTCTTCCAAAAGCACACCTGCACGAAGTTATTACTTATTTTCATTATGCCGTAATGCTTGCTATAGTGCTTTCTGCAGAAAGCCTGCTTACAGTGCTTGTTGCAGACTCTCTTATGAAAACAAAAACATCATCAAGAAATATGCTTCTCGGGCAGGGGCTGGGCAATATGGTATGTGCGCTTACAGGCTCACTCCCCGGTTCTGCAGCTACGATGAGAACGGTTGCTGCTATTAATACCGGCTCCACAACAAGGCTGACTGCGGTTATTAATCCTATAATTCTTATAGTCCTGCTCTTCTGGCTTTCCGGATTTGTTGCACAAATTCCGCTTGCAGTACTCGCAGGTATTTTAATCAAAATCGGCTATGATATTATTGATGTAAAACTGCTTAAGGTTATTAAATTTGCGCCGAGAGATGACTTGTATGTCTTAATAATAGTATTTTTACTTACTGTATTTTATAACCTTATTGTAGCTGTCGGAGCAGGCATTACATGTGCGGCGCTTCTATATGCAAAAAGAACCGCAGACAGCGCAAAACTCGTACATAAAACAGTTTATGACAAAGACATCGAAAAACTTGAAAAACTGCTTGATAAAGATTACAAACACAAAATCAGAGTCGTTCATATTGACGGGCAGTTCTTCTTCGGCTCTGCTACACAATTAATTTCGCAATTTGAAGACCTCTGGGGAACCAAAATATTAATTCTGGACTATTCATCAGATGCGCTTCTTGATATTTCGGCAATTTTTGCGCTTGAAGATATTATTATAAGACTAAAAGCGCAGAAAATTAAAATTCTTCTCGTAATTAATAACAAAGATATTTATAAACAGCTGAACGATCTTGGAATAACAGCCCAAATAAGCGAAGACAAAATATTTTATACAGAGCTTGAAGCAATAGAATTTGCTAAAAACTGCCTAAAAAACAAAATCAAAAAACACCATTTCTGGCAGAGGAAAAAATAAATAAAATCCTATAAATAGCACTTAGACTCCTGCCCCTCGACACCGGCATAAAGCTCTACATATTTTTTTGCAGGGCTTGCGTCAATTTTGGCAAACAAAACCTCTTCAATCTGGAAAAAGCCGACATCCGCGCTCATTTCAACAGAAATTTTTATCGGCTTCTTTTCTCCGTGCTGAATCCTTATTCTGTTAATAGCATTTGCAGAATACTTGTGAATATCCCCTACACGCGGAGTCGTGTTGATAGAAAGCGGAATTCTGGCTCTGCCTTTAGTCATATCACACCCGTCAGCTATCAAGATAATCCCCGCCTCCGTTGAATGGATTTTTCTTGAGGACATATGACCTATAATAGCCTCAATTACAATAGAACGGATTATTACGCGTCTGTGCAAATCATCAGGGAAAACATGCATTAAAGCTCTTTCAACCAGAGGTTTGGCTAAAATAACAGACATTTCTTCGTGTCCCTGCCTGCCTATCATCATTCCTAAATCGTGGGTTAAGCCTGCAAGAATAACCGCGCACATACTGTCTTCAAAGGTTCCGATTTCCTCGGTTTCCAATGAAGTTTTAATACCGCATTCGTGCAGAATATTCAGCATTTTTATCGCATTTGCGCACACCTGCCTCATATGTACAGGACCGTGGTCATTGTACCCCAGACGCTTGATAGAAACATTATTTGCATAATCCTGCATCTCCTGCAGTTCTTCGTCATCAAACAAATAATGCACGAGTTTTAAGCAGTTAGGGCGGTTCTGCAAACGCTTTAAAATTTTTGATTCAACTGATACTTCTTTTACTGATTTCATAGCTCTATATATCTCTATATATATTTTAACATGTATTAATCAGAAAATAAACTGCAACATTTAGAGGCGTTTAATCAAAACAACAAAATTCGCAAAACTTATATAAATTAATATACCGCATAGTTACTTTCTTCAGTGCCTAAATCTATAGGATCACATATTATTTCCGTTTCAAGATATATTCCATATCTCAATAATCCGGTAAAACCAGCCTTATTTTTAGCAATATTAATAAAGTAATCTTGTTTTGATTCTCTTGGGAAATTTCTATAATGAAATGTTGTAAGAATTTTATCCGACACACAAGCAAAAACATCAAATATACCTAAATCACCAATAGACGGTATAATTTTCTTAGGTTCATTCTTAAGTTTTAAATTAAATGTTACAACAATAGGGATGTTTAGAGTTCTTGCCATTCGTTTAAATGTCAGCCCGCATTTTTCGATATCACTATAACGTGTAAAAACATAGTCTGCAAAAAGCCGTTCAAGCCCATTAATAAAAATTATGCCGTCCGGAAAGTTTTTAGCAAAATCTTCTATTTTGTTTACAATTTCGTCAAAAGACATATCTATATTGTTAATTATCTTGTTTAACCTAGACAACGACAGCCATTTTTGCAAATTTCTATTTATAGTCTGTGCCGATAAATTGATAATCAAAATATTACTATCATTTTCTTTTGATATATTAGCAATCATATTTAAAGTTAAAATATCCGGGTTAGTTACAGGCATTCCAGTAATACAAACCAGTTCAGAACGATTGATACCCAAAAGTTCGGCGTCCAAATCTTTAAAACCGGTTTGGATATCTCCAGAAAAACTACGTGTATTATACCTATTTACAGCGTCTCTTAAAACATCCGGCAGAATATCTTTGCATTTTGTAAAACTATGATACATTATCCCTCCCCGAATTATTATATATTGTTTACTAACTCCTAATATTTTTCAAGTGTAAAATCTGTAAATTTTTGTAAATAAAAGTTTTCAAAATACAAGGTTTTATTATTTTTTACAAATTACCTGCGACATCAAATCGAAATTTAATTGATGACGCAAATCTTGTTATCGAACTGTCAAAAGACGCATATTCATTGTTTTTAAGCCAAACACCCAAAGAAAAAGCGGAATTGATGAAATTATTAACAATCGAACTTTTGTTCGACGGCGAAAACCTAATAATAACACCGCATTCCGCGTTTTCTGCTCTATTAAATTTAAGAAAAAGTCATAAACTGGAGATGGCGGGAGTCGAACCCGCGTCCATCGTGGATAAAAACGAACTTCTACGAGTGTAGTAACTTATTATCTCGGATTATTACGGAAAGTTACATAACCTAAAATAACCCAGAGGTTTTTTGCGGAAACCTAACCTTTAATGGTTAAACTTGATACGCATACCATAATTTGCGCACTGCATCTTGCATGTTTTCATCCGGCTAAACGGCAAGCTGGTCGAACCGGAGGGATGCGCCGCCAATTAAGCAGCAAGCTTCTTAGAAGCTCTGAATGCATCTAATGAAACAACATTGTTGTCATTTAATTTGTTTTGCTCGTTGATAAACGGGAACAGCGCCCGTACTCGCAATCCGGATTTACCAATCACGGCGTCAAAACCAGTACATCCCCTTGTTTTTTATATAGAACGGATAAATTCAGCGTACCTTGAAACACCTCACCCTAACCCTCTCTTCAAGGAGAGGGAACAACCCGCTTTTCTGCTTTCAATGTGCGTAAATACAGTATAAGCGATTAACATATTTTTTTCAACAGGAGCCGGAGTATCGCAAAGACAAAAGACTAAGCAAACTTTCCGATAAAATACAGCTTATGCAAGAAGGGTTTTTATTTTTTTCAAATCTTCAAGCATTAAATATCTCGGACTTCCTTCTTCTAAAGAATGGTATCTCAGAAGATATGACGGGTGAAAAATCGGTATACATTTTCTCGTTTTTCCGCCTATCTCCAGTTCAAGAACTTCGCCTCTGATTTTTGATATCGGAATTTTTTTGTCATAAAAAGATTTTAATGCCGTTGCCCCGCAGAATATCAAAATTTTAGGGTTAATTATTTCTATTTGTTTTAAGAGGTAATCTTCACACGCTTTTTTTTCAGTATCTGCAGGAACGCGGTTTTTAGGCGGTCTGCATTTTACAGTATTTATTATATACAAATCTTTTTCTCTGGAGATTCCTGCTTTTTCAAGAAATTCGTTCAAAAGTTTTCCGGCTCTTCCGACAAAAGGTGTTCCGGTTTTATCTTCATTCTCGCCCGGTGCTTCTCCTATCAGTATGGCTTTTGCGGATTCGGGATTACCGTCTGAGAATACAATGTTAATCCTTGTTTCGCCAAGAACACATTTTTTGCATTCCAGACACTCTCTCTTTAGTTCATCTAATTTTTTCTTTTTCATAATAATTATTATACTTAAAAAAAGAACTAAGTGTAGGTATCGTATTTAACATTTCTTTCTCTTTTTTGCGGTCAAAAGAGAAAGAAACGTTAGCAAAGAAAGAGAAAAACGCAACCGTTTCCTGCACCCTGACGGGTGTAGTTTGAATGGATTTTGCAGGCAAGCCTTCCCTCTTTCTCGAGCTAAGGGACGCTCGAGGGAACTGCATTCGAGAGGGGAGCAGGGTTAGAATTGCGCATAACACGCCCGCGGGGCGTTATTATTTTTATTCTATTTTTTCAAAATCTACAGCGCCGTGCTTGCACCAGGGACAGATGAAATCTGCAGGAAGGTTTTCACCTTCATAAATATAACCGCAGATTTTGCACCGCCAGCCTTTTTTATTCGTATTTTGCGGTTTTGGCTTAATATTATTTTGATAATACGTATAAGTGACGGTTGGTTCGTCCGACAAAACTTCCGCAGCAACAAGCTGTGCAATAAATAAAGTGTGCGTGCCTAAATCTATTTCCTGCTTAACATAAGCAGACATATAAGAATTTGTATTCTGTGTAATATACAATACACCGTTGGGGCTTCTTTTTGTATCAAAAAAATCTGCAAATTTATCCGTATCACGTCCGGAATGGAACCCGAAATGTTCAAACAGTTCAAATTTTGCACTTTCTGCGAGAATTGAAACATTAAACTTCTTAGTTCTTTGTATCATCTCGTTTGTATAATTCTTTTTATTAACAGCAATTGCTATTTGCAAAGGATCCGATGTAACCTGCATTACTGTATTAATAATACATCCGTTATCTTTTTCGCCTTCATTAGCGGTCAAGACATAAAGCCCGTATCCGATATTAAATAAAACCTTGTTATCCATATAAAACTCCCTTATTACACTATGCTATTACAGAAACAGCATTTATGCAATAAAGGACAATAAAGAAGTTTTATTTAAATTGTTCGTACAGCCAGCCTTTTTCTTCCAAAAATCTTAAAAGCGCCTGTCTGTTTTCTCTCTGCATAACACAGCATGATGAAATATAAAACTATGTTAATAAATCTATAACATTGCTTGACAGGGATAAATCTTTATAATACACTCAAACATGCCGAAGTATAGTGCTATGGTATGCCTTGCTCGGATTTAATGCAAATAAAAAAGGAGAAACAAAATGCCAAAAATGAAAACACACCGTGCGGCAGCTAAAAGATACAAAGTTACCGGCACAGGTAAAATCACAAGAAGACATGCAGGTATCGGCCACTTGCTTCAACACAAGTCAGAATCAAGAAAACGTAAGATTTTCGGAGATGTTGTAATTTCTGAAACTCACGAAAAATTGATTTCTAAAGAGTTACCTTACAAGAAGTATGCTAGATAGGAGTGTTGAACAATGAGAATTAAACGTGGAAATGTATGTCGCAACAGACACAAAAAAATATTAAAATTAGCAAAAGGTTTTAAGGGCGCAAGAAGCAGAATATTTAAAGTTGCTAACATTGCTGTTATGAAAGCTCTTAAATACGCTTACAGAGATAGACGCGCTACAAAACGCAATATGCGCCGTTTATGGATTGTAAGAATTAATGCAGCTGTAAGAGAACAAGGAATGAGCTATTCAAGATTTGTTAATGCCTGCAAAAAAGCAAACATTCAAGTAAACAGAAAAATGCTTGCTGACTTGGCAGTAAATGACAAAGAAGCTTTTTCAGTTCTTGTAGAAACAGCTAAAGCTGCTGTATAAATTGATAACATTAAAAATATAAAAGTCCGTACTTATAGAAAAAGTATGGACTTTTATATTTATATATTCTGCATCATAATTATGAAAATCTATAAAACACAAACAATATCGCAAAATATATGCTTTCATGCCGGCAAGGTTCATGTATTCTCTGATTTTGACAGGACTTTTTTGCCTTCGTCTCATAAAAACTTTGTGCGTAATAATGATGAACGCTTTGTTAATGCAATAAGAGAAAACTTTAAAAGTTTTAAGGAATTTTTGGAAAAAACAAGAGAAGGGTTGAAATTTACTATCACTACCGGTCGTACATTTGGAGAATTTCTCACTATGGCAGAAACTGCGAGAGAAAGAAAATTTGGAATGCCCCTTCCTGATACACTGATAGTAAAAAATGGTAGCGACGAACATATAAGGGTCGGAACTGACGAAGCTTTTTATAACGGCGGAGAATTTCCTTTTAAATATGAAGTTACTAATAAAGAAAAAGAAGAAAAAATAAAAAAAATCTCCGGCTGGGATGGTGCGAAAGTAAAACAGATATTAAAAGATGTTTTCAATTCCTATAACCTTAGAATAGCGGAAGCTGATTCCGAACACGGAATTGACGACTACGGCTCAAGGTCTATATTTGCAAAACTCTCAAACCATAGTCCAAATGACTGGTCTGCCGGTCTGCGAAGGGATGGAAAATTAAAAGTTTTTTTGCTGTATCCTGCAGAAGAAAGTAAAAAACAGCAAATTGCGGAGATTCAAAAGAAAATAGAAAACGCGCTGGACAAACTTGGCATAAAATGGAGCAGAGAAAGCTCCTATATCCCTGGCGGATATATAGGCGTTACGCTTGAACCCCAGATTTCTCCTAACCAAAAGTTAACTAAACAATATGATACTATTGAAGCGGTTAAAGATGCTGTTAAGAATAACGACCTTGTAATTACTGCAGGCGACAGCTCTAATGATACAGAAATGCTTAACCCCGGTTTATACCTTGAACATTTTTTAAATGAGAACGAAAAAACGAAATTCGGTTCTGCTTTCCGGAATCCTCAGAGTTTAATCAGCGAATTGGATAAGAATCCGGAATTAGCAAAAAAATTTCTAAAACTGCCATTTGCCGGTATTATTGTAAAACAGCAGGACGGCAGTAATAAATTGTCATATCTGGATGCTTTTACAAAAGGAAAATATCAGAAACTTATTGTTGTTGAACAAGGCGGTTTGGAAAAGGGCATCAAGGATGCAATAAATCTTTATGCAGAACAGAATTCCAAATATGCAGAAAAATTAAGTCCGGATATAAAAAAACAGATTAATCCGCCCGCATCCAGCGGAGATGACAGCCGGCCTCCGAAAAACTCTCTTTGGAAATATTTTCTTGCACTCCTTGGGGTAACTGCGGGAGGATACGGCATTTATATTTGGGATAAGAAGCGGAAAAATACACACATTTAAGTAAAAAAAAATCTGCCTAATGTTTAGAGATATCAAGCAGATTTTTATACAAGTGTAATATAAGAAAAAGGAGTGGAGTTTTACATATCATAAACAAAGTTCTGGCCGGTTGTATTTTCGGACGCTTCCTGTCTCATGGCTTGAGATGCGAAGAACATTTGTTTAGCATAACTTTGGATTTCCTGGTTATAGACTCTCTGGTCAAAAATATTTTCGTATTTTTCAAGATAATCGCCGATAGGGTTAACGATATCAGTAACAAGACCAACGGCAGTATCTGCGAATTGTTTTAGAGCCCTTTCTCCAATACCGAGTTCAGCCATCTTTTCAGACAATGTCAAGGTAAGAAGCCCGCCCTGCTGAACAGCTTGTTCTGCCTGCTGTTCCAGACGCTGTTCCATTTTCTCTTCTGCAGCAGCGTGCTGTTTCGTCGGATCATACGTCTGAGTCTTGTATGTTTGTAAGAAATTATTCAGATTAAACGATTCTGCCATATCCTTTGCCCTATGTTTTGTATTAATGTTATCGGCATTTTTTTCAAAAACTTTAGGGTTTTAATGAAAATTGTTACATTTCGTTACATTCAAACCATTAGGCGTAAAATTAATAAAAGCCCGTTTGATGTATAGATAAAGAGGTTAAACATCGGCAACACCAGCTCAACTTTTTACATATTCTTTATTTTGCTTGTAACATTTATACCGCCGTAGAATTGGCTGAGGACAGTAAATCTGCCCGTCGGCACGGCATCTCTTATAATTTTTGCGGAAGAATTGGTAAGGACTATCTGGTTTTGAATACACTCAAATTTGTCTTCCATAAACTGTTTTTCGTATTTTTCACCGGTTTGTGCATACTTTTTGGTCGTTATATATAGATTAAAATGTTTTTTACGCTTCTGAATCTGATGGTATGCATAATTCACAACCGCATTAATATCCACCTCAACCCATGAAGACTGCGTTATATCAACAATATAATTCTCATTATCGGCAGTGCGGATGGATACAAAGCCTATTACATTCTTTGTTTTTCTGTCCTCAAGAATATATTTATACTCGCTGAAATAGGACAAACCTTTAAACGGAAAATCTTTAAACTCCTTGGCTTCTTTACCCAAAAGCGGACGAAAATGAGGCAGAAGCGACTCGTTATAAAGCGAAGCAACGGTCTGTGCATCAGAATTTCTAAAAGAGCGGAGCATTTTAGGATTATAATCCACATCTTTTATTTCCTTTATCTTCCATAATTTTTCATATGATATCTGGCTGAACCCGCACTTTGCTACAAAAAGTCTAAGAAGCTCCGGCAGATAATCATCTATTTTAACAATAAATGACGCGGTTCCCATAGCTTTATATTTTGATACTGCAAATTGTATCAGCTCTTCGGCGTAATCATAGCGGTTTTCTTCAAAAAATAATTTCTGAATTTCCATTTTTTTCTTCGGGCATCTTGAAGGCGCAACCGTAATCAAGCCTTTTATTTCTTTTCCATCCTTTAAAACATACGATTCCGGAAGAAACTTAAACCTTAACGGCAGTAAATGGTGCAGAAGTATTAAGGGATTAAACATTATGCGGTTAATGTATGTGTCCCTGTTGTTCAAGAAAGAAATCATTTCTTTAGTATTTTTTTTATCAAAATAATAAAGCTTTCTAATCTTTGTCATACAAAAATTATAGCATACACATATTAACCATACTAAAGTACTAGTGCATTAATCTTAAAAATTTGGTAGAATAAATTTAAAGGAACAGGGCTGGGGGAAAATAAAACAATCAGCCTTAAAGCAATAAATCCAGGAGGTTATATGTCAATAGACGACGCTTTGGTAATGATTTTAGCCGGCGGAGTGGGGAAAAGACTGCATCCGCTGACCCAAGACAGGGCAAAGCCGGCGGTTCCGTTCGGCGGGAGATACAGAATAATAGATTTTGTTCTGAACAATTTTATAAACTCCGGATTTTACAAAATAAAAGTTCTGACACAATATAAATCGGATTCTTTAAACAAGCATATTACTAAAGGCTGGGCGCTTTCGCCTTTTCTAAACCAGTATGTAGATTTAGTTCCGGCGCAGATGCGAACCGGAGGCGCCTGGTATCAGGGAACGGCTGATGCGGTATATCAGAATGCTTTTCATATATATGATGAAGAGCCTGATTTTGTCTGCGTTTTCGGCGGGGATCACATATACAAAATGGATGTACGCCAGATGCTTTGTTTTCACAAATCCAATTATGCGGATTTAACTATTTCCGCAATTCCTATTCCGATTGAAGACGCGCACGAATTCGGCATAATAGAAGTTGACGAAAACTGGCGTCTGACAGGTTTTATAGAAAAACCGCAGACCGCTCCTAAACCTATGCCGAATAACCCGAATATGTGCCTTGCATCAATGGGAAACTATATTTTTAACAAAGATATACTTTTAAACGCCTTGGAAGAAGATTCAAAAATACAAGAGTCAAACCACGATTTTGGCAAAAACGTTATTCCAATGCTTCTTCATCAAGGCAAACGTGTATTTATTTACAACTTTAACGACAATTCATTCCCGGGTATGACAGAAAAAGAAAAGGGCTACTGGCGGGATGTAGGCTGTATTGATGCATACTGGCAGGCAAATATGGATTTGCTGGATTATGAGCCGGAACTCAACCTGTATTCTAAAGAATGGCCGATAAGAACGTTTAATTATAACTATCCTCCGGCGAAATTCATATGGCAGGAAGGCGACAGGGTCGGAATGGCAACAAATTCCATGGTATCAGAAGGATGTATTGTTTCAGGCGGAATGCTTTCAAGATGCATACTTTCTCCGAAAGTTAAAATCAACAGTTATTCTCAAGTAACTGACAGCATACTGATGGAAAATGTAAATGTCGGCAGGTATTCTGAAATAAGAAAAGCTATTATTGATAAGAATGTCGATATACCGCCCTACTCAAAAATCGGCATTAACAGAGAAGAGGATATCGCACGCGGTTTTTATGTTTCAGAAGGCGGGGTAACTGTTGTTCCGAAAAATGCACGCTTAAATTAATATTTTGTAACAATTAAGCAATTTTCGCGTCATAAAATACTTTATATAAATACAGGGAAAAGATTAAGTTAATTAGGGTATTATTATGACAGCAGTAACAGGAACATTACCTGCCGGTGTAAACAGCAGTAAAATATCGAAAGCGATGAAGGCGTTAAAAGGAGGCGGACTCTTAACGGGCGCATTCTGTTTACTTGACTTCGTATCTGTACCCGGAGCATTCAAACTCGATTACAATACCAAAGGGGAAAAAGTCGAGGGCTTAAATTGGGAATCCGGTCTTAAAGAGCTTGGCAAATCTGCGGTAAAATGTGCAAGCTATCTGGCGGTTCCGGCGCTGATTGCCGGCACTGTTGCAAGCGGGGGGGTTCTGGCAGCAGCACTCGGAGGTCTCGGTGCAATAGGCTCTACTTTTGCCCTTTCTTCTATCTTTGAAAAACTGCTTCCGGAAGAACAAAAGCTTGTTTCGGAAGCCTGCGGGAAAAAAGGCATTGATATTAATAAAGAAAAGGAAAATGCGAGTCTTACGGGCAATATGAATTATTTAACGTAAGTTTTTATCGTTTTTCTTAAAATCATACTCTTCCACCCATACGAGTGTTATTGGCAAAGGCACGGACTTAAACGGATTGGATACGGCTTTGTCATACTTATGTATTTTTTTATTCAACAATTTAAAGAAGCTTTTAATTCTCATAATTATATAGTTACATTGAAAGCATTCCGATAAATCGCCCTAAATGGCAAAATACAATATTTCATATTATCCGAAAGGCTTAGGTATAAATTCGGGATGTATTTGCTTTGGTTTAACTTGACGGTTGAACTTGTTGAAGTTATATGACTTTGATATAATTATCTTATGGATAAGGATATCGAATCACTTCAAAACATTTTAAAAGACGATCCCTCAAATTTCCAGGCAAGAAGAGAGCTTTCCATACTTCTTGTTAATAACGGATTTAACGAAGAAGCAGAGGGAAATTTAAGATATCTTATCAAATATTTTCCGGATGATGCGGAATTGTATTACAACCTTGGCATTGTGTACGAAAAATTAAAAAAATTTCAAAAGGCGGGAGAGTGTTATCAAAAAGCCGTAAATATTTCTCCGCAGGAAGATTTTTATTACAATTTAGGCGAAGTTCTGGTTGAGCTTAAAGAATGGGACCGTGCAATAGACGCTTTCCGCAAGGTTCTGGAAACGGACAGCAATGACGGAAACTGCTACTTCAATCTCGGGGTTTGCTATTTTAATAAAGATGAAAAAAATCTGGCGCTGGACAATTTTCAAAAGGCAGTGGATATAAACCCGCAGGATGTTTTTGCATACTTTTACCTCGGCTATATTTACCAGAACAACGGACTCACAAACTTTGCCATAGAAAGCTATAAAAAAGTTCTTGAGATTTCTCCGGATTACAGCTGGGCATATTTTAATCTTGGTTCAATCGCCTACAAATCCGGAAACGTTGACGAAGCAAAAGAATATCTTCTCAAAACCATTCAATATAATTCAAACGATATTGAAGCGTACAAACTTTTGACTAAAATCTGCCTAAAGCAGAATGAAGTAGAGGAAATACTTGAAATTTTGCACACCCGCCTTGAAAAGGAAGAAAACGGCGACTTGTATTATTGTCTTGCAAGGGTTTATAAATTCGCAGGCAGGCTGGAAGAATACGACGAGAACTTAAAATTGGCGCTTAAGAATCCATACACGCTGACTTTTCCAAAAGATATCGTCACAAAAGAGTATTCTAATGCCGAAGCAAAAATCGGCAGGCATCAGGAAATCGAACCGGAAGCTGAAATATCTGAATTTGAAGAAGAATCAGATGAAGACTTTGAGGGAGAGGAAGAAAACAGCGCTGAAACTGAAGAATACAGCGAGCCTCAAGAGGATGAAGAGGATGAAGAGGATACGGACGACTCCGAAAATGATGAGGAGTATGATGCGGATTTTGATGAAGAAAACATGGATGAAGAAGACGAAGAAGAAGAGCTTGAAGAAATAGAGGAAGAAGACGAATTAGGGGACGAAGACACATAGGTTATGTTATCGAAAATTTTTATCAAAAATTATATTTTAATAGACGAATTGGAACTTGATTTTGCCGGAGGATTGAATATCATAACCGGCGAAACCGGCGCAGGAAAAAGTATTTTAATTAACGCGGTTGATATAGCATTCGGCGCGAGAGCCGGAAAAGAGGTTATCAAAACCGGCGCGGATAAAGCGGTTATAGAACTTTCTATAATAAATAAAAAACAGGATTTAACCGCCCTGTTTGATGAATACGGCATTGATAACACCGGAGAAGAGATAATATTATCAAGAGAAATAACTCCAACCGCTTCGCGCTCAAGGGTTAACGGCTGTCTGGTAAATCAAGAGTTTATGAAGAATTTTAGAGAACTCTTTATTGATATCCATTCCCAGCACCAGACATATTCGTTTTTACAGCCCAAATATCATATAACACTTCTGGATTCTTATACCAAAAACACCTGCGGTGCATTGCTTGAAAAATACAAGACTGAGTATGACCGGTATAAAGAAATGCTTGCAGAACTTGATATACTTAAAAATTCTGCGGATAAAACGGAAGAGCAGATAGATTTTCTTAAGTTCCAGCTTAACGAAATTGATGAAGCACAGCTTGTTTCTCCAAATGAGGATGAAGAGCTGAACAACGAACTTTCTATACTTGAAAACGTAGAAAAATTAAAGGATTTGACCGGTTCATCATACTGGTCAATATCCGGAGATGACGGCGCAGTTATGGACGCCCTGCTTCAAATTAAGGCTAATCTCTCCAAGGCTTCCGGCATGGATAACAAGCTTGAAGAAACAGAGGCAAGCCTTGTTGAGGCAATCGAAATTTTAAAAGACGTATCATCCTCTCTGAGAGAATACTCTTCATCACTTGAAAGCGATGAAGAAAAGATTAATTCCATACAGGAACGCCTGTTTCTGCTGGACAAATTAAAGCGCAAATACGGCGGAACGCTTGAGAAAGTCATAGAACAGCGCGAAATCTTCAGAGCTGAGCTTGAGGGCATTGAATTTTCGACCCAAAACATTGAAGAGCTGGAAGCAAAAATTACGGAACTCCATACCAATCTGGAAAAGATGGCAGAAGAGCTTTCTCAAGAGCGCAAAAATTACGCCGGAGTGCTTTCTTCGCTTATTGTTGAAAAATTGGAAAAACTTGAACTTCCGAAAGTCCGGTTTGAAATACATTTTGATAAGTGCGAACTTAATTCAAACGGATGCGACAAGGTGGAATTTTTGATTTCAACCAATATTTCCGAAGGCTTAAAACCTCTTGCCAAAGTTGCATCAGGCGGTGAAATTTCAAGAGTTATGCTTGCAATAAAAACCATATTTGCGGAAAGCGATAATATTGATACTGTAATCTTTGACGAAATTGACACCGGAATTTCAGGCAAAACCTCGCAGGCTGTTGCAGAGGAAGTTAAAGAACTTGCTAAATATATGCAGATAATTATGATTACACACCAGGCAATCATAGCATCTAAATCAGACAAACATTTTTATGTACGCAAAACACAGGGCGACAAAACAAAAGTTGATATATCCGTACTTGAAGGCGAAGCTAAACTCAGAGCAATTGCCGAGTTAGCAGGCGGAGAAGTGACGGACGAATCCGTTAAATTTGCCCAGACGCTTATGAGTTAAAAGTGTCATTAATGAAATTAAACAGGTTATCGTGCGACTGCTTAATTTTCAGCTGATATTTATGCTTAATTGCAATTCTCTGCGGATTTGACGCATAATTAACGGGATATTTAGTTCTCAAATTCTGGGACAGCAAAGCCAGATTATTGCTAATCATTTTATTTCTTCCTTTCGGGTAATGTAATTTTCCTCCCCCATAAAACAAGGGTGTTCTATTATTATAATAAAAAATTTTTTTTTGCCAAGCAGAAATTTCAAAAATCAGCCGTTTGGTTTTACGGAAAAATTGAATGAACTTGCACCGGACTATGGTTTGTGTTAGTATCAAAAAAAAGAGTAATACTATAGTTAAGGAGTACGTATGATTTCAGTAAACGATTTAAAGAATGGCTTAACACTAGAATTAGACAACGGCTTGTGGTCTGTTGTTGAATTCCTGCACGTAAAACCCGGCAAAGGCGCTGCTTTCGTAAGAACAAAACTTAAGAATGTAGAATCCGGAAACGTTATTGAAAAAACATTCAGAGCCGGTGAAAAAGTTGCAAAAGCCATGCTTGACCGTAGAGAAATGCAATATTTATATAAAGACGGAAAAGAATACGTTATGATGGATAACGAAACCTACGAACAAATCCAGATTCCGGAAGATCACGTAGGCGACGGCAAAAAGTATCTTAAAGAAAATATGATGGTACAGGTATTAATGCACGATAAGAGAATTATCGGTATTGATATCCCTGCACACGTTGAACTTGAAGTTGTTGACACTCCGCCGGCTGAAAAAGGAAATACAGCTCAAGGCGGTACTAAGCCTGCAACACTTGAAACAGGCGCAGTTGTTCAAGTTCCGTTCTTTGTTTCTAACGGCGACATTATTAGAGTTGACACCAGAAGCAACGAATACTTAGATAGAGTTTAGAGGAGTTTAAGGGTTTAGAGGTTTATAAGTTTAGAAGAAGTTAAAAAATATATGAGCGAAGCGAATTTAAATTCTTCTCAAGCGTAAAACTCCTAAACTCCTAAACCAATCCCAAGGAGAATAAAATGAAGTTTGAATCAGATTATATAGAAAAATTAGCGAAAATTATTACAGATAACGGGCTGACAGAAATTTCTCTGGAAGACGGCGAACAGGCAATTACAATCAGAAAAGATTTGCCGGAAGTAAGTATTGCACCTTCTGCACCGATTGTAAGTCCTGCTCCTCAAGCAGTTCCTGCTGCAGCAGCTTCTGCACCGGCAAAGCAAGCAGAAGAGCCAAAAGGTAAAGCAATTGTTTCACCTATGGTAGGAACATTCTACTCTGCGCCTTCTCCGGACGCTAATCCGTTTGTAGAAGTCGGCTCTAATGTAGAAGCAGGCGATGTTGTTTGTATTATTGAAGCTATGAAGCTTATGAATGAAATTAAATCAGAACAGTCCGGCAAAGTTGTTCAAATCTGCGTTAAAAACGGCGACCCGATTGAATACGGCCAGGTTCTGATGTATGTAGAATAGTTTAGAAGTTTATAAGTTTAGAGGTTTAGAAGAAGTTAAAAAATATATGAGCGAAGCGAATTTAAATTCTTCTCAACCCATAAACTGCTAAACTCCTAAACCCGATTTATTAAAGGAAAAACGATGTTTAAACGAGTTTTAATTGCAAATAGAGGCGAAATAGCCGTAAGAGTAATAAGAGCATGCAGAGAATTGGGAATTCCGACAGTTGCAGTATATTCGCAGGCAGATGCGCAATCTCTTCACGTAAGACTTGCAACTGACGCATACTGTATCGGACCTGCACCGAGTGCTCAAAGCTATTTAAACATTCCCGCAATTATTTCTACGGCGCTTATGACAGGATGCGATGCAATTCACCCTGGCTACGGATTTATGTCTGAAAGGGCTGATTTTGTCGATATTTGTACGGAACACGGTATCAAATTTATCGGTCCATCTGCCGAATCAATGCGCAAAATGGGTGACAAAGCAACCGCAAGAAAAACCATGATTGAAAATAATGTTCCGGTAACACCAGGAACAGGAATTCTTGAAACAGCTGAACAGGCAAGAGAATTCGCGCACAAAGCAGGATATCCTATTATCCTTAAAGCAACCGCAGGAGGCGGGGGCAAGGGGATGAGAATCGTCAGAAATGACGAAGAATTAGAAACCAATATGACACTCTGCCAGCAGGAAGCTGAAAAATTCTTCGGCAACCCGGGAGTTTATGCTGAAAAATATCTGGAAAACCCGCGTCATATTGAAGTTCAAATACTGGGCGATTCATTCGGCAATGTTATTCACCTGGGAGAAAGGGATTGCTCAATTCAAAGACGCCACCAAAAACTTCTGGAAGAAGCACCTTCTCCGGCTATTGATGAAAAAACAAGACAAGAAATGGGAGCCGCCGCTGTAAGAGCTGCTAAAGCTATCGGCTACGAAGGCGCAGGCACCTGCGAATTTTTGCTCGACCACGACGGAAAATGGTATTTTATGGAAATGAATACGCGTGTACAGGTTGAACACTGCGTAACAGAAATGATTTCACAGATTGATATCGTAAGAGAACAGATTCTTGTTGCTTCCGGTAAAGAATTAGGCTATAAACAATCTGACGTGCTTCTTAGAGGTCACGCAATTGAATGCCGTATAAACGCGGAAGATCCGGAACACGATTTTATGCCTTGTCCGGGAAAAATTGACGGCTACTTTGCACCGGGCGGTTTCGGCATCAGAGTAGATTCTCACGTTTATCCGGGCTATTCTATCCCGCCTTATTATGATTCAATGATAGGAAAACTTATCTGCTGGGGCGAAAACAGAAACGAAGCAAGACGCAGAATGTATCAAGCCCTTAAAGAATATGTTGTAACAGGTATCAAAACAACAATACCTTTCCATCAAGAAATTGTTGAAGACGAAGTCTTTATGAGCGGAAACTTTAATACAGGATTTATTGAAGATTTTTATAAGAGAAAAAATAAATAAATTTAAATTTGCATGAAATTTTTCAATGAACTATAATAATCTATATTCCAGGCGGATGTAATTCAGTGGTAGAATGCAACCTTCCCAAGGTTGACGTCGCGAGTTCGAGTCTCGTCGTCCGCTTTCTATTGTGTTTTTTTTACTTTAAGCCAGCGAGACTGAACTCTTAACGTCGATAAAACGTTGTTTTATATATTTTCCGTCCGCTTAGAGAAAAACAGCCGGTTTGAGATTTTTAGAAATTTTCTCAAAGTCAGAAATTCAAATTTTTAAGTCGGTAGTTCTACCATCCTTTAAAATTTCATCGAACTTACCTGCCATGTATAATGGAATGCTATATAGTCCATTATTTATTTCAAAATCCGCAAGTGAAGTTCTTATACTTATTTCGGGGTCAAATTTTTCTCTATACACTTTTAGTGATTTTGCCTGTAGATTAGTTGTTGCCTTTACTTCAACAGGAATAACATAACCGTCTGTTTGGATCACAAAATCAATCTCGGCATTGCCGGATTTACTTATCCAGTACGCAATTTCCATCTCTTCTAGTGTTTTCAACTGTTGCAATACATATTGTTCTGCCAATGCTCCGTTAAATTCAGTAAAAATTTTATCGCCATCAATTAAAGTTCTTGCCGGAAGTTTACTCAAAGCACAAAGTAAACCAACATCCAAAATAAAAAGTTTAAACGCCTTTGTATTTTCATAAGCCTTAATTGGCAATGCAGGTTTTGTTATTCGATTAATTTTATAAATAAGCCCGCAATTTATAAGCCAGGATAAAGCTTCTTCGAATTCATCCGCTCTAGCTCCCGATTTTATTTTTTTATAAACAAACTTTTTGCTTTCTTGTGTTAATTGGCTCGGAATAGATTCCCAAAGCAAATCAATTTTTAATTTGCCGGTAGAAGATATGTGTTTTGAAAAATCCTTTGTATATGCTTCTAAAATATTTTCTTGAACTTTACGAACTTTTTGGAAATTGTTTGTTTCAACAAATGTACTTACTGCTTCCGGCATTCCCCCTATGTAATAATATTTTTTTAGCCATTCAATATATTTTTCTTTAAAAACTTTTATATTTGGAGATTTAGGGCTTTTTAATAATTCTATAAAATTGCCTTCTCCAATTGCGTCAAGAAATTCCATAAATGATAGAGGATACAAATCAAGAAAATCTACTTTGCCAACAGGAAAAGAAATATTTTCATGAAGAGCAACGCCTAATAGACTTCCAGCTGCAATGATATTATATTCCGGGGCATTTTCGTAAAAATATTTAAGAGTTGTTAATGCTTTCGGACATTCTTGAATTTCATCAAGTATTATTAGTGTATTTGTAGTATTAATTTTAGAATGAGTTAACTCTAAACCTTCAATAATTCTTTTTGTATTGAAGTCTAGCGAAAATAAATCACACATGAGCTTGTCTAACTCAAAATTTATATAAATAACCTTTTTGTATTCTGTTTTTCCAAACTCTTTCATTAGCCAAGTTTTTCCGACTTGACGCGCCCCTCTGATTATCAAAGGTTTCCGATTAGAACCATTTTTCCATTCTATAAGTTTGTTTATAGCATATCGTTTCATATAATTTCTCTCAAAGTATATCTTAACAAAACTTGATATTAAACAAACCATACATTTGAATGACATTTTTTCAAAGGACTTTTTATATTAATATTACATTTAATCAAACGACTTTTATAATAAATAGCGCATTATTTTGAACTACTTTTTATAAAAATTAAGTCAATTAAAATAAAATTGTTCCAAAATTCTCAAACTAGGTGTGGGTTCCCATTTTACTTACGCCGCTCCCTCTATTTGCTCTTGCTAAATGCAATAGCCATCTGTAGGGTGGGCAAAGCTTCTTATAATAGGGGATTTCAAACTTATTTATGTATTGCGTGCCCACCGACATGTTTTCAATTTTAATTTATGGTGGGTACGTTATGCGTAGTTAAATGTAAACTTTTCCTGTTTTAACGCAACTTTACCCACCCTACATTAATTTAATTTGCCGGCTCTTTAAATTACCTGTCGCTTTTGTAACATTTTCTGCACTAACCTTGATTGAAAATCCGGAGAAATGATATAATCATAAAAAGAGGATAATGAATTTATGAAAAAGTTTTTGTTATTATTAGCAATATTAGTTACTGCACCCGTTTTAGCAAATGATGAAGTCGTAACGCTCGACGGCATGACAGAGCCTCAATGGCAGGACTTTGCTCCGCCGGCTTTCGTTGACGTTCAAGAACCCAAAGGACTCGGCAAATTGAATGAAACTGCTTCCTACTGGTATCAAAGAAGAGCCGACTTTGAAAGCTCTATTAAAGAATGCAGAGATATGGAAGACAGCGATGCAAAATTCAGCTGTTATCAAGAGGTAAAAGTAAAACAATACCAGAAAAACAGTGAATATAACGCTAAAATCGAAGCGCAGGAAATGGCAGGACGCGGTCCGCAGGAAATGTCTGACAGAACCGATACTATGCTTCCTATCGGAAACTATCTGAACAACTTTACACGTTTCCAGCCAAATGAGCTTCACTAATATAGTCTAAGACTGCCCTTAGGGCAACAGAACGGTGAGAAATGTGATTTTTTTCATCGTCGCTTAATTCTGCCATTGTTCTGGAAGAATTTTTAACCAGAAAAATCGGGTCATACCCGAACCCGTTTGTTCCGCGCGCCTCTGTCGTAATACTGCCCTCGCATATACCCGTATGTGCAAATTCTACATTGCCATCCGGATTAATAAGCGTCATTGCGCAGGCAAAATGAGCTTTTCTGTTACCAGCACCTTCCATTTCTCTCAAAACCCTCTCAATTCGTTTTTGAGGAGTTTCTGCATACCTTGCAGAATAAATTCCCGGCCTGCCTTCCAAATAGTCAATACAGAGTCCGGAATCATCCGCAAGCGTCCAAGTTTTTGATAATTTCCAGGCTTCTCTTGCTTTGATTAAAGAATTCTCTTCAAACGTATTTCCGTCCTCCACAGGGTCAAACCCAGCCGGAGGAAGTACAAATTCCAAACCCGTTCCCGCGACTATTTCGTTAATCTCTTTAACTTTATGTTCATTTGACGATGCTAAAACTATTTTCATACCGCTCTCTTGTTATAATAATTCAATTCTTTGTCCAAATCCAGAGTCCTTCCCCCTGCGCTAAACAGCTTTATCTTTAACCCCATTTTTGCAAACCTGTATTTAAGACTCACAAGCAGAACCTCAAGCCCGTATTTGCAAGAACGAATAAAATTGATTGAAGAAGCCTCTGCAAAATATTTTGTAGGACAGGATATCTCTCCGATTTTATAACCGTTGTATAGAATAAGCGCAAGCATCTGATTATCAAAAATAAAATCATCACTGCAGTCCTCAAGCGGTAATTTTTCCAGAATTTCTCTGGTAAACCCGCGGAATCCCGTATGATACTCAGACAGCTTTTCGCCCGTAACAATATTTTCAAACTCAGTTAGAAACCTGTTGGAAATATATTTATACATCGGCATTCCTCCCTTGAGAGCGGAGTTGCCGAGCATTCTGGATGCAATAACTGCGTCATATTCCCCGAAAGCCATCATAGAAGCTATCGCAGGTATCAGTTTAGGCGTATATTGATAATCCGGATGAAGCATAATCACAATATCCGCACCGGCTTTGAGAGCTGCTTTATAACACGATTTCTGATTAGCCCCGTAACCCTTATTCTTCTCATGCACTATCGTTGTAATATCAAGGCGCTTAGCTATTTCCTTAGTTTCATCAGAAGAGAAATCGTCGACAAGAATAATCTCATCGACGAAATTTTGATAAATCTCATTATATGTTTTTTCTAAAGTTTTTTCTGCGTTATAAGCGGGCATAATTACTGCAACTTTTTTGTTGTTAATCATCTTAACTTTACCTTCAATAGAATTTGCCCTAACCTAACCGCCTAAAATTAAAAACCTTAACTTTCTAAAGCTTCTTCAGCCTCTTTAACTTCAGTATTTCTGATAGTTTCCTTGCCTCCGGAAGCCAGTGCTTTGTCTTTAAATTTCTTAACCTGTCTGTCCAGTTTGTCTGCAAGCAAGTCAATACTTGCGTACATAGATTCAGCAGATTCTTCGCAATGTACAGCACCTGTGTTCATTTTACAGGAAACTTCAGCAACGTGTTTGCCTGTTGCTGCAGGATTTTTGATAACCGAAAGGATGACATCAATACCGGTAATTTGATCGTAGTGATTAGCAACTCTTCCAATTTTTTCCTTTACATAAGCCTTAATAGCGTCTGTAATTTCGATGTTTTTACCGTTTACGTGTATATGCATTTACACCTCCTAATGTACTACCTTTCCATTGTACAACATTTCAGAGTATTTTTAAAGGGGGATTATTCTAAAATTTGTGGTAATTCTACCCCAGGAGTACCAATTGTACGGACTAATTCCAAAACAGCAGCTTTCATCTGGCATTTTTGCGCTGTCGTGCTAAAAAAATCACTGTAAAAACATCCGTCACACACACATCCGCGTTTATAACACTCTAATGCTGTAGGCGTCCATCTTTTTACAGCAATAGCTCTTCCCATATCACGACTCTTAAACACTTATTCCTCCAAAAATTATTTTTATATTAATACACAGTTAAGAATATTCCCCAAAAATCCTTAACCTATTTTAATTATATGGATTAAGAGCGCATTTACAACCCATTAGGAGGCAATTGTTAAGATTTCTAACAAAGCTTGCAAACTCCCAAATCTTTTGCCGTTAGCTTTCTTTAGACATGCTAACCGCCCATGCCTGCATGCTTTCGGCGTTTTAAATCATGAAAACCCATGCGCCCAGCATGTTTGCATGCCTTTTATTTCCGGTTAAGTTTTGTAACGATGTTGGCATGCAGTAAGCTTTTGGGTATGGAAAAGAAAAAAATAACGGCGGAAATAATGAATTTCCGCCGTATTAATGAATTAGTATTATTATTTACGTTCTTTTATTTCTTTTTCGATATTTGCAATAAATTCATCAACCGGCAGTGTGCCAATTTGTCCTACACCGCGTTTTCTTACGGCTACTGCACCGGCTTCTATTTCTTTATCGCCGATTACACATACATAAGGTATCTTTTTGTCCTGTAGAGATTCTCTTATCTTGTAATTCATAGATTCAGAGCGGTCATCAAGTTTAACTCTTATACCTGCTGAGCGCATTTTCTTATATACCTCTTCTGCGTAATCAATATGTTTTTCGTTGCTGATAGGAACTATTGCAACCTGTGTTGGAGCAAGCCATGTCGGGAATGCACCGGCATAGTGTTCTATCAAAATACCGTGGAATCTTTCCATTGAGCCGAAAATTACCCTGTGAAGCATTACAGGAGTTTTCATGCTGCCGTCTTTATCCTGATATTTGATTCCAAATCTTTCCGGCAGGTTGAAGTCCAGCTGTATTGTTGCGCACTGCCATGTTCTTCCGAGAGCATCTTTGACCTTAAAGTCAATTTTTGGACCGTAGAATGCGCCGTCGCCTTCATTGATATCGTATTTCATACCGCGTCTGTCCATTGCTTCTTTTAAGCCTGCTTCTGCTCTGTTCCAGTTTTCAATATCGCCGACAAAGCTTTCCGGACGGGTTGAAAGCTCAACTTCAAAGCTCATATTAAAGATTGCCATTGTATCCGCAACAAAATCAATGATTTCGTTAATTTCTCCGACTAACTGTTCCGGAGTACAGAAAATGTGAGCATCATCCTGCGTAAATCCCTGTACACGGGTTAAACCGGATAATGCACCGGATTTTTCTTTTCTGTATACGGTGCCCAGTTCTGCCATTCTTAACGGAAGTGAACGGTATGAATATCTGTTTGCCTGGTAGATAAGAATATGGAACGGACAGTTCATCGGTTTTACAACGTACTGTTCTTCAGAATCCTCATCTTTCTGGATAAAGAACATATTTTCTTTATAGTGATCCATATGTCCGGAGATTTCCCAGAGCTTAGATTTTGCTATCTGCGGAGTGTTAACTATTACATAACCGCGTTTTCTGTGTTCTGTTCTCCAGTAATTTTCAATTTCTTCGCGGACAATTGCAAGGTTCGGATGCCATAGAACAAAACCGGAGCCGATTTCTTCTCTTACTGAGAATAAATCAAGCTGTGTGCCTAATTTTCTATGGTCGCGTTTTTCCGCTTCTTCAAGAAACGTCAAATACGCCTGCAAATCTTCTTTGTTCCAGTATGCAGTAGCATAAATTCTCTGGAGCATTTTCTTATTCTCATCACCGCGCCAGTAAGCCCCCGCAACTTTAAGAAGCTTTATAGCGTTGCCTTTAATAAATGATGTATTCGGAATGTGCGGTCCTGCACATAAATCGTTAAACAAAACATTGCCGTCTTTATCTTTGGTCAAATACAGGGTCGGATTATCATTTCTGTGTTCTTCCAGTAATTCTGCCTTGTAAATTTCACCTTCTGCTTTAAATTCGGCAATCTGAGCATCCACATCCGGAATTTCATAACGTTCAAACGTTAAATTCTGTTTGATAATATTTTTCATTTCTTCTTCGATTTTGGTTAAATCTTCATGCGTAAAAGCATGCCCGTCGGTTAAATCGAAGTCGTAATAAAAGCCTGTATCAGTTGCCGGTCCTATAGCCAACTTTGCCTGCGGAAACAGTTTCTGTACGGCTTGTGCCATGATGTGTGAGCAGGAGTGTCTTAATACACTCAAAGTTTCGTTGTTCTTTTCCATATTTTTCCTTTCTGTTTCAATCGACAACCCTCGAAAGAAACGTTGTGTATGGATAATAGTTTAGCATAAAAGAGCAATTTTGAGGAGAATATATTATTTTGCTTATTGAATTTGTAACAATATATTCAGAAAATTTATAATATTCTTCAAAACTCCTCATACATGTATCCTAGCCTTGTTGACCGATAAAAAGAAAGATTGATACAATATGTCCGTATGGGCGTTTTTGATTGCAATTATTATAAATTATTGAGAAAAAAGGGTTATAATATCGGCGATTATACATATGTCGGCAGAAAAGCATCATTATGCCCAAAAGATAAACTAAAAATAGGTAAGTTCTGCTGTATAGGAAATAACGTTTTAATTAATCCGGCGTCGCATCCTAAAAACTGGCTTTCCGTGCATCCTTTCCAATACAAAAGAAAACTTGATTCAAGGTTATACGGTAATATACCGGTTAACAACAACGCCCTTTCTTTTGAAGAATTTCCGGAGGAAGTAGAAATAGGAAATGATGTTTGGGTTTGCGAAAATGTAACCATTTTAGGCAGAGTTAAAATCGGCAACGGTGCAATTATAGGCGCAGGTGCCGTTGTAACAAAAGATATTCCGCCATACGCTGTTGCTGTCGGAGTGCCGGCTGTGGTAAAGAAATACCGGTTTGAGCAAAAAATTATCGAGCGTCTGCTAAAATCTGAATGGTGGAACCTGCCGTATGATTTTATTCAAAAACTTCCATATAACAATATTGAGGCGTGCTTAGAATTAATTGAGAAACATAGACAGGATGAAATTTAATAAAAGTTTGTGTTATCATTCTTGTATGAAGAGAATATTATGCTTAGCGATATTATTATGCAGTCTGCCGGTGCGGGCTTCCGAATGTATTGACTACTTATCGGAACTCTATTCATGCCAGTATGACAATCCTGTTAAAATAAAGTCAAAATTAGAAGTTACAGACAAATACGAACAGAAAATCGGTGGAGAGTTTGTCTCTTCTATCGTATACGGGCAAGCAGATTTAAAGATTAAACATCAAAAGAAAATGCGCGTTTCTTATATATGCCTGCTTAAATCCTGTGCGGAAAAACCAATGTGGGGTTATATTATTCCGCGTTAGAGTTTTTCTTATTATACATATCTCTGCAAATAGTAAATACGCCTGCACCTCCGGCTATTATCCCATTTATAGCCAGAGAATTTTTCATCGGTGATTTTGAGAACCTGCATTTTCTTGAAAGTAAATCAAGAGCGACGCCGAAGGCAAACCATGCTCCTGCCGTGCTTATGCCGTCCTGCATTGGTTTAACAGGTTTCTGCATAGTTTTATTATATTTTTGCGCACAGAAATTTACCTGCGGTGTAATGTAATTATATATCTTCATCTCTAGTGTAAAAAAATGCCGATGGCCGGGGTCGAACCGGCACGTAGTTGCCTACACCAGATTTTGAGTCTGGCACGTCTACCAATTCCATCACATCGGCATATTTAATTATCAAATTTCAAAAACTTTGTGTGATGGAATTGGTCTATATCCATACTTCGCTGGATTGTTTACCTAGCCATCATACTTTTTATTGTTATACCATATTGATACCAGCACGCCAAAACTAAATTAAGCTTTCCCGCTCGGGCATCACATCGGCATATTCAATTATCAATACATCCATTGAAACAAAAAAAAAACGAAAAAACAAGTGGGAGAGAAATCTAGTGTAAAAACAAGCCCTTAAATTTCCTTCTCAAGAGCTTGTTTTTTTTTAATTTTATTTTCATGCTTTCCCGCAACAATTCTTGTATTTCTTTCCGCTTCCGCAAGGGCATGGATCATTGCGTCCGACTTTTTCAGACGGAACTGCAGGTTTTTCCGGTTTTGGTGCTGAAATGTAGTCAAATATTTCAGAAAACGCATTCGAGCAATACAGAACCGTTGCTGATGAATAAATCCTGTTATTCAGATATTCCGATTTATAGTTCTTAATTAGTTCTTCAAAGCTGTAAGATGTACCCATGACCTCATTAATTACTTCCATAAAGTTCGGATATTTGGCAGAAACTCTTTCCAGAATAGTATTCGGAATTGAATCATTGGTCAAAAAGTATTCTACACAGGCTTTTACATTTTCAACCAAACTTTTGTCCTCAAATATCTTGCAGAAAGTTTGATAGAAAGGTATTGCATATAATCCGTTCTTTTCATCAAAAATTACTGCCACATCATAGGTTTCGTTATGGGAAGAAAACCCGCCCATAGAGTTTTCCAGAAAATTAGAATAATTGTTATCCAATTCTTTGACATGGAAAAATTTATAATTTTCAATATCGCATCCCTTATCGGACAAATCAATTTCTTCACCTTCATTAAATGCGCCTATTATATCATCGGCGTGTTTATTTGTAGTCAAGATAATATCAGTATCAAAAGCTTTGATAAACTTTTTATACATTTCGCCGATTGTATTCTTGATTTCTTCTTCTTTTTCCGGATTATCAAGATAAAGCATTCTTGGAGTCTGCACCAGCTTCATTACAGCGTATCTGTATGCTTCTTCTTTTTGTGAGTGAGAAAGCACGCTTGAAATCTCTATCAAATAATATTCGTCTTCAAACTTAAATATTCTTGCTGCTATAAACTGCCCGGCGTATATTCCGCGGAAACTGGTCATTTTTGTAAGCGATAAAACTTTATAAATTTTTTCATTAATCAAGTTATAAAGTTCAAATCCGTTTTTTAAAATCTTCTTGATTTCAAAAATTGATGCCTGCGTATTCAATAAGCTGTCAATAATAGGTTTTGAGCCGTTATCATCTTCAAACATTTCAAGTATTGATTTGTTATTAATCTTACGCTCAAAAATATACGGCAGAAAAATCTTTTCCATCTGGTTAAGCGGAATATTTCTTGCGCCGATTGTAGCCAGATACTCATCAAAATCCGCTTTGACGACTTCATTTTTTTGAGTGAATTCAAAAATATCTTTTACAACATCATTAATTTCATTAATTTTTTCTATAACTGTCATTTTATGCTATCTCCTCACTTATATAAGGATATCGTAACCATAATAATTTAGCAATAATACCGTTAGGCACTGCACGCCTTTCTGAACGTTTACGGCTTAAAACCTACTGTCATTCTTGGCGGGCTTGTGATTTAATAATCCAACTAAACAAAGCTCAATTAAAAAATTCTATAACCACTCTTCACTATTCACGAATTAAACCATACACCCTAATTACTTCCCAAACACCGGAGGCGGTTGAATATACAGGGGTTTTAATTTTCTCCAGTCGGTTTCTGTTTTATTAAGCGCAAGTTTTGCAAGGATTTCACCCAGCGGATAATCGCCTGCCTGGTATGAAACAGCTTTGTCTGTATACTGACTGAAGCGCGGAAGCAGGCTGTCATCTGTTATCAAAACTCTGTCTTTAACCATTTTATCAACTTCTTCAAGCTCTACTGCACCGAGAATCTTGCCGTCATATACATAAGCTTTGTTTTTTCTTGCATCCAATGCGACAAGATTATCCCCGCCGAGGATTTTGGATAAAATCTCCAGTGAAGAAACTCCGGCTGTTTTAATTCCGGCTTCCGGCTTAACAGCCTCTAACTGCTGGGCTAAAACTCTTGCAACAGTTGTGCAGGCTCTTATTCCGGTGAAACTCCCCGGACCGATATCAGTTGCAATCATCTCTATATCCTGCGGAGTCAAATTATTCTCTTTCAATATCCGCACAATCGTCGACAGCAGATACGCAGAATGGTAGTTTTTGCCGTCGGATAAAATTGTTTCACTTTTAATTATATTACTGTCTTCGCTCAGTGTTACGTAAGTTTTATCAAGACAGGTGTCAAAAGCCAGTATCTTCACTTTTTTAATCCTTCTATAATTTTCATATTTTTTTCGCCTATAGAATTAAATTCATAAACTCTGCTGTCATCATCGTCATATGTGACATTAATTTCTATTCTGTCAAACGGAAGTTCGCCTTGAGAGAATTCTGCCCACTCAACAAAAGTTATCTTTTTGCCTTCGGAATATTCCCTGAGTTCATCCGTAATAGTTTTTATTCCCGCGTGTTCCAGTCTGTACAAATCAAAATGGTAAACAGGAATGGATGCACTGTGGTATTCGTTCAGTATAACAAAACTCGGGCTTGTAACTTTTTCTTTAATACCGAGAGCTTCTGCAACAAGCTTGACAAAGGCTGTTTTGCCGGCTCCGATTTCGCCGTAAAGGTTTACAAAACATCCGTCATCTTTTACAAGCTCTGCGAATTTATAAGCAAGAGCCTTTGTGTCATCTAAAGTTTTGCATCTTTGTTTATACATACCCTGTTCCTTCCGCTTTCTTTGGCTTCATACAAAGCTTTGTCTGCGCGTTCAAATAATTCTTCTCCGGTTTCTTCGGGGTTAAATTCGGCTAAACCCATACTTATTGTCACATTTATATTTTTTTTGTCAATAGGAACCGGCGTGCTTTCGACGGCTTTTCTCAATCTTTCGCCTACAATCTGCGCTTCATCTATATGCGTGTATGGCAGAAGAACCGCAAACTCTTCTCCGCCGTACCTTGACGGAATATCAGATTCTCTTAAATGCTCTTTGATAACGGAAGCCACTGCTCTTAAAACGGCATCACCGCTTGCATGCCCGTATGTATCGTTGACTTTTTTAAAGAAATCAATATCAATCATCATTGCGCAAAGAGGATTTTTTTGTCTTTTTGTTGTTGCAATTTCCTGTTTCAGACGGACTTCAAACTGACGTCTGTTATTCAAGCCCGTAAGTGCGTCAAGTGTTGCATATTGCAATATTTTCGCATAGGCATTTGCGCGGTTAATCGTAATTGCGGATTGTCTTGTAAGCTGTTCAAGATAACTGATATCACGGGTTGAAAGCTTATCAAGAGTGCTTCTTGCAACAATACAGCCGGTTATTTCGCCCTCAGAAGTCAGAGGAAATGCACCGATTTTGTCGTCGTTTGTAAGCACATAAGGCGTTTGAGGCGAAAGCTGTTTTAAGATTTCATATATTCTTTCATCTTTGCAGGCTTTCGGCCAGACGAGGGTGAATTCGTTATTCTGTTTTAAAAATACATATATTAAGTGATCAGAAATAAATCTGTCAAGCATTTCGCCTATCAAAGGCACAATATAATTCAATTCATACTGCGTTTCAATAATTTTTGCTATGTTTTTCATTGAATCATGAAACTCGACATTTATTCTTGACTGCTCGTCAAGAACGATATTCTGGAGCTTTAGGGAAATCTGTCCTGCCAGAATTTTCATCAAGAACAAAAACTCCATATTAATCTGTGTATCATTTTCAAAAACAAGTTCCGTAATTCCGAAAATGTTTTCGTCCTTAACTACCGGCATAAAAAGCGAATTTATCTTGAATGTAATCTCTCCGATGACCGGCGGGAGTTTATAGGCTTTAGAATTAATGACAAAATCGTGGTTTTCAATATCCTTGTATGCGTTATAAATCTCCGGTGCGTCCTCCATAACTTGCCAGTTGTTTTTGCAGTCGCGCAATGTTCCGGTTGTTGTATCAAAAACGTATATTGAAAGATTTTTAAGCGGAGTATATTTTGTTATGATATTTTTTAAGTTTTCCGCAAGTTTTGATGTATCAACCTTTTGAGCCAGTACATCCGAAACTTCTGTTAAAAAATGAAGCTCTTTGTTTTCCATTAATATTCTTCTTCCTCATTAAAAAATTCAAATCCCGCGCAGGTCTTGAAATTTTTCAGTATTGCTTTATCAAATTCTTCATCCGGCACAATTTTGCCGTTAATATATGTGTAGCTTCCGCCTGCAGTCGGCTCTTCCGTAAGTTTCTGGGTATAATATTCATCGCTTGAAATAAAACTGCGCGTTACTTCGTTCAGCAGATTAAAAATATACGCTGTCTGCAGTCCTGATGCGTCCGGCTCTTCCAGTATAAGCATAGCGGCTTTTTGAAGTTCCAGCATTGAATCATTATATCTGTTAAGAGAGCGCAAAAGCACCGCAAGATTATAATGCGCTTCAAACCTCATTGGCTCAAGCTCTATTGCTTTGCAGTAATCAAGCCCTGCCTCTCTGTATTCGCCGCGCAGATGGTGTGCAACAGCTTTGTTATAATAAATATCATAATTCTTCTTAAGTATTTTTAATGCTTTTTTATAGGCTTCTACTGCTTCGCCGAGATATTTGTATGCCAAATATCTTTTTTCAAGCGGAAGATACATAGCTTTCTGTTTATAGGCAACGCCTTTGTTGTAGTATGCGATACCTCTGTTTCCGCGCACGCTTTTTACGTTGCTGTAAACAAAAGGTATCCACAATTTCAGCAGTCTTATCTGTGTAATTGTATCAAACTGTTCGATTGCTTCGTCAAAAAATCCTAAATCTTCGGAATAGACAATACCGAGGTTCATGCGCGCAAGAACGTATTTGGGATTATACTTAATGGCATGTTCATACGCATCAACCGCTGAATAGTAATCTTCATAAACAGCGTAGATGTTTCCGAGGTTAAACCAGGCCTCATAATGTTCCGGATAAAGCTTAAGTCCTTCTTCATAGAATTCAAGTGTTTTTGCCATGTTATCCTGTGCATAAGCCTGATCGCCTTTGTAAATATAATACATCCCTTTAACTTTCATAGCCTGCTTTTCCAGCCAGCCCCAGAAGAAAAAGACTAAAAGCGCAAGGATACATATCAGAATAATGAGCGTTACTTTAGAAAACAGTTTTTTCAGAATTCGTTTCATACCTTTTTATTATATCACAAGGGCAGGTATGGGTATAATGTTTGAAATTTTAGGGGGGGATTGGGGGGTGAATTGTGAATCGAAACTCGTGAATCGTGGTATCAAAAATGATATAAGTGAAAAAAGCATAATTAAAGAAATTCTATAACCACGACTTATGACTCACTTAATTCTTCAATTACTCCTTTCTCCCTTCATGCACTCCCTTGTAAAACTCGTTTGTGATAAGCTGTGAATATTTATCTTTTTCGCTGAGTGAAATAGCTAATTTTTCTGAACCGTCAGAGGTTTGAACACTTGCTACAATTCCGGCTACATCAGAGAACGGAAGCTTTGTAACGTGCGCTTCAAACTTTGCGTACGGAACTTCTTTTCCGTATACATTCATGCTTCCTCTGCCGGTTATTTTTATATCTTGAAGAGTTATTGCCTGATATTTGAAATTATTGGCAAGCTCTTTTAGTTTTTTATCAACTTCACTGCTTTTTATATCATTCTGCGTTAAAAGCGGTTTTTTGCCGGAATCAACAATAAGCATTTTTTGTCCGGAGGCTTTATGCTCTGCAAGCACTGCTTTATAGCCTGCAAGATTAACGGCATTATCTATTTGAAACTCTTCGTTTAGTTTAGAAAAATCACCGATTTTTTTAGCGCTTTCTACGGCATGTTCCTGTATAAATTTTACGATACAGACTTTAGCGGATTCTACGTATTTTTGACCGCCGATTGCATTAAAGCCGATTACTGCAAGGACAAGCAAAAAAGCATTAAAAATTATTTTTATCAATCTAAACATTACTTGCACCTCCAGTAAATATTATGTACAATTATAACTATGACAAAGTCTGAAATCAATCTTGTTAATACGTCGGATGTTTGTATCGAGGATGCCACACCTGCAATGCAGAGGTTTTTGGAGATAAAAAGAGAGAACCCCGATAGCCTTCTGCTCTATAGGATGGGCGACTTTTACGAAACATTTTTTGAAGATGCGGTTGTTTTATCCCGCGAGCTTGAATTGACGCTTACGGGGCGCGACTGCGGGGCAAAACTCGGCAGAATACCGCTTGCGGGGATTCCTGTAAAGGCGCTTGACGGATATCTGGAAAAGCTTGTTGCAAAAGATATTAAAGTTGCAATCTGCGAGCAGTTAGAGGATCCGAAGTTTGCAAAAGGCGTTGTTAAAAGAGGTGTTGTAAGGGTTATTACCGCCGGTACGATTATTGAGAGCAATTTTTTGAACCAGAACAGCAACAATTATATGTGTGCTTTGTTTAAGGAAAAAGACAAGTGGGGCTTTGCTTACACAGATATTTCGACAGGCGAATTTAAGGCATCAGAACTCGATTATGACACGGTTATAACAGAACTTGCAAGAATACAGCCTGCAGAAGTTATTGCGCCGGCAAAAAAAATGAAACTCCAGCCGTTCCAGATTGTACCGGAAGAAACTGTTGATCTGCCGGATGAGATTGTGAATAATTACAACTGCTCAAAAGTTCCGGCAAAAGTTTTTGAGGATGATTTTGCGCAAAACAATCTTAAGCAGGTTTTTAATCTGAGTACGCTGGATGCTTTGGGGTATAAGTCATGCCCGCTCGGATTTAGGGCGTCAGCCGGCATGCTTGCTTATATATGGGAAAATTTGAAAGAGGGTTTCCCTAAATTTGAAAAGATTGATATCTATGAACTGAGCGAATATATGGCAATTGATGCCGGTACAAGGAAAAACCTTGAACTTACTGAAACTTTAAGAGAAAAAAACCGGTACGGCTCTCTTTTGTGGGCTGTTGATAAAACAAATACCAATATGGGCGCAAGGCTTTTGAAATCCTGGATATGCCAGCCTCTTAAAAACCCTGCAAGAATACTGAAAAGGCAGGAGGCTGTAAAAAAGCTTGTTGAAAATTCTTCCGTTCGCTATGAACTTGAAAAACATCTTAATAATATATATGATATTCAGCGTCTTTCAACAAAATTAAGCAACGGAACCGCAAACCCGAGGGATTTTTTGAGTTTAAAAATGTCATTAAGCAATGTTCCTCCGCTTGTTGAATTATCAAAATCCGCAGGATTGAATATTTTCGAAAAGCTTGAGGACTCTCTAAGCGCGGTGGAGGATTATACAGATACAATAGAACAGACCATAAGCGAGGAGGCTCCGACAGCCGTCAAGGAAGGCGGGTTGATTAAAAGCGGGGTAAACGCTGATTTGGACTATTTGAGAGATTTAATGTTCAACGGCGAGGACTGGCTTAAGAAATTTGAACAGCAGGAGAGAGAAAAAACCGGAATTTCGACATTAAAAGTCGGATATAACAGAGTTTTCGGGTATTATATAGAAGTTACCAACTCCAATTTGAATAAGGTTCCCGCAAATTATATAAGAAAACAGACATTAACAGGCGGGGAAAGGTTTATAACCGACGAACTGAAAAAGCATGAGGATGAAGTTTTGACAGCGCAGGTTAAGGCGTATGAACTGGAATACAAAATTTTCAGCGATTTCCGCAATTATTCAAAAGAGTTTGTAACTATTATTCGCGATATTGCAGACTGCGTTGCAATGCTCGATGTGTTCGCTTCCTTTGCCTCTGTTGCGGTAGAGCAGAATTATGTTTGTCCGGTTATTAATGAAAGCGGTGATTTTAATATTAAAAACGGGCGCCATCCGGTTCTGGAAAAAATTCTTCCGCTCGGAACATATGTGCCGAATGATATTGAGCTTTCAAGTTTTGACAGTTCAAAAACTCAGTTTATGATATTAACCGGACCGAATATGGCTGGTAAATCAACTTATATGAGGCAGAATGCGCTTATTGCAATACTTGCGCAGATTGGTTCGTTTATACCTGCTGATTACGGCGAAATCGGGATTATTGATAAGATATTTACACGCGTCGGGGCAAGCGATGACTTGACTCTTGGCAAATCTACTTTTATGGTAGAAATGACAGAAACGGCTTATATTCTGAACAGTGCAACAGACAGAAGTCTTATCTTGATAGATGAAATAGGGCGCGGAACAAGCACATATGACGGAGTCGCAATAGCGTGGGCGGTTGCGGAATATATTGCGGATAAGATTAAAGCAAGATGTATTTTTGCAACCCACTATCACGAACTTAACGTAATGACAAATACATTCCCGCAGATTAAAAACTACCGTATAACAGTCAGCGAGGAAAACGGAGAAATTGAATTTTTGCGCAAAATCGTTCCCGGAGGCGCGAGCAAAAGCTACGGAATACAAGTCGCCAAAATGGCGGGGCTTCCTAACAGTGTTGTAAAACGCTCCGAAGAGTTGATGAGCAGGATGCAGAGAGATTTTTCCAAAAATCTTGCTGTACGCAAAAAATCTGCTGACTCAGAGATTTTGGCTCCCCAGCTTAATCTGTTTTGATGTTTGGGTGTGATTAAATAGCTGAAATTCGTGAAGAGTGAAAAGAGTGACTAGTCACTAATCACTAATCCTCAATTCCTTCCTCCGCTTCCCCAAATATTACAAATTGTAAACCCCATTAAGCCCCTATTTTCGGCATTTAGTATAACTTTTCTACAACTAAAGTATAAAATTTGTAAAATTTCCTAAAGTTTTTAAAATTTATGCCGTTATATGTATTAATAAGAAGAAATTAATTTTTTGTAGGAAGGAATATTATGACAGATAAAGAAGAATTAGGCGCTTCACTATTCAGCAGATCAATTGATTTGATGGAAGACGATCCGCTTGAAGAAATATTTGCCCTTAATATTGGCGACTTTATATCTGAATATTTAATATCTGAAGATTTGGCAAACAAAATCGGGAAAGATGTCAAGGATAAGACAACCCGCTTAAAATCACAATTGAAAGAACTTATTTCAATATACTCATTAGATAATACGCTTTGCGTTCTCGGATTTAATTCGCAGGATGAGTATGTTGTGTATAATTCTATTGCTAAAACATTAACCCAGATACTTGATGTTGATGCATGCCATATCTATCTTACAAAAGAGTTTACTAAAGGGTTGAATATAGAAAACAAAATCCTTGGTCTTGCCGGTTCATCAATAGATTTTGACGAAGATATATACGCAAAAAAACTCGGATATTCCGCCGATGACAAATCTATTGTTGTTAAAGCATTCAACACGCTGGAAAAAGTCCAGATAAAGGATGTTTCTAAAATTGATAATTTTATTCCAAAATATGAACTCAAAGAATATGATGTAAAATCACTTGCGGTTGTTCCTATGCATAACAACGCATATATTGTGGGTGTTGTTGTGATAGAAAACTACAAGGAAAAAACAATTAAAAAAGCTTATATGGATCTTCTTGAAACCATAGGACGCTTGTTCGGCACCTCATTGCACCTTCAAAAAGCAATAGAAGAAACCGAAGAGTTAATCAATGAGGACAGCATTTTTGCGGAAGCTCTCCAGCATAAGCGTGCGGAATTAACAGCCTTAATCGGAGATTTGGGAGTTCAACAGCAGGCATTTGTTGAAAGACTTGCTAAAGCTGTTGACGAAAAGGGACAGTATAAGGTTGCTCATTCTCAGAATACGGCGGATTTATCCAGAAAGCTCTGCAAACAGCTCGGGCTTAATGAAAAAACGACTGATCTGGTATACTATGCCGGTCTTTTACAGAATATCGGCAAGATAACTCTTCCGGAATCTCTATTTGCAAACAAAGGCAAGCTTTCTAAGGAAGAGTGGGAAAAACTTCAGAACCACCCGAATGTAGGAGTTAACCTCTTGATGAACATCAATTTCCTTTCAGAGGTAATCCCGTATATTCATTACCATAAAGAACGCTGGGACGGCAGAGGCGAGCCGGAGGGCTTAAAAGGAAACTCTATCCCGTTTGGTTCAAGAATTATAGCCGTTGCAGACGCATATACCGCAATGACTTCCGACCGTTCATACCGCGAAGCAATGGACAAGGATAAAGCTCTTTCCATAATAAAAGAAGAAGCCGGCGTAAAATGGGATCCGGTTGTTGTAAATGCCCTGTTTGAAGTTGTTAATGCGTAAATATATTATTCAAATTTTCCATTCCAGAAGCGTCGTAAAAGATGCGAGAGTTTATCTTCTTTTATAAAAAAACTTTTCAACACAGGAATTTTAGAATACGGGCTTTCTTGTATAAAATTATTTTGCGGCAGAAGTGTTTCTTTATCAAGATTACTTATTGCCCTTTTTGACATATCGCAGGCAACAGCCTCAAAAGGATTAACAGCAGCATAACAGCAGATATTTTCAAGAAGCAGTTCATGTTTCATCCGGAATTTTCTAAGCTTTTCCGGTTTGCAAGTATCTTGTATAGCTTTTACAAGCTTTTTCCCGCCAAGCTTTTGGCTTAGGTTTTCTTCGTGTACAGCATGCAGAAATTCGTGCAAAATTGGTTCCAGAAAAAAATCTGTTGCCGAAATTCTTTTATCAAAGTTTTCGTCAGCAATACCGTCCAGTCTGTTCCAGTAAGCATTTCCACCGGCGTGATTAAATTCTTTAAAATCATTTAAAAATATTGATTTTTCCGGAGTTATTCTTGCGCTGTTTTTGTACAAACTTGCCGGTGCAAGGTTTAAAAAACCTAAAGATGTTTTACTATTTATATTTAATTCTCTAAAGTCTTCGACATAAACCCCTTTAGGTAATCCCAAATTTAAATGATATTCTTTGTTTAAATATTTAATAATCTCCAGACACTTGAGGGAACACCACGCAGCGGCTTTATTATCTTTAAAATCCGCATTGACTCCGCTCTTTGTGAATTCTTCTGTGATTTTCTTTACATCACAAGCAGAAATTTCCCTTTTCATCTGCGCAGTTAACCCTGCCCGAAAACTTATACCGCTGTTATCTATCTTCATACTCAATATAAACCCGCACAAAAAATTTTTTGCGTATATTTGTAAAATTTTTATTATACTGCTTTTTCAAGGGCGTCGTATACTTCTTGAGAAATTAAACCGGAATTTACATCCTCGCGGATGACTTTTAAAGCTTCTTCGCGGGTCATGGCATCTTTGTAGCTTCTTTTTTCCCTTAATGCCGAATACTTATCCGCTGTCGCGAGAATTTCTGATGAAATATCCGGTGTGTAGCTGTTTGATAATGCCGGATATCCGCTTCCGTCAGCGGTTTGGTGATGATATTTGACCAGATTTAAAACATTTTCATTTACTCCCTGCTGTTTTAACAACTCATAACCGAGTTCAGAATGCAGTTCCATTATTTTTTTCTCCTCCGGCGTCAAACGTCCGTTTTTGTTTAAAATACTTTCCGGAACCAAAACTTTGCCGTAATCGTGAAGCATTGATGCCTGCTGTAAATCGGCTAAGTTTATATTCTCTTTTAATTCTTTTGGAAGAGAAGAATAGATTTTCGCAGACATAACACGGGTGTCTAAAAGATGCCCCTGCTTCAATTTCTCAAGTTCTTCTGCGTTAACTTTCAGCGGAATATTGTTCTCCTTCAAAATATTCATAACACGCGGATTTGACTTCGCAAGCGCCGTAAGAGAATTCTTATCCTTAAAGCTGTCATTCAAAGGATTGGAATTAAATGAATCTCTGCCAAAACCGGAGGCGTCCGTATAAACTGCCGGATTGCTTCTGAATCGGATTGCGGGGATATTTATATTATTTAAAACGGGAGTATTATAGATAAACGTCATTTTTTGCAATTCACACTTTTAAAACACACTTTATAGTCTTATAAAGTATTTTTTTAATGAGAAATTGCCATTTAAACAATAAAAGTTAACAAACTGTTACAATCAAAAATCACTAAAAAGCCGGATATTATGCCCAGCGGTTTTTACAGACTATATTTTCTCTTTAAATTTTTGGTGCAAAAATTTGTATCCTGCCTGTTTTTACAAAAAACAGATTCGCGCAAATTCCCTCGCCCCTTGCGGGGACGCTACGCCGTGCGTACAGAATGCAGGTTTTGGTAATCTTTGATTACCGAAACATTTTTAGTAGTGTCATCACTTGTGTTTTTTATACGGTAAATCTATGATTTACCGCATCCTACAGAACTACAGAACTCTGTGCAAGGACGGCTTTCTTGCTTTCAGCCTGTTTCGGAAAACCTTTTATTTTCCCGGGCGCCAGATGTAGCGTAGTTTGTTCGGGTCTATCAGCTCAAAGCCGTTTTTTTCATAAAAATTTGTTGCGGAATAGACAGAACTCAGCGTAATTGCTTTGTTATATATCTTTTTCAAAACATTAATAAAACCGGTTCCTATTTGTTTGTATTGACGTGTATCAGAGGCATATGCCGTTTCGGGATTTACCTGCAGATACGCAAGCTCGGCAGGCTGGTGTTTTTCCAGCTCTATCTGCGCCAGACCAAGGATTTTATGCTCATTAAGCTTTTCGTAATTCTCATCCTGGCGTGTCAAGGCATATATTTTAAAATTCTCTGCCGGCAGGAAATCTCCCGCAATTCCGCTTGCTGTTGAGGCAATATCAGTTGCATAAGTATGATTTTTCCCCCAGCCCTTAGCTACATTTACAAGAGTTCTTAAATCATCATTACTGGCAGGTTCAATCTCTACCAGAGAGACATTTAAAGGCTGGTAAGTTTTCTTTTTGGGGTTATATTTTGAGATTTCGGTATTTGTCAGAAATTTTGCACCGAAATTTACTGAATTTAATTTATTTATTTGCATAGTATTCTTTTTAAAACCGGACAAAAAATTTTTTGCTAGCAGATAACTTTCAGCACTTCATAAATATCCATTTTATGCGATTTGCCTCTGATTTCAACATCCGAAATCCTGATAACATCAAGAATGCTCTTGGTTTGTTCGTATGTTGAAGAGCTGATAAGCATTTTTGTTTTATAAACCTTATTGTAGCTTTCGAGTCTGCTTGCAAGGTTAACCGTATCGCCGATTACCGTGTATTCCATACGATTGACCGAGCCGATATTGCCGACAAAAACCTCGCCTGTATTAATTCCTATCCCGATATCAATTTTCGGCTTTCCTTCTTCTGCCCATTTTTTCTGGAGTTCTTTGACTTTCATAAGCATTTCGTAACCGCATTTAACCGCATTAAGTGCGTGGTTTTTATCTTGAATAGGCTCGCCGAAAATCGCCATTACAGCGTCGCCGATAAATTTATTGATTATGCCGTTATATTTAGTAATAATCGGCTCCATTTCGGTAAAGTATTCGTTTAAAATCTGTGAAACCTGTTCTGCGGGCATTGTTTCAGACATGGAAGTAAACCCTCTTATATCCGAAAATAAAACTGTTACAACAGCCTTTTTACCGCCGAGCCCGAGATTATCAATATTCATCACAACGCGTTTCATAACATCTTCGGACATATATTTGCCCATCGCGGATTTAACTTTTTCTTTGCTTCTGTTTTCCAGTACGAATTTGTGAATATACGCGATAATCATTGTGACAATGTACATCACAACGGGCGTAATGACATTCACTACACATCCGAAATAAAAACATACAGTGCTGAATAATAAATATCCGGCAATCAATGCAAAAGCAAGAGTAATTGATTTAAAAAGCGTATGTATGCGGATAACCGCATAAACGGCAATCATTCCTAAAATCGTAATCAAAATATTAAAAGCTTTTGGCAGAACTTTTAGAAAATCATTATGCAGAATATTGTCAATTACGGTTGCCTGTATGTCAGCACCGGGGTGAGCTGAATAAACAGGTGTATTTTTTGTATCGTTTAAACCTCCGCCGGCAGGAACATTTGCGCCGATTACTACAATTTTATCCTTAAATATATCCGGATTAATAACCGCTTTTTTTCCTTTTTGCAGATTGTCATAAGAGTTCATGATATCAATGGCAGAGATAGCCGGATGGGAATAGCCGTTCCATAATTTATAATATTTTATCGGAACAAACATCTGATGTTTGGTTACACTGTGCTTAATTCTGTAATTTAAATCCGGAAACTCTATATAAGAGTCCGTGACTTTTATTTTCGGGAAATTATTCGCAATAAGAAAAGCTTCCAGAGCAAGCGACGGATAGAAATTCTCTTTATATGCAAGCATATACTCATAGTTTCTTTGAACCTCATCCAATGCATTAGAAGAAAGACGTCCGTCGATAAAACCGGAAAGGAATGACACCGAGCCGATATGTTTTATTGCGTTAAAATATTCCTGCGGAAACGGCATTAGACCGGGGTAAAAAGACGGAATTTCAGTAAGTTCATTATCAATCTTTAATGCAAATTTTTCTTTAAACTGTCTATCGTATTTTTCTCCAAAATTTTTATCTCCCCAGGATTCATTTATAAGAGGCATAAAGCCGGATACAAGGTTGTCAAATTTATTAATTGTTTCAAAGAATTTTTTATCAGATTCGGGATTATCCTTATCAAGAGATCCAATAATGGAATCATGTACAACAACTTTGGGCTGTGCATATTTATGGAAATATTCAAAAAGCTTGCAGTAAAGTTCTCTTTTCCAGGGCCATCTGTATTTATCAACAGTTATGGTATCAATCATAACGAGAACAACATCACCGCTTCCATAAACTTGTTTGTTATGAAACGGCAGTTTTTCGGTTAAAACATGTCTTACCATAAAATCGTATGCTTTAGGTTCTGCAAAATTATATGTTACAGAGTAGACAAAAATCAGTATCAGTAAGACAATAATACTAAGTAATGCAAATTTAATTTTGTTCATAGTATTATGATATAATAAATCAGGGGAAAAGGATAGATATTTATGAGTGAAAATTATATACAAATGATTAGGGAAGACAAGGTTTATCCCATAGTAAGATGCAAAGACGCCGAACAGACAATAGAAATAGCAAAAGCGCTTGTAGAAGGCGGAATAAGGGTGCTGGAAATTAATGTTGAAAATCCTTCAATATATCCGGCAATAGCGGAAGTTTCAAAGTTTGCAAAAGTCTGCGCGGGCGGTATAATAACCTCTCTGCAGGCGGACGCTGCATTTGAAAGCGGGGCGCAGTTGATTTCTTCGCCAATTTTCCAGATGAATATGGTTAAGATTTCCAAAAACAAACGCGTACCGTTTATTGCAGGCGCATCTACGGCAAATGAGGCTTATAATGCGTGGAAATCCAGAATACCGCTGATTAAGCTTTATCCGACAGATGCAATGGGCGGAGTTAAATATATTGAAGATATTTTAAGACAGATGCCGTTTTTAAGCTTAATGCCGATGGGCAATATAAAACTCAATGAAGTTGTAACATATATAAGAGCAGGCGCATCTGCCGTAGGTGTCGGACGTGATTTTTATTTAGGCTTTACGCCGAAAGAAATTACAAACAGAACAAAAGAAATTTTGAAAGAAATAAAGGATTTCACTGAATGGACTCAAAAGCAGATATAGCAGTAATAGGCGAGTGTTTAATTGAACTTTCTGCAAACGGAACTTTAGCAGATACTTCAACATTAAACAAATATTTCGGCGGTGATACTGTCACAACGGCGGTTACTATAGCACGCCTCGGAGGACATGTAAGTTATATTACAAAAGTCGGCAACGACGGTTTCAGCGAATTTATCTTATCAAGCCTGCAGAAAGAAAACATTGATACATCAATGATTAAAACAAATGATGAACAAAACGGGATGTACATTGTATCTAAGACGCAGGACAAAAAAGAGGTTTTATACTACAAACGCAAAACCGCCGCATCAAAACTTTCAATTGAAGATTTAAACGAAGACTGTATTAAAAACTTAAAACTTGTGTATTCAACAGGCGTAATCCAGTCTTTAGGCGCAGGGGCAAGAGAGCTTGTGAGAGAAGCATTTAAGCTTGCAAAACAAAACGATGTTATGACGGCTTATGATCCTAACTATACATCCTGCTTTATGAATTCAACAGATACAAAAGAGTGTTTTGAAGAGATTATTGACTATACGGATATTATATTTTTAAGCTTAAAAAACGATGCCTCAAAACTTTATGATGTATCTTCTATTGACAAAGTCATGACATATCTGTGGGATAAGGGCGTAAAAATAGTTGTAATCAAATCTCACATAGATAACGGATATTATACCGGCTACAACGGTGATATAGACTTTACAGAATTTTATAATACATCAAAAGCTATTGACACAACCGCTTCCGGCGATGTGTTCAACGGCGGATTTTTATACGCACTAACCAACGGCTATTCTCCAAAAGATGCTATGAAATACGCATCAGTCGTTTCAGGTCTGCAGACCCAAAATTACGGCGCAATACAGGCGATACCGTATAAAAGTGCAGTGATGGAGAATATTCCCGTATGACAAAGTATATAGTATCCGGCTATATCGGCTTTGACAACTTCGGAGACGAAGCTATCGCGCATGTTCTGGTTAACAAATTAAAATCAGAAGGCGCGGAAAAAATTACGCTCATATCTTCCAATCCGGATAAGACGGCGGAAATCCACGGTGTTGAAGCCTGTCCAATGCTTGGTTTCTGGGAAAGCCTAAAAGAATCTGATGTTCTTGTATCCGGCGGAGGAAGCCTTCTGCAGGACGTGACAAGCTTAAAGAGCCTAATTTACTATCTCGGAATTATTTATCTTGCATTAATTCTAAGGAAAAAGGTTATAATATTTGCGCAGGGTATCGGACCTATTAATTCAAAAATCGGGAAACTGCTTGCTAAAAACGCTTTAAAACACTGTTATAAAATATCGGTGCGCGATAAAAAATCTATGGAGCTTCTAAAAACCTGGGGAATAGATTCCGAACTTGTTAAAGATCCAGTTTTTGATTTAGATTTGCCTAAAAAAGGGAAGAAAGGAACTGCAGGAATACAGCTTAGAAATTATCCCTCTTTAACCGAGGATTTTTTAAAGGCGCTCGCAGGCGAGATTGTCAAAAGATTTCCGGATAAAAAAATAGAAATTTTTTCTTTTCAAGACAGCATTGATTTAGATGTCTGCGAAACTTTCGGCAGAATGCTTAAGAAAATGGGGTTAGAGGACGTAGAAATATTGAAAAACCTCTCCATTAATGATGTTTTTGAGAAAGTTTCTGATTTGGAATATATGATAGGCATGCGGTTTCACGCAAATGTTACGGCAATAAAATGCGGTGTAAAAACACTTGCAGTCAACTACGATATAAAAGTTCAAAAACTCGCAGAAGAATATCACCTCCCGATAATTGAATTAAATCAGAGAGATTTTTCAAAAGAGTTTGACCGGCTGGTTTCATCCTCCGATTTTTAATATAAGAGGCATTTTCCCTATTTCGCGTATCTGGCGTTCAAATTCTGAAATATCCACGCTTATTGCGTCAAAAGTATTGTAGTGCATCGGAACAATCATTGTTGCGCCAAGCCATTCAGAAGCCTTAACAGCGTGTTCAATATCCATTGTGTATTTCCCGCCGATAGGAAGCATCGCAACATCCGGCTGATAAACTTCACCGATCATTTTCATTTCAGAACTCAAGCATGTATCGCCTGCGTGGTATATTACCTGTCCACCTGCTTCCAAAATAAATCCGCAAGGGCATCCGCCATACTGACCGTCCGGAGTTGAACTTGAGTGGAAAGCAGGAACAGCGCATACACGCCCCCAGCTGTAATCAATCCAGGAGCCTAAACTGATATCCTGTGTTTTAGCCCCCTGTTTTGCGCAGTAATTCGCAAGTTCAAATACTGCAGTAATCGGCGCGCCTGTTTTTTTAGAAATTTCTATTGCGCTTCCCAGATGGTCGCCATGGGCATGCGTTACAAAAATATTATAAATATTTTCCGGTTTATAATCCGGTACAGCGACCAAAAACGGGTCTATCAAAATTTTCTTTCCGTCTGCATTAAGCTCAAATGCGCTGTGTCCCAAATATTTTATATCCATAATTAATCTCCTTTTGTTTTATAATTCTCCATTAGTTTACGCAGTTTTTTATATTCTGAACCCCATTTCTGCATCGCATCAATCACAGGTCTGAGCGTGTATCCGATATCTGTTAAATAATATTCGACCCTCGGCGGAAGCCCCTCGTATTCTTCCCGCAGTACCAGACCGTCCTCTTCTAATTCTTTCAAGCATTTTGTCAAAACTTTTGCCGTACAGCCGAGTTTTTTCTTTAACTCAACAAACCGCATTTCTTTTTTAAGCAGTTCTTTGATTATTAAAATTTTCCATTTGGCGCCGACAAGCTGTAAAACAACACTCACCGGATTTACTGCTAACTCTCTGTACTCCATCAAATTTATAATACCACAAACCGGACTATTTGTCTTCTTTGTTCTTTTCCGCGTTACTCCACAGTTCCGCAAGTTTTTCTTTAATTCCCATTCTGCCAAACCATTTTATAACAAATCTTTCTTCGTAACCCAATCCGCCGTTAAATTTAGAGCAGTCGCTCAATGCAAACACAGCTTCAGATATAGAAATTCTTACAAAAAAATGAGGCTCAACATACTTTGACGGATCCATCCATATTTTTATATTATTATATTTTGCAGTATTAACACTTCTTATATTGTGCGCATCTGACTGTTCTTGAACAATAAAATTCTTAAAGCTGTCTTCTAAATCTTTAAACGTTGCCATTATATTTTTAATCCTTAATTATTCAAACTATGAATAGGCGCCGGTATCCGCCCGCCTCTGTTTACAAATCCTGCAGAAGAAAGTTTATTAACCGGCATAATCGGCGCTTCACCTAAAAGCCCGCCGAATACAACCTTATCCCCGACAGTTTTGTTCGGCGCGGGAATAATTCTTACTGCAGTGGTTTTTTTGTTAATCATGCCGATTGCAGACTCGTCGGCAATAATACCTGCAATTGTGCTGTTTGGAGTATCACCCGGTATTGCAATCATATCAAGACCTACAGAACAAACGCAGGTCATTGCTTCCAGTTTATCAAAAGTTAAATACCCCTTGGAAGCTGCCTCTATCATTCCTGCATCTTCAGATACAGGAATAAATGCTCCGGATAAACCTCCTACATAAGAGCTTGCCATAATTCCGCCTTTTTTAACTGCATCATTCAGCATTGCAAGCGCAGCCGTTGTACCATGCGCTCCTGCGTGTTCAAGCCCCATTGCTTGAAAAATCTGGGCTACGCTGTCGCCGATTGCAGGAGTCGGCGCAAGCGACAAATCTATGACTCCAAACGGAACATTAAGCTTATCCGCAAGCTTTCTTCCGACAAGCTCGCCTGTTCCGGTAATTTTATATGCAGTTTGTTTTATTTTATTAGCAAGAACGCCCAAATCGGCGTTTTTGTCTAAATCAGCAACCGCAGCTCTTACGACTCCCGGGCCGGAAACTCCTATGTTTAAAGCGCATTCCGGCTCACCATAACCGCAGAAGGCACCTGCCATAAACGGATTATCTCCGACAGAGTTGCAAAAAACAACAAGTTTTGCTGCACCAAGTCCGTCTTTATCCGCGGTTAATTCTGCAGATTTTTTTATAACATCAGCCATTTTTAAAACAGCGTCCATGTTAATACCGGCTTTTGAGGTTGCAACATTAACGGAAGAACAAAGCCTGTTTGTAGAAGCGAGCGCCTCCGGAATAGAATTTATCAGGGTCAAATCTCCCTTCGTACAGCCCTTTTCCACAAGCGCAGAATATCCGCCTATAAAATCCACACCGAGGTTTTGAGCGGAATCATCAAGCGTGCGTGCGATTTTGAGATAATCTTTCTGACGGCAGGATTCGCCAACCAGCGATATCGGTGTCACGGCAATACGTTTGTTTACAATCGGTATTGAATAATCGTTTTCAATATCGTTTGCATACTTTACAAGATTGCCGGCATATTTTTCCAGTTTATACTTAATCTTGTCGCAAACAGAATTAATATCTTCGGAAAGACAGTCCCTCAAACTTACAGCAAGCGTCACAGTTCTTATATCAAAATTGTGAAGCTTTATCATATTTATTGTTTCAAGAATTAAATCTTCATCAAATATTGTCATAATTGACTATTAGTATATCATATAATTATTTTTTTGTGTATAATAATTAATGATAAAACTTTTGCATAAAACAGCCGGAAGAAAAAGAGGTAACAAGATATGCTCGTTGTAATGAACAGCCACGCCACGGAAAAAGACATTAAACGTGTAGAATTATTCATAGAATCTAAAGGTTTTGAAGCCCGTGTTTCACATGGAGAAGCGCGTACCGTAGTTCATGCAATCGGTGTAAAAGAAGTCGACCAGAGAGATTTTGAACTTTTACACGGTGTTGATGAAGTTATAAAATTAACAACGAACTATAAGCTTGCTGCACGTGCCTGTCAGGGCAAAGATACCGTCGTGGAAGTCAACGGCGTAAAGTTCGGTGACAAATACACAGGGCTTATTGCCGGTCCCTGCACGATAGAATCTTATGACCAGATGGATGAAACAGCACAGGAGCTTGAAGAATCCAATGTCAAAATTATAAGAGGCGGTGCATTTAAGCCCAGAACAAGTCCTTATGCCTTTCAAGGACTTGGCGAAGAAGGTTTAAAAATTATAAGAAGCGTTGCCGACAATCATGGTATGGCTGTAACATCTGAAATTATGGAAGTAGCACAGCTTGAAATGTTTGAAAAATATGTTGATATACTGCAGGTCGGCGCAAGAAATATGCAGAATTTTAACCTGCTGAAAGAACTCGGGCATGCTCATAAACCGGTTATCCTTAAACGTGGTCTTTCCTCTACATATGAAGAATGGCTTATGTCTGCAGAATACATTATGGCAGGCGGGAATAATCAAGTTATTCTCTGTGAACGCGGTATAAGAACTTTTGAAAAATATACAAGAAATACTCTCGATTTAACAGCAATACCTGTTATTAAAAAATTAAGCCACCTGCCGATTATCGTAGATCCTTCGCACGCTACCGGACTGCGCGATAAAGTTGAACCTATGTCAAGAGCCGCTGTGGCAGCAGGATGCGACGGTTTGATTATTGAAGTACACTATGATCCGGACAGAGCTGTATGTGATGGAGCGCAATCATTATATCCTTGGCAGTATGACTTATTGTACAAACAAATTAAACAAATTGCACCTATTGTCGGGAAAGAAATTATTTAACAAAAAAAGACGAAGTGTTTATCTTCGTCTTTTTTAAGGTTAAATATCTTTTTCAAAAATATATTCAGCCTAAATGTAACACAATATATATTGTGTTACATTAGATTAACTTTTCTTCCCCTCTCCTTTAGGAAAGGGGGTGGGGGAGGTGGGTATAGAGTGATAAAAAGTTTTTAAATATTAAAAAAAGAATTAAATTCTTAAAACAGTGATAAACATTGTATAATAAGCCATTTTACACACTTTTAAAATATCACTCTGCCCCTCGGCTTTCCCGTTCAGAAGAAAATTTACGCCATATTTCATTCAAAATCTCAATTTTAAGTTGCAAAACCCCTGTAAAATATGGTATTATAAGTCTATGTAACAAATATGTATTGTGTTACATTAAAAACTTAAATAGGAGAGCCTTATATGATGAAAAAATTTGGATTTACGTTAGCTGAAGTGTTAATTACTTTAGGTATCATAGGCGTAGTTGCTGCACTTACTGCTCCGGCCCTGGTACAGAACGCAGGGACAGCGAAAATCGGTCCGACTTTATCTAAGGTCGTTTCAACGCTGGAAAACGCTAATGAACAAATACTGCATGATGAAGATGCAACTGATTTGAGTAAAATTGCAAAAACCACTGAAGAATATTGCGAACTGTTATCTAAATATATAAGCGGAAGTTCTTATGAAACAGAAGATTTTGATAATTCAATGTTTCAACCAGCTCCATCCTATTATAATGGCGGGAGTGCAAGCTTTATTTCTGAATTGAAGCCATTTTATTTTTCTGATAATATATTCTTACTTATTTGTTCAGATTTAAATGCCAGTCTGAACTTTAGATATTCTGCAAAGGGTTCGTTTAAGGGATTATATGCTAATTTAGCAGTAGATATTAATGGTCCTAAAACAAAACCAAATAGGTTTGGCAAAGATATATTTTATTTTGTGATTGACAAAAGCGGACAGGTTATTCCCATGGGCAGTAGTACATATGCTTGGCTATTCAACGTAGGTGCTAGTGAAGGTACTTTTAAATATACTAATTCAAATGGTTTGTATAGTTGTAATGAAACAACTGTAACTACCGGATGGGGCTGTGCAGGGTCTATTTTTGAAAATAATTTCAAAGTTATTTATCAATAGTAATTTTATATAAAAATTTCTTAAACTTGCCGGCGTATTTGTATACCGGCAAGTTTTTTAGCTATAACTCATCTTTTATGCTAAAATGTTAGAAATTAATTTTAAAGGAGAAATATGACAACAGCATTAAAGGGTTTAGAGTTTGATCCGGGATTTGGACCGTATATACTCGCTTTTAGAGGAACTGTGGAATATCTTTATATGGATATTAACAGGTTTAAAAATTTATCACAGAGAAAAATGAAGTTCAGACAGTATCATAAAAAATTTCTTGAGCTTTTTTATAACAATCTCGGGTTTTACATCGGATGCCTTATGTGGGCTGCTTATATTAAAACTCAACCGGAGCAGGAAATTTTGAATAATAATTGCCTCGGACAGGAATATGATGAAGAATCAAATATTTATGAAACCGAATTTATGATTAGATTTCTTGAACTTTTCCCGAAAGATATGAAATATTTTCTGGGCGAAAACTACAAAATTGATAGTTCTGATTTAAAAATTCTTGAAATGTATAAAGAATTCTTGATTATTAATAAAGGCTTTATAAATTCCAAAAACAATACGGATATTCTGCTTCCTGCTGGATTGAAAACCGATGGTGCAGAAACTTTTAAAGACAAAATAGAAGGAATTCTTAAAACTGAAGATTTATCAAAGTTTGTTGAATGCAAGGATTTAATATGTCAAATATAATTAACGTTGCAAGAGGGCTAGAAAAAGCTGATTTAGTTATTAAAAACGCCAATATAGTAAACGTTTTGTCAGAAGAAATTCATAAAGGCGATATCGCAATTTCTGACGGCATTATAGCCGGAGTCGGCGAAAACTATTCCGGCAAAAAAGAAATTGATGTGAACGGAGCTTATGTAACCCCTTCTTTCATAGACGGGCACGTTCATCTGGAAAGCGCTATGATGCTTCCGCAGGAATTTGCAAGAGTTGTTCTGCCGACAGGTACAACAACGGTTATTATTGACCCGCACGAAATCTCTAATGTTCTCGGGCTCCACGGAATAAGTTTTATGCACGAGGCTGTGAAAAACCTTCCGCTTGATGTTTACACAATGCTTCCTTCCTGCGTTCCGGCAACTCCGTTTGAAACTTCCGGCTTTGATTTGAACAGCTATGATTTATCGCTTCTTATTGACAAGCCCTGGGTTCTTGGAATAGCTGAGATGATGAATTTCCCCGGCGTTTTAAACCTTGATAAAAATGTAATCTCAAAACTTGAGCTGGCAAAAGAAAGCGGAAAATGCATAGACGGACACGCGCCCTATCTTCACGGCAAAGACTTGTGTGCCTATATTGCAAGCGGTGTAAAATCAGACCACGAGTGTACAACTCCTCAAGAAGCCATTGAAAAACTGCGCCTCGGCATGTATGTGATGGTTCGGGAGGGAACCGCCGCGAAAGATTTAGATGCACTGATTCCGGTACTTAAAAACTGCAATACAAGAAAGTGTATATTTGTAACCGACGACAGGCATCCGGAAGATTTAAAAGAACATATTAACGGCATGGTAAGAAGAGCCGTTGAAGCCGGCGTTGATGTAATTAAAGCCGTTCAGATAGGAAGTTTGAATACGGCAGAATACTTCGGTCTGAAAAATCTCGGCGCCATTGCTCCTGGCTATAAAGCTGATATGCTTATCCTGCCGGATTTGAAAACGTTTAAGCCGGATGTTGTAATCAAAAACGGCGAAGTTATTGCGCAAAACGGCGAACTGACAGTGCCGATTCCTAATATAGAAAACTTATCAATGCGCGGTTCTGTAAACGTAAGATGGATTACACCGGAGGACTTCAGAATAGAAGCCCCGAATACCGGTTCAGACATGGCTGAAATCCGTGCGCTGGAAGTAATTCCGCGTCAACTGATTACAAAGTCTGTTATTTCTCAAGTTAAAATTCAAGACGGAAACGCCGTAAGCAATATTGAAAATGACACTCTTAAAATCTGCGTAATTGAAAGACACCGCGCAACAGGAAACATAGGCAGAGGCTTTGTAAAAGGATTTAATCTGAAATGCGGGGCTATAGCGTCAACCGTAGCGCACGATTCTCATAATATGATTGTTATCGGAACAAACGATTATGATATGTATACAGCTGCAGTCGCGCTGATTAAGTGCCAGGGCGGAAAAGTTGTTGTCAAAGACGGCGAAATTATATCCCAGCTTCCGCTTCCGATTGCAGGGTTAATGTCTGACCAAGATTATGATTTTGTCGTATCAAAAAGTGAAGAGCTGAACAAGGCTTCTCATTCAATCGGATGTACATTAGAAGATCCGTTTATGACAATGGGCTTCCTTTCACTGCCTGTAATTCCGGAGCTGAAAGTTACGGATAAGGGCGTTTTTGATACGAACAAATTTGGTTTTATCAATATTTTTGAGAACTCTGAAGCAAAGACGCTCTAAAAATGTCTTACTTTCGGGTCAAGAAGCATTCCTGCAAGTTTATCAGAGCCTTTAAACTCACGTTTAGCAAGCTTTGCAGAAGCGTGTTCTTTGTCATATTCAACAAAATGATGTTCAAACAGACATTTTTTATCTTCAACCGTAACTGTTAAATAGCATGACTTTGGCTCCGGAGTAAACGGACGTCCGATGCTTCCGGCATTAACAACCGTTTTTTTCTTTGATGTTTGAAAACCGCATGGAATATGCGTATGTCCGCACAAAATTACATCAGCGTTGACATTTTCAACCATTTTTTCAACTTCTTCCATCGGCGTATCAGGAAGTATATCCTCATTATTTTTTCTTGGAGAGCCGTGTACAAGCAAAAATTTAACCCCGCCTTCTTCAACCTCCAATTGAATCGGCAGTTCCTTCAAAAAAGTTTTTTCAACAGGATTTAAAGTTTCAGCATCACACTTCAAAGCTTCTGCCATTACAGGCGCTTTCTCTTTCAAATTATTATAAAGTTCCTCAGAATAATCCGCTATCATCAAATCTGTATTTCCTTGAATCATCTTGAATTCAAGATTATATTTCCTTTTCATAAAATATTCCACTGTATCAGCCGGCTCCGGACCTGCCATAGCATAATCCCCGAGTACAAAAATTTTATTGCACTCTCTTTTTTTAATATCTTCCATTACTGCTTCTAATGCTTCCATGTTGCCGTGTATGTCTGAGATTACTGCGATTTTCACTGCGGATTCCTTTCTGTTTTGTGAGTCGTGAATCGTGACTCGTGAGCCGTGGTATAAAAGATAATATAAGATAACAAAGTTCTATTGATGAAATTTATAACCACAAGTCACGATTCACGATTCACTATCTTCATGCTACAATAATTTTATGCCAAACAGAAGAAAATCTAAACAAATTTCTATAGGAAATATAAAAATAGGCGGTGATGCGCCGATATCAGTGCAGTCAATGTGCAATACAGATACGCGTGATGTTAACGCGACATTAGACCAGATAGGCGAGCTTGCTTCTGCAGGGTGTGAAATCGTGCGTCTTGCAGTTTTAAACAAAGACGCCGCAGCCGCAATTAAGGATATTGTTAAAAAATCTCCTGTTCCGCTGGTTGCGGATATACATTTTGATTACAGATTAGCACTGACATGTATAGAAAACGGAATTCATGCATTGAGAATAAACCCCGGCAACATCGGTAAAAGGGAGCATACCATCAAGGTTGTAGAATCCGCTAAAAGCCATGATGTTCCGATAAGAATAGGCATAAATGCAGGTTCTTTGGAAAAAGAATTTGCCAATATGGATATTCCGCTTGCAGAAAAAATGGTATTGAGTGCAATGAGGCATATAGAAATACTTGAAGATTTAAATTTTTATAATACAAAAATATCCCTCAAGTCTTCTGATGTGCCGACCACAATTGAAGCATACCGCTTAATAGCCGAAAAGGTCAATTATCCGCTTCATCTGGGAGTTACGGAAGCCGGCACACTAAAGTCCGGTTTAATTAAATCTTCAATCGGACTCGGTACCTTGCTGAGCGAAGGAATAGGCGATACCATAAGAGTCTCTCTTACAGAAAATCCGGTTGAAGAAGTCCATGCCGGATTTGGGATTTTAAAAGCTCTGAATCTGCGCAAAAAAGGCGTTAACTTTATTTCATGCCCGACATGCGGAAGAACCCAGATAGATTTAATCGGACTTGCCAAAAAAGTTGAAGAACGGTTTAAAAATCTTGATTTACCTATAACAATTGCCGTAATGGGCTGTCCGGTGAATGGACCGGGAGAGGCAAAGCATGCTGATTTCGGAATAGCAGGAGCCATAAAAGAAGGATATATCTTTAAAAAGGGAGAAATTATTGCAAGGGTTCCGGAATCCGACTTGATTAATTCTTTAGAAAATATTATAATGGAATCATATAGTTCAGTTAAATAAGAATGGGTGTTATGAGAAGAAATTTATTATTAGTATTGGCTTTATTTACAGCCTTATGTTTCCAAGTAAATGCAGAAATGACAGTAGAACAAACTACAGATCCTGAATATCTTATCAATAACGGGTATTCAGAAGTACAGGCAGAAGAGGTATTGATTATGAAAAATCGTGCCGCCGGAAAACCTTGCGAGCCTTTGTATGAAAAAAATAATAACAAATTCGTAAGATTTTTGAAAAACTGTTACTCATATTTGGATCCGGCAGCAGACAGCGAGGAAAGATACCACCACGATGTAAAAATGTCGCCTCACTATACAGATTTGTAAACAAAGAAAGCGCCGATGGCGCTTTTTTGTTATATAATATTGGCATGAATAGATTTAGATTTTTAACATCCGGCGAAAGCCACGGCAAATGCCTTAATGCAATAATAGAAGGCATCCCTGCAGGTATAAGAATAAAAGCTTCCGTTATTAATGAAGACCTTGCAAGACGGCAGGTCGGCTACGGCAGAGGCGGAAGGATGAAGATTGAAAAAGACACCGTAGAAATTAAATCCGGCGTAAGGTTCGGTAAATCTACAGGCGCGCCCATTTGTCTTGAAATAAAAAATAAAGATTTTGAAAACTGGCAGGATGTTATGAATACGGAATATCAAGAATATCCTGCGCAGGAAACATTAAAGAAGATTGAAGAAAAAGCTTTCACAACAGTACGCCCCGGACATGCAGATTATGCAGGTTCTATAAAATATAATTTTACCGACTTAAGGAATGTGCTTGAACGCTCAAGCGCAAGAAAAACTGCAATAGAAGTTGCAGTGGGCTCTGTAGCCAAACAAATTCTTAAAGAATTCGGCATAATGGGATTTTCGCACGTTATTCAGATAGGAAACGTAAAATTAGATTTTTATCCTAAAACTTATACATTAATAAAGGAAAAGGCTGAAAAATCCGATGTACGCTGTGCCGACGATTTAACAGCAGATAGAATGCGCAACGCTATTGACGAAGCAAGCCAAGCCGGAGACACGCTCGGGGGAAAATTTGAAGTAATCTTCGGCAACCTGCCTGTTGGACTCGGTTCATACGTACACTGGGACAGATGCTTAGACGGGCGTCTTGCACAGGCTGTAATGAGTATTCCGGCAGTAAAAGCCGTTGAAATAGGCGCAGGAGTCGACGCAGCTTCTTTAAAAGGCTCTCAAATGCATGACGAAATTTTTGTAAAAAATAAAACAGTTTACCGCCAGACCAACAATGCAGGAGGGCTGGAAGGCGGAATGACAAACGGCGAAACTCTTGTAATAAAAGGAACAATGAAAGCAATTCCTACAATGAGAAAAGCTCTTGCAACTGTTGATATTAAAGATTTAAAGCCGGCAAGCGCACATTTTGAACGTTCAGACACCTGCGCCGTTCCTGCCTGTGCAGTGGTTGCAGAAGCCCGTGTTGCAATAATTCTGGCGGACGAACTTTTAACCAAAATCGGCGGAGATAATTTTGTAGAGATGAAGGAACACTATGGAGTGTAATATAATTCTCATAGGGATGCCCGCAAGCGGAAAAACAACCTTCGGAGCAGTTTTGGCTGAAAGATTAGAAAATTACATTCATATTGATATAGACAGCGTGATTGAAAAAACTGCAGGGATGAAGATTAGCGAAATATTTGAAAAGTATTCAGAATCCTATTTCCGCCAGCTGGAACACGATACTATTAAAATGGTATGCGCCGGAAACCGCAAAATTATATCTACAGGAGGCGGGTCTTTTGAAAATCCTGCAAACAGAGCAGTACTGCTGAATTTTGGCAAAGTATTTTATTTAAAAACAAACCTTGATATACTATATAATAGGATTATAAAAGAAACTCACAGACCGCTTTTACAAAAAGAAAATCCGCGTCAGATACTGGAAAACCTGCTTATCAAACGGGAAGAAAATTACAAAAAGGCTCATTATACAATTGATACAGATAAGCTTAACGAAGATGAAATTATAAGGTTTATTATAAATGAGGCAGACTCTTAAAGTTCAAATTGATAACGGCAAAGAATACACAATCGATATTTCTGATAACAGTTTTGCAAAACTAAATCAAGAAATATATGAACTTACGCACGGTCAAAAACGCCTTGTTGTGATATCAAAAAAAGTGTATGACCTTTATTTTCAAGAGCTGAATTTTACAGAGGATGAAATTTTTATTCTCAAAGACGGCGAAAAAGAAAAAAATATTAACAACTATCTTAAGATAATGAAACGCGCAATAGAACTGGGGCTTACGCGTAAAGATGTTATAATAGCTGTCGGCGGAGGCGTTGTCGGAGATTTAGCAGGTTTTTGCGCCTCTACTTATATGAGAGGTATTGATTTTATTCAAATACCGACAACTCTGCTTTCTGCAGTTGATTCTTCTGTCGGCGGTAAAACCGCTATAGATTTAAACGAAGCCAAAAATATTATAGGTTCTTTTTATCAGCCTAAAAAAGTTTTCATTAACATCAATTTCTTGAAAACACTTGATAAAAGGCAGTATCTATCCGGACTCGGTGAAGTTCTTAAATATGCATTTATAGAAACAAGCTGTAAGTACAAAACTCCGCTTTATTTGTTTGAATTTTTAACTCTCGGGTGTGAAAAAATTATGCAGAGAGAACCGCTCACACTTATTAGGATGATAGAGTATTGTCTTAACCTAAAAATCGCGGTTGTTAATCAAGATGAAAAAGAAGGCGGGCTTAGAAAAATCCTTAATTTTGGGCATACTCTTGCGCATGCGCTGGAGACGATTACAAAATACAAAAAATACACCCACGGTGAAGCCGTGGTTTACGGAATGTTTTTCATAATCCAGTATGCATATGACAAGGGCTATATTACATACTCTTATTACCGTCTTTCTATGGAGCTTCTGGGCAAATACGGATTTACTCCTTTAAAGCATAAGTATCCTGTTGAAAAACTTATTGAAATTATGAAGAAAGATAAAAAAGCAAGCCAGGATAAAATAACATTCATTATTCCCAACGATAAAAAGCAGGTAATAGAAATCCAGCTCACTCCTGAAGAAACGGCTGCAATTATTAATTAAACTTAATGCAGTATAACCGGAAGTATGTTATATTTATTCAGTCAGCTTATAACGGATAGAGGCACCTATGAAAGAAAGAATCGTAGAAGTATACGCAGGAGCATATGCAAGCGGCAAATCAGAAACAGCATTAAACAGAGCAAGACAATACTCACAGCTGAACAAACCTATAACCCTTGTAGACCTTGATGCAGTCGAGCCTGCCTACACCCTGCGTCCGATTGCAGGAGAACTCAAAGCTCTCGGAATAAATGTCATAACCCAGCCTGATAACTTTGGGCTTGGCGAAGCTGCCAGTTATGTAACTCCGGCACAAATAAATTGTTTATCTAATGAAGGAGATATAATAATAGATACCGGCTATGGAGCAGGAGGGCTTGATATACTTGACATTTTGAACAATATTGAACAAGAAAAGCAGCTAGAGATTTACCTTGTTGTTAATACCGCAAAATTTGAAACATCTACAGTTGATAATATAATAGAATACGCCAGCTTTTCCGAAGGCGTAGAAAAACGTCCATGGAAGAAATTTAGCGGACTGATTTCTAATACACACTTTGGTGATGAAACCACTAAACAGGATATTATCAACGGATATAACAAGCTTAAGAAAGCAAGTGAAAAACTTGATATACCCATTCGTGCAATCGGCGTTGATGAAAAATTAGCATCCGAATTTGGTTTAACATATGATGATATTGAAGTATGGCTATACAGGCGTATGATGCCAAAAGCCTTCTGGTAAAAAGCTTTTTCGCCTATTTTCTTTTTTCCTTTATTTATTGTATAATCACCTTATACTTTGTAAGGAGATAACAAAATGAAAGTAAGCGTAAGAGTTCCTGCAACGTCGGCAAATTTAGGTCCTGGATTTGATTGTCTTGGCTTAGCGCTTCCTATTTATAATACAATTACGATAGAAGAAACAGTCCTGCCCGGTACAGGAATAGAAATAAACTTAATGTCTGAAGACGAAGTTATTGAAGAAATGGGATTTGATGATATTCCGCGTGATGAAAACAATATTGTTTATAAAGCTGTCGAAATGCTTTACAACTCTATAGGTCAAGAACCTTCAGAATTAAAAATCAATATTCAATCACAAATACCCATAACAAGAGGCCTAGGAAGTTCTGCAGCTGTCGTGGTAGGAGGACTGCTTGCGGCAAACAAGCTTCTCGGCTCTCCTGCAGATGAAACTGCACTCCTGTCAATTGCAACAGAAGTAGAAGGTCATCCTGATAATGTTGCCCCTGCAATATTAGGAGGTTTTGTCCTTGCTTCACAGGAGGATGATGGTTCTATTATATACCGAAAACTTAATTGGCCTGAGGAATGGGATATCACAGTATGTATACCGGACTTTGAGCTTTCCACTAACATTGCACGCTCTGTTTTACCGCAAAATATTCCAATGCAAGATGCAGTGTTTAACGCAAAGCATCTTGCAATGCTAATTCAAGCTGTTAATACAAAGGATGAAAAATTAATGAAAGCAGCATTACAAGATAAACTTCACCAGCCATACAGAGAAAAGCTTGTCCCGGGAATGAAAGAAATAATGGAAGCGTTTCGTCATGAAGATGGAGTGCTCGGATGTGTTCTTTCCGGTGCCGGTCCTTCTATGTTAATCATTTCACACAAATATGATTTAGATAAAATAAAATCTATTGTAAGAGAAATTTGGGAAGGACAAAGCATAAAAGTTGATGTCAAAACACTAAAAATTGAACCTAAAGGGGCAGAAATTTTAGAATAATTAATTGTAATAATTATTTTAATAATAAAACACGTGAGTATATACTCACGTGTTTTGATATAACTTTCAATAATTATTGATAAATAACTTTTAAGTTGTTTTCAAAAATAGAACCCGCACAACCGGTACCATCTCCAACCTCATCTTCATTACAAGCAGTAGTAGCATCACTGGTATTATAATCCGGAATTATACCCCAAGAACGATAAGCCTGTGCTTTACTGCCCCATGGAACTATTTGACCACTTCTATCTATATCAAAGAAAAAAATGTCTTTTCCCATAACATTTGGTCCTTTTTGGGTTCCGTTTATGTCTATATACATAGCTTTAAATCTGCCTTTATAGGAGCCAACCTTGCCGGTATCAGAACTCATATTATTATTATATATTAGTAAAGATATATCATCCGAGAATTTAAATTCTCTATAATTACTCCAGGTAATAGAACTTGCTTGTTTATTCCAATTAGTTTGTGCAGGGGTGAATGTTACAACGTTATCGTCATAACTATTCTCTGGGATATAAGAACTTCCGCTTATATATTTAGATAATAGTTCAAAATACTCATCTGCTGTTTCAGCAATTTTACTCAAATCAGTAACATCTTCATCATGCATCATTTGTTCGTTAGCGTTTTCCAGCGTTGAAACAACCTTAGATAATGTCGGTCCGATTTTAGCAGTCCCTGCATTCTGCACCAGAGCAGGCGCGGTAAGCGCAGCAACTACGCCAATTATACCTAAAGTGATAAGTACCTCTGCCAACGTAAATCCAATTTTTTTCATATTCTTGCTCTCCTATTTAATTTTCTAATGTAACACAATACATATTGAGTTACATAAGCCCATAATACCATATTTTACAAGGGTTTTGCAACTTAAATTTAAAATTTAGCATAAAATATGGCGCAAACTCCCTCCCTGGGCGGATGAGAAGGAGCAGGGGCGATATTTCTAAGATTATGCAAAAATAGCTTGTCTTTCAATATTTATCGTGATTTTATGAATTATATCCTTTTTTAATTATTCAAAAAATTTTTTACCACTTCATAAAACCCCTCCCCACAGCCCCCGCCCTCAAGGGGCGGGGGAGAAAAGCAAGTCCAATGTAACTCAATATGTATTATGTTACATATAATTTAACATCTTTTATATTAGGAGAGTTTTTAATATGATGAAAAAATTTGGATTTACGTTGGCAGAAGTATTGATTACTTTAGGTATCATCGGCGTAGTTGCTGCGCTTACAGCGCCGGCTCTGGTACAAAATGCAGGGACGGCTAAAATTGGTCCCACATTAGCCAAAGTTGTTTCAACACTGGAAAATGCTAATGAACAAATATTGCATGACGAAGATGCTACTGATTTGAGCAAATTATGCGATGGTACTGATACGCTTCCAGTTGCACAATGTTACGCAGATAAGCTTATAAATTATATAAGTGGAAGTTCTTATGATGAACGTGAATATTTTGAATCTGGTTTATATGAATCCAATGCAGCATCTTCATTTGGCACTACTATTTTTCATTTTGGTAATATAGACATTGCTCTGAAGGGACGCTGGGCTGGATTTATATATGATAAAAAAGGAAGTTTTAAAGGAAACTTCTTAACCTTGACAGAGGTTGATATAAACGGTCAGAAAGCAGGACCAAATAAATATGGTAAAGATATATTTACATTTACTATTGATAAAGGCGGTTCTGTAATTCCATGCTGCGGGAAAACATATTCTTGGCTACTGAATTCTGAAACAATTACTTATGAAAGTGATGAAGATAGGGCTGCTTGTAATGAAAATAAAGTTTCTGGAGGGTTATACTGCGCAGGTTCTGTTTTTGATAATAATATGAAAGTTATTTATCAATAGTTTTCAAGAGAATAAGTTTGAATAAAAAAATAATTTATAAAAACATACTAAAAAGGCGGTATCTCATAACTACCGCCTTTTTTTATCTCGTTTTTGGCTATCTTACGGTCTATTTTGCAAATTCACCGGTATAGAAACTCATAAGATTCGCCAATCGGTGCTGCTTCTCGGCAGCCCTTTCAATACTCTGTTTAATTTCATCTAATTCTTTTAATAATGTATTTAAGTCTTTACGTCGTCTGCTCTCTAGGCGTACCTCCTTATTATACTGTTCCTGTGTCTTTTGGACGTCTAAGTCCGATGAATTACTGACCTCCTTTGCTGTTTGCGCTGATATTTCGTCCAAATCGATTTCTATCCAATTCGGCGAAAAACATTTATTCAAATATTCTTTTTTGCTCATTGTTACTCCTTAATAATTTTCTGCGGTATTTGCACGGCTGAAGAAATTCTTTACCAGCCAGACAAATCTTGATACAGTATCCCTGCATTCTGTGTAATCCCTTCTGATTTCTTGATACTCTTTGGAATTGAAATCAAATGTTGTCATCTCTGAGTATTCAATTAGTGCTTCATGTTCGTCCATCATATACCTCTCAATCAACAGCCGGGGGCAAATGTTTTTCCGTCCGCCGGTTCTTTTCACCAGCCCCTTTTGTATACACGATTTTTTCTTTTGCTTTTTCCTTTTGCTTACAGATATGTTATCGGCACATTTTTGAAAAACTTTAGCTTTTTTATTGATATCGTTACAATTATTTACAAAAAGCTGCTCAAACCCCCATAAATACATGCTTTTATCATGTAAACTTATATTAAATTTGCGTTTTAAAACTTTACATTTGAATCTATTTAAAATAGTATGTTAATATAGTGGTATAGTATAGAGATTTGAAAAAAGAGGAATAATTGTGGACAATTTAGGACCGGATATTTTTGGAAGAAAAGATGTTGAAAATATTCAATCATCAGATAATATGAATCAGCCTCAGCCAGCACCAGGCGTTAACCCTGCTAAAATCAAGGTAATCGGTGTCGGCGGCGGCGGCGGTAATGCTGTTAACAGAATGATTAAATCAGGTTTGACAGGTGTTGAATTCTGGCTTATGAATACCGACTTACAGGTATTAAATTATTCTGCTTGTAAAAATAAAATTCAGCTCGGTGCTAAATTAACAAACGGACTCGGCGCCGGCGGAGAGCCTCAAGTTGGCGAAAAAGCAGCTGAAGAAGCACAGCAGGAGATTACAAGTGCTATTGAAGGCGCTGATATGGTATTCGTTACCGCAGGTATGGGAGGCGGTACAGGTACAGGTGCGGCTCCGGTTGTTGCTAAGATTGCTAAAGATTTAGGCATACTTACAATCGGTGTTGTAACAAAACCTTTCTCTTTTGAAGGAAAAAGAAGAGCTAATCAAGCTCAGCAAGGTTTGGAAAAACTCAGAGAATCTGTTGATGCGCTGATTGTTATTCCTAATGATAAATTATTAGACGTAGTTGATAGAAGAGTTTCACTTCAAGAATCATTCATCGTTGTTGATGAAGTTCTTTTAAGAGGTGTTCAAGGTATCTCTGATATCATTACTATTCCTGGTTTAATTAACGTTGACTTTGCTGACGTTAAGAGTGTAATGGCAGCTTCCGGCTCAGCTCTGATGGGTATCGGACGCGGTACCGGCGAAGGCAGAGCTATTGAAGCAGCTAAGATTGCTATTAACTCTCAGCTTCTTGAAACATCTATCAATGGTGCTTCCGGTGTTATTGTTAACATCACAGGCGGACCGGATATGACGCTTCACGAAGTTACTGATGCTACAAACATTATTAACGACGCAGTTCTGGATGATGCCAGAGTTATCATCGGTGCTGTTGTTGATGATAATATACAGGGAGAAATTCAGATTACAGTTATCGCTACAGGCTTTGAGCTTAAATCTCAAATACCTGTTGAACAAAAGGTTGAAAACCGTTCAATAAGCGCGGCTGAATTCTTCTCCGGAGCTTTTAACAGCACACAACAGCCAAAAGCTCCTACAATGTCTTCATTCTCAGATATCCAAATTCCAGATTTCTTGAGAAAATAAGTGTGAAGGTTAAGGTTGTGTAAAATTTTAAGAGCTGAACAAAAATTCAGCTCTTTTATTTTTCAAATATTTTCTAACTCCTTTTTATTCCATTTATCTCTTTACCCCTTTGCCCATTTACCCCTTTACCCCTGCGGGCTTAATACGGAAATTGCCGTGTGGTTTAAATCGAGATATTTCTTTGCGGTATCAATCAAATCCTGTTCTGTCATTGCTTCGCATATAGGAATATATTCTTCAGCAAGAGCCAAATCATCGCAAACGGTCATATAGTAACCGATTGCCTCGCCTATATCGGAAACTGTTTCGGCTTCGCAGGCAAAACGAGATTTTAATTTCTTTTTAGCCTTATTTAATTCTCTTTCTGTTATACCTTGTTTAAGTTTTTCTATTTCGGATTTAACAAGTTCAATCGCCTGTTCTTTGTATTCCGGATTAAAGTTTGCCTGTACAAAGAAGTTGCTTCCGTCGCGGAACAGGTAGTGTTCGGCGTCAATCATATTAAAGATGTGTTCTTTTTGGTTTTCAATCAAATTAATATACAATCGTGAGCTTGTGCCTTCGCCGAGAATTATTGCCAGCATTTCAAGCGCAATGGTGTTTCTCAAATCTCTTGCGGGAGCGCCTAAGAATCCGAACATCATAAATGAAGAGTTAATATGCGCTTCGTTTTCTACATAGACTTGATGTTCTACGGGTTTATCCGGCAGAATATTACGCTCCGGAGCTTCCGGTCTTTCGCCCCAATTAAAAGCTTTGACGACTCTTTTCAAAACATCATTTGAGTCAAAATCGCCCGCAATAATAGTTGTCACATTTTTAGGCGAATAGAAGGTTCTGTAATAATTCATTACTTCTTCTTGCGAAACCTGTGAAATAATTTCCGGCGTGCCGATAACATCTCTTTTATACGGATGATTAGTGTACATAGCATTATTAACAGCGTTATAGACTTTTGTCCATGGCTGGTCTTTGCGCATTCTGATTTCTTCAATAACAACGTGGCGCTCGCGTTTGTCGGTCACATTTTTGTCATTCACATCAAACGGCGCGCCCATTTCGTAATCCGGAATTACCGGATCCGTCATCATATCGGCGTGCAAATCAATCGCCGTATAAAAATTTTCATTATTTTCGCCCTTTGGAAGGGTTACGTAGTAGAAGGTATAATCCTTCCAGGTTGCAGCGTTAACTATCGCGCCTTTTGCCTCAAGAATTCTGTCAAACTCGCCGGCTTTATGCTTATGTGTGCCTTTAAACATCAAGTGTTCCAGAAAGTGCGAAATACCGTTATTTTTATCATTCTCGTTAATTGAGCCGGTTTTTACCCATGAAGAAACGCTTACCATACCGCCTTCTTTGTGAGCAAGAACTATTTTATGCCCGTTATCCTGTTCATAAATCTCAACATCTTCGGTCAAAAACGGATATTTTACTAACGATTTTTTCATAAACGCCCTTTCTTTACTTTTCTTTATATTACTACAAAATATAACTTATGAAAATCAACAGGGTATATGAGCTTCTGAAAGGCGGAATACAACCGTCAAACGAGAATTTGAATTGCCATGCAGGGTAATTTTTTTGTATGGAATTTACCCTGTTGCATAATTGTTTTAAGGACTATAATAAGGTAAATAAATTGAAGGCGGTTAGCCGAATGTTAATTGAAAAATAAATTAAACCGGCTGATTTGCCGGCAGGAAAGGAGCGTTTTATGTTAGAAGAAGAAAGAAATCATCATCCGTGGCTCAAGCTTTTGGGAATTATTCTGGCAACATTCTTAGGTGCATTTCTGGCATTCTATTTTGCGGTAGATATGACCATGAACAGAATGATGAATCCGGATTATCAAATAAGAAAAATGGAAAAAATGATGCGTCATCAAGAAAAGAAATTCCATAAGTTTGAAGAAAAGATGATGGAAAATCCGTTTGAGCCTAAAATGGCGCCGATGCTCGTTAATCTCGTAAAAGAATCCGATGAATACAAAGTTATTGTTGACTTAAAACCTCTCGGCGGTGATGATAAAAATGTTAATGTAAAATTGAATGACAATATTATTACAGTATCCGGCGAAGTCGAAAAAAGCGGACGGCACGGTGAAAGAATTATGAATTTTTCGCAGGCTTTTTATCTTGACGAAAATGTCAACGCAGACAAGATGACTAAAGAGAAAAAAGGGAATAAATATATTATTACACTCCCGTTTGAGGAATAAAGTTTAGGACTCTGCGTTTAGAATCTTTTTTGAAGAATGCGGGAATATAAAATTCCCGCATTCTTTTTTGTTACATTTGTTACAAAAAAGTCAATTTTTCATCCCCGATTGTTTTTATATATATAAAGGGATACATTATTAGGAGAATTATTATGGCAGTCGGCGCGAGAGATTATATTGACAAATTGCTTGTAAAAAAATATGCAGATGAAAAAGTTGATAACCATGACGCAATGGAATCAATGGTTGATCCGAACAAAATGCTTGAGGCAATGAACGATGTAGCAGCTATTCAGCGCAATATGTTCATGCTGTCACAAAAGCTCTATTCTGCGTGCTATGCGGTTAATGCTAAATCTGCAAGGTACCAGAAGAAAGAAATCAAAGAGGCTTAGAGATTGGTTCGGGCGGAAGCCATTGGGCGCTGGGTGAATAGTGGTTCGTGAGTCGTGGTTATAGAATTTCTTTAATTATACTTTGTTTATTTGGATTATTTTTCGTGAGCCGTGAATCGTGAATCGTGAGCCGCGGTTATAGAATTTCTTTAATTGAGCCTTGTTTACTTGGATTATTTTTAATACCACTATTCACTACTCACTAGTCACTCAGCCTTCCATTCATCATCTCTGCCACATTCACACTCCCCCCCCCTCCGCTAAATCTTGTCTTTTACGACTTTTTGGAGTCCTTTGGGGCTGTCGACATTCCTTTTTAGTTTTAATGCGGTTTCTAAAGCCAGCTGCTGCGAAATTACAACATTTGCAAACATCTGCTGGATTTCGTTTTCACATTCAATATTAATGTTATAATCCGGTATTATTTCTCCGGAGCAGGGACCGATGACTATCATCTCCGGCTTATAATCAGTTTGGATTTTATTCAAGTTATTAATAGAGCGCGGAGAAATCTCATTGACTGTTATATACACAAGCAGAGATTTTTTATTGTTTAACACCGCAACATGCCCGTGCATGAATTCGCCTAAAATGGCTGCACTTATATTCTTGTATGAAGTTTCTTTGATTTTTAGAGCAGCTTCTTTTGCCAGAGAATATGAAATTCCGTCTGCGGTTATTACTACCGGATCAGATTTAGATAAAATTTTTGCCAGCTTTTTAATCTCCTGCCTTTTAGCAAGCGCTTTTTCTACAACTGCCGGAAGGCTGAAAAGTGATTTTTTATAAAACCTTGTTATACCTTCATCATGAACATTTTCTATAAGTTTTAGAGAAATCAATATTAGGCAGAGCATCTGCGATGTGAACGATTTTGTCGCCGCAATGCCGTGTTCTGCTCCTGCATGGCAGGCAACTTTATAATCACACATATTCCAGATAGCGGAAGCTTCATTGTTTGTAATACAAAGTGTGGGAAGCGACGGGTATGATTTAACTTTTTCTACAGATTTAAGTGTATCGCTGGTTTCACCGGACTGAGTAATAAAGATATAGAGCGTATTATCGTCATGCGGAATAACATTTTTAAGCAGAAATTCGCTGGAATAAATTGCTCTGGATTCTATCCTTGACATTTTTTCAATCAAATCTACCGCAAATCTTGCGCAATGATAAGAAGAACCGCTTGCCACCAGAACTATTTTGGTAATATTTTGAGGCAAATCTATTTTTATTTCGCCGTTTACGGGGTCTATATATTTCATTAGAATATATGGAATTATTTTTGTCTGCTCTGCAATTTCTAACTCCATATTTGTTTTATTTTGTTTTCCGAACACTTAGCTCTCCTATCTGTATTCTTATTTTAACATACCGGCGAGGAAGATGCCATACATACTATCTCATTTATACCGCAGTTTCTCAATGTTTTTATCATCTCTTCAAAAGTCGCGCCTGTCGTGCATATGTCATCAAGAATAAGCACGGGCTTATGCAAATCTTTGGCTGTATCAGCTTCAAACGCATCGGAAAGATTGGCTAATCTTTCCTTTCTGCTAAGCTTGTACTGCGGTCTTGTGTCTTTGACTCTTTTTATTAACTCAAAATTCGGCTCCAAATTTGCAAGCCTGCAGAATTCTTCTGCAACAAGCTCCATATGATTGTATTTGCGTTTCTTAATTCTATTCTTATGCAGAGGAACCGCAATCACTTGAAAATCTCTTGTATCATTTAATTTGGCGAAATATTCATACATAAATTCAGCAAGATAATACGCAAGTTCTTTCTGCCTGTGATATTTAAGCCCCCTAATAAGTTTCTGCAGTTTTTTTTCATAAACTCCGCAGACATAAACATTTACGCCTTCAATTATTCTCTCCGGGTTAATACTGTTAAACACAAGCTCTTCATAGCAATCCGGACACATTTTCAGCGAATATTTGGAAGAATTGCAGAAGTAGCATTTTTTACGATAGATTAAATCCAGAAGCGATAGCAAAAACTTTTTCATAGAGTGATTATATCATAACTGGAGGCATTATTTTGATACCGATACAAATAATTAACCCCTTGACGTTTAAATCAAGGGGTTTCTTACATCTTATGCAGCTACAAAAACTGCATTGTGGAAATATTTTAACTGACGCTTGTCGTATAATTCTTTGATTCGCTCATTTAGGCTTTTCTCATTAAGATAAAGAAAGGCATCACAGGTATCTGTACCTTTTTCATAATACTTGCCGTCTTTTACGATTCCCGCAAGCTTGCCGTCCTTGTATTTACACTGAATATCATTGCTGAAGTTGTAATCAAATGATTCTATCTTTACACCTTCCGGAATTTTACCCTTCTTAAGAGTTTCTGACAGGAATACCTGTTTTGCTTCCGGATTGTTGTATAAATATGCTTTGAGAGCTTCCGAATCCTTACCGAATCTTTCCGGCGTAGTTAATTCCTTGAGATCATACGTAACTTCCAATGCTTCTCTGTCGATTCCTTCGGCGTCCTTTTTGGTGCCCCACTTTAATTTACGTTCAACAGTTAGCGTTTCATCGCCTATTTTTGTCTGGTACCTAATATTATTCATATTTTTATACAGGCTTTGATTACCGCTTACACCGCTTTCAATCTTAGCAATATGTTCTTTAATTCTGTCTAAAAATACACGATCATCGCCTTCCATTGCGTTTACAATTGTAGTTGTTATATCCTTGCCTTCATGATTGGAAATTTTATTAATTTTTCCGTCTTTTACTATTACTGTATTACCATCAATCTTAAATTCATAACCCAATAATTTGCTGTTTTCTGAATTAAACTTTTGAAGCTGTTTAATATTGATGCCGTAATCTTCTGCATATTTGCGGATTTCTGCTTCAGTTTTCAAAACCTTATTCTTGCCCGGGATTGTGTATACAAGGTTATTGTTTTTGTCTAACACTGCACGGAGTTTGTTGGAAACACTTGCAGCAGCTTCTGTAGCTTCTTGAGCAGCCTTGTTTCCGGTAATACCGTTCCAGATATTTTTAAAACCTGCTTTTATGCCTTTTCCGTTGCCTCTTTTCAGCGCATACAACAAGCCTGCAGTACCGGCAACACCTGCAACAATCAATCCGGTATTAGAACTGCTTTTTTCGCTGTTTCCTTCAAAAGACGGATTAGCGGTCTGAGCTGTGGACGCCGGCTGAGTCGCCGTGGCTGTTTCTGCTCCTGTTACTGCACTACCTGCTGAAGCAGTATTCGCTCCCGTAAAGTTTGGATTGTATGAGTTGAGCGCATACAAGAAATACGGATCTGTGTAGTATGAAGAACCTATTCCATTAACCCCTAATGTTGTCATAATTAACCGCCTTTCGCTGAATAAACAGATTAAAGGGATTTTTTAACCCATCTATTCATTACTTTGTAACCTTATTCAATTCCCTTATATACATGAAGTTTTTTTGAATTCAAAAATTGCCTTTTTAAGGATACAAAGTTTACAAAACTTTACAAATTCGGCTCACTAAAAAAGCAAAATAGAAAAATAAGAAATTGTTACACTGCAGCAGGTGCAAACTTGCAGGCAGAATCATCCTTATCTATAAGTTCGTCATAATCGTTGTCAATGCCGTCTGTACAAGAACCGATTGAATCAATGCCTTCCGCACGGGGATTTGATTTCAGCCATTTGTCCGGAATTTTCTGCCATTGGTACAGGAAAAATTCTTTATAAAACTTTGATGCATCGGGGCTTTTTAGTATAATCAAATTCTCGTCATTCTTGTTTTCACCGCTTTTAGAAAAGTTCATAGAACCTATAACCAGATACTCATCATCTATGATTATTGATTTTGAATGCATTTTGCCTGCATAATTTTCAACTTTTACAAGAATGCCGTTTTTTCTCAGCTCCTCGTGTCTTGAATATCTGCCGGAAGCATTCAAGGCATCTGCAATTACTCTTACGTCCACTCCGCGCTGTTTGGCTTTAATCAGCTCCTCAACAAAATTTTTGTCAGTAATTAAAAAGACAGGCGCGTAAACATACCTTTTTGCCCGGCGTATTAAAGGCAGAACCCCTAATGTTGTCGCTTTGTCCTGCGGAGAAAAATAAATATCCATATTATCTGTCAAACCTTCTTTGAAAGATATTTTTTCCGCGTGAAACCTTCCACCGTGCATCTGTTCAAATTCTTGTTTGTAGCGGTATGCTATAAGCGGTGAATCAATTACAATAATACAGTTGGAATTATAGCCGGACATATCCGTATGAGAAAGATTTGCAGAGCCGGTTATAACTCTTTGGTCATCAAAGATATAAAATTTATTATGCATTATTGAACCGGCGTCTTTAGAACCTATATCGCTTATGCTGTCCGGTATAAGGCTTACAAAGCTGAAAGTGTCCGGATAGATATTCCCTCCGCCGGTATCGGCATCATATACCAGTCTGATTTTTACCCCTCTATTGAGTGCATTTTTCAGTGCTGTTTCTATTGCCGGAGTCGATGTATAACCGTAGATTGCTATATCTATGGAATTTTGAGCTTTATTTATATTATCAAGAATTTCCCTGCAGATATCTGTGGAACAGTTTCTGTCCGGCTTGAGTCTTGCCGTAAAATCTGACAGGATTATTTTGATATTATTCAGAACAATCTTATTGGGAACAGAGGGAATGCGGGGCGTCTTCCCGGATTTCGGCTTAGTTGAGGTGCTGTTTTTTCTTATGACAATAAAGTTTTTAGCATGCACCTTTTTTGATACAGGGTAAGAAATTTTGCTTTCTGTATCAAAAATAACATACTTGTCTGTTCCCTTACCGCTTCTGATTGATTTTAATAATTTTTCAAATGCGTATTTGTTTGAAATTTCACCGTTTACAATACCATACGGAGAGTTGCAGAGCTTGGCAGAATAACTTATCTTGTTATAAATCAAGTCATTTTCTTTAATTTTTACCTCGCGCCCGAGCATCAAATTTCTGCACCAGTATATGGCAAAATTTCCTAAAACAAACGCTTCTTCCTCCGTAATATTAAACTTTTCCGCAAGAATTTGGTTCTTTTCAGTAAAATCTGCATCAAAGGTTTCAATATCCGGCAAAATAACTTTTTCGCCGTTATTCAGAATAATCTCTGAAGGAGAAACAATTCCGTCTACACGGTAATATTTATTTTTCGGTAAGAATATCAGGCTAAAAACGGCAAACAGCGTTATTAAAATAAATATACTAATCTTTTTGAGCATAGTTAGTTATTTCATATCCGAGTTTTTCAATCTTATCTTTCAGCTTAAGATTTTTAGTAATCTGAAATTCCGCAAAATGGTTATCAATTGTACCGTCTTCATACCTGCAGGGATGTATAAGAGCTTCAACTGTAACTTTATCATATTTTATTGCCATAAGACCGTATGAAACCGTTAAACTGTTCATCATGGACGTGTAGGCAACGCCTATTAGATAATCATTAGTATTTAATTCGTATTTTTGTACTTTGCTTTCATTAATAAGCGTGAAAAAGTTAAGAAGCATAACTTTTATCAGGTTAACCGGATATTTCATATTCAGATGTTTAAACACATCCGGCACCATATAAGGTTTTTCGTACTGCGATCTTATCTGCTTAATTCCGTATTCTTTAGCAAGTCTGCATACAAGTTCAAAAATCGGCGGAATTGAATGAACATGCACATGTGAATCTATATGCGTAACTTTTGTATATTTCATAACTTCTTCTATCTGTGCGCGGAATTCTTTTTCAAGCTGTTCCATAAGCGCAGTATCTTTTTTATTCAAAGATTTTAAAAGAAGCTGTACATATGAATTATTGAAATTCCCCTCTTCATCGGTTAATCTGTCCAATCCCAGACACAAAGATTTACCCTCTATAACATTCAAATGAATTCCGACCCCTAAATCCGGACAGGCAGGAATAACATTTTTCCATGCTTCTTCAAAAGCCTCTCCATTTGCAACAAGGCTTGCGCTTTTTAAAATTCCGGATGAGTACCCTTCAAGTATTGCCCTGTTATAAGCATCGCTCATCCCAAAATCATCCGCGTTGAGTATAAATTTTTTATCCGCCAAATTAAACTCCTTTATTTTCTTATAATTTATTGTATTATAATATAGAGAGGATTACAATGAGCGAAAAGAAAACAAAACTTGCAGTCATTATTCCCTGTTATAACGAAGAGCTGGTAGTAAAAACAACCGTAGAAACTCTTTTGAAGGTCTTAGACGGAATAATTAATAAAGGCAAAATTTCTCCGGACAGCTATATTTATCTCATAGACGACGGCTCTAAAGATAAAACCTGGGAAATTATAGAAGAGCTTCACAAAACATACGGTTCAAGAGTTAAGGGTACAAAGTTTATCCGCAACTACGGCAACCAGAAAGCTCTTATTGCCGGACTTCTCGGAGTAAAAGCAATAGGATGCGACTGCGTTGTTTCGATTGATGCAGACTTACAGCAAGATGAAAATGTTATTGAAACATTTATTGACGAATATCATAAAGGGGCTGAAATCGTTTCCGGTATAAGAAACGACAGAAAAACAGACTCATTCTTCAAAAAATATACTGCTTTGTGTTTTTACAAACTGATGAATATACTCGGTGTAAAAATTCCGCCTAACCATTCCGATTTCCGCCTTGTAAGTTCTAAGGGGCTTGAAATTCTGGAAAAATATTCGGAAGCCGGACTGTTCTTAAGGGGATTTTTCCACGAAATAGGATTAAAAACTTCTTATGTGCATTTTGATGTTAAGCCAAGAGCACTCGGGTCGTCAAAATACAATTTCTTCTCACTGACAAGCCTGGCACTTAACGGTATTACCGCATTCAGTATAGTTCCGTTGAGAATTATAGCGGCAATCGGTGTTTTAACCGTTCTTGGAAGTTTTCTTCTTGCTGGCGAAGTTGTAATAGAAAAATATTTCCTTCACACAACTCCGAGCGGATGGGCAACGCTTGTTGTACTTTTGGCATTCTTCGGCGGGCTTCAGCTGTTCTGCCTGGGTATCATAGGCGAATATCTCGGACAGATTTTTAATGAAGTTAAAGCACGCCCCAGATATATTAAAGAAAAAGAATTAATTTAAAACTGCGAAATAAAATCTTCTGCAGAGAATTCTCTGCCCGTAAACTGCTTAATCAGCTCATACTCTTCTATTGATGCGCCTTGAGAAAACAGATTTTTATCCAGAAAATCTGCTGTTTTAGAGTTTTCTGTAATGTTGCCAAGCACTGTTTTTAAATAATTATAAATCTGCGCTTTCATTAAAGATGCTCTGAAATAATTCTGATAATACGCAGGGTGAGAAAGATAATGCGGAATTGTCGCCCATTCATTATCCGCAGTTTCAAACCTGTTTAAGTATTTACCCTTCAAATCCTTCCACAATTTCGCCGGATTTTGATTTGGATTTTTGTAAAATTCGCGCTCAAAATCTATTATTAAAAGACTCTTTGCAACAAAAGACGCTTCATCTTCGATAAATGTTGCTTTAAATCTCTCAAGAAGTTCTTGGGGAATAATATCCTTTAACACATCCTCGCGTTTTATAATATCGCCCATCATCATAGCAACAGCCTCTGTAACTGCAGGCGAACAGGCGGTGCGGTCTAAAAACGGAAGCTCTGTTGAAATTCCCAAATCATACACGCAATGCCCCATTTCATGATTGAGTGTATCAAGGCTGACGGCATTGTCAGCCAGATTTGCAAGAATTCTGGAATCCCTGCCGGCTTCGACACCGAAGCAGAAACCGTGGGTGTTTTTACCTTTGCGCGGATACAAATCCAGAGTCAATCTGCCTTCCTCAAGCATCTTATCTACATCGTAACCCATATTTTTGTACATGGTTTTTGAAATCTCTTCAATAATCCGAGGATGCTCACCGCCGAGCTTCTCAAGAGCTTCATTTACACCTTTTTCCGGATTTGTATCCGGCAGGAAACCGTAATGATAAGCTTCTAAATCTTCAAGCTTAAAAAATTCTTTCAGTTCCTTCTGCTTCCTCTCCTGTATTTGTTTAATTTTCCCGTACGCTCTTGTATAAACACTCTCAATCAATTTGTCCAGAAACTCCGGCTCAACTTCATAATCCTCTTTGAGCTTGTATTCAAAAAAAGTTTCGTATCCTTTTGTCTTAGCATAATCATTGCGCATTTTCACAAATTCAGCCAAATCATCCGCAATCAAATCTCCGCCTTTAATCTTGGCTTCATAAGCCTTCCTTCTGATATCCGCATCCGGCTCTGTCTGGAGGATTTTAAAAATCTCTGTTTTTGTAACCTCTCTGCCGTCAATTTGCGGTACATAAGAATTAAACTTTTTAGCAATCTCGTTTTCTTTTTTTCTTAATGCCTTTAAAGCTTCTCCGGTATTTAATTCTTCGTCAAACTCTTTGAGCATGCGTTTTAACTGCCTTTGTTCATGTTTAGATAATTCGTCCTTATTAATCTCCAAAAACTGCTCGTAAAGCTCTTTGTTTTTGAACAAATCGGAATATTCATCCTGCACCTGCTCATATCTGTTCATATTCTCCGGCGTGGAATTAATATAAAAATCCCAGCATGATTTTTCCAGATTAATAGAAACTCTCTCCAAATTATGGCTAAACTTCTCTCTCAAACTTATAAATTTTTCTCTCATAATTAAATACCCGCAGAAATAATTGATAAAAATACAGAATGTATCTTTATCATGCTTCCTATTTTTCCAAACACACTTTAGTTCATCTTAAAATCTTGAGCAAATTCTTGTCTTTGGTTGACATAATTATGGCTCATCTGCTCATCAGCTTCCGCTCTGCGTTTTTCAAGCTGTAACTGCCCGTTTTTAACAATTTCCTGCAATTGAGCAAGGTTTTGTTCAAGGTTTACAAGCACCTGTTCAGCATAAACAGTAGCGCCGTCTTTAGTTCTTACAGCTTCGTCAGAAGCTTGTATTCTTACGTTTTCAGCCTCATCAAGAGCTTTGCGTTTAATATCTTCGCAGTCAGTAATAACCTGTTCTTTGATTTTTTCTGCTTCTCTTTGAACCGCACGCAGTAAATCAGATTCGCTTAACAATCTGTTAGCTTCTGCCTGCGCATCTGCAATAATTTTTTCAGCTTTCTGCTGTGCTTCATACTGCAGTTCATCTTTGCGTCTTAATAATGCGCGCGCTTCTTTAATTTCATCCGGTAATGCCGCATAAAGCTTATCCAAGATGTTAGTAACAGTATCTTTTTTTACTACAGTGAAACAATAGCCTAAGAGCGGAAACCCTTTGTCTAAAGCTTCTTCAAGTTCGTTCATTAAACCGTAAATAACATCTTGCTGTGAATTCATGTCTGACTCCGTTTTCTAATATGATAGTTACCAGAATTGTACAACAAATAAAGAATAAAAGTCAACGCGCTCAGGCATTTTTTTCTGCATATTTAATATCGCGTTCAATTGATGTAACTATAGTACTTATTAGTTTATTGGCGCTGTTAATATCCACCATATACACATTCGAATTAAAAATAAATTTTCTTTTAATAGCCTTAAAAAGCGTATTGTAACAAATAATAGAATTTAATTTTTGTCCCTCTTTAGATCTCATCATTTTTTTGTAAGCATCGGGCAGGACTGCCAGAATACAACACAAAATATCATCAATCTTATTTTTTTTAACAAGATAAACGTCAATAAATTTAAAATCAGCATCAATATTAATAGTTCTTTGAAGCTTCTTGAAATAATTTTTTAATTCATCTACATTACTAATTTCTGTCATCAGAATAATTATATTACAGAATTATCAAATTAACAAGATATGTGCTAAAATAAAGGATATGAACAGAGTAATAATTTCACCTTCAATATTATCTGCAGACTTTGCTAATCTTGAACGGGAGATTAATCTTGCAAAAGATGCCGGAGCCGAATGGATTCATATAGATGTTATGGACGGACATTTTGTGCCGAATATTACAATAGGAGTTCCGGTTGTTAAATCGTTGCGCAAGGTTACGGACTTAGTACTGGATACGCACCTTATGATAGAAAATCCGCAAAAATATATAGAGCCTTTTGCGCTTGCAGGGTCTGATATTATTACTTTTCATTATGAAGCATGCCCCGATAGAATTGAAGAAACCGCCGGTTTGATAAAATCTTTCGGGAAAAAAGCAGGACTTTCAATCAAACCCAATACCGAACCGGCAGAAGTTCTCCAGTATCTGGATAAAATTGATCTTCTTCTGGTTATGACAGTAGAGCCGGGTTTTGGCGGACAAGAATTTATGCACGATTGTGCAATGAAAATTCCGTTCATACGCGCCAATGCACCGAAAGATTTGATTATACAGGTTGACGGCGGGATTAATAACTTGACTGCAAAAATCTGTACATCATTAGGTGCAGACTCTCTTGTTGCAGGAAGCTATATCTACGGAAGCTCCGACTACAAAAAAGCGATTGAAGCACTAATTTAATTCTGCCAAATCATCGCGGATATCTATATCATAATTATCTCTCTTGTAACGCGCAATAATTGACTCTAAACTATTTAAAACTTTTTCAAAAGACGAAATTTCTAAACATTCCACAGTCTAAAGATATCATTTTTAGGCAGAAAAAGCAATCATCTTGTTTACTTATTCCATTTTTTCAAAAGAGGATTTACAATAGCTTTATGGAGAATATTTTAGAGATACGCGATTTGAATTTGTATTTCGGCGAATATCAGGCTCTTTTCGGGGTTAATCTTTCGCTTAAGCAGGGAATAATGCACGCTCTTGTCGGAGAGTCCGGATGCGGGAAAACAATGACCGCAATGTCTGTCATGCGTCTTCTTCCCAAAAGCGCGCAGATAAGAAGCGGTGAAATATATTTCAAAGGAGAAAATTTATTAGAGTTAAAAGAACGGCAGATGCGGGATTTGAGGGGCAACAAAATAGCGCTTATTCCGCAGGACCCGATGACTTCTCTAAACCCGCTGTACACCGTAGGAAACCAGCTTGTAGAAGCAATCAGAGCGCATAATAAAGTCAGCGAAAGACAGGCACTCAGAAAAGCACGCGAAGTTTTAGATTTAGTGCAGATACACGATATCGATAATAAACTTAACTTTTACCCACACGAATTTTCCGGCGGAATGAAACAGCGCATTATTATAGCAATGGCACTTGCCTGCAATGCTGAGCTTATCATTGCGGATGAGCCTACGACCGCACTTGATGTAACTATTCAAAAACAGATTATGGACTTGATTGATGAGATAAAACGGGATTTTAAAACAACAATCCTTCTTATATCGCACGATTTGGCGCTTGTAAGCAATTATGCCGACTATGTTTCCGTAATGTATGCCGGACACATAGTAGAAGAAGCTCCGGCGCAGGCATTTTTTAAAAAACCTCTGCACCCGTATTCTATTGCGCTTTTAAATTCTCTTCCTGGGAAAAATCCAAATTTGAAGCTGAAAACAATAGAAGGCGCTCCGCCGAGTATCCGCGAGAATATTTTCGGCTGTAAATTCCACCCCAGATGCGCCTGTTTTATGCAGGGAGTCTGTGATACAAAAGAACCTGTTCTGCAGGAAAAAGAAATATACCATTATTCCGCCTGCTTTGTTAAATAAATAGATTGATGCATCAAATTTCTACGCAATTACGTCATCAATAATTCTTGCGATTAATATTCCAGTTAGTATGTTAGAAAAATTGTTTCCTAAAACCAATTATTAAAAAATTGTTTATTTTTTTAAGTTTCTTTCAAAACAGTGGTTTAATGATAGTAGTGAATAGTGACTAGTGATTAGTGACCGGAAAATAAACATTCTATTCACTACTCACTATTCACTACTCACTAACAAAAAAAAAGGAGATAAAAAATATGGCTAAAACAATTGGTATTGACTTAGGTACAACAAACTCAGTTGTAGCGGTTATGGAAGGCGGTAAACCTACCGTTATAGCTAACGCAGAAGGTATGAGAACAACTCCTTCTATAGTTGGTTTTACAAAAACAGGCGAAAGATTAGTCGGTCAATTGGCTAAGAGACAGGCTATCTTAAATCCGGATAAAACCATTGCGTCTATTAAAAGACATATGGGTGAAGATTACAAAAAGAATATTGACGGAAAAGATTACACTCCGCAAGAAATTTCTGCAATGATTTTGAGAAAACTTGCTGATGATGCAAGCAAATATTTGGGCGAAAAAGTAACTTCCGCTGTAATTACAGTTCCGGCTTACTTTAACGACGCTCAAAGACAGGCTACAAAAGACGCAGGTAAAATCGCAGGCTTAGATGTACTTCGTATCGTAAACGAACCGACCGCTGCTGCTTTGGCTTACGGGCTGGAAAAAGATAAACCGGAAAAAGTTCTTGTATTCGACTTAGGGGGCGGTACATTCGATGTATCAATCCTTGAAATCGGCGACGGTGTTCACGAAGTTCTGTCTACATCCGGTGATACTCACTTAGGTGGCGACGACTTTGATAAAAAGATTATTGACTGGATATGCGATGAATTCAAGAAACAGGAAGGCATTGATTTAACTAACGATAAACAGGCTATGCAGCGTATTAAAGAAGCCGCTGAAAAGGCTAAATGCGAATTGTCATCAGTAGTTGAAACAACAATCAACCTGCCTTATATCACAGCAGATGCTAACGGTCCGAAACACCTGGAATTATCTTTAACAAGAGCTAAGTTTGAAGAACTTTCTCACGACCTGTTAGAAAGATGCAAAAAGCCGGTTGAACAAGCTTTATCAGATGCAGGCTTAAGCAAGAATGATATTAACGAAGTCGTTCTGGTCGGCGGTTCAACACGTATTCCTGCTGTTCAGCAGTTAGTAAAAGCTTATACAGGAAAAGAACCGAACCAGACAGTTAACCCTGATGAAGTAGTTGCAGTCGGCGCCGCTATTCAAGCGGGTGTATTAGCCGGTGAAGTTAAAGACATCGTACTTCTTGATGTAACTCCTCTTACATTAGGTATCGAAACATTAGGCGGTGTAATGACTCCTCTTGTTCCGCGTAACACTACAATCCCTGTAAGCAAATCACAGGTATTCTCTACAGCTGAAAACAACCAGACTGCAGTTGATATCAACGTTCTTCAAGGTGAAAGACCAATGGCAAGCGACAACAAATCATTAGGTATGTTCAGACTTGAAGGTATTGCACCTGCAATGCGCGGTGTTCCACAAATCGAAGTTACATTTGATATCGATGCTAACGGTATTGTTAACGTTTCTGCTAAGGATAAAGCTACTAACAAGGAACAAAAGATTACGATTACAAACTCTTCTAACCTTTCTGAAGCTGATATAGATAAGATGGTTAAAGAAGCAGAAGCAAACGCATCAGAAGATAAGAGAAAGAAAGAAGAAGCTGAAATTAAAAACAATGCTAACTCTTTAATCGCATCTTCCGAAAGAATCGTAAAAGATTTTGAAGGAAAAATTTCTGATGAAGATGTTAAGAAATTGACAGAACACAGAGAAGCTCTTCAAAAGGCTTTAGATGAAAACAAACCTGTTGATGAATTGAAGAAGTTATCTGAAGAATTACAGCAGACAATGTTTGCAATTTCACAAAAAGCATACGAAGCCGTACAAAAAGAAGGCGGAGATGCTCAGAGCGAAGCAAATTCAGCAGGCAGTGAAGCATCTTCTGACAAAAAAGACGACGATGTAATTGATGCAGAATTTACTAAAGAATAACGCATTAAGATATAATAAAAGTCCGGAGGGTTTGTTTCCTCCGGACTTTTTTGTATTTGGGGAAAAGGGATTAAGTAAGTGACTGAGTGACTAAGTGGTTTAATAATACTGCGTGAAGGGTGAAGAGTGAGGGGTGAAGGGATAAGGAGTGGCTAGGTGACTAAGTGACTAGGTGGTTTAAAATTTTTATAGGTTTTGTTCCTCAATTTAGCGTCGGGGTAAATATATTTTTTCTCGAATTACACTTCCAAATTTGATGTCATTCAGGGATAAATATATTTTTCTTGGCTTACACTTCCAGATTTGGCGTCATTCAGGGGGGTAAATGTAATTGTCGGGCGTCATAACTCCAGGTTTCGCGTCATTCAGAGGATCGTAAGAGCCGAAGAATCTCTTTTCTAATTTTTTCGCTTCACACTTCACCCCTCACGCAAGTATACGAGATTCATCGGACTCACCGCATGGCTGTTTTCGTCCTCTGAATGACGGCTGGAAATAAGCATTACTTAGATTATTGAATCCAGATGTGCAGGGTGCAATTTTTTGCACCAATATCTTAATCACTTAGCCACCTAGTCACTTAATCACTTAATTTTAATCACCTCTTCATCAATTTCTTAGCGCTTTCAAGCTGTTTTACCTGTACGGGCGGGATAAATCCTAATTTTAATTTCTTAGCATTAAGCCTGTCTACAAGTACTTTCAGCTTTTGTTCAATACCGAAATCAACGCTGTTGGAGGATTCAACCTTCTGTACCATTTCCAGAACCGCAGCTTTGTCTTCCGGTGCAAATTTATCCAAATCGGCGCTTCTTACAAGTGTTGAAACTGTTTTTTTAATTCCTTCGACAAAGTTTGTGTATTGTTCTTCCGTTAAAATCCCCTGTTTGGGTGCAAATTTTTTCATTCTGTTAGCGCAGATAAGAGTCATTACAGGGTCTTTAACTTCTTCCAGCTTTTGAATTTCTTCTCTGAGCATTTTGCTGTCTGCCTGGCACTGGGGAGATAAGTTTTTTCTCAAATCTTCTGCTTCTGCTTCATTGCCAAAAAATTCCATAATATTATGTTCTGAAGCATTCTGGATTGCGCAGGTAAATTTTGATAAAAATCCAGCCATTTTGGTGCTTACCGGATTATCAAGCTCCGGATAGCTGAGTTTCTGCATAAGTTTTCCTTCCAGGTATTGGCGTCTTAAGTCCTTTAGTCTTGCAAGCTCACGCATTTCTGCTTCACGGTGCGCGTTTGACTGAAAATTTACCATATTAATCCTGCTTATTATCATTTTATTTCTCCTTTATGCATTTGTTGAATAAAAACCATAATCCCGGCTTATATCGTTTTGTCTTTGGTTTTGTGCCGGTTTAAGATTTCCTTCCAGTTCTTGTATACGTCTGTCGATTTCTTCCTGCGGAAACATGTCGTGCTTCATCAACAGCTTATAAAAACCTTCTTTGACATAATACATTTGTTTTTGTACATAACGCAGCATCCAATCTAAATCTTCTTTTTTAAAAAACGGAGAGGTGATTATTTTCTCCGCAAGGGGAATAGTTGCACTCCAGTTTAAGAGTCTTTTTGCTTCCGGTTTAAAGTCGATTTTCAGATTTTTTGCTCTGGTTTTAAAATCTTCATTGGAAATATTATTATATGCCCAGTCTATTTCTTCTGAATAGGGAAAAACATAATCTTTTACGAGTTCCAGTCCAGCGGAGTTTTCGGAATTTAGGATTTTTTCCAGTACAGAAATGCCGTAGCTGTCTTCTTGATTATAGATTATTCCTCTCATATTTTTCATGGATTGAAGTATTTGATTGTATTGTTCTCTATTATTTTCATCCGGAACGATATCAAAGAATTTGGTAAGCAGACTGTCGCCGTCTCTGCTGAGCTTGTAATTAAAAAAGTCGCCGTTTGTGAAATTCTTTTTGATTATATCTTCGTTCATAATATCAAGGAAAGTTTTTGTATCATGCAGATCTCTATCCTTGTATTTGTCCATAATCTTTCTAAAATCAGCACTTCCGTTTTTCATCAGCGTTTCTGACAGTTTAAAATCATGTTCACTGTAGCCATTGTATTTGTGCAGATAATCTCTGCTTGTTTCCTTAACTTTAGTTATACGCCCCGCAGGTTTTCCTCTTTTTATTTTATCTCCTGCCTGTATTTGGGCGGTATATTCTAATGGAAAAAAGCAAGAGAGAACCTCTTTAATTACTCCGGCAATAGGAATTCCTGCACCAATCGCAATAGGAAGCCCCCAGGCGAGTCCGGATGATTCAACTACACCAAGCGCCATCAGTATACCGCTTATTGTTAATCCCGCAAGACCTGCTCCTGTACCAAGAAAACCGCCGATTTCCAGAGTAGATTGAACATTGTCCATGTCAAATTTCTTTGAATTGAATCGGCGCTTAGATTTTACAAAGACTTCTGCCCGCTCGGCGCAATCTTTGACAGACTGATTTTGAAGAAGCTGTGTTTTTGTTACTTGGAGCTTTTTCAAAGTCCGCTTGCTTGCGTGAAGAGCTTGAAAATTTATATTATTGTGTTTTATCTGCATTTTAAATCTTTCTTGTTTTGTGAATTAGTTGACTTTAAAGCCTGCTACAGCATGACTCTGCCTTTTTCTGCAAAGACCTGCATTAATGTATCAAATTTTATATTTGTGTGCTTTTTGACTGCCTGCGTAATAGTTTTGTCTACGGCATCGGCAATTTTACCGATGGACAAACCTTCAGAAAGCTTTGCAAGCTGTGCGCGCATCTTCTGAAGCAGTGGATTTTACTTCCGGCTGAGGCGCGACAGTCTGCGAAATGTTGATTTCCGAAGAATATTTGCCTCCTCTCTGGCGCAGAATGTTTTTCATCTCGTCGCTTTTGGCATAATCAAGCGGTGTTTTTCCATTGGGGGCAAAATTTATGATTTCATTCCTCTGCGCAGGCTTGGCTGTCAAATAGCTTACAAGCATTGTGTAGTCGTTTTCTACTATCTTTTGAAATATGCTTTCAGAATTTTCGTTCACCATATTCGGGGTTAGCTTCCCTTTCCGCGAAAGATTTAAAAGTTCTTTTTCATCGGGTATTTCTGCGTTATCCGATTTGAACGATAATGCACGGTATTGTGTGCTTGCGGGTAATGCTATTTTATACATAATTCTCCTTCGGCTTGCTTTTTGTATTTTTTTCTTTCATGAAAAACCATAAAGAAATATTTGCTATAATCCTTAAAGCCAGACAGGCATTTGTTACAAAAGTTTATAATCAATCTCTCTGTAACGATAGATTAAAGAATTGTTACAAATAGTGGAAATAATTTTTTGGATTGATTAGAATATCTATTGAGTGTAGAAAGAGGGGAATTTTTTAAAATGAATGCTAATCCGAATAAAGTACTTTTACCTAATGATGTAAGAAAACTTTTAAACGCAGATAATAAAGAGATAGTTGAGTTATGTAAAAAAACTTCTGTAACCCCGAAAAGAGATCAGAAGGGACAAATATATTTCTCAGTCGATGAAGTAAAGAAATTGAGAAATGCAAAATCTTCTGTTATATCAGAAATGAATGTCAGAGGAGGAAACACAGCTGGAAGAATGACCCTCCCGAATAGTGAGAACAATGAAAAAGGAGTAAGAATTTTGGAATCAATAAGACCAAATGGTTCTAATGCCGAAAATAAAGCTACATTGCCCGCAATGACAAAGCCCAATTCACAAAACGTTGTAAACGGATTATTAGAAACCCTCAATAAAATGGAAAATAATATAACATCATCTATGACAAAGCTTATTGACGAAAAGCTTGAAGGTATGGATGATGTGGTTCTTGAACTTGTAAGATGCAAGACTGAGAACGAAAATTTGAAAAACAAAGTTAATGAGTTAAATAAAGAAAACTTTAAATTAAAGAATGTACTAAACAGCTTTAAACCTCTTATATGCGGTTTCTATATCAAAAAAGAAGAAGATACAAACTTCATGTTATAGAAGCGGGGGTAAAAAAGAGGGGTAAAATACAACGATACACCTCTCTGCCGGACAAAACTGAATGGCAATATTAACAGACTAAGGCTGGATGGAAGGATAAAAAGATGGCAGTAAAAGAAGAAACCGCTGTAAATACAGCAGACGAAAGAAGCAAGGCATTAAAACTTGCTATTGATAAAATTGAAAAGGATTTCGGCAAAGGTGCAATAATGCGCCTCGGAGATAAGCCTGCAGTAAGCGTAGAAACCATCCCGACAGGAGCTTTAGCGCTGGATGTTGCATTAGGAGTAGGCGGTATTCCGCGCGGTCGTATTATTGAAATATACGGTCCGGAATCTTCCGGTAAAACTACTCTGGCACAGCATATTGTTGCAGAATGCCAGAAAAAAGGCGGAATCGCAGCGTTCGTTGACGCAGAACACGCTTTGGATCCGGAGTATGCTAGAAATTTGGGTGTTAACGTTGATGAGCTTTTAATTTCCCAGCCGGATACAGGAGAACAGGCATTAGATATTACAGAAGAGCTTGTGCGCTCCGGTGCAGTGGATGTAATTGTTGTTGACTCTGTTGCGGCTCTTGTTCCTAAGGCTGAAATTGAAGGTTCTATGGAAGATCAGCAGATGGGCTTGCAGGCAAGATTGATGTCTAAAGCATTAAGAAAACTTACAGGTATTATCGGCAAGACCAATACGACTGTTATTTTCATTAACCAGTTAAGACAAAAAATCGGCGTAATGTACGGCAATCCGGAAACAACAACCGGCGGTAATGCGTTAAAATATTATGCATCTGTTCGTTTGGAAATCAAACGTGTAGAAGGTTTGAAAGGCGACGGCGAAGATATCGGAAACCACGTAAGAGTACGTATTTTGAAGAACAAAGTAGCGCCTCCTTTTAGAACTGCAGAATTTGATATTATATTCGGCAAGGGTATATGCAAGATTGGCAATATACTTGACGTTGCTGTTGATTTGGATATTGTAAAAAAAGCCGGCTCATGGTTCAGCTTTAATGATGACAAATTGGGACAGGGCAGAGATAAGGCAAAAGAATTCTTGTCAGAAAATCCGGATATCTTAAATCAAGTTGAAACGCTTGTCCGCGAAAAACTTGCAAACAACGCGTAAAAATTAAGTTATTAAATAAAGCATGGCGTCCTTATACAAAAAGGACGCCATATTTTTATTATAAAACCAACAGAATTCTTCCCATCACTCCTATCCTAATTGGATTTGAAGGCATGTACTTTTAGGACTTGACATTAATAGTTTAGTATGGTATAAAGTTAGTGGGGTAAATGTATATTTTTGAGTCTTGCACACACTGCAAGACTTTCCTTTCTCTGGATTTAAATATCAACTCTTAAAAGCTTTAAAACACTCTCTTGTAGTTTGTTTTGAATATTTTTCTGAGAATATGCGCTGTTTCAATAAAAAATCCGCCTATATACGGTTTTATACAGAGTTTTGTCCATAAGCACCCCGCATTTTCGTCTATGGCTTTTTGAATAAAATCATTCAGCGCAAGCGTATTATCGCGTCCCCATATATATGCACATTTGAGCTGTTTATAATTTATTATGTTATACATGAATTTTGAATAAAGCGTTTTTTCCATAAACGGTTTGAAAAATCTATTGTATGCAATAATTTCTTCGTAATAAGGACCTGAAGATGCTGTATCCTGTCCTGGGTGAACTCTGTATCTTAAAAGTTTTTTGCTCCTGAAAATAACTGCGCCGTCATTCTCTTTCATTGTATTAACTACAAGCGGTTTATCGCCCATTTTGCCAAATTGAATATAATAATCTTTATCAAAATCATAATCTTTCAAATTTTGAGTTTTATAAATTGCTGCCGGATAAGCAAATCTCTGCATGCGGTACAGATAATTTGCAAAAGTCTGTTTATCCTTACAGTAGTCAAACCTTGCGGATGCCTTTTCCCAATTTTCGTTATCCGGATGAGTCCATTCTTTATAATCAGTTGATATCATGGCTGTATTCGGATATTTGTTAATTGCACAAATGGCAAACTTAATATAGTCCGGATGAAGAATATCATCATCGTGGAACATTATAAGATAATCCTTTTCAGCAAGGTTAACCGCTTCTATAAAGTTATCAATCTGTTTGCCGTTTACTTCGCGCCTGTGATAAAAAAGATTGTCATGGCTTTTTTGCATTTCTTTGACTAAATTTTCAGTACCGTCATTGCTTCCGTTATCCATGACAGTTATTTTAATTTTGCCTGCGCTCTGGTTTAAAAGGCTGGTGATTGAATCTTTAAGCATTTCTTTTCTGTTATAAGTAAGAACAAATGCTTCAATATTTTTCTCGGTAATCATATTGCAACTCCGCGTTGAATATATTTTACCACGGATAATAATCCCGCATCAATCGGTACATTATCCGAATTAAGCCTTGCAAGCGGAATATCTTTATTGGTTCCGTGGTAGTCGCTTCCGCCGGAGATAAGAAGATTATTATTTTCTGCACATTTAACTAAAAACTTGATTTCTTTTTGATTGTAGCGCGAATAATAGCATTCCAGACCTTGAATTCCAAAGCTTTTCATTGTTTCAAGACGTTTTAAAAATTCATCTTCCTGCAGGTGTTTTTCGCCTTCTCCGCCGAGAGGATGCGCCCATACGGCAACCCCGCCTGCTTTTTTAATTGTTTCTATTGCTTCCCTGCCGTCAAAACGTGTGTTTCCGGTTTTGCATCCGTCAAGATACTTTTTCATCGCATCAATGTTGTTATCTGCAAGCCCTCTGTTTACGATAATATTAGCCAGATGAGTTTTTACAACGCTTTTTCTGGAATAAAGCCAGTCAAGCTCTGAGGGTGTTAATTCAATATTCCAGATATCTTTGAGGTATTTTATTCTGACTTCAAGCTTTTTGCGTCTAAGAACTTTTCCTTTTTCAATAAGTTCATTCAGCTCCGGATTTTCAACATCAACGCCGTAGCCTAAAATATGGCATTTTATTTCACCGCATAGGCAGGTGAGTTCAACTGCAGGGATAAACTCTGCAATCGTTGCCATTTGCCGGCATCCTTCTATTGTATCGTGGTCTGAAAGTGCAAAGATATCTATTCCCGCTTGTTTAATTTTTTCCGCAAGCTCTTCAATGCTGTCGCTTCCGTCAGAGCAGCTGCTGTGTATATGTAAATCGGCTTTTATCATAATTTATATTTTATACTAAAATAAACTCAACTGCTTAGAATTATCTTTGTGTACGCTTTCAAATTTTGAGCGTGTCAGCAAATCTTCTTCAATTTTGGCGAGAAACGGCGAAATCTCAAGGTTCTTAAGAGTCCCCATCCAGTTTCTTTTCAGCGCGCGCGACAGGAACAATCTTTGCTTAGCTCTTGTCATGCCGACATAGAGAAGGCGTCTTTCTTCTTCGATTTCTTCCGGTGTAACTGCGCGATAGAGAGGAATAATTCCGTTTTCCAGACCTGCAATAAAAACGCATTTAAACTCTAAGCCCTTAGAAGCGTGAAGCGTCATAAGAGGAATTCTGTCTGCACGGCTGTCAAGAGCGTCTGATTCTCTGAGGAGCGAAACCTCGTGTATAAATTCATTTTTGGTTTTGCATCTTTTTGCAGTTTCTGTAAGAAACCGTTCTATATATTCCTCAATTCCTTCTGCTTGCTTAATTTGCGCATCAAGCGGTTCATTTTCTTTTAATTCTTTTAATAAAGTTCTTACAGGCTTTTTATCGCACAGCATGTCATCCGAAAGCTTAACATACGGCATGCCGGAACGCTCAAGGGCTTCAATTATCGGTTTGATCTGTGATGATGTGCGGTAAAGAATTGCAAAATCAGAGAAAGAAAGGTTTTCGTTGTAGCCTTCCGACCGGGCAGAATCAAGCGAAAACAGGCTGTTTCCGCCAATTAAGCTCTCTATTGTGCTTACTATAAATTCCGCTTCCGCACTCTCTGATGGTGCAGTGTGTATCGTAATTTTTTCGTACACGTTTTTATCAAAAGCAGAAGTTTCAAACGAGTCTATCATCTGGTTTGAAGCGTCCACAATTCCTTCTGTGGAGCGGTAATTGTTAGCAAGCGTAATTGTTTTAACATCGGTATAATCTCCGGTAAAACTCTTGAAAAATTTGGAATTTCCGCCTCTAAATCCGTAAATAGCCTGGTTAGGGTCGCCTATAACGCAGATATTCCCGTCTTGAGGAACAAGGAGTCTTATCAATTTATACTGGTTTTCATCAATATCCTGATATTCATCTACGGAAATATAATCATAATGCTTTATGCTTTCCGGATATTCTTCAAAAAGCTTGACTGTCAGCGTTATTAGGTCATCAAATTCAACTGTATTTTCTAGAGGGTCTTTGTATAAGGCTCTTTCCTGCGCGCTTATTACGCTAAAATCCTCATTTAGTCCTGCTTTTTCATAATTTTCTTTCAGCACCGCAAAGCAAAATGAGTGAAATGTGTGAATATTCACATTATAAACACCGAGTTTTTCCAGTCTTTCGCGCATTTCCTCTGATGCACGGCGGGTGAAGGTTATTGCAAGGCAGTTTTCCGATGCAATGCCTTTTTCTTTTACCATATAAGCAATACGCCTTGTGAGAACTGTTGTTTTGCCGGAGCCTGGTCCTGCGGTTATTAAAAGCTTCTTGCTTTCGCTTTCAACAGCCTTTTTCTGAAACTCATCAAGTCCTGTTTTACCCGTTTTATGTTCTTCTTGCTTGAGAGGCGATTCGGTGCTGACAGGCTCAAAAGTTTTTTTCTTTATTTCGATTTTAGGAATATCAATATTGAGCTTTAGGTTCATGTACTTTTTCTGTACAAGCTCTTCTTTATCAAAGAGTCTTATTATTCCGTATTCGCCGTCATAGCCTGCCTGCTTGATAACTTTGCCCGCTCTAAGCCTTGATATACCTTCTCCTAAGAGAGGGGATAACTTAGAAATCTCGTCTGCTGGAACATCCTGCAGTATAGAAAGCTCTGAACCAAACTGATGAATAAGTTTGTCATACTCAAGCGTAACGGATTTGCTTGCTGTTCCAACCTGCATGATTTCCGATAAAATTTCTGCCAGCGGTACGAGGCTGAAAACTTTTCCTGCTGTCTGCGGTCTAAAATCGCTGTTAAAGGGGCGGTCAGCAAGTTCGCACACCCTGTTAAGAACGCCTATTGTTAAAGGTTTTCCGCATACGGGGCAGATGTTATTGAGTTTTCCGGACTCTTCCGGCGTAAGACAGACATTGCATTTCCTATGCCCGTCCTCGTGGTATTTGCCCTCTTCCGGAAAGAATTCAACCGTTCCCGTGTAGCCTTCGCCGGTTTTCAGCGCATTCATAATTCCGTGATAATCAAGCGGAGCATCAAATACGGTTGCTTCTCTTGCGAGTTTGGCGGGAGAGTGCGCGTCTGAATTTGATACAAGCCTGTATTTATCGAGTTTTGAAACTTTCCAGTTCATCTCCGGATCAGAAGAAAGTCCTGTTTCGACTGCAAAAATATGTCCGGCTAAATCGCCGTAACAATCCTCAATAGAGTCAAATCCGGATTTTGAGCCCAAAACAGAAAACCACGGAGTCCAGATATGCGCGGGAATAAGTTCCATCCCTTCGCCGGATTCAAGCGCTATTTCAAGCAGATTTCTTGAGTCCAGACCTAGGATAGGGCGCCCGTCAGATACGATATTTCCGACCGCGCCGAGTTTCTGTCTGAATTTTTCCGCAGAATCCAAATCCGGTGAAAAAATTACGTGATGAACCTTTCTTGTTTTATCCCATTTTTTGTAAATTGTAGAAATTTCGACAGAAAGTATAAACCTTACGGGGCTGTCTTTGAGCTTGAAAGTGCCGTCGCCTTGCGGTATCAGCTTTTCTTTTATCTCGCCGAACCATGCCGGATGGGTAAAATCGCCTGTTGCGATAAGCCCCAGTCCCTTTTTTTCAGCCCAGTATGCAAGTTCTTCAAGGTTACAGCTCTTACTTGTTGCGCGGGAATACTTTGAGTGTATATGTAAATCTGTATAAAACATTTTATACCCTCTTAAGAATAATTGATGTATTAATACCGCCGAAAGCAAAATTGTTGGTCATAATATAACCGCAGTCTATTTTCCGTCCTTCATTCATTATATAATCAAGCTTTCCGCAGTTTTCATCAACATTTTTAAGATTTAATGTAGGCGGGAACCAGCCCTTATTCATCATCTCAACGCCCAGAATTGCTTCTATTGCCCCGCATGCGCCTAAAGTATGTCCGGTATAGCTTTTAATAGAACTTATCGGGATTTTGCGCTGAAAAACTTCTTCTGTTGCAAGGCTTTCGGCTATATCGCCGTTAATAGTTCCGGTTCCGTGCGCGTTAACATAGCCTATATCATCCGGCTTTAATCCGGCATTTGCAAGCGCCTTTCTCATAACTTCCGCCATCATATCTTTATTCGGGTTTGTAATATGCGTTCCGTCAGTATTGGTTGCAAAACCTGCTATTTCCGCATAAATCTTTGCACCGCGCGCTCTGGCTCTTTCATAATCTTCCAGAATAACTGTTCCGGCGCCTTCTCCTATAACAAGCCCGTCTCTGTCTTTATCAAAAGGCGCAGGCGTAAGCTTGGGCGTGTCATTTTTACTGCTTGTTGCGTAAAGAGTATCAAAAACTCCGACTTCGGTCGGGTGAATCTCTTCCCCTCCGCCTGCAATCATAACATCTTGATACCCGTCTTTAATTGCCTCATAAGCGTATCCTATTCCCATAGAACCGGAGGTGCAGGCAGTAGAAGTCGGGATTAAACGCCCATGGGTTTTAAAATAAAGTGAAATATTGACTGCAGCTGTCTGGGGCATCATCTTTATGTAAGAGCCGGAATTCAGCAGTTTAACCTTTTTATCAATACACATTGAATAAAAATCCAAAACAGCATCAAGCGAACCTATAGAAGAACCGTAGCTTACGCCGGCTTGAGAAACACATTCATCCCCGAGAAGCCCCGCATCTTTTAAAGCTTCTTCCGCTGTAACCACAGCCATAACGGAAACGCTGCCCATTGTGCGCATAACTTTTCTTGTAAAATGCTCCGGAATTTTAAATCCGCTCACAAAAGCACCTAAAGAAGTGTTAAGCCTTTCGTACTCATCAAGCTTTTCCCAGTGCTGAACGCAGTTTTCGTATTTTTTAAGACGCTCGAACGCGCTTTCAACAGTCGAGCCTAAAGGGGAGGTTATTCCCATACCTGTTATAACAACACGCCTTTTCATAAGTAAAGCCCTCCATTAACGGCAATAACCTGTCCTGTAATATAACCCGCATCATCAGAAAGCAGATAGTTTACAAGACTTGCGACTTCATTTGCGGTTCCCATACGTTTCATTGGAACGGCTTTTACTGCTTCTTCCGGAATATTCTCCGTCATTTCGGTTTCAATAATCCCGGGCGCAATGCAGTTTACGGTAATCTTACGCTTTGCAGTTTCCTGGCTCAAAGCCTTTACTGCACCAATAAGCCCCGCTTTTGAAGCGCTGTAGTTTACCTGCCCCCTGTTTCCGCACTGACCGGAAATTGACGACATTACAACAATACGCCCTCCGCGCTCTTGAATAAAAGGCATTATAAGCGGTCTTAAAACATTATAAAACCCGCCTAAATTGATATTAATTACATCATCCCAGTCAGAATCTTCCATTGCAGGAAACGGGTTATCCTTTGCAATGCCCGCATTCAGCACAACGCCGTAATACATACCATTCTGCTCAATATCTTCTAGCAGAGCCTTCTGGGTTTCTTCGCGATTGCTTATATCAAAACTCAAAACCCTTGCATTTACTCCTTTTTGAAGAATTTCTTCCTTCAAACCGGCAAGCCTTTCTTTATCTTTAGAGCAGTGAAGAATAATATTGTAGCCGTTTTCTGCAAGATATAAAGCAGTGGCTTTACCGATACCTCTGCTGGAGCCGGTTATTAATACATCTTTTTGTTTCGCCATATAACCCCTCATTCTTTATTGGCTTGAAGCAGTTCTTCAATGTTTCCGCCTTGATAAGCATTGATTGTCGCGCTTGCTATTTCATTATTATTATCATATATTAAACAATCAAAAACAACAATTTCATTGTCAGTAAAGGCTTCGTGAACTTTTACCGTGTACGATTTTCCTTCTTTAAAATATGCGGGCTTGTTATTGTATAGTCTTGTACCTAGAAGAAGCCCCGGCTTCGGCTCCTCGTATCCGCTCTTAAAATAAGAATAACAGGCAATTGTCTGTGCCATAAATTCTATTCCCGCAAGAGAATTTACCCCCTTATCCTTTTCGTAAAACATTTTTTCCGGATAAATCCTAAATTCCGAAGTCAGAGTCTGCTCCTCAAGATTTACATCCAGAATATCATCCAGAAGTATCATCGGCGGTTTGTGCGGTAATATTTTTGTTAAGTCATATTTAGGCATTTAGTTTTCCTTTTTATATTATTATAAGAAAAAGCAGATTTGCACACAATCCAGCCCGTTCAGAATATATTTGCGGTCTTTGAAATATTTCTACCCTTCACTCTCAGCGGGCAGAGCATTCTTTGGAATATATTCTTCCTCTTCCTCCTGCGGTAAATTAATAGGAAGCCTAAAGCCGAATGTTGAGCCTTCTCCTTCTTTAGAGTTAACAAAAACCTGACCGTGATGGTGTTTTTCAACAGTAACCTTAACAAGATGCAATCCAAGACCTGTACCTTTTACAGTATGTGTTGCGTTTTCAACCCTGTAAAATCTGTCAAAGACCTTTTTCTGGTCTTTTTCAGAAAGCCCCGGACCTTGATCTTCTACGCTTACTTCAACATACTCACCGTCGCGGGAACGTTCCACGCGTATTTTTATACGTTTTCCGTCCGGTGAATATTTTATTGCATTAGATAAAATATTCATAAACGCGCGTGAGATACTGTCTATATTGACATAAATCTCCGGCAGATCCGGCTCTTTCATTATTGAAATAGTTAAATCATGCTCTTTTGCAAGAACCTGTACTTGATTAACAGCGTCCTCAACAATTTCAATAATATCTGTTTTAGTTTTTTCAAGGTGTACGTTCTGTGCTTCATACCTTGAAAAATCAAGAATATCATTAACCATACGGTTAAGCCTTATAATTTCTTGATTCATAACCCCGATAAATTCACGCTGGGTATTAAAATCAAAATCGTTGCCGAAATTATAGAGCGTATCAATATAGCTTCTCAACACAGTTACAGGTGTTCTTAATTCGTGTGAAACATTGGATATAAAATTAGACCTCAATTGATCCATTTCCACATCCTTGGTAACGTCAATCAAAACAATAATATAGCCGACATAAGAATTGGAACGCGTAAACATCGGAGAAATTAAGCATTTAAGAATACGACTGTCAATTTCTATATTAAACGGAACCGGCGCACCGTCATCATCAAGCGGTGTGTCTTTGAATTGAGCAATCTTATCCGCAAAGCAGAGTTCTCCGCTTGAGTCGCAGAATTGTTGAATCTGTGTATTAAGAATATCCTCATCCTCAACTTCCAGAAGCTTTTTGGCGTAATTATTCACCATTATAACTTTATCGTGATTATCGCAGACCACAACCCCGTTAACAATACTCATCAAAACAGATTCAAGCTTGTTTCGCTCAAAAGTCAAACTCTCAATAGTCTGCTCATTATACCTGCTTAACCTTTCAGACATATCGTTAAAAGCGGAGTACAACTCTTTGACTTCTTTATCCACGCCTTTGTCGTCAATCATATATCCGAACTCGCCGGAAGAAATCTTTTTAACACCTTGATAAAGTTTCCTAAGCTCGCGTGTGATTATAGAAGAGTTCATATAAATAATTCCTATAATCACAAGCCAGGCGATTACAAAAACTATGGCAATAGAAGCATTTGAAGCGGAAGACACTCTGTCCATAATATTCCCGCTTAAGCCGACCGTAACAGAGCCGGCATTAACAGTATCTGCAAGGTTTTTGATAACCATCGGAGAACTTACCGTAATTCTGGCTTTTTCAGCCTGTTCCGGATAATCATCTTTGCTTGAATAGATAACTTTTGAGTTATTATCTTTAAAAATAATATATGCAATATCATCATTGCTCTTTAAAATTGATGCGGAGTTAGAACGCAAAGCATCGTATTTTGCAAGTTCGGGAATATTTTTAGTAACTTCAACGCCTTCTATAGCAAGAGTTTTAGCCAAAACCTGCGCAAAATTTTTGTATGCGGTATTCATATTATTGCTTATGCTGTACGTTGCAAAACCGGCAGAAAGCAGAATAAAAACAGTACTGACGCCGAGCCCCGCAAGAATAAGCCTTGTCTGCGCAGTCATCCCGCCCTTCTTATTTTTACTCTTATTTTTTAATTCGGCACCGCTTTCCATAACGAAATTATATCATGTAAACTTTTCTTAAGCAATGAAAATAAGAGTATTAAACTTTAATAACAAAATCCGCACCGCCGGACGGTATTGTTAAGGGACATAAGCCGGATTTTCCAGTTCGCGTTTTATATCTTCAACAGAAACGTGCAAAATCTGAGAATTATCATCCTTTTTCAAATACACATCTACAATTCCGGACTGCACAATAAATCTTTTGCATAAAATACAGATAAAGTCGTGTCCGTAAATATACATTGTTGCGCCCATGCATCTGTCCTGGCCCGCCTGAATAATAGCATTCTGTTCGGCGTGGATTGACCTGCAGGTTTCATAGCAGGTGCCGGACGGTATTTTGTTCTTTATTCTGTAGCACTCACCGCGCTCATAGCAGGATTCAACGCCGGAAGGGGTTCCGTTATATCCCGTCGCCTTGATTTTTTTATCCTGCCCGACAATAACCGCGCCGACCTGCGCTCTTAAGCAATTTGAGCGTGAAGAGCAGGTTTTTGCCATATCCAAAAAATAATCTGTCCAAGACTTAATTCCCATAACAAAATTATATAACAAAAAGCCGAAAGTAAAACTTCCGGCGGAAAAGTAAGTTATTTCGGGGTAAGTGTGCCAGCCTATTCTCTTCTTGTTTTCGGACGGCTGGTTTTGAGTCTTCGCACTCCCTCCGAACCTAAAAGGCGCGGAGGGATAAAACTATGCAGTCACTTCTTCTTTAAAAAAGTCGACTACTGTATCCATCACATTGTCAAAGAAAAAGTCCAGTTCCTGTGATAATGTAATGTCGTCCATCTTTACATCTGAGGTCTTGTTGAATCTTGATAACATTTCGTTTTCGATACGCATATTCTTTTAATCCTTTCCTAAATAATTCTCGGGGTCTGTGTTTTTTGCTTACAATTTTTATATCGGCATTTTTTTTGAAAACTTTAGGATTTTTTGATAAATGTTTACAAATATTTACACTTTGTTTATTAATGATTATTCTCCAAAGGTCAAGACTGCTTGTAAAATAATAGTTTTTGTATTAAAATTGGCTTGTAAAAATGATATTTTGAGGGGTGTATTTAATGAAATTTACTGCAAATAGAGATGACCTGCTGAACGGGATTAAAATAGTCGAAAGAGCAACTGTGGTAAAAGGACTGCAGCCGGTTCTTGCCAATGTGCTTATTGAAACGCAGGGAACTAATCAAATCAAATTAACAGCTACGGATTTTGATTTGTCAGTCATAACATTGATTAATGCAAATATTGAATCCGAAGGCAAATTTACACTCCCTGCAAAAAAACTCGGCGAGATTCTTGCAAGGTTAAACGACGACCTAATCAATGTTGAAGTCAACGGCTCAACAGCAACAATAACCTGCAAAAACTCTAAATTTGATATAATCGGTATCTCTGCAAACGAATTCCCGCAGGTTGAAGAAAATATTGCAGAAGACGACTGCATGGAAATTGAAACAAAACCGTTTACAAAAGCTATAAGACAGGTTGTTTCTGCTGCTGCAGGCTATGAAACCAATAACCTTTTATCCGGCGTTGTATGCGAAGTTAATAAAAATATTCTTGAAATGGCTGCAACAGACGGAAACAGACTGGCAAGAGTCAGAGAAGTGGTCAAAAACCATTCGGCAGATGAAGAAAAACCTTTTTCAATGCTGCTGTCATCACGTATTTTGGCAGAACTTTCCAAAATATCTCTATTAACAGACTCTGAAGAAATAAAAATCTGCAAAGAAAAAACCAAGGTTGTAATTACTATAAGCCAGACCAAAATAGTAACCCGCTTGATGCAGGGACAGTTCCCGAAATATAACCAGCTTATACCGCAGTCTTTCCCGAAAGAAGCTGTTGTTAATAAAGGTGATTTGATTTCTGCGCTTGAAAGAGTTGCGGTTATGGTCAGCGAAAAGAACAGTATTGTTAAGTTTGAGTTTGCTGATTCAACGCTGAAACTATCCGGTGATTCTCCGGATGCCGGCAACTCAGAGGATGAAGTTGATATTCAATACAGGGGCGAACCTCTCGCAATTGCGTTTAATTACAAGTTTGTTCTTGAGTTCTTGAAGATTGCGGAATCCGAAGAAATCAAAATTCAGCTTAATACTCCGCTTTCTGCCACAGTATTTGTACAGGTTTCGGATGATGATTACATCTACCTTGTAATGCCTGTACAATTGAGAAGCTAGAACTCTATCAAATTTATTAATGTTCCTCTTTTCTGCAAATTTTTGCGAAAAAGATGACATAACTGAAAATATGGTATAAAATAAGACCATGTTGAAAAAATTAACGGGTAAAGCATTAATACATTCAATATTGATATTGGTTTCGCTCCTTTCAATATTTCCTTTTGTGTGGCTTACATCAACCTCATTGAAAGGTTTGGGAGAAGATATATTTGCTTATCCGCCGCAGCTTATTCCGGCGGATTTTACTCTGTCAAACTATGTGGATGTCTGGGGCAGAGTCGATTTTATGGCGTATTTCTGGAACAGTGTAATAGTTGCGGCTTTGACTGTTATACTTAATCTGGTTTTATCATCACTTGCGGCTTATCCGCTTGCCAGAATGAATTTTAAAGGCAAAAAATTTGTTTTTTTCTCTGTTCTTGCAACAATTATGATACCTTTTCAGGCAATAATGCTTCCGGTCTATATTATAACGCTTAAGCTTCATTTAATAGACAGCGTAAACAGGGTTATGGGATATATTGGTCTTGTAATGCCTTTTGCGGTAAGCGCTTTCGGGATTTTTCTAATGAGACAGGCATTTCTAAAAGTGCCTAAAGAAGTTGAGGAAGCCGCAATTGTGGATGGATGTAATGTATTCCAGATGTTTGTACGCGTTGTACTTCCGATGGTTAAGCCTACTCTTGCGGTGCTTGCAGTATTTACTTTTATAGGCTCATGGGGCGAATTTTTATGGCCGAGCATTATGCTGACACGCGACAGCATGTATACTCTGCCGGTCGGGATTAACAACCTGCAAGGTATGTTTTCTTCAAACTGGCGTTTTATCGCAGCAGGTTCGATTATTTCTACCATCCCGATTATAATATTCTTCCTATTTATGCAGAGATATTTTATCTCCGGCGAAAACGACGGCGCTGTAAAGGGATAACGGACATTACAAATAATTGTGATAAACTATTCCGGCATTCAAGTATGTTGCAAACAGTATCCAGATTAAATACGGGATTAAAATATATGCTGACGGCTTAGAAACCTTATGGAATTCTCTTATTGTCATAAATACAAAAATATCAAGCAGAATAATTATCACAAGCGCGGTTTCGCTGCTTTTGAAAATAAAAAAAGCAGGAATCCACAATATATTTAACAGCATCTGTATAATAAAGAAAACATAACCGCGTATTTTTGCTGCAAATGTGCGTTTTTTGACATAAAAGATTAATGACACAAGAATAGACAAATAGATTATTCCCCACACCGGCGCAAAAATCCAGTTTGGAGGCGTTAATGCAGGTTTGATAAGCGAATTGTACCAATCTAAATTAATCATATTTTTATTATTTAAGAAAAGTACAATTTTTCATCAGTCGAAAGTTTACTTTTGTACGACAAGCGCAACCCACTGATCCTTTGTCATTGTTTCAATCAGTTTTAATCCGTGTTTTTCGACAGCTTCAAGCACAATCGGCTTCTTCTCGTTAAGAATACCGCTTAAAACCATTACAGCGCCGTCTTTCATAATATTCTTCAAATCGCCCATAATCTCTGCAAGCACATTGTGGAGAATATTTGCACAAACAAAATCAAATTTTTTAGTAATTTTATCAGCGGTATTAAGCTCAAATACAATTTTTTGCCCATTGCCGGCGCCATTTGCACAGCCGGTTTCCCCCGCCCCTTGGGGGTTAGAGGGTGGGTTTACGCCGTTGATAACAGCATTTTCTTTGCATACATCAATTACTGTTTCGTCATTATCACATCCGTATGCTGATTTTGCGCCGAATTTTACCGCACAAATTGCCAAAATGCCGGAACCCGTACCTATATCAGCCATTTCATCGCCTTTGTGCATATATTTTTCAATAGCTTTCATACACAATTGCGTTGTCTGGTGCGTTCCGGTTCCAAATGCACATCCCGGATCAAGAGTTATAGTAATTTCTCCCTCTTTCGGCTCATAATCAAGCCAGCTCGGCACAACAGCAATCCTGTCGGAAACATGTGTGACCGTCCACTTTTCTTTCCATTTTTTTGACCAGTCTTGATTTTCTTTTTCATCAAGAGTGATTTCCCAGCTTCCCAGCTCCTCATCGGTAAATCCGCGTTCTTTCAAGAGTTCGCGCTCTGTTTTCAAGACCTCTATCGGGTTATTATCCAAATCAGAAAGAAACACCCTTAATGTCCCGCGTGTGGTCGAAGTCATCTCTAAATCTTTATAAGCTTCCTCTGCCAGAACAACGCCTTCGCAGTCAAAATTAGAAAAACAGATATCAGATACAATGTCTTCCATCTCCGGATTTATTGATATTCTTAATTCATAATAATTATGCACTTTCAGCTCCTTTACGCTTGAAGAATTATAAAAACATGTTAAAATAAAAATACAGGCAAGGGTAGCGCAAATACCCAAACCCGTGTCCTAATTAAAGGACTTTGAGTGTAAGAACTATTACTAACATTAGTAATAGTTCTTTTTCGCTGATTTTAATTATCATTTTTACCTCCTTTCGTCAGCGAAAATAATAATAAAAATCTTTAGCCTGTATTTTCAATGTACAAGCTGATTTTAACAGAAATATGCAAATAAATCAATGTATTTGCTTATTTGTACACTGTACAAAACCGCATCAACACACAGAAAATTCTAATTTCTAATTTTCTTTACACTTGAAGAATTATAAAAACATGCTAAAATAAAAATACAGGCAAGGGTGCTGATTCCACCCAAACCCGTGTCCTTATTAAAGGACTTTGGTCATGAGAATTAGTATTATAATTAGTACTAATTCTCTTTCAGTGATTTTAACTAACATTTTAACCTCCTTTCCGTTAGTTAAAACACGTTAAAATCTTTAGCCTGTATTTTTCAATGTTCAAGTTGATTTTAACAAATATGCAAATAAATCAATGTATTTGCTTATTGTAGTTGAGGGGTTGAGGAGTTTAGGGGTTTAGAAGAAGTTAATACTTTTCAGACTTTATTACCGCAAGCAGTAAACTGCTTGCGGTAATAAATAAAATTTTGTTCATAAAACTGCTTATTCTACAAATCTGCCCATTGCGCGGAACTTATTATATCTGTTGTTTCTTAATTCATCTGCAGAATATTTAGATAATTCCTCAAAGGCTTTTGTTACTGAAGTTTTAATATTATTTGCAGTAACATTATAATCATTATGCGCACCGCCCAGCGGTTCAGGAATTTCTTCATCAATAATACCGAGTTCAAGCAGGTCTTTTGATGTAATTTTTAAAGCTTCCGCCGCATCAGCAAATCTGGAAGCATCACGCCAGAGAATAGATGCGCATCCTTCCGGTGAAATAACCGTATAATAAGCGTGTTCAAGCATCATTACTCTGTCTGCAACAGCCAGCCCTAAGGCACCGCCGCTGCATCCCTCGCCCGTAATTATGGCAATAATCGGAACGCTGAGTTTTGACATTTCTCTCAAGTTCATCGCAATCGCAGAACCCTGACCGGTTTCTTCTGCCTTAATACCCGGATATGCGCCGGGGGTATCTATGATTGTTAAAATCGGAAGTTTAAATTTGTCTGCGTGCTTGAATAATCGCAGAGCCTTTCTGTAGCCTTGAGGCTGAGGCATTCCAAAATTGTATTCCAAATTTTCTTTTGTTGTCTTGCCTTTTTGGATACCGATAATCATCAGCGGATGATTATTTATCTTGGCAAGCCCGCCGATAATTGCTCTGTCGTCCATTCCTTCTCTATCGCCGTGAAGCTCTATGAACGTATCACACATCAAATTTACGTAGTCTAAAAATTTTGGTCTTTCCGGATGCCTTGCAATTTGTAATTTCTGTGAAGGTTTCAATTTTGAATATAACTCCTTTTTGTAATCTTGAGCCTGCTGTTCAAAGTTTTTGATTTGGCTGTCCAAATCCATCCCAGAATCTCTGCTCATTTTTTTTAGTTCATCAATTTTTTTTTGTATTTCTATTATAGGTTTTTCAAAGTCTAATACTACTGTCATATCTTTTTATACTCCGTGCATATCTAAAATATTAGCCAGTGTTCTTCTTAAATTCTTCCTCTTAGATACTATATCCACCTGTCCGAATTTCAGCAGATATTCTGCTGTCTGGAAATCTTCGGGGAGTTTTTGCCTAATTGTCTGCTCAATAACCCTTCTGCCTGCAAACCCGATTCTTGCACCTTGCTCCGCAATAATAATATCGCCCAATGTGCCAAAGCTTGCAGTAATACCGCCGAATGTCGGTTCTGTAAGCAGGTTGATATACAAAATTCCTGCTTCATCAAGCCTGCCTGCTGCGCAGGAAGTTTTCGCCATCTGCATAAGGCTTAAAGCACTCTCCTGCATTCTGGCTCCGCCGGATGATGTTATAGCAAGCATCGGAAGCTTAAGCTCAAGAGCTTTCTCCATAATGCGGGTAACTTTTTCTCCGACAACGCTGCCCATAGAACCGCCCATATAATCAAAATCCATCACTGCAGCCGCAACTTTATGCCCTTCTATTGTGCCGATTCCAGTAATAACAGCTTCGTCCAAGCCGGTTTTTTCGTGTGCTTTTTTCAAGCGTTCTGCGTAAGACTCCGTATCCACAAAATTCAGCGGGTCGCAAGGAAGAACGTTTTTGAAAAGCTCCTCAAAAGAATTTTCGTCAAATAACTGTTTTATTCTTGTTTTGGCATTTATTCTGAAATGGTAGTCGCAGTGAGGGCATACCATAAGATTATCTTCCAGTTCGCTTTTTAATATTTGAGAAGAGCAATGAACGCATTTTGTCCATAATTCGGGAGTTTCCAAATCAATTCCCTTCATTTCTTTGGCTCTTCTTTCGATTTGCGCTTCTTTGCGCTTATCAAACCATTCTTGTATTGTCATATTATACACATCCGTTCCCGTTAAAGAGAACGTCCTTCTCCTTACTAAATCACTTTCTCATTTTACATCAAACATATAAGAAAGGCTAGGTTTTAATATTTTGTTACCCTTTGTATTTACTTAAGTCCAGATTTGCCATTGTTTCATTCAGCTTTTCCTGCCAGCGTTTGTGTTTTAATGCCAATCTGAGATCATTAACGTCGTCCTCAAGCGTCGGTGCAGGCTTTTCTGTCTGCAGGGGTTTAAAGAAATCAAGGTTCTGTTTCGCATTAAATTTAGGCATCCAGCCGGCAAAGATATCTTCATCGCTGGATTCCGGAATTCTTATGTTGCCCAGCTTTTCTTCTGAGCCGGTAGTGAGGCTTGTCCTTAACGCGTTTTTGTTATTTAGTTCTGTTTTGTTAAGTCTGTTTGACAAATCGTATAATGTTCTGCGCGGGTTTGCAGAAACGGTTTTGCCGATTTTTACGGATGCAATATCTAGTAATTTGGGCATATTTTTTTCTCCTTTTACGGTATAAAAACCTGTAAAAATTTTTTTTGCTTTTTTTAAAAAAGGTCCGGTATTTTATACCAGACCTTCTTTAAGAGCTTTTACCGCCGCCTGTGTCCTGTCATCTACAACAAGTTTCTGGATAATGTTGCATACATGCGCCTTGGCAGTATGTTCGCTGATTGTAAGCGTTTTTGCTATCTGGCTGTTGGACTGTCCGTCCACAACGAGCTTCAGCACCTCATATTCTCTCTGCGTAAGATTGGAATGATGTTCTTTAAACGCGCTTCTGGAAAGCTGTCTTGAGGGAATCACCCCGCAGTTTTTGTCACGGATAAACGGCACAACGTGCGGATCTATCCACATTGCGCCTTCCTTCACCATTTTTATTACACTCATCAAAAAATCAGTGCTTATATCTTTTATTACATAAGCACTCGCGCCGGCGCTTAATGACGCAGTAAGTTCTTCTTCCGAAATGTGTGAAGTCAGCATAATAACTTTGATATTGTTGTTATGCTCCAAAATCTGTTTTGATGCTTCTATTCCGGAGATATCCGGCAGACCGATATCCATAAGAACTATATCCGGTTTGATTAAACGTGATTTCTCTACTGCTTCCCTGCCGTTTACGGCTTCTCCGATAATCTCCATTTCCGGATAGTCGCAGAACAAAGATTTTATACCGATACGCATTAGTTTCTGGTCTTCTACAAGTAATATTTTTATTTGCATAAAAACCTCTCTTTCGTATTGGGAACTCTATTTTCCCAAAATAATATTAAAACGTTTTATGCAGAGGGGTAACCGCAGGTCTTAAAGCTAAATGCGCTATTTTTCCGATGTTTAAATTCAGAAGTATTTTTTTAATGCTTCTTGTAAATCAATAATTTTCAGATGATTTTCCAGCATCGCTTGATTTCTGCCTTCATATGCTTTATCGTAGTCATCGTTTTCGTCTATTGCAAGGTTAAAATATTCTACTGCTTCATCCAGTTTGTCCTGCAGATAATATGTAATACCAATGAGCGTGTATTCAACTTCTTTTGCCTGTGAATATCCGCTTGCTTTTTTGAAATAATCAAGCGCTTCTTCATAATTGCGGTTGAATAAATTTATGCATCCGAGTCCGCGCAGTACTGCCGGGTTTGTAGAATCCAGTTCATATGCTTCATTCAGACTCTTGAAGCTTGAATCGTAATCATACCTGTCATACTCAAGCTTGGCTTGGCGAAGCAGTTTGATTAACTTAATTTTGGTATTCATTCTCTTAAAAAAATCTGATATGCTTTTAAGGTTATCAAGCTCTCTGCTCATAGTTTAAACCGTATGCATTTTTTCAAAAATACCTTTTTTCTGAACCCAGACTTCCACTTCCAGCTTGTTTCCTTCTTCGATTAGGACATTTTTGAGTTCTTTAAAATTCAGTTCTGCATTTTTGATATCGCACAGCATGAACATTACAAAATGACCCTGCATCAATGTTTGTTTAATATCTTCAATATTAACTTTGTATTTAGCAAGCACGCCGGAAATTCCGGAAACAATTCCGACTCTGTCTGCGCCGGATACTGTGATAATAATTTTGTAATCGTCCATTAATTTTCTCCTTAGATTAAAGATATTATATTATAGTTCGGGGATTTCTTCAATATTACTATTTAACATTTCTTTCTTTTGGAGTGATATAAGAAGGAATTGAGTACGGATTTTTATCCTTAATTATATCTAACATTTCTTTCTCTTTTTTGCGATGAAAAGAGAAAGAAACGTTAGCCAAGAAAGAGAAACACGCACTGTTTTCTGCACCCTGGCGGGTGCGGTTTGAATGGATGTAGCAGGCAAACCTGCACTCTTGCGCTCGCTATCGTTATGCTTATGCATAACACGCTCGCGGGGGGGGGGGGCAGAACGCGTTATTGTGCGGTTTCAAATAAACTTATTTATCTAATACCTTTAATATCAACTTTTATCTGCTCTGTGTTTAGGTTGCCTTGTACATTTATTTTGAAATATTTTTCGTTTTCCGATTTCTCTTCACATTCTATTGCGGGAATTTTATTTAATTCTTCTTGATACAAGGATTTAGGCTCATCATTCCGAAGCGCAAAATTTATTATCCAATTCAGCGGTACAAATAATATTCTTACACCTTTCGGCGCCTCTTTATCGTATCTGCCGTAAATATTAACCTCCGCATCCTGCTTTTTTATATCATAAGAACCGTTTATTAATGATGCCAGAATTTTCTATAGAAATTTGAAGATTTGTTTTTTGATAAATGAAATCCTCAGCCTTTTGAATGAACTGTTTTGAATTTAATATCTCAGGCAGTCCGAACAACAGAAAAAGATAAATTCCGAAGATAAGAAGCAAAGCTGATGGTAATATGTAAATTAATATCTTAATTTTCCGCATCAATAGCATGCCCCTCATTTTAATAGGTAATAAAAATATCGGAACGACAGGATTTGAACCTGCGACCTCTACCACCCCAAGGTAGCACGCTACCAAGCTGCGCCACGTCCCGATATTTTTTTATTCAATTTTCATTTTGGCGCAGCTTGGTAGATATCTTTTATACGTCTCGCATCGCTCACGCTCTGACTCGACTACCTCCATTCGAAACGATAACCAATCGTTTCTCCGGAGTCCTTGCCACGCCCGATATTTTTTTATTCAATTTTCATTTTGGCGCAGCTTGGTAGATATCTTTTATACGTCTCGCATCGCTCACGCT
>CALVBN010000006.1 GCA_944325785.1 Candidatus Gastranaerophilales bacterium | reverse complement strand
CGTAGGGTGGGAAAAGCGTCAGCGTTCCCACCATTACCAAATACAAAACGCGGGTCAAAAGAGAAACTTTCAACCCGCGTTTTAAATATATTAGTTTTAACGCCCTAGCATCCGCAGCTGTTGCCTAAAGAAGCGTGGAATGTTCTTGAAATAACATCGTCCTGTTGTTCTTTAGTTAACTTAATAAAGTTTACAGCGTAACCGGAAACCCTTACTGTTAATTGCGGATATTTTTCCGGATGAGCTTGAGCATCTAATAAAGTTTCTCTGTTGAAAACGTTTACGTTAAGGTGGTGTCCGCCTTTTTCAACATAACCGTCTAAAAGATTTATTAAATTTTCTTCTTGTTGAGTAGTCATTTTTATTACCTCATTTTTTATTAACTTTACTACATTCTTGTCATTTGTTTAGGAGTTTATTGGTTTAGAAGTTGAGGAGAAATTTAAAATTTCTTATAAACCGCTCAACTTCTAAACTCCTAAACTTTTATTGGCATGTTCCTTCGCAGCATCCGCAGTCAAGCTGGATATCAAGGTCACCCATAAATACTTCATCTTTACCTAAAGCGTTAGGAATGATAGAGAAAGTATTTGAGATACCGTCTTGAGCATCATTGAACGGAAGCTTAGCAACTGAAGCTAATGAAGCAACTGCACCGTGAGAATCACGTCCGTGCATCGGGTTAGCACCAGGAGCTAGAGGAACGCCGGCTTTACGTCCGTCAGGAGTATTACCAGTTTTCTTACCGTAAACAACGTTTGAAGTAATTGTTAAGATTGACATTGTAGGAATAGAATTTCTATAAGTATAGTGTTTTCTAATCATAGCCATGAATTTCTTAACAATGTTAACTGCAAATTGGTCAACTCTGTCATCGTTGTTACCGTATTTCGGATAATCACCTTCAACTTCATAGTCAACTACAATACCGTCTTCATCTCTGATAGTCTTAACTTTTGCATACTTGATTGCAGAAAGTGAATCAGCAACAACTGAAAGACCTGCAATACCTGTTGCGAAATATCTCTTAACATCTCTGTCGTGAAGAGCCATTTGAGATCTTTCATAGCAGTATTTATCGTGCATGTAGTGAATGCAGTTAAGAGTATTAACATACAAGCCTGCAAGCCATTCCATCATATCTTCATATCTTTCCATAACTTCATCGAAGTCAAGGTATTCAGAAGTGATAGGTCTGAATTTAGGACCAACTTGTGTTTTCAATCTTTCATCAACACCGCCGTTGATAGCATATAATAAGCACTTAGCTAAGTTAGCACGAGCGCCGAAGAACTGCATTTCTTTACCAACAACCATAGAAGATACGCAGCAAGCGATTGCATAATCATCACCGTGAGTAACTCTCATCATATCATCGTTTTCGTATTGAATAGATGAAGTTGTGATAGAAATATGAGCAGCGTATTGTTTGAAGTTGTGAGGTAATCTCTTAGACCACAATACTGTCATATTCGGTTCCGGAGCTGTACCTAAGTTTTCAAGAGTGTGAAGGTATCTGAAAGAGTTCTTAGTAACCATGTGACGCCCGTCAACACCAACACCGCCGATTGATTCAGTTACCCAGGTCGGGTCTCCGGAGAACAATGAATTGTATTCAGGAGTTCTTGCGAATTTAACCAATCTTAACTTCATAATGAAGTGGTCAATCATTTCTTGAGCTTCTTCTTCAGTGATAACACCATTTCTCAAATCTCTTTCAATAAATATATCCAAGAAAGTAGAAGTTCTGCCCAAGCTCATCGCTGCACCGTTTTGTTCTTTTACAGCTGATAAGTAGCCGAAGTATAACCATTGAATAGCTTCTTTAGCGTTTTTAGCTGGTTGAGAAATGTCGTAGCCATATGTTTGACCCAAAACTTTCATTTCTTCCAAAGCTCTGATTTGTTCAGCTAATTCTTCTTTCAATTGAATTTTATCCGGAGTCATATCGCCGTCTACAGAAGCATGCTGTTCTTTTTTGTCTTCGATTAATCTATCGATACCATAAAGAGCAATTCTTCTGTAGTCGCCTATGATACGACCTCTGCCGTAAGCATCCGGAAGCCCTGTTAAGATAGCAGCATGTCTTGCAGCTCTCATTTCAGGAGTATAAACATCAAATACACCCTGGTTGTGAGTTTTTCTGTATTTTGTAAAGATTTCTGTAATTTCAGGGTCAACTTCATAACCGTAAGATTTGCAAGAAGTTTCAGCCATTCTGATACCGCCGAACGGTTGAAGAGAACGTTTCAGCGGTTTATCTGTCTGCAGACCAACGATTTTTTCTAAGTCTTTATCGATATAGCCTGCGCCGTGTGAAGTAATTGTAGATACAATCTTTGTATCCATATCTAAAACACCGCCGTTTTCACGTTCTTTTTTGAACAAATCACAGCATTCCTGCCATAATTTTTTTGTAGCTTCTGTAGGACCTGCCAAGAAGCTTGAATCTCCGTCATACGGAGTGTAGTTTCTTTGAATAAAATCTCTTACATTGATTTCGCTTTGCCATTTACCGCCTACGAAATCAGTTGTAGAAGATTGTTTTTCTAATGTTAATTCTGACATTTTAATCTCCTTGTCTTTTCTGTCCCTAAGGACTCCTTTACTACTAACTATTTGTTAACATTATTATAGCGCGTAAATAAAATATAGTACAGTTGTTTCTACAACAATTTATTAAGATTTTATTAAGGGATAAATGGGAGGGGGTAAATGGGGGGCGGGGAAGTGACTGAGTAAGCAGAGTAAGAGCGTGAATCGTGACTCGAAACTCGTGAATCGTGGTATTAAAGTTTCGTGAAGGGTGAGGGGTGATGGGTGAAGCGAAAAATTAGGGATTCTTCGGCTCTTGCTAGCCTCTGAATGATGTCTTTAGTTTTAAATCACTTATTCACCTAGTCACTCCTTCACTTCCCCCCTCCACATTTCCCCCCCTCTTGACGTTTTTATTAAAAAGTGTATAATAAGAATTCCAAGGGCAATAGGGATAAATTTTGAAAATATCAGAATAAGTGTGAAATGTATTGGAGGTATGAATTTAAATCCATGGGAATCACGAATATTCAAGCTCTAAAGAACCAACAACAAGCTATTATCAAAAAGAACTTATCAGAGATTTACACTCACGAACGCGCACACAAAAGCGCCGGAGGCTCATTAACCGGACCAATTGTTATTGATTGGAAAAACGGGATTCCGGTTGGCGGGCATGTTTCTATAAAAATGCCTGCGCTAAACCCTAAAAATCCTCAAAAAACAATTAATAATGCTGAAACTGTAATCAATTCGGCAATGGCTCCGGCTGATCCTTCAGCGCAGGATTATAAAGTGGCATCTCAAGCAAAGAGTGTAAAACAGCAAGCCATTAACTTACAGAACAAACAAAAGAGGTTAGACTATTATGCTTAAAAACTTTGTTATTTTTATATATAATCTGTTAAATCCTAAATATTGCTATGTTCCGGTAAGAAAAGACGACAATATCTAAAATCCGAACAAATTTTAACATATTCATAACCGCAGGAAATATTCCGTGCTGGTTATTAAGCCGTGAAGAACAGTTTCGATATCCTTGTTTTTGTATGGCGCAATTACTTTGCACCCTGCAAAAACGTCATTCAGAGGGAGCGAAAGCGACCGATGAATCTCTTCTACTTTTAAAAGTTTTTGAGATTCTTCGGACTCGCCGAATAGCTGTTTTCGTCCTCTGAATGACTGATTTATGTTTAAAATTAAGTGCTGAGTTAAATAAAAATATGCAGTTTCTGCAGTGTTTGCCCCTAATATATTGCAGGCAAAACACAGTTATGCAAAAAGAAAAAATCTTTTCCTTATAGTTTACTAAATTATCTTGGTGTATAATTTTGGTATGTCAGACAAGATTACTATTAAGGGTGCGAGAGAACATAACTTAAAAAACGTATCGCTGGAAATCCCCAAGAATGAACTTGTAGTATTTACGGGCGTTTCCGGTTCAGGTAAAAGTTCGCTTGCATTTGATACAATTTTTGCAGAAGGTCAGAGAAGGTATATTGAAAGCCTTTCTACTTATGCGCGCCAATTTTTAGGTCAGATGGATAAGCCGGATGTCGATTATATTGACGGGCTTACGCCTGCAATATCTATTGATCAGAAATCGACGAGCAACAATCCGCGCTCAACTGTCGGCACGGTTACTGAAATTTACGACTATTTAAGGCTTCTGTACGCCCGGGTAGGTACTCCTTACTGTCCTAAATGCGGAAAACCGATTAAACCGCAGACGATTGATGAGATTGTATCAAGTATTTTAAAACTTCCTGCGGGGACAAAAATACAGATTTTAGCACCTATTGCAAAGGGTAAGAAGGGCGAATTTCAATCCTTGTTTGAGGAACTTAGGCAGGAAGGTTTCGTAAGAGTAAAAGTTGACGGCGAGATTTACAATCTTGATGAAGACGAGATTAAACTTGCCAAAACAAAGGCGCACACAATCTCTGTTGTAATAGACCGTGTTGTAGTAAAGCCGGAAGCGCGCTCAAGAATTGCGGACAGTGTTCAAATCGCACTCAAAAAAGCGGACGGAGTTACAAATATAGATATAATCGGGGGAGAAGAAGTAATATACAGCGAGAAGCTTGCATGCCCCGACTGTAACTTAAGTTTTGAAGAGCTTACTCCGCGGATATTTTCATTTAATGCGCCCTATGGCGCCTGCGATAAGTGCGGAGGCATCGGCGTTGATTTTAAAATTGATCCGGATTTGGTTATTCCGGACAGAACAAAATCCATTAATGAAGGCGCGATTTACCCTTGGAGCAAATCTTCAACTTCTTATTATGAAGATGTTTTGTCTGCAGTAAAAAGCGCATTCAATATAGATTTTGATACACCGTTCAAGGATTTGCCTGCCGAGCATCAAAGCATAATACTTTACGGCTCAGAGGAAAGAATTCCGATGAGGATAAAAGAGTTCGGCGGACACCGTTACAGAACGACTATGCAGAAATTTATCGGCGTAATCCCGTTTTTAATGAAGCATTACAATGTTGACAGCGAATATTGGAAAGCCGAAATCGAAAAATATATGGTAACGACGCCATGCGAAAAATGCGGAGGTGCAAGGCTTAAACCCTTCCCGCTTGCGGTCAGAATAAACGGCAAAAATATCTACGAATTCTGCCTCATGCCGGTTGATAAGGCGTATGAATTTGTATCAGACCTGTATTTAACGCTTTCTGATTTTCAAATGAAAATCGGGAAACAAATTCTTGATGAAGTTCGTGCAAGGCTTAAATTTTTGTGCGATGTGGGTTTAAACTACTTAAATTTAGCGCGCACCTCCGGAACATTATCCGGCGGAGAAGCGCAGAGAATACGTCTTGCAACCCAAATTGGAAGCGGTTTGTCCGGAGTTTTGTATGTTCTTGATGAGCCTTCAATCGGTCTGCATCAGAGAGATAACGACAGGCTTATTAAGACTCTTCTGAAACTGCGCAATATGGGAAACTCTCTTATTGTAGTAGAACACGACGAGGATACAATAAGAAATGCTGATTATATTGTAGATATCGGACCAAAAGCGGGAGTCAACGGCGGTAATATAATTGCACAGGGCAGTGTTGAGGATGTTATTAATTCTGAAGACTCAATTACGGGCAAATACTTGAGCGGGGAATATTATATACCTATACCGGAAAGAATACGCCCCGGAAACGGTCATTATCTGCAGATACGAAACGCTTTCAAAAATAACTTGAAAAATATTGATATAGATATTCCGCTTGGAAAAATCGTTGTATTAACCGGCGTTTCCGGATCCGGCAAATCGACTCTTATGCAGGAATTGATTTATGAATATGCGGTTCACAAGCTTCGTAAAAACCGACCGAAACCGCAGGGTGTGGATGAAATTTTAGGCTTTGAGCATATAGACAAAATTATTGATATAGACCAATCTCCTATCGGCAGAACTCCGCGTTCAAACCCTGCAACATATACAGATGTGTTTACGCCGATAAGGGAACTTTATGCCAAAACCAATGAGGCAAAAATGCGCGGTTATAAGCCTGGCAGATTCAGCTTTAATGTTAAAGGCGGAAGGTGTGAAGCCTGCGCGGGCGACGGTGTTTTAAAAATAGAAATGAACTTTTTATCGGACGTTTATGTCAAATGCGACGTATGCAAGGGCAGGCGCTACAACAATGAAACATTGGAAGTTAAGTACAAAGGCAAAACGATTTCTGATGTTTTGGAGATGAGTGTCAAAGAAGCTTATGAATTCTTTGAAAACATTCCGCAGATTGCAAACAAACTCAAGACGCTTAATGATGTAGGCTTAGATTATATCAAACTTGGGCAGAGTGCAACGACATTATCCGGCGGGGAAGCACAGAGAATTAAGCTGGCATCAGAGCTTAACAAGCGTGCAACCGGTAAAACGCTTTACCTTCTTGATGAACCGTCAGTTGGGCTTCACTGGCACGATTTGGATAAATTAATCAAGATTATTCAACAGCTTGCGGATAACGGAAATACAATTTTAATAATTGAGCATAACCTTGATTTAATCAAAGTTGCGGATTATATAATAGATTTGGGTCCGGAAGGCGGTAACGCCGGCGGGGAAGTTGTTGCCTGCGGTACTCCGCGGGAAGTTGCTGATAATAAAAAATCATACACCGGACAGTATCTGAAGCAGTTTTTTGGATAAAACGGGATTTGCGGACTAACACTATATTAAGTTCCGCATTTGATTACGATTAAAAATATGCTACAATAGTTTAGAACAACATTTAAGGAATTTATTGTGCTTAACACTGAATATTTATCAAGATGTATTGAAACTCTGGAAAAAGCATACAGTCTTATCAAAAACACTAAAGAAGGCACTATTGATTATGAAATGTACCGAAATTCTCTTGTGAAAGGCTTTGAAATGACCCTTGAACAGGCAGGGAAACTGCTTAGAAAAAGATTGGCGCCTTATCTTTCAAGCAAAAAAACTGCGGATGCACTTACTTTTAAAGATTTGTTCAGATATGCATATAAATACTCCCTGATAGATGACGAAAATTGTGTTGAGCGCTGGATGAAATACAGAGATAACCGGAATAATACTGCACACGATTACGGAAGAGCTTTTGCCGAAGAGACGCTGGCTCTGGTGGATGATTTCCTGCAGGATGTTAAAAATTTAAAGGCAGTTATTGAAAATGGATAGATTATTTTTAAAACAAAAACACTTGCAGATACTTCTTGATATCTTTAAAAATTACTGCCCTAAAGCTGAAATTTGGGCTTACGGAAGCCGTATAAAAGGAGAGGCGCACGACGCAAGCGATTTAGATCTTGCCGTAAAAGATTTTAATGATAAAAATAAAAACGTATATGAATTAAAAGAACTTATTAACAACAGCAATATCCCCATAATTGTCGACATACTGGATTTTAATAATATTCCGGAATCTTTTCAAAAAGAAATTGAAAAGGATTATGTAGTTATTAGTAAACCGTGACTTGCGGTTATAAAAGAAAATTTGACATTTTCTGCATCTTTAAAATAACTATTAGAAATATATATTACGCTAAAAATGTTATATAATATAAATTATGAACGAAACCTTATTGGAAACAATTAAACTTGTTCCGTCACAGCCCGGATGTTATATCTATTACGACAAAGACGGCGAAATTATTTATGTCGGAAAAGCAAAAAATCTGAAAAGACGCGTATACAGCTATTTTCATAAACAGCATGACAGCGTAAAAACTAACGTGCTTGTATCTCAGATTGAAAAACTTGAATATATTATTACTGATTCCGAGGTAGAAGCGCTTATTCTTGAGTCGCACTTAATAAAAAAACACAAGCCGAGATATAATATACTTTTAAAAGATGACAAAAAATATCCGTATTTTTTGATAACGGATGAAGATTTTCCGCGTATACAGGTTGTCAGAAAAAAGAATTTAAATCCGGATAAAGGCAGGTTCTACGGACCCTATACAGATGTAGGCGCAATGTATGCCACGCTTGATTTTTTAAAAAAGCTCTTCCCGCTTAAACAATGCAAGACGCCGAAATTTTCTAACCGCCCTTGTCTTTATTATCATATCGGCAAGTGCCTTGCGCCCTGCCAGGGGAAAGTTACCCCCGAAGAATACCAGAAATTAATCAAGCAGGTTGAACTGTTTTTAAGCGGTAAGCAGAACGAACTTTTAAAACAGATTCAAGAACAAATGCAGAAATATGCTGAAGCCGAACAGTTTGAAAAAGCTGCAAAGATGCGCGACAGTTATCTGGATTTGCAGAAAACTCTTGAGAGGCAGAAAGTTGTTTATGAAAATACAAAACTTAATGAAGATATCATTGCAGTACTTTATGAAGACGGTATTTTAGCAATCGTTATTATGATGATTAGAGAAGGCAGGCTGATAGACAAAAAAGACTTCTCGTATTTTGTTGATAATATTGACAAGACCGAATATTTTGAAACATTCTTTAGAGAATATTATACAAACTTGAAACTTGAGTTTCCGGACAAAATTGTATCCCGAGATTTGGAAGAAATCGGCGATAAAGCTTTGTACGAGGACTGGCTGAAAGTTATATCCGGCAAAAAAATTACGATAAATTACGGACGCGGAAGAGGAAAATACGGCGAATTATACGAACTTGCACTCAAAAATGCTACAAATCTTTTAGAAAATGCAAGACTCAAAAAAATGGCGCAGATTAGAGATGACTTTAATGAAGTAGGGTCTTATTTAGCCGAAAAACTTCATCTTACAAATTTCCCGAACAGAATTGAATGCTATGATATTTCGCATATTCAAGGCACAAACACCGTTGCTTCAATGGTCGTGTTCCAAAACGGGCTTCCGAAAAAATCAGCTTACAGGAAGTTCAAAATCAAAACCACTGAGGGCAAGCCGGATGACTTTTTGTCAATGAAAGAGGTTTTATCAAGACGCCTTGCAAGGCTCGGACAGAAAAACTGGGAAAAACCGGATTTAATTATAATAGACGGCGGAAAAGGCCAGCTTTCGAGCGTAATGCAGATAGTTCAAGAAATGGGTGTAAAAACAGGAAAAGACGGAATTGATTTTGTTTCTCTTGCAAAACGGGAAGAAGAAGTTTTTCTGCCTAACCAATCAGAGTCAATCATGCTTCCCCGAAACTCCAATGCTCTCTACCTAATCCAGAGAATCCGCGATGAAGCCCACCGCTTTGCAATCACATTCCACAGGGATCTAAGAAGCAAAGCCGTCAAAAATGTCCTCAAATCCTAGACAGGGCTGGGGAGGGGTGACAGTTTCGGGATGCATAAAGGGTAGCAAAAATTTTTCTGTTTTGTTTTGTATTAATTATGAAGATAAGCTCTCTGCAAAATCTGTTTCAATATAAAAGTTTTAATCCGATAAAAAGGATTGTTAATCCTCCTGCACTCTTCAAAACTAATAAAGATACTTTTGAAAAATTTAAACCGCTAATGTATAAAAAAGCTGTATCAGTTGATGAGGGCAAAGAATTTGCCCGCAAAAATTTTTATATATATGATATCAGCTGTAAAAATGTCAAAGATATAAACCAGATGAACAGCTGTTTATGCAATATTTACAATATGAATAAAGGCAAAATATTTTTTCCGCATTCTATAAAAGTATATAAAAATAAAGGACAGCGTTTTGCCGGCTCCTATACTGACAATGTGGTTTTCCTAAATTCGTCATACAGTATTCCGCTGACACTTTCCCACGAAATAGCCCATCTTAACCACGAAAAAATGTCCCCAAACTATTTGAAAATGGGCAAGAAAAATGAAATGACAGCCTCCGGAATTGATGACTTTTCTATTTTCGAAAAATTTATGGCTGATAAACCATCCTTAAAACTAATAAAAAAAGAAATCTCCGGATATGCCTGCTCTTCGCCTGCAGAATTTACAGCCTGCACATTTGAATCAATCATGTCAGGCAAAAAACTCTCACCCGAAATTTGGCGATTGTATAAAGAATACGAAGGTCCAAACGCAGATATTTTAAAACAATATTTTAAATAATGATTAGTACAATTTTCCAAACTGCGTTAGACAGACTAATGATAAAGCCCGCTTTTCATATCAACAAATTTAATCTTATAGCCCAAATTTTCGGCAATGAGCTTTATCTCTTTATAGGATATAGTTTCATTTCTTAGTTTTTGCGACAAACTTGCAAGGGAATAATCTTTATTTTGGACTTCGCCAATTTTTTGTGCAAGCTGTTTGAGAGTCATATCCCTGTCGTTTGCAAGATTCTTTATCTCGTTCACTATTTTGCCCATAAAAAAATTATATCTTTACCAAATAGATTTATATATAAATCTATTGAATAATAAGAATAAAAATATTAAGAAGAGAGTTATCACAAATTATACAAAATGTACCATCAACAACCGCTGACAGAATCTGCCTGCTCAAAACTGCTACGGAGAGTTGTTTTGATATACGCAGAATGATGTTAGAGTACGGTCGGGCTGATAATATCAGCCCGACCGTTTTTGTTTAAATATCAAATAGTTATGTCTTATTGTTTCAAATTTTCTTTACTATTAATTTAATCCCAATTGGTTTCTGTAAAAACCGTTGCTTGCAATTTTTTGTTCTACAAGGTTGTTATTTTCACTTGATGCAAGATAAAGATTTGACAAATTATCCAATCTTCTTGTTAACTTGCTGTCCGGATAAACTTTTGATGCATTTTTTAATCTTGACCAGCAGGAAGCTTCTTTTTGTGTTGCAAGAGTTTCTTCTTCCAAATCTGCTGAATAACCTGTATGGTAGCTTTCGTGTGCAATTAAGCAGGCAATTTGTTCTGCAGGTGCATTTTTGTATTGTGAATTAATCAAAATAACTCTTGTACCGAACTGGTTATAAGTGCTTACTGCAAAAGCTTTATTGCTTCCTACAGAAACCATTGAAAGGTCGCTGAACTTAACCTTCATTCCATATTTCTGCAGATTTCTGAAAACATCTGTATCACCGGACTGTTCCAATAATCTCATTGCGGAAATAATCTTTGCATCATCTGAAAAACTATTTAATCTGTACGCATAAGCCTGGTTTAATGTTAAAAACAATAATGAAACTAATACTAACAATACTTTCTTCACGACATAACTCCTAATCAACAACTACTGACAATTGGGTCTACGGCGTGTTTCATGAAAACTTGAGGGCAAGGCTCTCTTAAAGTTACAAAACGTTACAAAAGTTAACCAAACTTAATTAAAATAGGGCTGAAACCCGCATATTATCTGGATGGATATTTTCATAACTTATGTTTGCGATATAATACGGGAAAAGCATTTTTTTGAGCGTAATTTTACAATTCTTAACATTGGAGGATTTTATGAATAAAAAAGCCTTATTAAAAGCAGGTATAACCGCAGGAAGTGTATTCATCGGAATTTATGCAGTTTTTCTTTTATGCCCTCTTGTGCTGAATCCGATTATAAACGGATATACTCCGCAGATAGTTAATGAAATTCATAAAGCCTCCGGACTGGATGCAAAGCTTGAGGGTGTAAAACTCGTTACGACACCGAAATTAACCGCAGGATTAAAAGTCGGAAAATTCGCGCTTTTAACCCCTAATAACGAACAAATCTTTAATGCGGATGATTTTCAAGTAAAGATGTCGTTAATTCCTATTCTTGCAAGAAGGATTGAAATCGACGCCGTACAGCTGAAGAATGCTGAATTAAGCTTAAAAATTAATAAAGACGGAAGTTTTGATATTGAACAGTATTTCCCGAAAAATACGGAAGATTCTGCTGAAACGGCTGAAGCCGAAACAGACGAAACACCGGCGAATACAGAGCCTTTCTCGCTTCCTTTCGGATTTAAATTATCAAACCATCTGCCAAACATAACAGTAGAGTCATATAATCTTGCATTGATATGCGGAAAAGATAAATATGTTTTAAGCGGTGACAGAACAGAAGTAAGCGATTTTATTCTGAATAAAAGCATCAAACTCAAAGCTTCCGGTAAAGCTGTTTTAAAAGACAGAGAACAGTTTAAATATAATATCTGTGTATTAAATAAAATCATGCCGGATATAGACCTCAATGACCTTATAACTGCACCGCAGGAAGAAGCGCCGGTAAAAAAAGAAAGCGAGCCTGTTAATATTACAGCCATTCTTGAGGGAATATATGATAACCGCCTCACAGCAGACGCAGATGCCGACTTAAAAATCGAAAAAGACAACATTAACGGTTATGCAAAGCTGACAAACGTTTCAGTTATTAATCTTCCGCCGAGCAGTGCCGAATTAAAATTCAAGGGCAAAAGCATCGATGTAATATCTGATATTTATACTGAAAAAAATGAAGTATCTAAAATAAACGGTCTTATTAAGACGGGAAAACATCCGCAGATTGATTTAACGCTTCAGTCCGGCGCAGAAATTTCGAATATTTTAAGAATAATAAAAGATATTGCGCTCATATTTAACATAAAAGATTTGCAGACACTGAGCGCCAACGGAAAACTGGATGCAAATTTCAACATCAAATCAGATTTAAAAACAGTTCAGTCAAACGGTTATCTAAAAATCCCGTCTGCAAATATATATTATGGTTTATATAAAATCGGCGTTGATAATATTAATGTTGATACAGAGCTTAATAACAATAATATTAATATTAAGAATATCGGATTTACGGTATTTAACCAGCCTCTCAAATTCTACGGCACAATAAGCGACAAAGCCTTATGTGACCTGCATTTAACAGCAGACAAACTAAATCTAAAAGGACTGCTTGTTGCTCTCGGACAGGCATCACTTCTAAAAGAAAATAATGTCAATTCCGGCTTAATTTCAATGAACGCAGATATAACAGGAAGACTGGATAAAATTAATCCTGTATTAAAATTAAATATTAATAATATAGATATAAAGAACACTCCGTCAAATACAACGCTGAAAGCACCGCAGACAACAGTAAACATTACATCTGACGGAAAAACTTTTGCAGGAAATGCCGTAAGCGAAAATATAAAAGTTATTAACCCGTCTGCGACAATTTCTGTTCCGAAACTCAATGCTGAAATTAAGGAAAACGAAATAGAAATTACCCAGACGCCTGTTCAGATAGAAAAAATCAATACAACTGTTTCCGGCAAAATTCAGAACTATCTGACAGAAAAAATCGGGCTGAATTTTGTTACAACAGGCGACATAAAATCTATTTTGAGCGGGGATATAAATGTTAAAAAACAAACCCTAAATCTCACCTATCATACAACAGAAGCTTCAACAATAATCATTCCGATGTTTGACAAATCAAAAATGACATTCAGCGGAAATATTATAATAAGTTCAAGCCTTATGAATCCTGTATTAAAGGGAAGTATTAATATACCGTCATTAAGCATACCGGAAATACCTGTTGATATGACTAACTTAAATATAAATCTTGACGGACATATCCTTAAGGGAAATGCAACGGCTGAAAAGTTTGCATCCGGCGGTATCGGCGCGGAAAATATTACAGCGGATTTCTCATTAAAAGGTAATGATTTTTATCTTAATAATCTGAAAGGAACAGCCTTTGAGGGTGCTATAGGCGGTAATATCATATACAACCTCGCAAATGCCAAAACATCAATAGATTTTAAAGGTGAAAATCTTAATGCGGAAAAAGCTGTTGGGGGCTGTACCGGAATCAAAAATGCACTCAGTGGAACTCTTGGATTTAATACGAAATTAACCTTGACGGTGACCGATTACAATGAAATGATGAAATCGCTGAAAGGAGATTTGGCATTCAGCGTTAAAAACGGCGCATTCGGTTCTATCGGGCGTTTGGATAATATGCTGAAAGCAAGCAATATAATAACCAACAATATTATGAAAACTACCGTTAACACATTAACAAATAATGCCGGACTTGCTGATACTGCTAAATTTGATTACATCGACGGCAGTCTAAAATTTGCAAACGGCTGGGCTGAACTAAAAGAAATTAAAAGTGCAGGCAAGCTTCTTGCATATTATATAACAGGAAAATACAACTTGATTAACGGCACCACAAACGTAACTATCCTGGGTCGTCTGGACAGCACAATTATTGCAAAACTCGGTCCTATAGGAGAACTCTCCGCCGACAAACTTTTAGGATATATTCCAAAATTCGGTACGCTGACTGCAAATATTGTTAATGCGCTTACGGAAGACCCTAAGGGTGAAAATATTGAAGCAATTCCGGCTTTGACAAACGGAAGCACAAGCTATAAAGATTTTAAAGTTCTGTTTAACGGCGGTCTGGAAAGCACAAGCTCCGTAAAATCTTTTAAATGGCTTACTGATGTTGACACAAGCGCCATTGAAACCAAAACAACAAAAGAAGCGCTTCAAGAGCTAAAACAATCTGTCAACGAAGATTTGTCAAACACTGTAAAAAGCGTTACAGATGCTGTTGCAGGCTCCAAAGAGCAATGGAATGAAACAAAAGAACAACTGAAAAACAGCGCAGAAGAATTGAAAAACCTGTTTAAGTTTTAATATAAAATATACAAAGCGGGCGCGGATTTTCCGCGCCCGCTTTGTTTTACCTATTTTACCTCTAATATATTAAATTCATCATCCCATTCAATGAATCCGCGCGGTTCGAGGTTATGAAAACGATATGTATTTTCTATAAATTCGGGCTTAAACATTCCCTTTTTCCCTAAAATCTTGATAATTTCCGGCAGAAGTTTAGTGCTTCCGGCAATAGTTCCGTCTGCAGAGGTAGCTTTTTCTCCGTCATAGAAGATTTTAGAATCCGCAAAAACCGCTTCCCTTAAATCGCTGTATGTTATAGGCAATGCGTCGCTTATTAAGATAACTTTATCCGCGGGCTTTGCCTTAAAAAACAGCTTAAGAGCATCATCGCTGACATGAACTCCGTCGCCTATAATTTCCGCATAAACATCATCGCTGATAAGGGCTGACAAAGCAGTTGAGATGCCTCTATGAGCGACCCCGGACATCGCATTAAATGTATGCGTTGCACCGCTTACATTTCCCCAGCCGGTGCAATGCCCCGCCTGCACCTTAACTCCTTTGGATTTTAAATAATCTATTAACCCTTCATCAAGTTCCGGCGCAAGAGTCACGATTTTAATAAAATCATCTTCCAGCTTCCTGTAATTTTCAACTGTAAGAGGCAGAAAATGCGCGGGATTGTGAATTCCTTTTTTTAAAGGATTTATAAACACGCCCTCGAGATGAATTCCCAAAATCGCATCACACTTAGCAGAAGCCCGTTTTATAATATCTATCTGGCGCTTTAGATTTTCAACAGAATCTGTAACAAGAGTCGGGAAAAAACCGCCGATACCGATTTTTGAAAGCTTTGAAGCTAATTCAAGAATTTCGCTAGCCCCCGCCTTGTTAAAATCAACGCCGTATGCTCCGTGAAAATGCTGTTCAATTAGTAAAGGTGTTTTCATTTTATCCCCTTTTCCCCGTATTCTCCGCGTCTGAAGAACAGGTTCCGCCTATGAAGCTCCGAAGATTTCTCTCACTTTTTCCCTGTCATCAAAATGTATTGTTTCATCAGCCAGAATTTGATAATCTTCATGCCCTTTGCCGGCTACTAATACAACATCGTCCGCTCCGGCAATCTTCTTTGCTTCTTTTATTGCAAGCTCTCTATCCGGCTCCACAATAACATCATTAACACTCTTAAATCCTGCAAGAATATCCGTAATAATTTGCTGAGGGTCTTCCGAGCGCGGATTATCGCTTGTTACAATAACCTTGTCTGCAAGCTCTTCTGCAATACGCCCCATTTTCGGACGTTTTGTTGCATCTCTGTCCCCTCCACATCCAAATATACATATTAATTTCCCATCGCTTGGCTTAATATCTCTTGCAGCCTTCAAAACATTTTCAAGACCGTCCGGAGTGTGCGCATAATCAACAATTACAGTCGGCTTGTTAACAATTATTTCAAACCTCCCTGCAACTCCGCCGAGCGTTTCAAGTGTTCTGATAGATTTTTCTATATCAAATCCGAGCGCAAGGGCTGTTGCTATTGAAGCTAAAACATTATAAACAGAGAACATACCGTTCATTTTTAATTTAACTTTATACTCTTTATCTTTTACACAGCAGGTGAAAGATGCGCCGTCATGGTTAAACAGAATATCTTTTGCACTGACATCAGCAGGCATTTTTATCCCGTATGTATAAAGGCTGACTGTAGGCGATACAACCTCCATAAACCTTGTTGCATACTCATCGTCAGCATTTATTACAGCAAAGTCGCCCGCAACAAGTCTTTCAAAAAGCAAAGCCTTTGCCTTAAAATAATTGTTCATTGTTATATGAAAATCCAGATGATCCTGCGTAAGATTTGTAAATACTGCGCCGTTAAAATCGCAGTAATCAACCCTATGCTGAGCAAGAGCGTGCGAAGAAACTTCCATAACAACATTTTTTATACATTTTTCATTAATCTCATAGAAAACTTTCTGCAATTCCGGTGCCTGCGGCGTTGTATGCTTTGCATCGTGATAAGTATCGCGGGAAAAGAACTTATGCCCCAGTGTGCCTATTAAAGCACACTCTTTATCGTTTGCCTCAAACAGTTTCTGAATAAGGTGAGTTACCGTAGTTTTTCCATTCGTACCGGTAACACCGATAACATTAAGCTTCTGTGACGGAGAAGAATAGAATAAATCCGCAATTTGAGCAATTGCTTCCGTTGTATCTGATACAACAATCTGAGGCGCATCAAGATTCAGCCTTCTTTCTACAACACAAACAACGGCGCCGTTTAATACAGCCTCTTCCGCATATTCATGCCCGTCGACATGTTCGCCTGTCAAACAGACAAAAATATCATTAGGCTGAGTTTTTTTTGAATTATATGAAATCCCCTTGATATCTTCCGATAAATCTTCTAAATTTACCAGATCCACATAATTAATATTATCTATAAGTGTTTGTATTCTCATTATTCCGCTCCCTTAATTTAAATATTTAACTCTTTATGCCCCTTCGTTACAACTTTATCCGGCTGTAAATTCAAAATTCGGGCAATTTGCGTAGATATTTCCTTAAATATCGGCGCTGCCACCGTGTTGCCCCAAATTTCTCCGCCCTGTGCAGAATCCACAATTACATATATCAAAACCTGCGGGTCTGAAGAAGGCATATAACCTACAATTGAAGTATAAAGCTTGTTCGTATATCCGCTTCCGTTCTCTTTCGGCTTAATTGAGGTTCCTGTTTTTGCTGCTATATTAAAGCTGTCGGATTTTATAGCAGATTTTCCGCGGTTAATGCTTTCTGTCAAAAGCTCCGTAACAACTCTTGCATGCTCCGGAGACATAACCTGCGTCCTCTTGACCTTAACAGCCTCTTCTTCCGGAGAATATTTTATGACGTGAGGAGTTACCTTAACCCCGTCATTTGCGATTGCAGCAATTGCAGATACCATCTGTATTGCAGTAACAGAAGACCCGTAGCCGTATCCCATAGAAGCGTGGTCTGAAGTATCCCATCTTGCAGGTGATTTTAACAAACCGACAGACTCGCCCGGAAGATCAATGCCGGTTTTTTCGCCAAACCCAAACTTTTTGAGCATTCCATAAAACTCAAATCTGCTCATCATCTGCGCAACCAGCACAGAACCTACGTTGCTTGAATGTTCAAATAAATATACCAGATCAATCATCCCTGGATTTGGATGCCTGTTATAATCATAGTTCTTTATTGTCCACCATCCGATTTTAATTTTACCCGTATCATTGATTTTAGAATACCTGTTAATTTTGCCTAATTCTATTGCAGAGGCTACTGTTATAGCTTTAAATGTAGACCCCGGGGGGAAAACATCTGTCAGCGTCCAGTTTTTTATTTGAAAGCTTGTTGCACTCTTAAAATTGTTAGGATCAAAATATGGATAGACAGCATATGCAAGGATTTCGCCGTTTCTGGGGTTCATAACAATGACTGCGCCTCTTAGAGCCTTAAACTTTTCAATAGCTTTCATTAATTCTTTTTCGCAGACATGCTGAACCGCTGCGTCAATCGTTAATGTAACATCCTGCCCTTTAATAGGCTTAGTTACGGCAACAGGATCCGTAGAAATATTATAAATAACTTTTCCCTTAGGGGTCATCTCGAGGTCTGACGCTTCAGAAGCTGATTCAAGCTTATCTTTAGCAGTCAGCTCTACTCCGGAAGCAAGATCCGCATCAAAATTGTAATACCCGAGAACATGCGACGCAAGCGTTCCCTGCGGGTATGTCCTGATGCTCTTTTTGTCCATCGGTATTTCTCTCAGATTGAGTTTTGCAATCTGGTCGCGGGTATGCCTGTCAACATTTTTTTTTAAAGAGATTAAAGACACGTCCTGTATTAGTTTCTCGGTCAAATCTACCTGTGAAATCTTTAAAATCGGAGCAAGAATTTTGGCAAGCTCCTCCGGAGTATGCACAAAATCTTCTTTACGGGCAAAGATATCATAATAAACGGTGTCTGTTGCAAGCTTTATGCCGTTTCTGTCATAAATATTTCCGCGCATGACAAAAGAGCTTGCTTTTCTCTGATTTTTCGCTTTAACCCGAAAGTGCCTTAAATCAAGCACCTGCACGCAGAATAAATAAATAATAAACAAAAATACAGCAATAACAAAGATGCATTGAAGCCACATCAGCCTTTCGGAAAACATCTTGTTTTTGTTAGTATTATTGCCTTCCCGCATACAATCCCCCTGCCCGTTACAATAATACCACAACTATATATATTAATAAAGCATGACATGTCATGCTGATTTAGTGTAAAAAATACACTGAAACCATATAGACCAGTCGGGCTATTTTATAAGTGTAAAAATGACATTTTATCCTCTATCTATTAATTTTATTGAGTTTCACAAAAGTTAACAAAACTTCACGTACCCCCTTGACATTTCTTTTAATATGGTGCATAATGAAATTGTTAAATGAAGTGTACATAAAACACTTAATTATAACAGAAAGGTCACAGAGGTGATTAAAATGCAAATAAATAAAATATCAAATATCAACTTTAAAGAATATACAACTAAGAATACAGAATCTCAAAACGCAATCTTAATGCTTAGAGACCCGAATGCTTCAGTAAAATTTCAGCAAAATCAAATTTTTGCACAAAACGCAGATACTTTAAGCTCAAACCCGCTTAAAGCTCTGGGATACAAATTATACAGAACATTCAACATGATTCATAATAATGACCAAAATGTACAAACTGAAGAAAAACAGTTTAGAGCAATTGCTTAATCATAAAATATAAATCTATAATATAATACACACACATAATTTAGCGGTAATTGATTAATTATCGCTTTTACTTTTTTTATAAAAGAAAAGTTTGCCATAGGAAAAATGGCAAACATTAAATAAACACGAGGATATTAAGAGAGAGTATAAAAAAGTCTTTTTTGAAGATTTCAGCCGGATTATGCCCTGCTTACTTTCTTGTTCATTGTCTGTTTTTTATTTATCTTACTTATTCCTTACATATATATAAAGTCATTTTGTTTCAAAAAATTGCCCTTTTGTAACAAAGTTTTAAAATCGTATACTCTATATAGCTAAAGTTTATATACTTTTATCTTTAATAAACAGATTCTTTATTCTCTGCCATAAGCTTATTGACGGAGATTTTGCCAAACTCTTAGTTTTTACGGCTTGTTCGGCAGGCTGTGGTATTCTCATCCATTGGGGAAGGACTTCGTTTTCTATTGCGCCTGTTGTCATACCCTTCATTTTCATAGCTTCTTCAAGGTATTTAACGTCAAACTTTTCAGCTTCTATATTTTTACTGTTTTCTATAGCCATACCGAACTGTTTGCCTGCTTTTTCTGCCAAATCTTCTACATCTCTTTGAGAGTATTTTGCATCGTGCAGTTTCTTTACAAATTTATCGACTTCTTTTTCATTATTTTCAAAGAATTTAAGTTTTTGTACATTCTCGCTGTTTCTTAAATGGAATTTTAATGACGCTTTAAGCTCTTTTTCGTTCGGAAGTTCTATTTCTATCATATTTTTAAACCGGCTCAAAGAAGCTTTGTCAAGGTTGCCTGATTTTGGGTCAACGTTTGTGGTGCCGACTATTTTAATATTTTTAAACGGAGCAATTTCATCAAGTCCGTTTAGGAATGCAGTTCTGTTTTCCGCAAGGTGCAGGTTATTTGATCCGCATTTTTCGCGCGGAACAAGAAGCGCATCAATCTCGTTGAACGCTATGAGAAATTTTTTATCCGGATTTTTTTCTGCCTTTTTCTTGACTTGTTTAAATACATTTTGGATTTCGACTGAAGTCTGCCCTATATAAGGCGATGAAACATCCGCAAACTGCACTTCCGTATATTCGGCGCCGAGTTCTTTTGCCATCATCTTAGCGCTAAAAGTTTTGCCGGTTCCGGATGGACCGTACATTAGAAGGCATTGTTCCGGCTTCTTTACGCCTGATGCCTTATAGACCTGGTCAGAAAAAGCTGTTTCTTTTTTCATTGACTTAATAAAATCACGCACTTTCGGGTTAACACAATCGTCATCCAGGCTCGGGAAATTAACTTCTTTTTGGATATCTTTCCATGCCAGTTTGTTATTTTTAGACCCTGCTCCGGAGCCTCTTTTCAAATTAACAACCGTACCGACAGCCATTGTTGCAAACGCCAGCGCCAGAACAACCTGCGCTATAATCCCTGTTTTATACCATTTTTCTTTAGATTTTTCTTTTTTCGCCGTTTTCTGCTGTTCTGATGCCTGCAGAAGAAATGCATCATTTATTGCTGTTTCAGGCATCGGCGGAGTATAACGGTTGTTATAGCTTACTGTATATGGTGCTGTATCTGCTTTGAAGGCAAGATTGTTTAACTTCACTTTTTGTTTCTCCTTTTATTTCAGTGAATTTATCAGAGCTTGTATTTCGGCGTCTGTTGCGTTTAAATTCTCTTTGTTGTTCTTTATTGTATTAACTATATCATCTATTGTTGTTTTAGCATCCGCAGTGTATTCTTTATTTCTTGCGCTCGGTTCTAATATACCTTTTACAAGTTTTCTGAAAGATGTTCCGCGTTTTTTGTCTGCCAAAAATTCAACTATCTTATCAAGTTTTTCATTATTAATATCTTTCAGCGCATCATCAACTCTCGGATGTTTCGGGTTCTTATAATAATTTGTAATTGCAAGTTTCAGCTGATCCTTGGTCGGCAGATCCACAAGAACTTTTTCAGCAAATCTGTCAAGCATTGCGCTGTCAAGAATCTTGCCTTCCATTCTTGCAAGTTCCGGATTAATTTTCAAGTTAGTTGCACCCATAACAATAATATTTTCTTTGTTTGTAAGGTCATTAAATCCCTTTTTGAAAGCGTTCAATATATCTTGAGAAAGCTTAGCATTAGAACCTGGGTCCTGCATCATAACAGAATCAATTTCATCAATAAATACGAAATATTTTTTATCCGGATTCTTCTGAGCCTGTTTTACAACAGCTTCCATTGTTCCAAGTACATTCTGCTCTGATTCGCCGTGCCATTTGGAATTCATTTTTGAAATATCCATATCTACAAATTTCGCATTCGGGAATTTTTTTGCAATACCGTATGCAAAGGTATTTTTACCTGTTCCAGGAGGACCGTAAAATAATATTGCGGTTCCGTCTCCGCCTCCCATTTCTGCGATTTCTTTGTGGTGTTCAATAAAATTGGTTATACGTTTTTCCGCATCTTTCAAGCTTTTCGGAAGTGCCAATTCCTCTAAACCGGCCTCTTTTGACAAATCTTTATATGCCAGCTTAAATTTCTTAAATAATCCGTATTGCTTTGCCATAAGTCCGACGCTGGCGCCCAGCATTGCAAGGATTGCAACTTGAATACCCGTATTCAGGTTCTGCTGTTTTTTTGCATTTTTTCTGGCTTTTTCCTGCTGTTTTATAAATGTGTCCACCTCGTTGTCTTGAGGAACAGGCGCCTGCGCCCGAAAGGTTGCATTCTGTTTAACAGGAATCATTACGCTGTTATTGTTGTTTATACCGTTAATTGTAGTCATACGAACTCCTAACACTAGTACTTCTAACATGTATAAAACAAAATATTAAACAAAATTGCCCTAATGTAAAGAAATGTAAAATTTTTCTTAAAAATCCTAAAGTTTTGGCGAAAAATGCCGATATACATGTAAAAGGGACAAAATAAAGGAAAGCACAAATGGGATTAGCCTGTTCACAAATCAGATTATTAACACTTACCGCACGCAAAGCTGATTGCGAGTACGGCATCTCTATTGATTCAATGCAAAAGATGGCGCTCACCAGAGAACAGACACAGCTTTCTCAAGAATATTACAGCAAACTGCAGTCAAAACAGATTTCTTACTATGCAAACGGGCAGTATAACAAGATTAATTACAATTACTTAATGGGATATGGCAATAATTACAGCGCAATTTTAAGCGGAACACAGCCGTTAAAAGATGAAAATTCTATGATTTTGACCGATTACAAAGGTCAGGTTGTCATGAGCGATACTTACGCAAACGCCATCACATCCGTCCTCGGATCGTCTATTATGAACTCTGACGGGCAGGGAGGAACTTTTTCAGTTGATAAGATTGCTGAAATTATGGCAGCATTGCTCCCTGGTTTTACTGCCGACCAATTCCAGACAGTTATTGATAATGAAAAAGTGCAGTCCACCGGAACGTTTGATATGACAAACACACTTACCGGAGAGGTAACGGAAGAAAATGTAACAATTGATACCTCAGATGCGACAACAGAGAAAATACAAAGTCTTGTTGATTTCTATTATCCGATATTCTCTGCAGCCGCAGCAAACGGATGGACTACAGAATATAACAAGGAAATGCAAACCAATGATGATTATGTCAGCGACGCAATTGTCAGCGGAACTTTCCAGCTTGCATCCGTAGGGTCTGAAGGCACTTATGAGCCTGGAACCTCATTGACTTACTTTACAACAGCAGGGCTTGTACAGGAACGTACGGATTCTGATGTAAGAGAAGAAATTACTGCCTGGTATAATGCCGAAAAAGAAAGAATCAGCGAAAAAGAAAATTATCTGGATATTGATATGGATAACCTCTCAACAGAGCTTGAGTCCATTAACACGGAAATTCAGTCAATACAGTCATTAATTGATGATGCAATCAGTTCTGTATTTGATTGGGGAAGCTCATAGGACTAATAATATCCGCTGAGCCTTTCAAGTGCAGGCTTGAGATTATCGGCGCAGTACCCGAGTCTTACATACCCTTCCATCTCCATTGTTTCGCCGGGAAGAAGAGCAACACCCGTCTTTTTCTGGAGATTAAGACAGAAGTCGCGCGATGGAATATCAAAATTGTATTTCAACAAAACCGTTGTCCCGCCGGAGGGAAGAACACATCTGTAACGGATGTTTTCTTCAAGCCAGTTTTTTAGTATACTCCGCCCTTGACGCATAATCTTAAAATTTCTTTCTGCAATAAAATCCCTGTTTTCAAGTGCAACTGACGCGAAGTAATCATCCAGAATACTTACGCTTATTGTATTATACTGCCTCTGGTGATTTATTTCATTAATTAAATCGGCTCTTCCCGCAATCCATCCGACACGAAGCCCCGGGAGAGAATAAGTTTTTGACATACTTCCGACAGAAATTCCCTTTTCATAAATATCCGCAATAGATTGAGAATAAGGGTTCCCTGTTAAGTTTAATCCCCTGTATACTTCATCTGAAAGTATCCAGACATTTTTTCTCTCAGCTATCTTTACAATCTCATTAAGCATATCATCCGGTATAACTGCGCCTGTCGGATTGTTAGGATTGTTTATACAAAGGAGTTTTGTTTTGGAAGTGATTGCTTTATCGAGTTCTTCAAAGTCAGGAAGCCAGTTGTTTTCTTCTTTCAAAAAATAAAGCTTTACCCCGCATCCCAGAGCCTCCGGTATTGAATAATGCTGTTGATATGCAGGAACAACTGATACAACTTCGTCCCCTCTTTCAAGAAGCGACAAAAACACTAGCTGGTTGGCGCCTATTGCCCCGTGGGTTACTGTTATATTGTTTGTTTCCTGATTGGTATAAAGTGATTTTATGGCATTTTTTAATCTCAAAGAACCCTCTATATCGCCGTAGCCCAGTTTTACATCAAAAATTTCTTTTGAAAAAGGAAGTTCATTTATGCTCAAAGGAGAAATGCATGTGGTAGTTAAATCAAATACAGCGTCATTACTGTATTTATTCATCCATTCTTCAATTTTAAAACCAGCTATTCTCATAAAAATATACTATCATAAAAGGATTGTTTTCTTAAAATGTTCCTGCTAAAATTCTCGTATTATGAAAAAACTAATTATATCTTTATTTACAACTTTATTAATGTTGACGCCTGCAATGGCATCCGGCAATATTGACGTACTGCCTACAATGCAGAGCAAAACAAACGTACAGGACAGGGTCTGGGTCGGAACATTCCAGATTGTATGGAATGACTTTATGGACAAAATTGCCTTCACCCAGATTAAATTCCCCGGCGGAACACCTGTAATAGTCAATGAGCTTAATAAACAGGATTTTACTGTCGATCAGCTCAATGAAAAATGCTACTACAAATATGTAGGCAAAATTAAGAAGAATACAAAGAAGGTTATCGCAAAAGCAATTAAAAGGAAATTCAAAGAAACCAGTGATCTTCTTGATCAGCTGGACTTAACTCCTGCTAAAAACAGATTTATTGTATATGCAATGCTCAAAAAAGACTTTGAATTTGTTAACCCTTTTGACAAACTCGGACAATCTGTGTTCAGAGATACAGAAGCAGAATTTTTCGGCATCGATAATAATTCTGACAAAGCGCTCGACGATGGTGTTAAAGTTCTCTTCTATAACAATCCTTCTGATTTCGCTGTCGTTCTTGATACAAACAGCAAAGACGAAGTATATTTGTACAAAACAGCCACAACAAAAACGTTTAACTACATATATTCAGATATGTTGAAAAAACAACAGGCATATGAAGGCGACGTAAAATTCAATGAAGCGGATGAGCTAAAAGTTCCAAATCTTAAATTCTTTGAAGAAAAATCTTTTGATGAAGTTACCGGAAAGAGAATAAAAGGAACAAATCTTGTAATAGAACAAGCGCTGGAAACTATTAAGTTTGAAATGAATAATACCGGCGTAAAGCTCAAAAGTGAAGCAGCAATTACCGCTATGATGACTGCATTACTTCCTCCTTCAGAACCACGCCAGTTCTTTTTTGATGATACATTTGTTGTATTTCTGAAAGAAAAAGGAAAAGCAAAACCGTATTTCGCATTAAGAGTATACGATATAAAGAATTTTCAATAGTATCGGATGAAAGCGGATTATCTTCTATAATCCGCTTTTCTGATGACATTATGTAATTTTTTATTACAGAATTTTTCTTTTGCATGTTTCTATATTAAAATATTAATATTATAAAGACTCTGTTCTTTTGGTCTTTAATAGGGTTAATCAATAGTTGGGAAGAGTTTGAATGAGAAGAAGAAAAAAATACGATTTATATATAGTAATATTCTTAGCAATATTTACAACAGGCTACTTTGTATACAATCATACATCTGCAGAGTCAAGAGGCGTTGAGAGTTACTCTGCAGCATTAGATGAATACAAAGCAAACGATTATGAAAAGGCATACCAAAGCTTCGGTAAAGTCCCGTCAGGCTCATCCTTAAAACCGCCGGCTCTTTTTAGGCAGGCAAGATGCGCTACTAATATGGGGAAGCCGGAACTTGCCGTGAAAAAATATAACCGCATAGTAAAATCAAACTCAAAATCGTCTATTGTTCCCATAAGCGAATACAACATGGCGAATTTGATGTTTGAACAACAAGATAAAAGGGCGAAAAAACATTTTAAAAGAATAATCAAAAAATATCCTTCAAGCGACTACGCTATAGCATCAGAATATTATCTCGGCTTGATTGAACTTGCAAACCCGCCCCAAAACCCCAAACGGCTGGCAAAATCCCAAGAAAGGGCTTTAATACATTTTAAAACCTATATAGAAAAATCTCCCGACGGAAGGTTTGCTTTAAAATCTATTGATGAAATAAAAAAACTGGAACCAAAGCTTACCAACTACGATAACTTAATGATAGCAAAAGCATATTATGCGAACGGCGATTTTGATAAAGCAAAAGATTTTTTAAACAAAACAACTCTTGCAGAAAGCTGGTCTGACTTTGCTAAAAACGAATACAAACTAGGAAACAAAGACAAAGGGAATTATTATACCGAACTCGGCTTAAAACAACATTCCGCAAATACTGAACCGGCTGATGTGTATGAAGTTATCGACAATTACATTGCAACATTCCCCACAAGAAAAGACGGTATCGTAAAACTCAATAATATGGGGCTTAATTCAACCGGTGCAGATTATGTTTCATACCTAAACTGCAGTGAAGTCGCAGGAGATAATATCAAAGAAGCCTGCTTCAGAACATTGTATGAAAAATATCCTAGCGGACAGTTTTCCGCAGATTCTTTATACAATATTTTTATAACAAAATACCTGCAGAAAAAATATTATGACGCCCAGCGGCTCGGATTTTTGCATCTGAAAAAATTCCCTAATGTAAAATCCACCCCTGCTGTTACTTATTTTATGGGGAAAATAGCGTTTAAACTCAAACATTATGAAAGCGCAAATAATTACTACAAAAAAGTTGTTAATGATTATCCGGATACATATTATGCCTATAGGGCAAATTACAACCTTTTCAAAGATGACGGAACTCTGCCGTTTTTAGAGCTTAATGAAAAACCGGTTGTTTTTCCTTATAAAAAATCTCTGGATCATAATCTGGTAGTAAATCTTGCATATTTAAAGGATTACGATCTTGTTGAAGAACTGTGCAAAAAAGACAAATTCATACAAAGCTGGATAGCATATGAAAAAGGGAATTATACAATCTCTGCAGTTCTTGCAAGAAACGCAATGGATGAGCTTGAAGTTAAGCCTCCTTTCGAAGATTTAAGATGGCGCCTTGTTTACCCGATGCATTATTATGAAATAGTTGATAAGGTAAAAGGCGACAACAATCCGATTATTCTTGAAGCCATTATTAAGGAAGAAAGTCACTTTAATCCTCTGGCAAAAAGCGGAGTCGGAGCAACCGGGCTGATGCAGTTAATGCCGGCTACATACAATGAAGTTGTAAAAAAACACAACCTTCCGTCTAATTTAAATGCAGAAACCGCAAACATAACAGCAGGAAGCATGTATTACACAAGCTTGAAACGGATGCTGGGCAACAAAGACCTTTACGCAATAACAGCCTACAACGGCGGTATAGGCTCCGTAACAAATTGGTTCTCCAAATTGATATATAATGATACTGACGAATTTGTTGAACAGATACCTTATCCGGAAACCAAGAATTATGTCAAAAAGGTTCTGCGCACATACTGGGTCTACGGCAATGTATACTAAATTGTGAGGTGATTTATGAAAAAAGCTTTATTATTATTTATGATTTGTACACTGGCATACTTTTGCACAGGATGCGTAAGGTATTCTTATAATTATGAAATCAATAAAAAAGATAAAGTAAATCTTAATGAAACAGAAGCTTTTAATGTGCAGTTTTTCCAGACCAAAGATCCTGCTTTTAATGAAAAATGGCAGACAGCCTATACGCAAACCGCCTCCGAATACAAGAAAAACGGTTTTGATGTTCAAGAATATAATAAAGACGGATACACAGGCATAACCGTCAGCAAAAAAAATATTGATTTAATGGATTTACCGCAGAATCTAACAAAAGAATTTGTCAAAGATCTTCAGCAGCCCATAAGCATTGAAAAAGGGTTTATAAAATCCAGATATAAAATACATTTTTATTATAACAATCAAGATATCAAAAACGCTTTTGCACCTATGGGCATAGACAATGCAGAACAAGAAATTCCTGCACCGCAAATGGATCTGACAATAAAAATTCCTTATAAGGCTGTAAGGCATAATGCGGTAAAAGTTCTCGATAATAACGTATATTATTGGAATCTGGTTTCAGATCAACCCGTAGACGTAACGTTAGAATACGAAAAATTTGACTTTTCAGCCTTAGCTATGATTATGTCTTTGGCGGGTGTCATTATTTTGCTTCTATGGGTTTTCAGCAAGTCAAAAGAAGATATCGGTTTTTAAAATTCAATCCGAATCATATAAAAATACTCTGTTTAGATGTTATCAGCCGGCAGAAAAAGTTATATGCTTTTGGTTGGTTATTACGTAATATGGAGATTTACAATGAATTCAACAGCAATTTTAGCAGCAGCTGCAGTAGTTATCTGCTTATGGGTATATAGTATATATGCTTCGCTTATTCAAAAAAGAAACAAGGCGATGGAAGCTTTTTCTTCTATTGATGTTCAGCTTAAGAAAAGATATGACCTGATACCGAATATTTTAACAATTGCACAAAAATATATGGATCACGAACGCGGTTTGATGGAAGAAGTTACCAAACTCAGAACACAAGTTATGGGACTTCCGACAAATTTTGAAAATATTGACAGAAAAATTGCTCTGGATGGTCAAATTGCTGATAAAATGGGACAGCTTATGATTGCTGTTGAAAATTATCCGCAGGTTAAAGCTGACCAGACAATGATAACAGCTATGCAGACTTATAACGAAGTAGAAGAACATATTTCCGCCGCAAGAAGATTTTATAACTCTGCTGCTAACGAACTTAAAAACGCCGTTGAAATATTCCCTTCATCCTTAATTGCAAGAATGATAAATGTTAAAGCCGTTGATTTCTTTAAAGCAACAGAGCAGGAAAGACAACCGGTAAACGCATCAGATTTCTTGAAATAATATGAGGATAAGATGACTGATACTCAAAAAGATATTTATGCAAATTTTGATGCGGTTTATGATGCCAAAATCAAACCCAAATTGCAGAATATGGAGAATTTCCGTCTTGAATGCAAGAGACAACATGATATTTGGGGTTTAATAGCTTTTATCACCACTGGAATATCTATACTGGCATTATATCTGGCGGGTAAGTTTGCAAATGCATATGCTTTAATTTTAATAGTTTCAGTTCCTGTATTTGTATTTGGCGCGACAAAACTAAAGCAAACTGAACTTTATTTTCGAAAAACAATAAAGGAAAATCTGCTTGTCCCTATTTTTTCTCTTTTTGGAAAATTTAAGATTTCGCAGACCGAAATGATTAGTTTAAAAGAGATAAAGGAAAACGGATTATTCCATGATGCAAGATATAAAAAGGACGATGATAATATTGCAGGTACGTATAAAGATATTCCTGTATATTTATGCGAAACAAGGTTATGGCATGTAAAAGAAGATAGAAACGGTAAAAGTAAGCCAGAACAGATAGAGGATTTTAACGGACTTATATTGAAAATAAAAATGAACAAAAATTTTGAAGGCTCAACCGTTGTAAGACAGCGCCCGAGCTACGATTATCTGGTAAATATAGTTAAAGAATTACAAAAAAAATATCCCGCTTTAATAAGCGATAAAATTATTAGTTTTCTGACTTCGCCAATGGTAAGAACTTATGGAAATTTGAGGGCAAAAGGAGTGTCAATAGGTCTTAACAGTATCAGCATAACAACCAAGATTAATCCTAAACCCCGCAAATTGGAAAAAGTTACTCTAGAAGATGTGGAATTCAATAACTTTTTTGACGTCTTTTCAGACAGCCAGATAGAGTCAAGATACCTGTTAACAACCTCTTTTATGGAAAGGATAAAAACAATTCAGGCAGTTTTTCTTGCTCTTGGCGTAAACTGTGTATTTAAAGATGATTACATTTACATATTTTTAAACCACTGTATCAATATAGGCTCTGTTACTTCCGGCAGGGGATTATTTGAAGTCGGCGGAATGAATTCTACATTACTTGATAAAAACATATATAAAATGGTATTTAATCAATTAGTCTCTATATTCCAGCTAATACAGCATTTCAAGCTCGACCAGAAAATCGGGCTGTAAATATTTGATAAATATCAGAATTTTCTGTAAAATAGGTTTATGGAAAACATTGATTTAGATATAGAAGCGTTAAAAAAATATTTTAAGCACAGGATTCAATATAATGATTAAGGGGCTGACTCCTAAAGAAGAAACTATCGTAAAAAAAATACTGGAACCTTATCAAACAGAATATCAATTTTTCTATTACGGCTCAAGGGTAAAAGGAAATTATGAAAAGAGTTCTGATTTGGATATTCTTATAAAAGGCGAAAGCCAAATGCCATATGATAAACTGGAAGTTATAAAATTTCTTTTTGATAACTCTGACCTGCCGTTTGTTGTAAATTTTGCCGATTTTTATTCGATAGACGAAAAATTTTATAAACTGATAGAAAAGGATTTCATTTTAGTATGAAGAGAGGATTATTTATAACATTTGAGGGCGCAGACGGATGCGGAAAAACCACCCAGATAAAACTTCTGGATGAATATCTGCGTGCAGAAGGGAAATCAACGCTTCTAACCAGAGAACCAGGCGCTAAAGGACTTGGAGTTAAGTTAAGAGAAATACTTTTAAACTACGAGGGCCCGGTCTCTCCAACCTGTGAATCCTTTCTTTTTCTTGCAGACAGAGCTCAGCACGTTGACTGTATAATTAAACCCGCCTTAGAAGAAGGGAAAATTGTTCTCTGCGACAGACATATTGATTCAACCGTTGCTTATCAAGGCTACGGACGCGGACTGGATATTGAACGTATCATAATGCTGAATGAAATCGCCGTAAGCGGTCTTAAGCCGGATTTAACGCTTGTCTTTGATATAGATATAGAAACTTCGCTCTCAAGAGTCGGGAATACAAAAGACAGAATGGAATCCGCTGGAATTGATTTTTTTAACAGAGTAAGAAACGGCTACTTAGAAATTGCACAAAAAGAACCGGATAGAGTGAAAATTATCAATGCTTCTGATACAATAGAGAATATACATAAAAAAGTTGTGGAACTCGCCGAAAAATTATGAATATTCAAGAACTCGAACAGCGTATAAATAAAGATAAACAGGGCATTGATTTTGATAAGCTTAAACAGGATTTAGAAGAGCTGGAAGCAAAGCTTCAAAGTCCGGAAGTTTGGTCAAACCAGAATTTGGCGTCCGAATTGGGGCAAAAATCAAGAGAGATAAAGGAAACTCTTGAGATGTTCTCAGGCTGGGACAGTATTATAGAAGATGCAAAAACCGCGCAGGAAATCGGCGATGAAGAATTGATTAAAGAAAGTGAATCCAGTCTTGCCTCTTTAGAAAAAGAGCTGGATAAATACGAGATTAGAAGGATGCTCTCCGGAGAATATGATGAAGCGGATGCATTTCTTTCAATAAATGCCGGCGCCGGCGGTACCGATGCACAGGACTGGGCGGAGATGCTCTTAAGGATGTACACAAGATGGGCGGAATCAAAAGGCTGGAAAGTAGAACTTATTGATAAATCAGATGGTGAAGAAGCCGGAATAAAATCCGCTACAATCAAGATTACCGGAAAATATGCATACGGTTATGCAAAAGCAGAAAAAGGCGTACACAGACTTGTCAGAATATCTCCGTTTAATGCTAACGGCAAGCGCCAGACAAGCTTTGCATCATGCGAAGTTTCCCCGATAATTCCGGATTACGAAAAAACAATAGTTATTCCTCCGGAGGATATAGAAGTTGATACAATGCGCTCAGGCGGTGCAGGCGGACAGAATGTAAACAAGGTTGAAACAGCGGTAAGAATACTGCACAAACCGACCGGTATTGTTGTAAAATGCCAGCAGGAACGCTCTCAGCTTCAGAACAAAGAAAATGCAATGCAGATGCTTGCTTCAAAACTTTTGGAAATCCGTCAGAGAGAACACGAAAAGAAACTTGCGGAACTCAAGGGCGAAAACTTTGATATAAATTTTGGCTCGCAAATCCGTTCTTACGTGTTCCACCCGTATAAACTTGTAAAAGACCATCGCACCGGATATGAAATGGGAAACGTTGATGCTGTAATGGATGGCGACTTAGACGGATTTATTGAAGAATATCTTAAATCATCTTCAATTGCTTAGGGATTTTTATTAAGTGAGTGAGTAAGCTGGTTGAAACACCAAACCCCGAGGCGTGATTCGTGACTCGAAACTCGTGATTCGAGGTACTAAAGATGATATAAGTAAACGGAGTATAATTAAAGAAATTCTATAACCGCGAATTACGATTCACGGTTCACGCTTCACGACTCCCCCCTTTACCCCTGGTCCTTGTACTTAACTTTCAGCCCTTCTTCCAGATCATCCGTAACATTGGTTATCAATTTTTCATCGCCGTTTAAGCCGTCAAGAATTTCAATTTTATCGCCAAAATCACGTCCCTGCTTTATTTTTATAAAATGTACGGTTGAATCTTCCCGAACCTGTGCTACATATTCATCCGGAGTATTTTTAATTATTATGCAAGAAGGATTTATTGTCATAATCTTTTCCTGGTTTTTCAAATCAATATTCATTTTTACGTACAAACCGCTGTATAGTCCGGATTTACCGTCATTTGGAATAATCAAGACAGCTTCCATCGTACGTGAAATATTATCAAGTTTCCCGGAAATCTGCGAAATATATCCTTTAATCTTCTGCTTAGGATTTTCCGGTGTATAAACTTCTACCGGCTGACCCTCATAAATATATCTCACATAATTTTGCGGTACAAACACAGAAGCCCTAAACTTATCCGTCTGCTGGATTTCAAAAAGACTTGTGCTGGTAGAGCTTCCTCCGGATACAACGTTAGCGCCGGCATCGATATTGTACTTGCTGACAACCCCGTCAAAAGGCGCGGTTACTGATTTATAACTCTGAAGCGCAAGCAGTCTGTTATAATCTTCCTTTGCTTTCTCAACATCCGCCTGTGCTGATAAATAATTCATCTCAGAGGTTTTGAAATTATTATATTTAGTATCAATGTCCTGCTGGGAAATAGCACCGTCAACAGCGGATTTTTCATATCTTTCATACGTCTGTTTTGCATAGTCATATTGGTATTTGGCTTCCATTTCTCTTTTTTCTGCAGAAATCAGAGCAGACTTTGCGCTTGCAGTTTCCGCATCCAAATCCGGAGTATCAATTTCCGCCAGTAACTGTCCCTTTTTAACGCGTTCTCCAAGCTCTACATATCTGTCTTTTACCAGTCCGTTTATTCTGGAAAAAAGCTCAGTGTGCAAAAACGGCTTTAACTCTCCGGATAATTCCAGCTCATCTTCGCCGTTCGAAATCTGAGGAGTTTCCACAACCGCAACGTATCTGTTTTCACGTGCATCAAGAGCAGTTGTAATATATCTTGCAATTTTCGGAACAATACCTATTACAAAAAGCAATAGAATAATTCCGCCTATTATAATATGTTTACGATACATATGACTAATCATCATTCATCCTTTCAAATGTTTTGTTTTTATTCAAAATTGCAAATAGAAGCGGTACAATAACAAGCGTTGCAAAAGTTGCAAACAACAGACCGCCTATTACCGTTCTTCCGATAGGAGCATTCTGTTCTCCGCCTTCTCCGATACCCAGAGCCATCGGAAGCATACCCAAAATCATAGCCGCTGCCGTCATAACAACAGGTCTGATTCTTGTATAGCCGGCTTGAATTGCAGCTTGAACAGAGCTGTATCCTTCCCTCATTTTATCCGTTGCAAATGAGATTACCAGAATAGAGTTGGAGCATGAAACACCCACCGCCATTATGGAACCCATAAGCGCCTGTACGCTGAATGTCGTATCGGAGACAAACAGCATCCACAATATACCGGAAAGCGCAATAGGCACCGGTGTTATTATAATAAACGGATTTCTCCAGGATTGGAAATTCACAACTATCAGAAGATATACAAGAACCAATGCCAGCATTAAGCCGGAAAGCAGAGATGTAAATACATAATTCATAGACTTTGCCTGCCCGTGAATATTAATAAACGTACCCCTCGGCGCATCTTTTTGATATTTTTTCACAATTTTATTAATATCCGAAGCAACACCTGCAAGATCTCTGTCTTGAATGTTCATCAAAATATCATACACAGGAAGAATATCATAATGGTTAACCACGCTGGAAGTTTTTCCGGAAGCAACTGAGGCTACATTTGATAATCTTACCGGACTGCCGTTTTTAAACGCCACAGGGATATCCGTTACATTTTTAACGGTATCAACATGATACTGCGGAACTTGAAGCGCTAGCGTATAGTTTACGCCGTTTTCCGGATCTACCCAATAGTTAGGAGCAACTTGCCCGCTTGAAGTTAGCGCCGTCAAAACATTTCTGGAAATTGTTTCCTGCGAAAGATCCATTATGCTTGCTCTGCTCTTATCAACCTCAATTTTTAACGCCGGAGCATCAGTAATCTGATGTATATGAGCATCAGCAACACCGCGGACTTTTTTCACATCCTCAAGCATTCTCTGTGCCAGTTTATAATTTTCTTTGATATTTCTGCCTTGAATTTGAATATCAATAGGAGAAGCCAGACCGAAATTAAGTATTTTTCCGACCATATCAGCATTCTGGAAGAAAAATACACTGTCAGGGAATTCTTTATTAAGCTCTTTTCTTAATTTTTTGACATACTGTTTTGTCGGCTTATGGTTTTCTTTGAGTGCAATTAATATTTCTCCGTCACCGACTCCGATTTGCGAGCTGTCCATAAATGCCAGATTTAAAGAACTTGCCGGAAGCCCGATATTATCAAGTATTGTTTCCAGTTCTACCGCCGGAATAACTTTTTTTATTGTTTTTTCTATTCTTGTAAACTCTCTTGCAGTTTCTTCTATCCTCGTTCCGTGCGGGGCATAAACGTGAAGCCTTATTTGACCGGCATCAACTTCGGGGAAAAAGTTCCCGCCTATAAACGGAATTAAAACAAGAGCGGAAAGAACTATTAAAGCGTATATGATTCCGACTTTTTGGGGCTGTGCAAGTATAGATTTTACAAGGAAAGATTTGTAGGCTTTTTTAAAGCGTTCAAAATTTGTATTAACAAAATTATTAATTGCATAAAGAATGGTATGCGGTTTAAGAACTTCCTTATGCTTAAGAAGCTTATCAACAAGCACCGGAACAAGCGTATTTGAGAGCAAATAAGAACCGAGCATTGAAAATATTACAGACATTGCAAGCGGAATAAATAGATATTTTGTAGCGCCTTCCATCAAAAATATAGGTGCAAAAACAGTACAAATGGAAAGTGTTGAAACAAACGTCGGAACTGCAACTTCTGATGCAGACCTTGTAATAACAACCGCAATCGGCGCCTCCGGCATTATGCTTTTATTTCTCAAAATATTTTCAATAACAACAGTAGCATTATCAACCAGCATACCGATAGCTAAGCCTAAACCGCTCAAAGACATCATATTGATTGTCTGTCCGAAAATTGATGATAATATTACAGCAAACAAAACCGAAAGCGGTATTGAAAGCGCAATAATGAACGTAGATCTGACGCTTCCGAGAAAAATCAATATCATAAGTGCCGTTAATAATGCAGCAAGCGCTCCGGAAAAAATAACATCATGAATTGCAGATTTTACGAATATTGACTGGTCAAACAATATCTGCATATTGACCCCTTCCGGAATTATTTTGGAAATCACCGGAAGAAGTTTTTTCGTACCGTCCACAACTTTGAGCGAAGACACGCGTCCGGATTTATAAACCGTCATTAAAGACCCTGGTTTTCCGTTTTCCCGCACAATATTTGTTTGTATAGAGTTGCCGTCGTGAATATACCCGATATCAGAAAGATAAACTACCTGGTTATTTTTAGGCGAAACTATCGGAAATTTATTCATTTCCTCAACAGTTTTGGAAGCATTGTTTAATAATATCAAATAATCTTTATTTCCGATTTTAGTATTACCGGATGGAATAATAACGTTCTGTCCAGCAACAGCGCGTGTAACATCAGCAGGCGTTAAGCCCCTTGCCTCCATTTTCTGCATATCCAAATCAACAATAATCTGCCTTACTTTTCCCCCCATAGGAAGCGGAACTTGCGCACCTTCAACTTTAGTAAGCTGAACTTTAATATTATTCTGCGCAATATCAGTAACCTTTTGTATAGGAAGTTTCAGCGAAGATACGACAACCTGCAGAACCGGAATTGTTGTCGGAGTATATTTAAGAATATTAGGCGGCATAATACCTGCCGGCATGGTTCGCATACATACCTGTGAAGTTGCACTAACCTGTGTAATACCTGTATTTATATCAGCTCCCGGATGAAGAAAAACACGTATTACCCCGACACCTAGAAGCGACTGTGATTCAATATGTTCTATATCATTAACGCTGGATGCATAAGCACGTTCCGCGATTGTTACAATCCTTCGTTCTATATCAGAAGCAGGCATGCCGGTATAAGTCCAAACAGCAGTTACTACAGGAGTATTAATTTCCGGAAAAATATCAATCGGGGTTTTTGCAATGGTTACAAGCCCCATAATTAAAATAAACAGCGCCATTACAATTACAGTATAATGATATTTCAAAACCATTTTGATAAAGTTTTTCATTTTACCGCACTCCCTAATGATTTATAAATATCAACCGTATCAACCAGCGAACTTATTTTTGCGCTGTACATAGAATTCTCGTTTATCAAAACTTTTCTTCTTGCGGCAAGCTCGTCTATTTTATTGCCGGTGCCGTTTGAATATCTGATATTGGCAACTTTATAATAGTGATTTGATTTGTTTATCGCCTCTTCAAATTCTTTATAAGAATCATAATCCGTTCTAAAGCTTGAAAGCGCATTTTCAGTTTCGCAAAAAGCATTCAAAAGAACATTGTTATACTGATGCAGTTTCTCTATGGCAAGAGCTTTATTATATTTTAGAAAAGACATTTTATACCCGCCTGTGTACAAATCAAAGAGCAATCCTGCACCAAGCTGATAAACAGTACTGTCCCAATTAAAAATCCGTCCGGCTCTTATATTTTCAAACCCGACCATTTCATTAAGATTAATTGAGGGTAAAAACATTTTCCTTGCATTTCTCACATCCAGCGAAGCTTTTTTTATCGCAAATTCAGCCTGTATCACATCCGGACGGTTAAATATCATATCAGACTTTATATTTTCATTGACATCAAACGGGAGATTTAGGTTTTTAATATCCGCTCTTGCAATATCACCACCGCCCTCCGGAGAAAGCCCCCTCAGTACTGCAAATTGATGAAGCAAAACCTCTCTTTGCTTCAAATATGCATTTAATTCATTTTTATAAGTAACCATTTCATATTCGGTTGTATAAAGATTATCGTACGGAATAATTCCGCCTTCATACAGCCGGCTTTTAAGCTTTATTGTTTCATCTATGTTGGACAGAAGCTCTTCATAATTTTTGATAAGCGCATCCATAAGAATAATATTAAAATAAGAAGCAGTAACTTCTGATGAAACCGAAAGTTTAGAAATATTCAAGTCTTCCCTGCTCATTTTCACGCTGTATTTTGAAGCCTTGACCTTATCAGAAATTTTTCCGAAAATATCAAGTTCCCAGTTCAACAGCAAAGGAAAATAGAGGTGGTTTCCGCTCCCGAAATTTCCTGTCCAGCGCGAAATCGTTTTAAAGGGGTAAATACTCGGATTGATACTTAACTGCGGTAATCTTTCGGCATTTACTGTGCCTAAAATAGCTTCTGATTCTTGAACACGGGCTTTTGCAATTTTAATATCAAAATTATTTTCAAAAGCTTCTTCAACATAACCGTTCAAAAGTTCGTCATTGTAGCTTTCCCAGTATGGATGAAGAACAAACTTTCTTTCAGGTTCTTTCTGTTTTTTTGTCTTGCTCTGTTTTTCAGCGCTGTGGTTTATTCCGACTCCTGCTTCCCATTTCGGCGCCCTATTTTGGGCGGCGAAAGCCGGAACGTGCAGAATAAGCCCGCTTAATAGTATTATTGCAAATAATCTTTTCATTCATCCCTGCCCGATTGTTTTTTATTTTAACATAAATGTGAATAAGTGACTAGGTGAATAAGTGACTGAGTGCAATAAGTGATTTAAAACTAAAGACATAATTCAGAGGCTCATAAGAGCCGAAGAATCCCTAATTTTTCGCTTCACTCTTCACACCTCACCCTTCACGAAGTTTTGTATTCCGGGGAAACATGATTAGAATGCGGGATTGACACCTCACATCAGCCCTCTCCTGCTAGGAGAGGGGGTGCGCCAAACTTGGCGTTTGGCATCCAAGCCGTCATTCAGAGGACGAAAACAGCCATTCAGTGAGTCCTATGAATCTCCAAAACTTTCAAAAGTTAAAGAGATTCATCGGTCGCTTCCGCTCCCTCTGAATGACGTCTTTTGCTTAACCCCTATTTCTATTATTCACCTAGTCACTCAGTCACTTATTCACCCAGTCACTTAACCATTTAGCCCGTCACCCATTCACTCCCCCCCCCCAATACAACAAAAAATCTGGTTATGTTATCATATAGAAAAAAGGAGAGTTAATATGTTAACTAAAAATTCATCATTAAAAACAACATTTACAGGTGTTGATTTTTCAAAGTACAGTTCAAAAGTTTCAGAATTCGTAAAGGAATTCTCTTCCCGCGCAAACCAGCCCGGCAAATTTTTAAACTGGGTTAACCTTCCGCAGGAACAAATCAAAAGATTAGACGACATCTATTCTCTTGCAGAAAGATTAAAAGCGCAGACAGGCGTTGACAAACTCGGTGTATTAGGTATCGGCGGATCCAAACACACGGTAGAACACATGCTCGGAATCAACGGTCTGAACATTTGCGGAGATAAAATATTTTTCTATTCAGATGTTGATTCAATCAGCTTAGAAAGATTTTTAACAAAGCTAAACCATGATGTACTTTCATCAAACTATCTGGTAGCTTCCAAATCCGGTTCAACATTTGAAACAAAAGACGGATTTTTAAGAATACAAAAAATGCTTGAAGAAGCATATATGTCAAAAGGCCAGTCAGAAGAAGAAGCAAAAAAATCAGCTTCCAAACACCTTATTGCAGTAACAGATAAGAACTCTGACAAGAGCGAACTAAGAAGAACATCTGATGAAAACGGATGGCTCGGCGACTTATACATTCACGATGATGTGGGCGGAAGATTTTCAGCATTTGACGACCACGCATTATTCACACTTGCTTATGCAGGCATGAAAAAAGAAGATATGAAAGCTATGCTGGAATCAGCACAAGAGATTTCAGCACTTTCACTTTCTGCTGATTTAGAAATGAATGATGCTTTAAAAGAAGGTATTTTCTGGGCTGATGCAAAATTAAACGGAATAGAAGCTTCTGTTCATCAGTATATGGGTTCAATGTTTGAAAACACAGTATACTGGCATGCACAGATGCAGAATGAGTCAGTAAAAGATACTTTGAAACAGATTGCAAAGGTACCGGATGCAATGCACCATTCAGCAGAAGCACACTTCAATCCTGCAAACAAACTTGTATTTGCGCTTACAGTTCCTTGCGACAACGGCGTATGTTCAGAAAACGCAGAAGCATATATCGGCGCATTGACCAAGTCATACGAATCAACAGGCGCATTCTTCAAAGAATATGCCGAAACTTCCAAACTCGGCTTATCTCCTCAAGCTGCAGGCGCTGTAACTCAATTGAGAGCATTTGCAACAGTTTATCAAGAGATTGTAGAAGCAGTTATGCAGAATAGAGCTTTGCCGGAAGTTTTAGACAGCGTGCTTCAGCCTCACGTAGAATTTTATAAGAAAAATCTTAAAGGCGGAGTTGTTGTACCAGGAAGAATTTCTTAATTTATAAAAAAATTATAAAAACAGCCTCGTGAAAACGGGGCTGTTTTCTGTTATAATAAACATATGGAGTTTATAGAAACACTTGAGCTTGAAGGTATCTATAAAGATATGATGCTTCAATTCCCCCAAGAAGAATTGAAAGAGTTTGAGCATTTAAAAAAAATAACCGGCAAAAACTATAAAATTTATCAAGTAATCGAAAACGAGCCTGTAGGATATGTTATTCTCTTTGAAACAAATGATTTTATATTCATAGACTATGTCGCTGTGTATAAAAAATTCCACTCACAGGGTTACGGCAGTAAAATTTTGGATTATTTACACCGCTTTTCAAATAAACGCGGATGTTTTCTTGAAGTAGAAAAACCGGATATTAATAATCCTAACACCCTAAGGCGTATAAAATTTTATGAAAAACACGGAGCAAAAAAGCTGGATTTAAACTATATTTATCCCAACAAAGAAGGCGGACTTCCCATGGATTTATATTACATTCCGTATGAAGGAAAAATCCCTTCAAAAAAAGAGCAAAAAGAATTTATAACAATGCTTTTTAAGACAATTCATTTTGATATTGAAAATAACGCGGAAATTCTTAATAAAATATTCTGTTAGAAAATCTTATTATGTGGCATTAATTAAATAAAGAGGTGTTTATATGAAATACATTTGGCTGTACATAGTAGCAATAGTCGCATCGCTCGGCGGATTATTATCCGGCTATGACACCGGCGTAATCTCCGGAGCTTTGTTATTTATTAATGAAACATGGATTTTGCCCGACACATTGCAGGGTTTTCTGGTAAGCTCCGTACTTATAGGCGCAGTTATAGGTGCGGCTACTAACGGTATTTTAGCGGATATTTTCGGACGCAAAAAGATTATTATGGCAACTGCCGTAATATTTATTCTGGGTTCAATACTCTGCGCCTTTGCGCCAAATGTTTATGTATTAATTATCTCAAGAATTTTTGTCGGATTTGCAGTCGGAATAGTAAACTTTGTTGTTCCGCTCTATCTCTCCGAAATTTCGCCCAAAAACCTAAGAGGGACGCTGGTTTCACTCTACCAGTGGGCAATTACAGCCGGAATATTATTCTCTTATTTTATAAATGCAGTCTTTGCCCAGGCTGTATATAGCTGGAGATGGATGCTTTTTGCCGGAGTAGTGCCCGGGTTAATTCTATTTATCGGAATGTGCTTTATGTCAGATACGCCCAGATGGCTCATCAGCAAAAACAGAGAAGATGAAGCCGAGAAAGTTTTTGCAAAAATCGAACCGGATATTGATACTAAAAAAGAAATCGAAGATATTAAAAACACACTCGACAACGGAAGCGATAAGAAATTCCGATTTAAAAAGTGGATGATAATGCCGTTTGTAGTCGGTGTCGGTATTATGTTCGCACAAATCTGCACCGGTATTAATACGATAATTTACTATGCGCCTACAATCTTCAAAACCGCAGGTTTTGACAGCAACTTAACCGCAATTTATGCAACTACCGGAATCGGGATTGTAAACTTTATTATGACAATTGTTGCAGTATTCTTTACCGACAGGCTCGGAAGAAAACCGCTGTTGTACTTCGGGCTTACAGGCGTCATGCTGAGTTTATTTGCACTCGGAACATCATTTGCTTTTGCGGATATTTTAGGCGCCGGTCTGAAATGGGTTGCAGTCGGAAGCCTGGTAACTTACATAATCTGCTTTGCAATGAGCCTCGGACCTATCGGATGGATTCTTGTTTCAGAAGTTTTCCCGCTGAAAATAAGAGGCATTGCTATGAGTATCTGTACTGTTTCCAACTTCGCTTTTAACTTCTTTGTAGTCGGAAGCTTCCCGATTTTACTGCACAGAATCGGCGGTGCCTGGACATTCTGGATGTTTGGAATCGTATCAATTCTCTGTATAATCTTTGTTTATTTCTTTGTGCCGGAAACCAAAGGAATCTCGCTTGAACAAATCGAATCCAACTGGAGGCGCGGAATAAACCCGAGAAAATTCTAATACTTTTTTTTAGCTTATTGTCTAATTTTTAAAATTTGTAATTTTAAAAATAATTACAATATGAATAAAGTATTGCTTATAATTTTGGCGTCAATATTAATTATTACAGGACTCTGGTACGGTATCTACCGCATAAATAATCTCCATGTAACAGCTGTCTTTGATGAGCTTGAACCGTTCCCGCATAATATAAACGTTTATTACAAAGGTTTTAGGCTCGGGCGCTCAACAAAAGTCTATCCCTCAAAAGACTTCACCCAGACATACGTTGATATGAATCTGCACATGGATGATTTTTCCCTGCCGGATAATATTACTGCAAAAGTTAAAACAAAAAATAAACGCGACTATATAGAACTAATCTATCCGGACGCGCCTTCCATAACATATTTGAAAAACAACAGCCGTATAAAGGGCGTAAAAGGCGTAAATATTACATCTTTTATCCAAGACCAGGCAGATGCGGGAAACTTTGACGACCTTGCCGATAATTTAAGTGAAACTGTCGAAGATGCCGGAGAAACAATGAAAGCGCTGACGGATTTATTCCATACCGCAAATGATATTTTGACAGATTTAAGACCGTTAATTAAAGAATCCGGAGAAAATCTTGCAGTCACAACAAGAAATCTGACAGTTGCTTCGGATAATATTGCAAATATTTCAATAGGGCTTAACCGCTCCGCGAAACCCCAGATTCTTGATAATACTTTTTCTAACATAGAACTTATAACAAGAAATCTTGAATTAACAACCTCCAATACCGCGCTTTTAACAAAGCGTGTAGACAGCGAAACAACAGCGCTTCTCAACTGCCTGATTAAAAACGCGAATACAGTTATTTTAAACATAAACGATATAATCAAAGGTTTCAAATCAACTTTATCCAAACGTTTTGCCGGCATGAGGCTCATATTCGGAAAACCGATTAATGAACAGAGTTAGGACGGGCATTTTGGGCGGAGTGACTGAGTGAATAAGTGACTAGGTGACTAAGCGGGTTAAAATATTTAGGAAGCCCGATGAAGTTCGTTTTTAGTGAAGGGTGAGGCGTGAAGGGTGAAGCGGGAAATCAGAGATTCTTCGGCTCTTACGAGCATCTGAATGACGACAAATCGGCAGGTAAAACCTCCATATAATTTACCCCCTAAATAACGATAAATAGGGAGGCATAAACTAAGATAAAATATGTTTTTACACTTCTTTGTGCAAAAAATTGCAGCATGCGGTAAATCTTTGATTTACCGTATTAAATATGTATTTTTTTAACCTGCAGAATACAACAGTCCCCGCCCGAACTAAGCTATAGGGCGCCATTCCTTTGAACTAAGCTTAATTTTCAAGCCCAAAATCCTTAAAATTTTTGTTTTTATTTTTCCTTGATATTCATTTTTGATTGAAAATAACTGCCTAAAAAACGGTTCATGATTATTAGGCTCTGCGGATTTTTCGTAATCCTGCTTTAATTCCTCATAAATTGCAGTCTTTTTAGCGTATTCCCACCATTCATCTTTAAACTTATTACCGCATCCTTTAAAAGCAGGCTTAAGACCCGTAAGATGGACTATTACCGGATTTTTACGTGCCTCAAGATAATCCTCTTCTTCTTTTCCGGCAAACTCATAATATCCGCCTCTCCACCACGTATCCATATAATTATATTTCGGATGAAGCACAAGTTTCTTTTCATCAGCAACTTTATTAATAGAATCCTGGTCGCAGAACTCAATTATTTTTTCATTGTTCTTAGCAAAATCAACAACTTTTTCATAGAAATTTTCTTTTCTGCAATAATCACAATTAAAAAGAAGCATGCCGGAATTTACATAAACAGGGCTTTTCATATCAAGTCTTTTTACATACCTGTTTACACCCCAGACATCTTTTACGCCGGCAAAATACTTATCAGTCAAATCCATAGAAAAAAGTTCATCCAGATTTCCTCTGACCAAAGTATCGCAATCCAGATAAAGAATCTTATCCAAATCCGGACACATATCCGGAAGTTTTATCCTAAACCACGCTTGAATTGTCACCCAGTGAGAAAGGGTCAAAGAAGCAAAATCAGACTCTTCCATCTTAAGCAGTCTGAGTTTTCCTCCGGCATTTCTAAGCTTTTCAAGATTTTTTTCTTCAAGCTTTGAATACATAATAACAAATTCTACATCATTATTATGCTCTAAAGCGCTCTGCATAGAAACAATTGTCTGATTTACATACTTATCATCCGGTGCATAAGCTATATTTATTTTCATCAGCTAAACTCCTTAATAACGTGTTCGTAAAAAGTTCCTTCGGTATTAATCTCTTTTTTCTTAGTCAAAACAGATTGTTTATGGGTAAGTTTATGTATTCCGCTAATTTTCCTAATTTCCCTCCAGCGCTCTTCGGAAAAAGGATTCAAAAGCTCGCTCTGAAACTGCTGTACAGGAAGAAAGCTGAAAAACGGAACGAGAGCAAAAACCTCCTTGTTTTTCTGCGTAACCATAGTGAAAGTATGCAGAAAAGTAAAATAATTAACAAGAAATCTGTTTTCATTCCAATAGTATTTAAGCGCTTCCAGCGTTTGTTTTAAGATTATATTATCCGGTTTTGAGGCAATAAAATAGCTCGCCATATTAAGCCCGTCAAGATCAATTTTCAAATCATTTTGAAACACAAATAAATCCGCATCCGTAATATAATCCGGCAGTTCTTCCGTCAATAAAACCGTTGCATCAATCCAGATACCGCCGTGCTGTATTAAAAGACAGGTTCTCAAAATATCAGAGAAAAATGCGGTCTTAATAATGCCCTTTTCTTTAAGTTTCCAGAAAATTTCCGGAATATCCGCGTATTCTCTGACGTTTTCCGGATTAAGAAGTATCCTTTTTCTATTACCCTTGTATTTATCTACACTGTTTAAACATGCCTGCACCAGAGGCGGAATTGTTCCGTCTTTGCTTTCCCAATACTGCCATACAGGCGCCTGTTCTTCTTTTCCCGTATTTCTGCCTGCTTTCTCTCCGTCAGAACCAATCACTTCCGGTTTTAAACGGCACCCCTTATTAACATATTTCCTTAAATAAAATTTTGCCCAGTTACCCTTCAAAATACGTCTTATTTTTCTGTCAAAAACAAAAATTTCAAGACAGATTTTGATAATAGAATTAACTAACTGCCAGAACAAAGATTTTAAAATCATTCTCCCTCCAAAACATCAAGTATCTGCGGATACTGTTTCAGAATTATTTCATACGCTTCTTCCAGAGAGGTTCCTGCGCCTTTTTTATTAATCTTGCAAAGCCCGTACTGCTGGGAATTTTCAACATAGTCGATTGATTCTGAGTACCCCTTAACCAGCCGTGTCTTATACCCGTTTAAAAGAGTCATTGCCCAGAGCCATATATCATCATGGGTCGGAAGCAGTTCGGTTATTAATTCTTCGTCGCATACATCTTTATAAAAACAATGAGGCGGATAAAGCACTGCGCCGTATCCCGTAAGCCTGTTTTTAAAACTTGCGGTTCCCCTGTTTTTATCCAGATACAATTCCCTTGTTTTTGCCCATAGAATTTTTCCGTCCTCAACCCTTAAAACATCACACCTGTGAGCCTGTATTTCATTTTTATGCTCCAGATAAGATTTATATAAGGTTTCCGCCGTATCGGGCGCATAGTAAATATCATCGTCTGTTGTAATAATAACTGCATCCGGATATTTTTTTAAAGCGGGAATAATCTTTTTATAAGAACGAATATCCCTATACCAATCAATTGTCAGACCAAACTTTTTTAAATCCAGAAGCTCTTCGGGTAAATCCTTCTCTCCGTTCGGGAACTGTTCCGGCGCAAGCCAGAGAATAACCGCATCCGGTTTTAATGTTTGATTTAGAAGAGTTTTAATAGTTTTCACAACAATATTTATTCTCTGCGGAAAACTTGTTAAAGATATGATAAGCGGTTCTTCCCGTTTTATATCCGTAACTCCTTTTGTATTTAATTTTATTTCTTTCGGTTTGCAGTTCTTTTTAATCCTAATCAGCAAGCCGAAAAGATTGATAATAATATGTCCGTCAAAGTAGCGCACAAACTTCATTGGTTAATTCCTTATAAGCTCTCATAATATCTTCCGGCGTAACATTTTCACCGACAAGAGTTTTTGCGGGATACAATGTTTCATCAGAAGCCCATGTATCATCACAGCCTGCATAGAATATACCGACAACAGGAACTGAAAGAGCATTAGCAAAATGCAGAGTTCCCGTATCAACAGTAATACATTTTCCGCATAGTTTCAAAATATTTGCAAGCTCCGGAAAAGATGTGCACCCGACTAAATCAACAAAATCAAAACATCCGGCTTTTTTTAGATTATGCGAAAAATCTTCGGCAACTTTTCCCGCACCCGTTAGAACAGGAGTCAAACCTTCTTTTTGCATTAGCCTTACAAGTTCTGCACAATCATTGACCTTCATATCTTTTTTATAAAAATTACTTGTTGTACAAAGCACAACAGGATTTTTCAAAGTTTTAACCATATTAAAAACGGGCGTATCAGTTTCCGGAGGACAGTATTTAATCGGCAGATTTTTATGTTCTCCGGTTAAAGCTTCTATCATCCCGCCCCATCTATCTTTCATATGAGTATAATCTTTTAATTTATACGGCTCTTTGGTATGCCATATAAAACTTTTGTTATGCGAAATAATATGCTTTGCACCGATTAATCTGGAAATCAAAAGATTTCTTTCATTAGCATACGTAACAAAAGAAGCCTCCGGTTTTTTGTACGGAAAATTTTTAACAAATTTCAAAATTCCGCCCAGACTTTTGTCTTTTTTCTTATCAAAAACAATTACATCGTCTACGCCGTCTTGATATTTAGCAACGTCAATATAAGGTTTATCGCATACAAAAACTATTTTAGACTCTCCGCAGTAGCTTTTTATATTCTGCACCAGCGTATTCGTAACCAGCATATCGCCGATACAAGCCGTATTAAAAATAACAAACACCTTTTTCATAAATATAATTTTATCACAAAAATTTTAATTAATTTATTTGCTCCATCCCCCTTTACAAATACTGTTTTTTTTAATACTATTAACAAAAGAAGAGGTTTCTAATGGCAGCAAAATATAAACGTGTGTTATTAAAAATCAGCGGGGAAGCGCTCTTAGGAAGCCAGCAGTTTGGCATTGACTATGACCCCGTAGTTATGATTGCAGATGAAATAAAATCAATTGCAGACATCGGAGTCGAAGTTGCAGTTGTAGTCGGCGGAGGAAACATTTTCCGCGGAATGAAAAACAGCGCAAGATTAGGTATGGACCAGGCATCCGGAGATTATGTAGGAATGCTTGCCACTGTAATGAACGCAGTTGTTCTGCAGTGCGCCTTGAAAAAAATCGACGTAGAATGCAGGGTACAGACAGCAATCTCAATGAATCAGATTGCTGAACCATACGTAAGACACCGCGCAATCAGACATCTTGAAAAAGGAAGAGTCGTAATTTTTGCAGGAGGCACGGGAAACCCGTTCTTTACAACAGATACCGCTTCCGCCTTAAGAGCTTCCGAAATAAACGCAGAAGTAATGCTTATGGCGAAAAACGGGGTAGACGGGGTTTATGACGATGACCCCAAAATTAATCCGAATGCAAAAAAATTAGATTATGTGTCATATGACGATATTATAAAAAATGAATTAAAAGTTATGGACACTTCCGCATGCGCGCTTTGCAAACAAAATCATATTCCTATTATAGTTTTTGATTTTAAAGCAAAAGGCAGTTTGAAAAAAATCATGGACGGCGGAACAGTCGGAACGTACGTAAGTTAATATATAAAAGGAGAAAATTATGTCAGAAGCTCTTGATGAGATGTATTTATTCGGAGAGGAAAAAATGGAAAAAGCAATCGCACAGATGAAAAGAGAATTTGCATCTGTACGTACAGGACGCGCAAATCCTGCAATCCTTGATAAAGTTGTAGTAGAATACTATGGCGCACCTACTCCTATAAGACAAATGGCACAGGTGAGTGTAAGTGAAGGCACAACACTTGTTATTACTCCTTTTGATAAAAGCATTATGAAAGAATTAGAAAAAGCAATTATAAAGGCTGAATTAGGCGTAGCTCCAAACAATGACGGAGTCTGCGTAAGACTTAACTTCCCGCCGCTTACTGAAGAAAGAAGAAAAGAAACCGCAAAAGAAGTTAAAAAATACGGCGAAGATGCTAAAGTAGCCGTAAGAAATGCAAGACGCGACATGGTCGATCATCTTAAAAAAATTGAAAAAGATGAAAATATGCCGGAAGATGCAGTAAAAGATAATCAAGATAAAATTCAAAAATTAACGGATAAATATGTAGGGATAATAGACTCACAGGTCGCAGAAAAAGAAAAAGAGGTTTTAACAGTATAATGGCTTTAAGCAAAAGCATAACCCGTTTGATAACAGGGTTAGTAATTGGGTTTACCGGATTTTTTGCAATCTTATCCGGCGGTTTGTATCTTGTAGCATTAGTTCTGGCAATCGTAATACTGGCTTCAAAAGAATATACTTTGATTTTAAGGCATAAAGGATTTCTGCCGAGTTTTCGAGTTATCATAGCCTCAAGCATTATATTTGCAGCGCTGGCATATTTTAACAGATTTGACCTGGTAGCTCTCGCTTTTACTATTTGCTCTATTATGGCATTTATGTCTGTCTTATTTAGGGGAAGGCAGCCCTATATTGCTAATGTTGCAACGACAATTTTGGGATTTGTATATTGCGGATGGTTTCCTCTTCACCTGCTCTTCCTCAGAGATTTGGGAAGCCAGCCTATATATAACGGATTAATTAAAGAAAATGTAACGATGGAAGGTGCAGGATATGCATTACTGCTTCTTTTCTGCGTAATTTTAACTGATAGTTTCTGCTATTATGCAGGCTGTAAATTCGGAAAACATAAGCTATCCAAGGTAATCAGCCCTAATAAGACAATAGAAGGTGCTATTGGCGGGACTTTAACCTGTTTGATATTTTGTATGATTTTCTGCCATATGTTAGGAATTGCATGGTATCATTCATTAATTTTAGGACTCTTAATTGCAGGTTTTGCACAGATTGGCGACTTATGCGAATCAATGATTAAAAGAGATGCAGGAGTAAAAGATTCCAGCAACATCCTTCCGGGCCACGGCGGATTTCTAGACAGAACGGACAGCTATATTCTTACTATTCCGGTTGTTCACTATTATCTTTATTTCTTTGTTGTAAACAATTTTATGGATTTATTTAAAGGTATGTTCTAATGCTTGAAAGTATTTTCGGAGAGCAAAACGAATTAGTTAAACAGGCTCTTACACATCCTTCTTACACAAAAGAAAATAATATTGATTCACTGGAAAGCTATGAAAGGCTGGAATTTTTCGGCGACTCCGTACTTAAGCTTTTTACATCAAAGCTTCTCTACGAAACTTATCCGGAAGCGCCGGAAGGTGAGCTTTCAAAAATCCGTTCCATTCTTGTATCGGATGCAATCCTTGCCAAAGCCGGAGAAAAAATCGGCATTGATGAATTGATGCTTCTCGGTCCTGCGGAAGAAAAACAGGGCGGAAGAAAGCGTGAATCCAATATAGCCTGCGCCCTTGAGGCAGTTCTCGGGGCTTATTATCTGAATGGAAGACAAAAAGAGATTGAAAATTTTATAAAAGATTATATTATGATTTATGCGGAAGATGTCGACAAGCATTTTGAAAAGTACAATGCAAAAGATATCCTCCAGCAGTACACACAAGGGGTAAATAAAACATTACCCGAATATCGTACAGTGGCTATAAATGGTCCTGCACATAAGCCGGAATTTATTGTTGAAGTGGAGTGGGGCGGAGAAATAATCGCTCAAGCTTCCGGAAAGTCAAAAAAAGAAGCACAGCAAAATTGCGCACTTAAAGCATGCCAAAATTTAGGAGTTATTAAGAATTAAAAAAGCAAAATATCATCAATTATTTTAGAAATTAATTTAACTTTATCAAGCTCCGCATTTTTAATTTTTTCACATAAATCTTTTATGAAATCTTCTTTTGTTACATCTTTTGGAAAATGAAATAATATTTCTAAAGGAACATTAAGAGCAGATGCTAACTTTGTAATAACATCAAAAGAAGGAGAAGATTTTCCGGTTTCAATTCTGCTTATATATTTAACATCCACACCAGCAGCTTCTGCCAACACTCGTTGTGTCATTTTACAATTTCTACGTAATTCCTTAAGTCTGTTTCCAAATTTTATTTTATAATTGTCCATTTAATAATTTTAAGGTTAAATATATTATTAAAAAACTGATACATAGATAGAATTCTATTGTTTTTATTCCAACATTATGGTATACTTTTAAACAAAAACACACACCATAAGTAGAAATATAAAGAATTTTTCTACCACAGAATCAGTAGGCGAATACTTATGAATTATCAAACACCTAAAGTTTCAGTATTAATGCCTGTCTATAATACTAATGAAGACTACTTACGAAAAGCTATTGAAAGCATACTGAATCAAACATTTAAAAATTTCGAATTCATTATTATAAATGACGGCTCTACTAATAATGCAGAAGATGTTATATTATCTTATAATGATTCTCGAATAAAATATTTAAAGCAAGAAAACCAAGGAATTGTTTCAGCATTGAATAGCGGGTGGGAAGAAGCTCAAGGCGAATATATAGCCAGAATGGATTCTGACGATATTTCTTATCCGACAAGGCTAGAAAAACAAATAAATTTTATGGATAATAACCCTAATGTAGCGCTTGTAGGCTGTTTTGCAAGAATTATTCCTTCCGGTAAAATTATTATTCTTCCTAAAGAAATCAAACTAATTGATTTACTTGCGGATTGCCCCTTAATTCATCCTACAATATTATTTCGAAAAACTGATTTTGAAAAATATAATTTAAAATATCGAGAAGGCTTTGAATATGCAGAGGACTATTATTTTTATGCACAAGCTCAGCGTTTTTTTAATATTGCAAATTTAGATGAAATTCTATGTGATTACAGGGTATATTCCACAAATTCAAGTTCTAAAAATAAAGAAAAAAGAATTATAAGTAGTTTTAAAGTCCAGGATTTTATTCTTAATTCATTAAGTACTAATACAAAAATACGTAATCAAATTTTGAACATTGCATACACTCAAAAAAACAAAACCTCATTTTTAACCGAAAAAATTTTTTCAGTTAAAAATCTATACAAAGACTGGACTAAATATAAACTTATTACTATACTTGGTTTAGAATTGCAAATCAAATCAAAAAAATACAATAGGGAATAACGATGAACAAGGTATTATATTATTGTACTAAGAGTTGTTTTGAGTCAACAGACTATACAAACTTTGATTATGAATTTCGAAAAATTCATAATGCAGGAAATAAATTATTCCAATATTCAGTAGAAAAATTTTTCAGAGAAAATAATGTTGAATATAAATGTACAATAGAACCCACCGAAATTATAAATAATACATATAATAAACTTGTTATAACTCCTGCTAATATTTTTGGTAAACACGCAAAAAAACAACTCAAATTTTATACAGACTTTATAAGTAAATTGAAAGTACCGGTATATTTCTTAAGCTGCGGTATACAAAAAACAGACGACATTTCTATAAAAGATTTAACAAAAGAAATTGGAACGCTCTCAAAGAAGCTAATAAATGCAGTATATGAAACCGGCGGTGAATTTGCATTAAGAGGTAATATAACCAAAGAATTTTTTAATGCCATAGTGCCTAATAATACCGCAACAGTTACAGGTTGTCCGGCTATGTATATGTTTAAAAATTTACAAATACCTAATATAAAAGTGTCATATTCTGAATTTAAACCGCTAATTAATGGAACAATAACGTATATCAAACAAAAAAATATATCAAAAATTTTTGATGAATTTCCTAACAGTGAATATTTTGACCAAGATGAATTCACAAATGTATTGCTTAAGGATTTATCAAATGCAAAAATAGAGGAATTATTAGAAACATACTCTTATATTGGTACAAAACTGCTTGCACAAAATCGTATTAAATTCTTTTACGATATCCCTGTATGGATGAATTACATTATAGATAATAATTTTAACTTTTCTTTCGGCTCACGAATCCATGGTAATATTATATCTATTTTATGTAAAATACCTGCCGTCGTTAATTATAAAGATGACCGCGTTAAAGAAATATGTGAATTTTATGATATCCCCTGCTTTAAAGATACTGATAAAGAAATAAACCTATATGATATTTATCTAAATGCAGATTATAATAAATTCAATCAAAATTTTGAAAAACATTATAATAATTATGTTAATTTTATGAAAAACTGCGGGTTTACAGGCAAAACCAATAAAATTAACAAATTAGAAGAAGCAGAATTTCTTTTATCCACACCAGTAAATGATACTTCTTATATTAAACATAAACTGGCAAATTTTAATACTAAAGCTTATATAAAACGTGAGAAGCTTTTTAAATTAATGCATGCGATTTTACTTGGAAAAGCAAGAAGAAAAATGAAAAATAAATATATACTTGTTCAAGAATTAAAACATTTATCTATTTAATTCCACCAAACATATGATTGAAATTTTCTCATTCATAAATATAATTAAATTGTGTATTGGGAGAGGTTTTTTGAATGAATAGACGCTGGTACGATTCAAATGAACATACTGAAAAAGCTTTAGCATTGCTTAAGGATATGGATGAAGAAAGGCGCAGAGCCTTATCTAAAGACTTGACAAATTTTGTACGCCAAATTAAAGAAATGCATGAAGAAGACGAGGAACAGGATGTAAGTATCGGAATAGACCGCGTTTTAGGCTTATACAAACTCTCTAACTCCAGAAGATGGTATGACAAGGTAAGCATTCTCTCTTATGCCTTAAAAACAATGTCTACTCTTCCTAAAGAAGATTTTTACAACATAATGGAAGGTCTTTCAACAAGCTTATCTGCATAAACTGTATGTAAGATGGTCAAAATTTTTGATTTTGTGGAGTGCGACATTCCCTAAAGAGGCAGGCTCCCTCTCCTAACAGGAGAGGGCTGGGACGAGATGTTAGTCTATTGATTCTCTACAAAGAAAAAATGAAGAGTTTTATCTGCATAAATATTGATTTTACTCCCTGTTTATTCTAAAATCCTTATGGGGGTAAATGCTCTCGAATGTTGCACGTTATCCCTTTAGTTAGAAGTTAATAAGGGGGACAAATTATGTCAAGAAAACCAATTATTGCAGGAAACTGGAAAATGAACTTACTTCAAGACGAAGCAAAAGCTTTGTTTGAAGGAATAGAAAAATTTACAAAAGATTTTACAGCACCGCAATTGCCTACAATCGTAATCGCACCTGTATTTACTTCATTGAATGTTGTACATACAGTTAGATGTAACTGCGGATGCGGAGGCGATAAGATTGCTATTGCCGGTCAAAACTGCCACTGGGAAAAATCCGGCGCTTATACAGGTGAAATCTCTGTAGAAATGCTAAAAGATGCAGGATGCTCTTACGTAATCATCGGTCACAGCGAAAGAAGACAATACTTCTCTGAAACAGACGAAATGATTAATAAAAAAGCAAAAGCAATTCTTGCAGGCGGTCTTATTCCTATTATCTGCTGTGGTGAAACTCTTGAACAAAGAGAAGCTGGCGTAACAGACCAGCATATTGCAACTCAAATCAGAGCAGCATTAAACGGTTTATCAGAAGAAGAAATCGCAAAATCAGTTATTGCATACGAACCAATCTGGGCTATCGGTACAGGCAAAACTTGCGACAGCGTTGAAGCTAACAGAGTAATCGCTATGATTAGAAACGTTGTAAAAGAAGTATCATCTGAAAAAGCAGGCGATGCAATCAGAATTCTTTACGGCGGTTCTGTTAAACCTTCTACTATTGAAGAACAAATGTCACAATCAGACATTGACGGCGCATTGGTAGGCGGTGCAAGCTTGAAAGCAGAAAGCTTTAATGAAATTATTGCTAATACTATGAAGGTTAGCGTATAACTAGGAAGATAAAAATAGAGTATCTTTTTTATAGATACTCTATTTAATGATATTTTATTAAAAACAGCAGATTATTACGGTTTAAACTGCTGTTTTTTCTTTATTATCTATTCTTCAGCTTCTGACGCTTCTGATTCAACCCAAGCAGTATAGCTTTCTTGGAAATTTTTAATAAACTCTTCTATAAGCATCTGCGGATTGATAATAGTTAGCAAACCGCCTAAAACTTTTTTGTCTGTAGCTCCGCCACTGTTTAATGCCGCTAATTTTGCATTGTTAAACATTGTACTAAAGACTGATGCATCAAAATCTATACCATTTGCTTCACACATTGTTTTAGCCTTTGTAAGTATTGAACTTTGAAGTCTATCTATCATTTTTTCCGCAGTATTATCTTCTTCATCTCTGCGAGTTAAGATTGTCACAGGTGTACCTGAATTCAAAGCTTCTGCCAACTTCTCATCTACTTTACCATTCTCATCTGTAACAGCAAGAGAATAATCAATATCTTGGAAATTCAAATCTGACTCTGATGCGTTCATGTTATTAATTGCTTCTGCAATATTAGTATTGAAATTCGTAATAAAAGCAGATATAAGCACATCATTTTTTACTATGCTGCTAAAACCAAGTTTAATAGAAATTCCATCTTGTTGTAAGGTTTCATTTATAGTCTGGTTATACACATTTTCAAAGACTGTGGCTACTTTATCGAATGATATACCCTTTTCCTGCAGCATAGTTTCAATCTGACTTTTCATTTGTGATTTTAAAGCATCATTATTCAAAATCGGTCTGCATTTTTCATCAATAGATTTGTTTCCCAATGTTATCGTAATTGCATTATAATTATCTATTTTTGAGTAATCTATTAATGCTGGATCGATTGCATATTCTTCACCTTGTACCCCAATAAACTCTTGATAAGCGCTATTTTCCGCATTTTCCTGCTCTTCTGCAGCTATCTTGTTTATAAACGTTTCAGTATCCAGATTTGCTATAACCTCATCAAGTGCGGCTTTAAGTTCATTACTGTCTGAAAATTTATTTAATGCAGTAGTAATAGCAGCTTGTGTTTTTATTGTAGTACCCTCCAGTTTAATAGTTACCCCTTTTTCTAATGCGGCATTCAGAAAAATTTCAGCAAATTCCTTTAATGCTTTTAAATCATTTTTATTATCTAGATAACTACCAAGAGTTGCAAGGCTTGTATTATATTCTTCAACAGCACTGCTTAATTTTTCGGCATCAGATTGTTTCATATACTCTTGCAAATGCATTTTTAAGTCTTCTCTAAGATTGTTTCCTTGATAATTTTTGACAAACCTATCAGCCTCAGCTTCAATCTCTTTTCCTAGACGTGCAAGTAAATCTCCTGTTAAAGGATTGCCATTTTCATCTTTTGATATTTCATCATATATTTCATCTATAACAGATGATTCTATTGTACTAGGATCATTCGCGAGTATAGTTTGTTTAAATTCTTCATATTTTTCCGGCAATGTCGCTTTAAAAATTTCTGCCATTACTGCTACATCACCAGTATAATTTGTGGCATATTCATCTATATAGTCTTTCAAAGCAGCACTTAGTTCTGCCAAAGCTTCAGTTTTACCTGCAAAATCTTTACTTATGGTCATTGACATTTCATTAACAGCATCCTGCATTTGTATTTTTTGTTCCCATACTGCAAATTCTTGTTCTGAAATAGTTTTATTTCCATCACTATCTACAGTTGCTAATTCAACAGAATCCAGATTTGTTTCTTTTAATACAGAATTATACTCTTCTTGGGAAATTTCTCCATTTTTATCTTTATCAAAATCTTCAAATGTTAATTTCTGTCCATTTACATATAAACTCCCAAATTGATTAATTCCGCTAAATCCGCTCATTTTTACTCCTTTCGTCTAACTTAGACAATTTAAATACATTTACTTACATATTTACGGCATTTTTGATAAAAACTTTAATAATTAAAAAACAATTGTTACATAAGTTTACAATACACTGGCTTTAGATATCTATACTTGTGTATGATTTTTGTTTATGTGACAATAAAATTAAATCTTACTTCAAAATTTGTAATCAATTTTCAACCGAGAAGTAAATTATAACTGGTGACAGTATAAATAGTAGTAGTTAGAAATATAAAGGAAACTAAGAAAATGGCTAGAAAAACTCCATTAGAAAAAATCAGAAATATTGGTATTGCAGCTCACATTGATGCCGGCAAAACCACTACAACTGAACGTATCCTGTTCTATACAGGTAAAACCCACAAACTCGGTGAAGTACACGATGGTGCTGCAGTAACCGACTTTATGGAACAAGAAAGAGAAAGAGGTATTACAATCCAGTCAGCAGCTGTAACAGCTGAATGGAAAGGACACCAGATTAACATTATTGACACACCAGGTCACGTTGACTTTACTATTGAAGTTGAACGTTCTCTCCGTGTATTAGACGGTGTTGTTGCTGTATTCTGTGCGGTAGGCGGTGTTCAATCACAATCAGAAACTGTTTGGAGACAGGCTAACAGATACGAAGTTCCGAGAATGGTTTTCGTTAACAAAATGGACAGAACAGGTGCTGATTTCTATAGAGTAGTTGACCAGATCAAAAACAGATTGGGTGCTAATGCATTCCCGATTAGACTTCCGATTGGTGCAGAAGACCAGTTCAGAGGTTTGATTGATTTGTTCACAATGAAAGCTGAAATTTATACAAACGATTTAGGTACAGATATCAGAGAAGAAGATATTCCGGCTGATATGCTTGAAATGGCTCAAAAATACAGAGACGAGTTAGTTGAAGCAATTGCCGGCGAAAACGATGATTTGATGGAAAAATATTTTGAAGATCCTGCTTCAATTACGGTTGACGAGTTAAAAAGAGGCTTGAGAAAAGCAGTTTGCGATAACAAAATCGTTCCTGTAACCTGCGGTACAGCATTCAAGAACAAAGGTGTTCAGCTTCTTCTTGATTCAATCGTTGAATTAATGCCTTCACCGGTTGATGTTAAAGCTATCGAAGGTGAATTAGAAGACGGTACTAAGACTGAAAGACATTCTTCTGACTCAGAACCTTTCTCTGCTCTGGCATTTAAAGTTATGACAGACCCGTTTGTTGGACGTTTAACATTCTTAAGAGTATACTCAGGCGTTATCACATCAGGTTCTTATGTTCTTAACTCAACTAACGGCAAAAAAGAACGTATTTCAAGATTGGTTCGTATGTACGCTGATCAGAGACTTGAAGAGTCTGAAGTATACGCAGGCGACATTTGCGCAGCTGTAGGTTTGAAAGATACTACAACAGGTGATACATTGTGTGATGAAAAAGCTCCTATTATCTTAGAAAGAATGAGCTTCCCTGAACCGGTTATCTCTGTTGCTATCGAACCTAAAACAAAAGCTGACCAGGATAAGATGGGTATTGCCCTTCAAAAATTAGCAGAAGAAGATCCGTCATTCAGAGTTAAATCTGATACAGAAACAGGTCAGACAATTATCTCCGGTATGGGCGAACTTCACCTTGATATTATCGTAGACCGTATGTTAAGAGAATTCAAAGTTGAAGCTAACATCGGTAAACCGCAGGTTGCTTACAGAGAAACAATCAGAGGCAATGCTGATCAAGATTCTAAATTTGTACGTCAATCCGGTGGTAAAGGTCAATACGGACACGTTAAAATTAAGATTTCTCCGGCAGAAGAAAATGCAGGATTTGTATTTGAAAACAAAATTGTCGGCGGTGCTATTCCTAAAGAATACATCGAACCTGCAAGAAAAGGTATGGAAGAAGCTCTTGAAGGCGGTATCTTAGCAGGATTCCCAATGATTGACGTTAAAGTTGAACTTTACGATGGTTCATACCACGAAGTCGACTCTTCAGAAATGGCGTTCAAGATTGCAGGTTCTATGGCAATCAAAGATGGTGCTAAAAAAGCTCAGCCATGCATACTTGAACCTATGATGAAGGTTGAAATCGAAATTCCGGAAGAATTCACCGGTACAATTATCGGCGACATTTCAAGAAGAAGAGGTCGTGTAGAAGGTCAAGAACCTCAAGGCAATACCGGTAACGTAATTGTAAGAGCGGTTGTTCCTCTTGCTAATATGTTCGGTTATGCAACTGATTTGAGATCAAACACTCAAGGACGCGGAACATTCTCTATGGAATTCCAAAAATACGAACAGGTTCCGGCAAATATCGAAAAAGAAATTATCGAAAAATCCGGTGCAGGCAAGTAAATTTAGAAGATAAAATTTAAAAAGGGGCGGAAATTAATTTCTGCCCCTTTTTTAACTTTAAAATATCTATAAATCCTCAAAACTATTGCAAAACCATACTAAAATATGTTATCATATTCTTATATAGTGTCCTATTATACATATTTTAGGAGAGCTTAACATGAAAAAGTCTGGTTTTACTCTGGCGGAAGTTTTAATTACCCTTGGCATTATCGGTGTAGTTGCAGCACTAACTGCCCCGGCACTGGTTCAGAATGCAGGTACCGCTAAAATTGGTCCAACATTATCTAAAGTTGTTGCAACACTTGAGAACGCAAACGAACAAATGCTTCATGACAATGAGGCAACTAATATAGCAAAAATTGCCGAGACTGAGTTAGAATACATGGAACTCTTATCAAAACAGATTCAAGGCAGTTCATATGAGTCTACCAAGATTGGTTCCGGCTCTTATAAAACAACGTATTATGAGTATGATGGTACTACAGCTCAAATATACGGATATGTATTCCATTTCGCTGATGGAATAGATCTTGTATATAATGATGTAGAGTCATATGTTGAAGGGAATTATGATTCTTACTCTCCGAAGGGAACTTTTAAAGGACCTTATTGTACAATATGGGTTGATGTAAATGGACTTAATACTAAACCCAATAGAAGCGGCAAAGATCGTTTTCTGTTTGTTCAAGATAAAGGCGGTTCTGTAATACCGAGCGGCGGACAAACTTCTGCCTGGTTGAACGATGAAGAGCAAGCCGGATACCTTGGAGAAGGTAACGCTGCTTGTAATGAAAATAAAGTCGGAACGGGTAACGGATGTGCAGGTTCTATCTTTGATAATAATATGAAGGTAATATATCAATAATTTTGGAGTTATATTCTAGAATTCTATTTAGCAATAGATAAGCCTTAGAATTAGTACCAAGGCTTATCTATTTTAATTATTTTCTATTTTTTCATCCTATATTTCAATCCAAACTTAATTAAATTATTAATAAAACTTTGGGGTAATTTTGATATAATACTCGCTATAAACGCATCAAACCCCACTGTATATGATAATTTTGGATACCGTGCTCTATCAGCTTTTAATATCACATCTACAACCTTTTCAACGGAAAGCCCTCTGGTTTCGTTTTTCTGCGCATTAGAAATTAAATAGCGCATCTCATCTACATAATCCTTACAATTATCAAAATATTTTGAATTTTCCTGTATTGATTTTCCCCATAGGGGCGTAGCTATTACTCCAGGTTTTATTGATACAACTTGAATATTTTTCTTATTTTCTATCAATAGTGAGTTGAAAAACATGTCCAAGCATCTTTTTGATGCACAATACGGAGAAATAAATGGAAAAATTCCAAAACTTGCCATTGAGCTTATATTAATAATCTTACCATCATTAAGAATATCCAGCAGCTTTCTTGAAAGTTCAAGGTGTCCGAATACATTAACATCAAACTGCCTTCTTATTTCATCCATCTCAATATTTTCTATGGGACCCGCTACAACACAGCCTGCAATATTTATTAAAGTATCAATTTTTGTACATTTAGATAAGATATAGTCTGCTGAATATTTTATCGTTTCCGGTTTGGTGTAATCAATATAAAACGGATAAATATTAGATGACACTTCCTTTAAAGTTTTTTCGTGTTCTTTGTTTCTGTATCCTGCAAAAACAATATTATTTTCAGCTATTCTTGTCAAAAGCGCTCTGCCTATACCGGAAGCAGAGCCTGTAATTACATATGTTTTAGTCTTCATATAACGGTCTCATAATCAGTATTGATGAAAGATTAACTTGAAGAAATTCATGTGATTCCACCTCGCGCTGAGGAGTCAGCTTATACTCCAGCGTGCAGTTTTTCACAGCAATAAATTGCTTATTAGTATTCAAGATTTCCGATAACAGACGGTTTCTCTTCCCGATTTTCGGCATAAATACATAGCCCCTTATTATATGCTCGGAGGTTTCTATATACACCTTTTCGCGCCAGGCAGAAGTTGTTAATTCTAAAATTTCATTGTTATCCATTTATTTATTCTCCGCGTATGTAATAAGTTTTTAAGTTTAGAAGTTTAGTGGTTTATAAGAATTTTAATTCGCTAACACTCAAAATATTTTTAGTATTTTTTAGCTTCTTCTAAACTCCTCAACTGCTAAACCTCTAAACTTCTTTGCCCCTTTCTAGCTCATGTATGACTGGAACAGCGGTAAGTATAGAGCTAACGCCATTACAAGAACTATACTACCGATAACAAGAAGCATAATAGGTTCTATCATCTTTGTCATCGTATCAATAATGCCGTCCAGAGTTCTATCTAGAAAGTTTACGCCCTTTTCAAGCATATCACCCAAACGACCGGATTGTTCACCTGTTGCAATCATAAATAAAAGCATTTTGGGAACAATTTTTGTTGACTTAAGCGCCTGCGATACCTGTAAACCTTGTTGAACTTTAACAATTGCACCGCTCATTTTATTTCTTAACACAGAGTTTGTCAACGTAATAACTGCGAGGTGCAAACAGTCAACAATCGGAATACCTGCATCATAAGATACGCTCATTACTGACAGAAAGTTTGAATAATTTGAATACATAATAAGGTTATTCAGCAAAGGTATCTTCAATACGAGTTTATCAAGCAGATTTCTTGCAGGCTGCCAGTTGAGCATAACAAAGCAGAATGCAATAAACGCTATTATAAATATTGGTATTGTAAACCAGTATGTTTTCAAATAATCTCCGGCATTAATCATAATTGATGTAATAAGAGGCAGCGCCTTTTCCTGCTGCTCAAACATTTCTTTAAAAGCAGGAAATACGAAAACAAGCATTATTATAGTAATAAGGAAAGCCAATACAACAACAAACATCGGGTACATCAATGTACCAATAACTTTTCCCTTAATATTTGCCTGTTTAGTAAGCAAGTCTTTAATACGTCCTAAAGTTTTTTCCAGTTCACCGGATTCTTCACCCGCTTTAATTAAACCGATAAAAATATATCCAAAAACCTGCGGATATCTTGCAAGAGTATCAGCAAAGGTAGAACCTGCCATAATCTGTGTTTTTAGAACCCTTGACATATTTCTTATCTTTGCTTTTGCAGCCTCCTGTTCCATAAACATCAAAGATTCTACCGCTGGAATTCCTGATGTAAGAAGAATTTGAAGCGTAGATATAAAATCAATTTTTTCACTCAAACTAAGATTAGCAAGCCTTGTTGCCTTTTTTAGCTTTGCATCAGTATATTCATTTATCTTTGTCGGCACAAGCCCCATTTGGCGGATAACGTCGCGCGCATCCTTAAGGTTAGAAGCAGTTACTTCTCCTTTTACTACTTCTTTTCCCTGTTTTAATGCTGTATAACTGTATATTGGCATATAAACCTCTTCTTATTTTTAATCACTTGCGTAACCTAAAACTCTTATAAACTCGCTTGTTGTTGTTATACCGTCAACAATATGATTTAAGCAAGAGAATTTAAGAGTTTTCATTCCTGCAGCCACTGCTGCTTCCTCAATTTCAATATCATGCGCACCCTGCGCAATCAATTTTTTTATCTCTCTTGTAATAGGCATAACTTCATATATACCCAAACGTCCTGTATAACCTAAATAACCGCATTCTTTACAGCCCTTTTTTCTGTACAGCTTCGTTTTTAACAAACGCTGCTGAACCTCTGGGCTGGTAGAGATATGCTGAACTTCTTCTTCTGTAGGGAAGTAACCCTCTTTGCATTTATCACAAAGTCTTCTTACAAGACGCTGTGCGATTACACCTGTTAATGTTGAAGAAACAAGGTAATCCTTTGCCCCCATTTCAATCAAACGTGTAACTGTTGCAGCTGCAGAGTTTGTGTGAACCGTACTTAGTACAAGGTGACCGGTTAAAGCTGCGGAGATTGCAACTTCCAGCGTTTCAAAGTCACGGATTTCACCGATTAATATAATATCAGGGTCTTGTCTTAAGATAGCTCTCATACAAGATGCAAACGTAATATCCGCTTTCGGGTTAACCTGTGACTGGTTAATACCTTCAAGCTTAATTTCTATCGGGTCTTCAATTGTTGTGATATTAACATCCTCTTTATTCAAGGCTTTCAAAATTGTATAAAGAGTCGTAGTTTTACCTGAACCTGTAGGACCGGAAGTTAATATAATACCATTAGGCGACTGCACCATATCGTGTATTTTCTTTATATCTTCATCTGAAGCACCGGCAATAATCATCTTATCACCTGCAGCTTTTAAGCTGACAGCAGGAGCCAGAATACGGATTACAACCTTTTCTTTTCCGGATACGGGCAGAGTATTTATACGGAAGTCGTACATTCTCTCATTATATTTAATAGAAAAAGTACCGTCCTGCGGACGTCTATGCTCCGCAATGTTCATCCTTGCAAGAACCTTAAAACGTGTAATTACTGCCTGTTCAATACTACCAGGAATTTCAAGCACTTTCTTTAAAATACCGTCAGAGCGAACCCTCACCACATAATAACCTATGCGCGGCTCAATATGAATATCTGACGCTTTTGCATCAATTGCATCTGTAATAATTTTATATACAAACTTTGCGACATTACCGCTTGCATCTTGAAGTTCTTTTTCAACCTGCGTCCACAAAGATTCTTCATTGCTGAACTGTGCTGCTTCTTCTTCAATACTCTGAATGATTCTTTCAGTTTCCTTAGCAGCCTTCTCGCTTTTTTTTTGCATAAAATAATCTTTTAAATACATGTCGTATTCAAAATATGGTATGCAATAGACATTCAGCGCTCTTCCAGTTGATAAAGATATTTCTCTGATAGTATATTTATCTGTAGGGTTAACCATGGCAACGGCAAGATTGTTTCCTTCCATTGACATAATTATTGTTTGTTTCTTTTCTATAAAATCATCCGGCAGAAGTTTTAAAATCTTTTTATCTACATTGATATTTTCTTTTGAAATTACCTCACATCCGTACTTTTTTTTCAAATAGGATACAATTCTTTCATAAGAAAGATACTCTTTCTCAAAAAAAACAGCATCCAACGGGATATTTTTTTCTTTTGAAATATTAAGACATTCTTTAAGCTGGTCTTGTGTTATCCAACCTATACCTACAAGCATTTCCTCAGCTGTAGGTTCAGCATTTGACTTATTTTGCTCAGCTTCCGGCTCTGTTACATTCAAAGTCTTAAAGATTTCTTCAAAATCGCTGCCGGCTATCGGTATGAACTGAGGATTTAAGTCATTAAATTTTTCTTTAATTATAGAAGCTATCTGCTCCTTATTTGAACTTCTTTCTTTATTTAATATGACATAAAAATCATTATGCCTTTTATCAACTGGAATAAAACCTGATGATTTCATCAGGTTTAATTCGAAGTTTTTAATATATTCCTTTTTTATACTATTTTTGAGTTTTTCCAGTTGATTAGACATAAATTATAAACTATCCGCAACAGAGCCTTCTCCGTCGTTAATGATTTTTGGTGTAAGCATTATAATAAGTTCATTCTTACTTTTTTCTGATCTAGAAGTTCTAAATGCTGCACCAATTACAGGCAAATCACCTAATACAGGAACTTTAGAAATTGTTTTTGTTTCTTCTTCCTGAATCAAGCCGCCTATTACTAATGTTTCACCGTCTTTTATTCTGACATTTTTCAAGTCAAGATTTCTTCTGCTTAAAAGTGTTGCTTGAAGGTCTGTGCCTTCTCCGGTTTCACTTGGAGTTGTTACCTGAGATGCTATTGTTGAGTATTCCGGCTTAATATTCAATGTTACATATCCATCCGGAGATATAAACGGTACAAGCTCAACTTTAATACCTAAATCAGAACCGATTGAATAAGTTCTTTGAGAGGTACCTACAGCACCTACGCCTGCCCCGGTTGATGACAAGAACTCAGAAGTAACTTTTTCTACATAGTCTTGAGTTAAATCTATTATAGAAGTCTGTCCGTTTGTTATCAACAATTTCGGGTTAGCTAACACACGTCCTTTGTGGCTTTCAATTATATAGTTCATTGTCCAGGATATATATGCATTACTACCATACCACTGTTCTCTTGTTCTGTATTCATCTGACAATTTGCCATCAGGCCCTATAACTTGAACAGGAATAAATTCTTTAGAACCCGGACTTGACTCTCTTCCGCCTTTAGTACTTGTTCCATTGAAGCTTACAAACCAGTTTTTAGTGTCAATAGCCCAGTTGTTGCTGAACTCTTTGCTTCCGTCTTCAGTCAATTCAACAATAGAAACTTCAAGATATGCTTGCGGCTGTTTTACATCATTAGCTTTTATAAAACTTTCAACCATATTAATCTGAGCTTCAGAACCGCCCATTAATGTAATCGTCCCCCTCTGAGGGAAATATGATACAGACAAATTCTGAACATCAAAAGGTGCTGATGTAGAGCTTGATGCAGTAGGAGCAACAGTACAAGCTACAATGCCTTCACCTAATTTCAATTCATCAGAAGAACCGCCGCCAGCGCTGGCAGAAGACGCAGCACCGCCTGTCATAATCCCTGCTGCACCGCCTGTTGTACCCATGCCGGGAGTTGGAGGCATAAAACCGCCGGAACTGTTCTCAGAACTGGAAGAGCCTCTGGAAGGAAGAAGCATCTCACATATCATATTCGCCATTTCAGCAGGTGTTGTATGGTTAACTGCAAAAGTCTTTGTCAATGGTTCTCTGTCAAGTTGTTCAATAACTTTTTGAACAATAACAGCATCTGACTCCATACCAAACACAATAATTTCATTCGTTGCAGTATTTACTGTAGCAGCATCAACACTTGAAAGTCCGGCTTTTTTCATACCGAACACATTTTTATTTAAAAAGTCTGCGATTTTTGCTGCACTAACATATTTTACAGGGAAAACCATCATTTCCTGCTTAGAAAACGAAGCGTTGTCTGCATTGTCTTTTGCAATTACTACCATTGTATTATTCTGTGTATAATAATTTAAACCTGCAACCTGCAGCACAAGATTAAAAGCATCATTAATCGGCATGTCAACCAGATCGAGTGTTACCTTACCATCTACAGATGAGTGGAAAACTACATTCAAACCTGCCTTATCAGCAAACATTCTTAAAACTTGTTTTACATCAGAATCACGCAGACTCAACGTAATTTTATCATTTTTAGGCGTAAGTTTCACATCACCGGATAAAACCATAGAACTAGTATACGGTGCTAAGCTTGCCGAATCATAAGCCGAAGCCGTAAGACTGGAAGGTGCCGTAAACGCCAATAATAACGCTGCTGATAAAAATCTTTGTATATGATTATACTTCATTACTTCTTCCCTCCGAATTTTTTACTTAAATTTGAAACGTCATTATAATTTACTGCCCCTTCGGTTAAAATCTCACCGATTCCGGCCTTATAAACGTTATTGCCAAGTTTAACAGTAACGCTGTCCTGCATTATATTTACAACTTTATAATTATTAACAACGTCGCCTTTCTTAACAAGATAATCATTTCCCTCAATATTTAAAATTGCTGAAGGGCTGTACTTATCATACAAGATACCTGATACAATTGTATCCATAACCCTTGCGGCATCAGAACTTTCATTAACTACTTCAGGCGGTTCGATTAAATCGAACTTAGGAACATCGCTTACAGCAGAATTTCCAATTTCTCTATATGGTAAAAACGGATTCGCTTTTACTGTACCTGCCGGTATCGAAATAAGGTCTTTTTTGGCTGAAGCTGATGCCGCAGGAGCTAAAGCAAGCGGTAAGTTTCCCCCGCTCGCGATCTCTTCAAGACCTGTTTCACCAGTATTTAATGTTAAAGCTATGCCTGTTGCAGACAACCCGATGCACAGCAAAAGAACGCCTCCCAGAACATATTTCAAAAATTTACCGCCTTTTCTTACTGTTCTTGATATAAGTTCATCTGCTGTTAAATCAGCTACATCAATCTTCTTCTGTTTTTTCTTCATATAATTGCGCATATCACTACTTCTAACTATAAATTGATTCTCTCTTTTCTCAAACTATACAATAACGAACTGTTCTTGAAATCCTATGTTTATACTATTAATTTCAAATTTCCACCAATATTCATACAAAAATATTTATACCAACCTATTTTAATCATATCATACTTTATGAATATTGCAATTATAAATTTATATTAACATTATATTATTTATATGGAATAAAGGCAAACGCATTAAAATCAAGGGAGCCAAAAATAATTTTCACAAAATTTTCATTATAAGGTATCAGCTCCACAAAATCTAAATTCTCTTGATTATAATCTTCTGTTGTTTCAACCGCTTTTACCTTGCCTTTAAAATACTGCGACTGATAAAATGATAAGTAAATTTCTCCTTTTTTATCCTTTTCAGCTATAACCTTATAAAACCCTTTTTCCAACGGCATATTATTAATAATGAGATTAACCGGTACATTAAGCAGCATCCCGTCTTCGTTCTCTTTAAGGGGGGCAAGCGATTTTATCTCGCTGTCCGGACTCAAATCCGGATGAAGACTTGTTCCGCCCCCGCCGATTTTCTTTATCAGCTTCTTGCGCTGTTTGGCTTCTTTTTTCTTTTTATTACCTTCAATAGTGTCTATCGCTTCCTCAAATTGCTTATTTGTTATGGCATCCTGCCCATCCCAGGCTCTGTCAATATCGGAAAAATTATCCCAGTCATCTGAATAGGCGCATAACGGCAGTAAGGATACAGCAAATAATATTAAAAATAACTTCTTCATAATATAAATATATAACTAAAATTGTGTTAAAGTAAACAGCATATTTTAAAAACTTTTATTTTTAAAAATAATCGTGTATAATAATGTTAACTTCATATATAAGAAAGAGAGTTTAATGTCTGATACAAATTTTATTATAATTATTGTTGCATTTGTAGTGGCAATAGCAGCAATATATATATTGTATTCGATTATATTATATCAGGGCGGTTCGTCAAAAAACGGAGATGAATTACAGCTGTCTACAAAAAATATTCTTGAACAGGTTGAAGTTTTATTCGACAAAAAAGAATACGGGCTGGTACAGCTTCTTGCAACAAAATATCTTGACAGGGTTCCCGGGCATATTGAAGTCAGAATTTACCTTGCACGCGCGTATTATGAAGACAGAAAATACAATCAAGCCATAAAACAGTGTTCCATAATACTAAAGAAAAAATCAAACAGCGTTGAAACACGACAAATTCTGGGCAACTGCTACATAAAAAAACAAATGCCTTCAAAGGCAATTAAAGAATATGAATATGTTTTTGACCATAAAAAAACTGACAAACAGGTTGTGAGAACTCTGGCAGAATTATACAAAGAAACCGACCAGCTTTTCTCCGCTATCGGCGCATACGAAATACTATCAGATTTGATGGATTTGGATGAAGATGTTGCTGATATACAGTCTATTCTGGCAGAATTGAATGAAGAAGTTCACGATTATCCGGCGGCATTTGAGGCATACAAAACTAGGCTGGGGATTTACCCGAATGATGTAGTTACAAACAGAAAACTGACGGAACTCTATATAAAAATTAAAAATTACCCAGTCGCAATAGAAACTCTATTATATATGTTAACATTTGTAACAGATGCAAAAACTCTTCTCTGGATATATGAAACTCTGGTATCTTTATACGTGGAATCTGAAGACTACGATAAAGCCATTGAATACTCAGAAAAGCTTTTAGATATTCAAGGTTCTGATAAATTCAAAGTCAGAAATGATATTGCCGCCTTTAACATCAAGTTAAACCGCATGGGCGAAGGAGTTGCCATCCTCGAAGATTTGGCAATGATGTCCCAAAACGGATTTGATGTTACATTAGAACTTGCTGATGCATACATTCAAACCAAAGAATATCAAAAAGCCCTTGAGAGATATAACATATTAATGGATAAAGCCACTCCGCGCGAAGCCAAAACAGTTAACCTGCTTCTGTGCGAATTATATATCAAATGGGCTGTAGACATGGCTGAGCAGCAGAAATATGATGAATCATTTGAACTTTTAAAAAATGCAATGCAGTACAATGCAATTAATCCTGAAATTTATTACAACGTGGCAAAAAACTATTATAAACTTAAAAATTATACCAGCACGGTTGAATCCTTAAACAAAGCGCTTGAATATGATAAGCAGAATGAATTCAAAGCAAAATACCTGCTTTTATTATCAGAAGCACACCACCAGCTGGGCAACTTTTTTGAAGAAAAAAAGGCTCTTACGGATTTGTTAAAATTTGATGAGAAAAATCCAAACGGCTTATACAGAGTAGGATTGATGTATGCAGCACAGCATGATATCAAAAACGCGGAAGAAGCATTCAAAAAAGCAATTATGTACGATCCGGAATTAATCCAGGCAAAATATAACCTTGCTCTTCTTTATGAAAATAACAACAGAGATAAGGCAAAAGAATTATATATGGAAATTCTTGAACAGGATCCTGCTTTTGAAGAAGCTAAAAACGCTCTTGCAGATTTATCTACGTCAGATTTCTTCTAAACATCTTCCGGTACAAATATAACTGTATCGCTCAGATAATTCCTCGCCTCATCGGCGGAAGAAAATCTGGGAACTATTCTTTGATAGTCTTGAATAATAGAGATAATATCGTCCACAGACATCTTAATAAGCCTTCTTCCGCCGGATTCAATAATTCTTGCCATATCATTTTCCTTTCAGTATATGTTATCGGCAAAATTATCCAAAACTTTAGAAGAATCACACATTCGCGTTAGGAAAAACATTTCCGCTTTGAATATAAATTTCAAACTCTTCTTTTATATTCACGCTGGAGGCGGTTATAATATAGTCTTCAAAATGAATTTTCTTAAATTTCTGGGCGGGCTTGCCGAGTTTATATTCTGCTTCATACTTAGTCCATTCGTTATAAAAATCTTCCAAAGTATTACAATTGAAGCCCATTCTTTTTGAAATTTCTTCAAAATCCCTAAGTTTAATTTTTTCAATATCAATTCCGCAGTCATAGTCCGAAAAAGCAAGAGCGATAAAATCCCCGCTATGGCTTATGCTGAAAAATTTCTGCCTGTTTTTCAAAAACGGTTTCTTTCCGTTAAAAATAACTTCCCTGTCTTCTATGTGATAAAATTCTCTCAAAATTCTATCAACCATAAGATAAGATAAGCAATGCTGGTTCCACTTTTTAGGATCAGAAATCTCTTTTTTTTGAAACTCTTTTAAAAGTTCCATGTGAACATTGTCAGCATCAACTATTTCTATAACAAAAATATCCATAACAGAATTGTAGCATAAATTTGAGTAATACCGCAAATTACCCTCAAATAACCTATTTATGCGTTCCGCTCGACTTTTATCTCCGGAAGGTTAATATTAATACCGGAATAGCTGTTCAAGGCTTTTCCGATATTACGAATAACAAGCCCCGCATCTTCGTGCTTAATTTCCGCAGAAGAAGAGAATGCGCCTGCGCTCTGATTTTGCTCGCAGTATTCCATATACTCATCATACGAAAAACTGTTTTCTTGCTCCGAACTGCCCGTATTGCGCTCCAACATCGCATCAACTTTATTCTGAACAGTCTGGATTTGCTCTTCTTCAGTATTGATATTGTTTGCCTCACAATACTTTTGATACTCTTCCATCGTTACAATTCCGTCTTTGTCCGCATCCATCTCTTCATTATAATTCGGATCGCCCTCTTTTGCATAAACTGCAGGCTCATTATTTTGCCGGGGCATATTGCTGTTATTGGCGGACATATCAGAAATCCCCTGGAGTAACTGTAAATTCAACGATAAATTAGCCGTCATTAAAACCTCACTTAAACAGACACTTAAATTATAACCTATTTTTTCAACTTTTCAAGTCTAAGGCGCCGAAATCTTAAAAGATTTTGGCGCCTTTAGAGTTATTTTAAATCATTTTCAACTTTGGCAAGAATTTCATCCAGCTTAGATGCATCCTTTATACCGCCCTGTGCAAAGTTTGGACGTCCACCGCCGTTTGCACCTGTAAAGCGGGCAATCTCTCCGACGATTTTTCCGGCATTTATGCCTTTTTTCACAAAACCATCGGTAGCCTTTGCAATAACCATTCTTTCATTAGCAAGAACAATTACGCATTCGCCTAATCTGTTTGCAAGCATTTCAATACCGGCTTTTACGGCGTCTGCGTCAAAGTTTTCGATTTTGGAAATAAACATCTTTCCGCCGTCGATTTCCTGCGCTCTGGAGATAAACGTTGCAAATTTACTCTTTGCCATATCAGCTTTTGTTTGCTCAAGCTCCTTAATCAGAGTCTTGTTTTCTTCCGCAAGTTTATCCACACGCTCAAGAACCTCGTCCGTATGAACTTTAAAGCGGGCTTCCAGAACATCCGAAATTTTAGCTTTTTTATTCAAATAATCAATTGCTGATTTTGAAACAACAAGTTCAATTCTTCTTGTACCTGCAGAAATCGCTCCTTCAGATACAATCTTAACCAGTCTTAAATCGCCTGTATTCTTAGCGTGAGTCCCAGCGCAGAACTCCATTGAAATTACATCGTGTGCTTCGTGATGATGCCCCTTGCATTTACCGCCACCGCATCTGCATTTCTTAGCACCGCCGATTGATACAACCCTTACTTCGTCTTCATATTTTTCGCCGAATAAGGCAGTTGCACCGGTAAGCTTAGCTTCTTCGATTCCCATAACTTCTGTCTGAACCGGAAGTTTTTCGCTAATCCATTCATTCATAATGTCCTCAGTCTTTTGGACTTCATCCGGAGTCATAGCACGCGAGAACGTAAAGTCAAATCTCATGCGGTTTTCTTCAACCTGCGAACCTGCCTGCTTAACTTCATCGCCAAGAACCTTAATCAATGCGGCCTGCAAAAGGTGGGCAGAAGTATGGTGAACCCTTATTTCCGCACGGCGTGCAGAATCGATTTGAGCTGTGACTTCATCACCGATATTAATCTCACCGCTTAAAATCTGGCATCTGTGGACAAACAGGTGATTTACCTTGAATGTTGTCAAAACTTCAAGCTTCACATTATCATTAAAAATAATACCGCTGTCGCCTACTTGTCCTCCACATTCTGCGTAGAAAGGAGTTCTGTCTAAAACAACATCTACAAAACCTTCACCTTCAATTGTCGCAAGAATCTTGGCTTCGCATTCATCCTCTTCATAACCGACAAAATCAGTTGAGCCGACTTCATCCTCTACTTTTGCATACTTAATATCACCCGTTACAGAGATTTTAGCTGCTGCAGCTTTTGCACGGTCTTTCTGTTCCTGCATAGCAGTCTTAAAGCCGTCTTCGTCGACTTTTAAACCATTTTCGGAAGCAATTTCTTTTGTAAGTTCAAAAGGAAATCCGTATGTGTCATAAAGCTTAAATGCGCTTTCACCGTCAATATCTTTTTTCTCTGCAATAAACTCATCCAGCATTTTATATCCTCTGTCAAGAGTTTTTGCAAACCTTTCTTCTTCCTTCTTGATTACATCAATAACTTTTGCTTTATTTTTAACCAATTCCGGATAAGCCTCGCCGTACATTTCTACAACAGTATCAACGAGTTTATAAAGGAAAGGCAGTTCCATACCCAGAATTTTTCCGTGGCGCAGTGCGCGTCTTAAAATCATTCTGAGAACGTAGCTTCTTCCTTCGTTTCCGGGGATTACGCCGTCTGAAATCAAGAATGTAACACATCTTGCGTGGTCTGTAATAATCCTTAAAGAAATATCTGTTTTTTCGGATTTTTTATAAGGAACTCCGCTCATCTCAGAAACTTTATCCAGTATCGGCTTCAAAAGGTCTGTTTCAAATGTTGAAGCAACACCCTGGCAAACCATCGTAATACGTTCCAAGCCCATGCCGGTATCAACATTTTTCTTTTCTAAAGGCGACTGATTTCCTTCTTCATCTTGATAAAGCTCTGTAAATACAAGATTCCAGATTTCAACCCATCTGTCGCATTCGCAGGTATCAATTCCGCAGTCATCAGAACACTTGTACTGCTCGCCTAAATCGTAGTGGATTTCAGAGCAAGGTCCGCAAGAGCCGGATGCCCCGGGAGGCCCCCAGAAATTATCTTTTTTGCCTTTTCTTTTTATTCTTTCTGCAGGAACACCTATGCTTCTCCAGATTTCATAAGCCTCGTCATCAGTTTCAAAAATCGTAATCCAGAGCCTGTCTTTGTCTAGTTTTAAAACCTCTGTTACAAATTCCCACGCCCAGGGAATAACTTCTTTTTTATAATAATCGCCGAAAGAGAAATTGCCCAGCATTTCAAAAAACGTATGATGTCTTGGAGTTCTTCCGACGTTTTCGATATCAGAATCTTTTCCGCCCGCTCTGGCGCACTTCTGGCAAGAAGTTGCTCTTGCCGGTTCATACGGACATTTCTGAATACCTAAAAATATAGGCAAAAACTGAAGCATGCCTGCTGTAGTCAATAATACCGTCGGATTATCCGGCACAAGACTTGAACTCTCAACGATTGTATGCTGATGTTTATCTTTAAAATAATCTAAATATAATTTTCTAATCTCATTTCCTTTAAGCATAATTAATTCCTTCAAATGTATTACTAAATTAATTATATCTCAAAAGTTTTTATATGAAGAAAGAGATTGATAAATATTTATGCACTCAACGGGCGGACTTTTTCTATTTCATCGTGTTTTTTTTCATACACTGTATACAAATCATAATACACTTGCGCATTCAGCCAAAATTCCGGCGTTGTCCCGAACAGCCTTGCAAGTTTGTGTGCCATAACAGGACTAATACCCCGTTTTTTATTATAAATTTCACTGATAGTTTTTACTCCTACACCCAAAAGTTTGCACAAGCGTTCCTGTGTAAGCCCGTTTGGTTTTACAAATTCTTCTATCAGTATTTCTCCAGGGTGTGTATATGGTCTGTTCATATTAAGTCCTTTCTGCTTAGTGATAATCAATTATTTGAACATCTTCCGCGATGCTGTTTTGAAATCTAAATATAATTCGGAACTGATCATTTATTCTTATAGAACAATACCCCTTCAAGTCACCTTTCAGATACTCAAAATGATTAGCAGGCGGTACAACTAAATCTTGTTCCTGGAATGCAAAATGTATCATATCTAACTTACGCTTTGCAATCCTTTGGATAGCTGAATATTTTTTGGAGTTTATTCCGTTAAAAATTTTTTCAGTTTCTTTATCCTTAAAAGATTTAATCATATTATCATATTATCGTACCATGATAAGTTTGTCAATAGAATTTCACTTGTAATATTGTAATTTTAGGGATCCTCCCCCCCCCGTTTAACGTAATTATTAACACCTCACACCTCCCCTCTCCTGTAAGGAGAGGGAGCTTGCCAGCATGTAGCTTGCCCTCTCCACGGGGGAGGGAGTAGCTGTGCGAAACGTAAGTGAGCTACAGATACGGGAGGGGGCTGATTAGAATCATTTGAAATCGGGTTAAAACTTCTGGTAAACTAAAGCCTGCCCTGCATTACTTTTCCAACTAAATATCAAAAAAAGGGCGGTGCGGAATTTTATTCCGCACCGCCTTTTTATTAATAATTTAAAACTATTTTCCGAAATATCTTGCAAGCAATCCGTCGAAACCGCGTCCGTGACGGGCTTCATCTTTTGCCATTTCATGAACTGTATCGTGAATAGCATCCAAGCCCAAAGCTTTTGCCTTTTTAGCGATTTCCATTTTGCCTGAGCAAGCGCCGAATTCAGCTTCTGCACGTAATTCAAGATTTTTCTTAGTAGAATTTGTTACAACTTCGCCTAACAATTCTGCAAATCTTGAAGCGTGGTCTGCTTCTTCAAAAGCGTACCTTTTGAAAGCTTCTGCAATTTCCGGATAGCCTTCTCTGTCAGCTTGTCTTGCCATTGCAATATACATACCGACTTCTGTGCATTCTCCCATAAAGTTTGCTCTTAAACCTTCAAGAATTTCAGCATCAACATCTTTAGCGACACCGATTCTGTGTTCATCAGCGTAATTTTTTTCGCCTTCTGCCATCAAAATAAAAGCTTCTTTACCTGCACCGCAAACCGGGCATTTTTCCGGAGCTTCGCCTTCAGCTGTATAACCGCATACTTTACATACATATTTTGCCATAATTAATTCCTTTCTTTTTAATAAGTTCTTCTTCTCTTAACAAAGTCATTATAGCACGCCCGCGCATGCCATTCAATTGGAATTACAACAAAAATAAGAATAAATATTTATTGGTAAATTACTTTAAAGTTGTTTTCAAAAATAGAGCCAGCACAACCAAAACCTTGAATTACAGCCGTTTCATTGCAAGTATACTTACTAGATTTAGCAGAATATTTATAATTATCATCATTTTTTAGCCATGCATATGTACTACCACCCATTGGTAAAACTTGTCCCCCTTTGTCTATATGTAATAGAAAAATATCTTTGCCAATAGTATTAGGCTTTGTCTTTATTCCATTAATATCAGCATACAGCATTGCATAATCACCTTTAAAGGAACCTTTAGCCTCATAAACATTACTGTCAGGCTGTATTCCCATTAATAATGTAATATTATCTGAAAAAGAAAAAATTCCCATGTTATCCCAACGAATGCTTGAAGCATCGCTGCCATCATAATATTTTACACTGGGTTCGAATTTTTGAGCATTCATAAATTCTGTATCATAAGAACTTCCGCTTATATATTTGGATAATAATTCAAAATATTCTTGGTTTGTATTGGCAATTTTACTCAAATTCGTTGCATCTTCATCATGCAATATTTGTTCATTAGCATTTTCTATAGTTGACACCACTTTAGATAGCGTCGGACCGATTTTAGCAGTACCCGCGTTTTGCACAAGAGCAGGCGCTGTAAGCGCAGCAACTACGCCAATTATACCAAGAGTAATCAATACTTCCGCCAACGTAAATCCAAGTTTTTTCATACTTTTGCTCTCCTATTTAAGTTTCTAATGTAACACAATACATATTGTGTTACATAACCTTATAATACCACATTTTACAAGGGTTTCGCAATATAAATTTGAAATTTTACATAAAATATGGCTCAAACTCCCTCCCTGGACGGGGAGGGCTAAGGAGGGGTGATATTTCAAAGAATCCGTAAAAATGGCTTACAATACAATATTTATCATACTTTAACAAATTTTATTCTTTTTTAATTATTCAAAAAAAATTTTATCACTTTATAAAACCCCTCCCCCAGCCCCCTCCCACAAGGGGCGGTGGAGAGAAGCTCTCCTTATGTAACTCAATGGGTATTGTGTTACATTGGATGATTTGTTAGTTTTTTTAATATAATAATAAACAGTATCTTTGAAAATAGATTTTTGAAAAACAGGCAATAAAAAAACACCGGATTAAATCCGGTGTTTTTTTATTAATTATAGGTTTTGATGACTATTTTATTTCAGCGTCATCTGTGGCTTGAAGCTGTTTTGACTTATAATTGTGGATGACTGCGTCAACCAGCAAGTCGTAAGAAGAACTCTTTTCTATATTCGGGAATTCTTCTTTTAATTGTTGTCTGACCATTGCTTCCAGCCTTTGTTCGTCAGCCTTGATTTTCAGCTCTGTACTTGACAGAGATGTTATATAATCCTCGTTCGCCTTCTTTTGCGATTCGGAAAATGTTAACAAATTTGCGCGTGAGTCTAATGCTTGTTTTAGTGACTTAAAGAACTTTAGGTTGAACATAACGACCTCTTTATTTTTACTTACCTTCACTTTGTATCTTATTAAAGTATCCTCAAGGTAAAAATTGACTATTTTTGAGAAAGTTGTTACAAATTTTTACAATTTTGAGAAATCAGTTAATATTATATACTTATTTTTCAAACTGTTCAATAGTGCAAGTCTGTTATTCTTAATTTCTTCATCCTTATCCATAACAAGCACGTCATCAAAGAACTTTGTCACAACAGGGTTTACTGCCGTAAGCGATTCAAGATATTCTTTATAATCGCCGTTAAAGTTCAGACTCTGCACAGCTTTATACAAATCTTTTTCAGCAGGTTCCTTAAACAGCGCTTCATTAACATCCTGTTTTACTTCATCCTTTAGAATCCTCAAAACACGGTTTGCATTTTCTGCAAGTTTTTCATCAACACCAGAAGAAACTGCTTTTACACGTTTTAAGTAATCGCACAAATCTTTGCATGGATTAATTTCAGCGCAAGCCTCCAGAACATTCTTTGAATACTCATTGTTCAAGAATATTATCAATCTTTGAACAAAGAATTCTTCAACGTCTTTTTTCGCATCCGCTTTAACCGGCAGTAACTCAAGTGTTTCATCAATAAGTTTTGACAAATCCAGCTTAAGATTATGTTCCAGAACCGTTTTAATAATCCCAAGCGCTGAACGTCTTACGCCAAGCGGGTCTGAAGAACCAGTCGGTTTTTTGCCGGATACAAACACTGCGCATATTGTATCAATCTTATCGGCAATTCCGACAATCTGCCCTTCAATGCTTTTAGCGGTTTCGCTGTCGGCATTAAGCGGGAAATAATGTTCTTTTATACCTTCGCAGACTTCCGGTGCTTCTCCTGCAACTCTTGCATAATCAGCGCCGATAAACCCTTGAAGTTCTGTAAATTCAAACACAAGATTTGTTGCCAAATCAGCTTTGCACAACTCGGCAGTTCTTTTGATTGAAGGTTTAGAAACCCCGAGAGAGTGTGCAATTTTATCTGAAAGTTTAATTATTCTCTGCGTTTTGTCATAAACAGAGCCCATGCCCTTTTGGAAGGTCATGCCTTTTAAGTTTTCTACATAAGCTTCCAGAGGCTTTTTAGTATCTTCATTGAAGAAGAATACAGCGTCATCAAGGCGGGCTTTTATTACCCTCAAGTTTCCTGCCTTGATATTTTCAAATTCATTGCCGATATAATTAGTAATCGTTACGAATTTATTAATCAATTTTCCGTCTTTTTGATAGAGTGCAAAATACCTCTGATGAGTTTCCATAACAGTAACTGCAACTTCCTGCGGTATAGTGAGATAAGCTTCATCAAAACTGCAGGTTACGGCAACAGGATATTCGCAGATAAATGTAACTTCATCCAGAAGATCATCCGAAATTTTAGTAACCGCATTAAGTTTATCCGCTTCAATCTTGGTCAGCTCCAAAATTTTTGCTTTTCTTTCTTCTTGATCAACAATAACCTTAGCATCGCGGAGTTTTTCAACGTATTCGTCCGGATTGTTAATAACAATATTTTGTTTTGAAAATCTGTGTCCGTTTGTAAGATTAGAAGAATCTTTGTCAATAATTCTTATTTTAACTTCTTCTCCGTCAAGAATAGAAAGCACCCACCTGATAGGACGGGAGAATTTCACATCATTATTTCCCCATCTCATAAAATGAGGTCCCTGGAGTTTGGAAAAAATTACCGGAACATTTTCTTGAAGCAGGTCTTTTGTGTTTTTGCCTTTAACGGAGATTTTTGCATAAACATAATTATCTTCAACATAAAGTTCATCTGTTCCTATGCCGTTTTTCTTTGCAAAACCTTCGCCGGCTTTAGTAAGATTTTTGTTTTCATCAAACGCAACAGACGCAATAGGTCCTTTTACGACCTTTTCGCTATCCGGCTGTGAAGATGCAATATCCTCAATAATAACAGCAAGCCTTCTTGGCGTTGCCATAACATTAACTCTGCCAAACTTCACGTTATTATTTTCTAAAAATGTTTCAAATCCAGTTTTTAATTGTGAAATTGCCATCGGAATAAACTTATACGGCAATTCTTCTACACCGACTTCCAACAAATACTTACTCATTTATATTTCTCCAAACTTACTATTTTGCTTTATTATATCACAAGCAAAAGATTTGGCGGAATAAATACCCAAATTATCAGATATTTCATCTATCCTATTTTTTAAATAATCCAAGCCTGCAGGATATCTCAGGGAAAAGAGTACAGATTTTATTCAAGGCTTCTTTACCCGTCATACCAACATTTTCCGTCGAATTCACCATATTTTTATGCCACAAAGAATCACTCTGCGAGCCTTCTATCACTATATTTTTCAGTTTATACCCGTTTGGAATTACGCTTATCGGCGTGCCGTTTCTTACAGCATGCCCCCAGAACCATAAATCATCATGTGTGGGCACCTCCTTCATAAACTGCTCTGCGTTTAAAACATTTTTATGAAGGGAGGCGGGAGGATATAAAACTCCCCCGCATCCGACAGGCTCATTTAAATATGACGGAAGATAAGATTTGTCATAGATATAATTTCTTGCCTGCAAACATAATTCTTTCTGCCCTGCTTTTTTTACTAAAAAAGCCTGTCTTGCATGTATGCATTTCGGATTTTTTAAATACTCATTATACAGCTCTTCCAAAAGTCTTGTATCGTAGTAATAATCATCATCGACAGTTACAATAATATCATCGGGATATTCTAGCAGCGACGGAATCAGTTTCTTATAAGATTTTATATCACCGCACCATTTTATCTTTAGCCCGAATTTCTCCAGTTCAGTGAGACCATCTGGAAGTGAGGAAAACTGTTCCCGTGCAAGCCACAGCACAATTTCATCGGGTTTTACTGTTTGATTTAAGAGCGTTTCAATTGTTTTATGCACAAGATGAATTCTTGCGGGGTAAGTCGTAAGAGATACTATAAGCCTCCTCTTGCGCTTATGTTCTCGAATTCCGCATACCTGCACGGCAGGAGGCTCTGTCTTATGCTTAATGCAAACCTTTGCGCCAAAGATTTTCAAAACATAATGATCATCAATATCCTGCAATGAAAAATAAAACCCTATTCTGCTTTTTAACAGCTGTAAAAATTTATATCTTTGCTTCTCCTGCAAACCTTTATATTCAGAAGGTTCCAGATATTTATCTATAATATGTTCATACAAAGTATCCGCCAGTCTCAGCTCTTTTTTCCCCGCAATAACCTTCCGCTTATAAGAAAGCTTATGAACAGCAGACATTGACTCAAGCTCCCTCAACCGCTTCGGCGAATATTTATCCAAAAGCTCTTTTTCCATCAGCTGTACAACAGGATAAGGGAATTTAAACATCTCATTCCATTCCCTGATGTTCTCATCTGAAGATTCTGTAAAAAGAGTAAATGCATGAGCATAGAAAAAGTAATTTATTGCCTTTTTATTCTCCATCCAGTACTTATCCAAAAATTTTTTCATCTTTGCAATAATTACACTATTCCCCTTAGACGAAATAAAATAATTTGTCATATTTAATCCGTCCAAATCCTCATCCTTATTATTTTGAAAAACAAACAATTCTGAAAATCTTATAAACTCCGGCATCGGCGCCGTCATATAAACAGTCGCATCAATCCAGCATCCGCCGTATTCATAAAGAAGATACGTCCTTAATATATCCGAAAAATGCGCAGGCGTAATCAATCCCTTTGATTTCAATGCATAAATATAATCCGGAATTTTAACATATTCTTTTATCGAATTTTCATCAAGCAGAACTCTCTCGAAATCCCCCTTGTACCTTTCAACACTTGCCAAACATGCCTTAACCAGATCCGGCGCATTATCATACCCCTTATCCCAGTACTGCCAGATTCTATACTTCTTATCCGCGTTATCTGATAAAACAGCCCCCTCCAGCTCAACCGCATCAACATACCTTTTCAACACAAAACGGCAGAACTTCCCCTTTAAAACCCGCCTCAAACGTCTATCCCAGACAAATATTTCCAGCATAGCTTTAAATAAAGAATTAACTAAATATAAAAATTCCGGATGCATAATAAATCTCTTTCCTATCGCTTTATTAAAACAATTTTTCGCACATTATCTGCTTAGTTAGAACAATATACATAGCATTCATGTCATAAAACAGAAATATTGTCAATTAAAACTTCTATACTAGAGTGTGTTGTTGGATATAAAATAACGCTATCCTTAATAAAGGAGAATAAATGGGCAGACTCAGCAAAAATATCGGCAGACGAATAAAAGAAATCAGAGAGGGTTTAAATATTAAGCAGTACGAGCTTGCAGAAAAACTTGAGATGGAACCCTCCAATTTAACGCGCATTGAAAGCGGATATCAAATGCCTAAAGAAGAGAATATTATAAAAATTGCAGAATTTTTGGGCGTAAAAGTAAAAGACCTCTTTGACTTCGGGGATTCTTTTTCTAAAGAGGAATTAATAACGAAGATTAATGCCATTTTACAGACCTCCTCAAAAGAAGAAGTTGAATACATTTATAATATGCTGGCTAAACTAAAAAGTTTGAAATAATAAAAAGAGAGTATACTGCGTATACTCTCTTTGTTTATAAGCTTTGACAGTTAATTAACCTTCAAGAATTTTTCTGACCAGTTCATTAACGGTTTTCGGGTTTGCTCTGCCCTTGGTTTCTTTCATTACCTGGCCGACAAAGAAGCCTAAAAGGTTAGTCTTGCCGTTTTTATAAGACTCAACTTCTTTGGGGTGAGCATTGATAATATTTTCAACAATCTCTTTGATAGCACCTTCATCAGAAATCTGGCTTAAGCCTTTCTTTTCTACTATTGCAGAAGCTTTTTCGCCTTTTGTTATCATATCTTCAACAAGGATTTGTTTACCGATATTATTAGATATTGTTCCTTTTTCGATTAAGCTTATAAGTTCTGCAAGGTTTTCCGGAGTAAGTTTTGTTTCATCAATTTCAACTTTATTTTCTTTTAAGTATGCTGCAATTTCACCCATAATAAAGTTTACTGCAGTTTTTGGGTTAGCCCCAAGTTCAAGAACTTTATCAAAGAACAAAGCCAAAGGCATCTGCTCAACAATTACAGAAGCGTCATATTCGCTTAAGCCGAGCGACATATATCTCTGGCGTTTAGCTTCCGGAAGCTCCGGCATTTTCGCTCTGATTTCTTCAACCCATTCTCTTGAAATTTCAAGAGGCATCAAATCCGGTTCAGGGAAATATCTGTAATCGTGTGCATCCTCTTTTCCTCTCATAGAACGTGTTTCTTTGAGGTTATCATCCCAGAGTCTTGTTTCCTGCACGACTTTTCCGCCTTCTTCAACAATTTCAATCTGGCGGTCAATTTCGTATTCGATTGCTCTTTGAAGCGCTGAAAAGCTGTTTACATTCTTAATTTCCGCTCTTGTTCCAAACTCTTTTGAACCTTTAGGCATAATAGAAATATTTGCATCGCATCTCATAGAGCCTTCTTCGAGGTTTCCATCGCATACGCCTAAATATCTGACAATATTTCTCAATTCTTCCATATAGTTTCTTGCTTCTTCGCTTGAGCGCATATCCGGTTCTGAAACGATTTCAAGAAGCGGAGTGCCTGCTCTGTTTAAATCCACAAGAGAGTATGTAGCGCCGTTTATACCTGCAGCCCCGACGTGAACGAGTTTGCCTGCATCTTCTTCAAGGTGCGCTCTTGTTATACCGATTCGTTTGCCTTTGACATTAATATGCCCGTTTACACAAATCGGCTCGTCATATTGTGAAATCTGATATCCTTTTGGAAGATCCGGATAGAAATACTGTTTTCTATCAAACTTGCATCTGTTAGGAATTTCGCAGTTAAGCGCAAGTCCTAATAATATACCCATATTAACGCATTCTTTATTTAAAACCGGCAAAACCCCCGGCATACCCAATGTTATTGCACTGATATGGCTGTTTTGCTCGCTTCCGAATTCTGTTGAATCCGGTGCAAATATTTTGGATTTTGTTTTCAATTGAGCGTGAACTTCCAATCCTATCACGACTTCGTATTTATCTCTTAAATCTTCCATAATCATTCCTCACTGTTTTTGTTTTATCTTAGCACGAACAAAACGGCAATGCTAAATATTTTTCAAATGTTTAATTTCAAGCTTCGGCTTCAAAAGAATTGATATAGCATCTATACGATATTTTTTGTACTTGGGATTTTCCTGCAGGTACATATACAAACCCTTTCTGATATTATTGTACTTTTCCTTTGTAATCGCCTCCAGCGGAATACCATACCTTTCAGAACTTCTTGTTTTAACTTCCGCAAAAACAAGAGTATCCCTGTCCAGCGCAATTATATCAACCTCACAGAATCTTGAAAAATGTTTATTCGTTTCAAGAATTTTGAAACCCTGTTTCTTTAAATATTCAAGAGCTATCTGCTCTCCCTTTCGTCCGGTTGTTACATTATCCATATATCTTCTCAATTCTGCAGGTAAATTATTGCAGAATCGCGTTCCTGCTTAATATATAAAATTTCTTTCTCCTGCGCCCATTCAAGAATAAACGGTCTAATCGGACACATGCTGTAGTCTTTGACCAAATAAAACCAGAACTTTTGTCCTTTCTTGAGACTGTTTAAATATTTAAAAACAGCTTCATGCGTATCTGGTTTTGCACGCATTTCAAAAGCATTCTCCGGATAGAATTCAAGCTTGCTGGAATAAAAAATATAGCTCGCAGTAGAGGCTGAATTGCATATTATTGCATCAGTTTTTGGATTATATTTTTCTTTAATGATTTCAAGTAAATGTCTGGATGAATACTTTACTCTCGTTTCCGGATCCATCATATGCTTTATATGCGCAAAATCATATTGACAGAAACTCAAAATAACACAAATTAATGCCACGGCAAATGCAGGATGTTTAAAGTCATAAGTATCAAGAGGTTTTAGCATAAGCAGTAAAAACATACTTATGGAATAAAGCCCGACTCTGCCCAGGAGCGGATAAACATTAATAAAACTTGCCAATAATACAAGACACGCCGTCGTCAGTATAAATATTGAAGTTTTATTTGTTCTTTCAAGCACACAGAGTACAGCGCCCCAGAATAACAAAATCAAAGAGAACAGACTCAAAGTATTCGGAATAAAGTCAAATTTTATATTAACAAGCATTAAACGTATAAAATCTTTAAAAGACAGACTCAAAAATCCATCCACCCAGAAATCCGGAAAAACATAGTCAAGATTAGCCTTCGAAGGTGCAAGATTAAAGAAATAATATGCACTCATAACAATTACAAAAGGCGCCAATAAAGATATTATTCGTTTCGGAGAATCTTTAAAATTCAGAATAAAAAAAGCCCCGATAAAAAATAATGAAGGAAGTGACACAAAAGGCAATATTATCAATATCATTCCCAAAAGTATATGTTTTTTCAGATTTAATTCTTTAATATTTATCTTAGGCAAATAATATAAGCACAAAAGCCCGGTAAGTACGTCTGTTGAATACTGCTTAAATATAGTAGAAAAAAGAATTAAAGGTCCGCTCATTGCAAAAATAAAAACGCTGATAAGCACAGAAATTCTTTTCTTAAAATATGAAGAAGCCAACTTATATATCATAAAGAGGTTTAAAATTCCTGCCGCATATGGAACAAAAATCATAGCCTGCTCCTTGTAGCCGAAAATATAAGTTATAAACTTTTCGACACAAAGAAATAACGGCGGTGCAGACTGGGCATCAAGCAGAGGCAAAAACATCTGCCACATATTCTTATCCAAAAGGGTAATAGCAAGCCGGCATTCATCATCCTCAAAAACATTGCTTATGAAATACATTTTTGTTCTAAGAAAAATACCTAATAAAAATATCAGCCCCAAGCACAAATAATATAGAATATTTTTATATTTTGTCTGCATATTCTCTTAATAAAAAAGCTAAGCACAGGGCTTAGTTTCAAATCTCTCTTATAATCTTTTAAAATGGAGCGGGAGACGAGGCTCGAACTCGCGACATCCTCCTTGGCAAGGAGGCATTCTACCACTGAATTACCCCCGCTCGGTACATTTATTATAATACATGATGATTTTTTTAAGTCAAGCTGTCATTAATATATTTATTTTTTTAGATTTTTTACGGGAAGAAATCTCGCATCTACAAACCTGTAATCTTTGATTCTCCCTGTTTTGCTTCTGACAATTTCAAATTTTGTATGAAGCATATACATCAGACCTTTTTTATCAGTTATCTGTTTTGATGGATTTTTAACAAACCTCAGCCCCTCATTGTTATAAAAATTAATAGCTTCGATTGTCTCCGGAGAATAAGGATGTGGCAGGAGGTCTTTTGACTTCCCCTTAAGCCTTCCGATATTTTTAGCAAGATAATCCTCAAAGAGTTTGACATCTTCTCCGGAAATTATATAAGACAATGGGCTGAATCCGCCGACACCGCTTTCGGTACGGTTATAAAAAGAACGCACATTAGGATTATTACGGTATGAAATATCGCATTCTCCGATATAAGCCCTAAGCCTTTCTTCCGAAATATTCATTTCTTTGGTACTCTCCGCAAGGGGTTTATTAAGCATTCTAATAATTTTGCCCTGCAGTTTCTTGACAAGTTTTAAATCCGCAATCCGCGCATAACTTCCGTTGGTTTCCGCAACCCAGTGTGTTACGGGAAAAGCCGAGCGGAAATTTGGTTTATAGACCGGTGCAGTATTTACAGACTGAAGTTTCATATTGGTATTAAAACCGGACAAAAATTAATTTGCTCATTTTATTAAATTTTGTAAAGCGATTTTCTACCTAAAACTAAATCCGTCTTCTTTCATGCGTCTTATAACTTCTCTTAGTTCATCTTCCGAACATACGATAGAAACCCTTATATAGCCCTGCCCGAACTTTCCGAAAGCATCCCCGGGGACTGCAACTATACCGGATTTTTTAAGCAAATCGTCAGTAAATTCGACAGAGGTTTTGTATCTCGGAGGTATCGGAAGCCAGAGATAGAACGTTGCATCCGGAATATAAAAATCTCCCCAGCCGAGTTCTTCTTTTAAACCTTTTACAAAAATATCCTGATTTCTCTTAAACCTTATATTGGCTTCTTTAATATATTCTTCGCCCTCTTTTGAATTTATGATTTCAGCACCCGCCTTCTGGAGAGCCTTGAATATGCCGGAATCAATAGTCGACTTGAGTTTTCCGAATATTTTAACAGCCTCTCTATTACCGCAAATCCACCCCAGACGCCAGCCGGTCATTGCATACGGCTTTGAAAAACTGAAGAATTCAACCGCAATATCTTTGGCACCATCTATTTCCAGTATGCTCACCGGTTTTAATTCCGGTTTAAAGTACATATCAGTATATGCCGCATCTGACATTAGAAGAATATGGTGTTTTTTACAAAATGCGACAACGCTTTCCAGATACTCTCTCGTAGCCGTTGCTCCGAGCGGATTATTCGGGTAGTTTATTAAAAGCGCTTTTACCTTTTTAGGATTATAACCGTCTTTAATCAGATTTGCATAAACCTGTTCCAAATCCGGCATAAAATTATTTTCTACAGTTAAAGGCACAGGGTAGCTCAAACCTCCGGAAACTTTAATCATTTCTCCGTATGAAGCATACCCCGGATCCGGAATTAAAATAATATCCTGCTCTTCTTTTTTAAGGGAAGGATTAATTAATGCTCTGATAAAATTGGCAATACCCTCCTTTGAACCGATAAGAGAAAAAATCTCGTCCGCCGGATTAAGCTCTACATTAAATCTTTCTTTCATTCTTTTCGCAACAGCTTCTCTAAAGAAATTTTCGCCTTTTGGAGATGAATATGTATGTATTCCTTCCAGGCTCAATGCTTTTGTTAAACTTTCAATAACAAATTTCGGCGGCGCCGCTGTAGGAGCGCCCATGGATAAAGATATGGGCGCTCTGCCTTTTGCCTTTAATTCCGGCGCTAATTTCGCCGTCGTCTCTTTAATACGAAACATTATATAAGTTTCAAGTGTCTGTACATAATCGTTAAAAAATTCATTCATATAATAATCCTCTGCTCTGGATTATTATATACCATTTTTCTTAAAGTGAATAGTTTTTTATTGCAGAATTCTTTACACAATTGTCTAAATACTCTATGGTACTTAGCTTTTCGTTGTACAAATATTTAATAAAATTGAGATAAGATATATCAAAAGAACTCAGTAAAATATTTATCTCAAAACCTTCAGAGCAGAACGGTTCGTAATCATAAACCACATAGCTGTTATATTTGCTTTTCCATTCTTTTCTTTCGACTTTGCAGTTATTTTCTTCTGCAATATCTTCTACCCAGTTTACGATATCTTTATTTATGTTTTTTAGTTCTAAATATTTATTCTGAAATTTTTCCATAACAACATATCTCCATACAGAAATTGTAAAGGTTTCTGTATGGAGATAAATCACCTGTTAGTTTAGTTTTTTAGATTAGAGGGTTAAGAAATTGTATATTAGAGTTTGGGATAAGAAAAAGGGCAGACTTTAGATTCCTACTAAATTTTACACTGCCTTTTATCCCGCATACAAAAAAGGGCTAAGTACAATAATACTTTGACTATAAGTAGCCCGTGAGAGACTGTTTTTATTTCCTCTCAAAATTTCTATTCATTTTTCCCAATTTTTAATTAATTTTTACCATTTAGTATGTTTAATAATATAACTATTCCGCTTATCTGGCTCATAATCTGTCCGCTAAAATTACGCTTGCGTCGACGCAAACAAATGTTTTAAATAACTAGCACAAGCGCTCTCTTTTGTACAATGTATTATTGTATTATAACTGTTCTCGAGTATTTCATTCTGGTTATCGGAATTAATAATTGTTTCAATAATATTATCCCGCCAGAAATACCCATTCACGCCGTCCTTTATTATTCCAGCAATACCGTCATTCTCCCTGCATACGGTTATACAGCCGGAAGCCATTGCCTCTAAATAAACCATGCCGAAAGTTTCGTTTTCACTCGGCAGGACAAATATATCCGAATTTCTCATTTCGTCCAAAACACGGTCGTGTTCCAAATACCCTAAAAACTCGGGTTTTGAAGATAATTTCCTTAAACGGGCATATTCTCTGCCTTCGCCTATTATTTTCAAATCAACATCAAGATTCTCGCAGGCAAGTATAACCTTATCTATATTCTTGCGCTTGATAAGGTTTGCACAGGTTAAAACCCTTCTCCGCCCCTGCCAATTTCTCTTGACAATTATATCTTTATCAACGCCGGACGGACAGGAAAACGTTTTATACTCGTATTGGGGATAAAGTTTTAAAAACTTCTTTTTTATAACCTCTGATCTGCAGGCAATTTTAACCGCATTTTCATATCCTCTTTCAAGCGCGCCTTTAAAATAAAAAGAATACAGCGGGTTAGTCAGCACCTCCAAATCAGAAACATGCACACCTGCAGTGAACGGCAGTTTCAGTTTGTCTGCAAAAATAATTCCGCTCGGCATATGCGCAATAACAATATCCGGCTTAAATTCGGTCTTAATCTTATCCTCAACCCTTCCCCAAAACGGCAGAAAGTAATTTATGTTTTCTACATCACCATATATTTTACTGCCATAAAACGGCTTTCTGCGCAAAAAAGAATTCAGCATGAAATTCGGCTTAATAATTCTGACCTCATGCCCTAAATCACTCCACCCATCAGCAAAATATTTGATTGTTCTGGGTGTCAACTTTTCGTCTTCTCTTATGGGATACAAATCTGTTATGACAAGGATTTTCATCAAATATCACCGTACTTATTTTTTTCAAAGCATAATATATTAATAAGCGAAAATGCCATAACAACAATCAGCAAGACAACCGCAAGAGCAGACGCGTAGCCCAAATCCAGATTTTCGAATGCTCTTTCATATATATAATAAACAATTGTTTTAGTAGAGTTCAAAGGTCCTCCCTTTGTCATAACATAAATTTCCGCAAAAACTTTCATCGCAGAAATAGTACTGATTGTTGAAACAAGTGCAATCGTAGGCATTATATGCGGTACAGTGACAGTAAGGTGCTTGGTAATAAAGTTCGCTCCATCAATATCACAGGCTTCGTATAATTCCTGCGGAACACTCATCAAGGAAGCAAGATATATCATCATATAATATCCGATACCCTTCCAAATCGTAACTATCGCAACAGAAAATAACGCCCACTTTGTATCAACAAGCCAGCCCGCTGGTTCAATATTAAATACCGACAATATATAATTTAAAACCCCCTGGGTTGCATAAAGCCACTTGAAAGCAATTGCCGCAACTACAATCGATACAATTACCGGAAGATAAAGCAGTATTTTATACAAAGTTATTCCTCTTATCTTCTGATTGATTAAAATTGCAAGAAACAACGGGAATGTAACCAGAAAAGGAACTGCTATAATTAAATACATAAAAGTATTAAACATAACCTTATAAAATATCGGTTCTTTAAAGAGTTTCACATAATTATCCGCCCCGCAGAAATCCGGACTGTAAAGACTTGATGAATAATCAAAAAAACTAAGCCCGAAAGTTTGAAAAAACGGTATAAAAAAGAATACTATTAAAACAACTGCTGCAGGAAGCAAAAACAAATACGGCGTATATTTCTTGTAATAATTCATATTTTGATTATCTCATTTGGAATAAGGGGGGTCAAGGGGGGTAAATGTATTTTATCAATCCAATTCTATTGTCGCCATTTAGATGCTCGTTATAGCTGAAGAATCGTAATTTCCGCTTTACTCTTCACCCTTCACGCCTCACCCTTCACCCAAACATATTAAGTTTTGTAAATTTTGAATAAAAATAGGCTTTAGGGAGGATGAAAAATGTTATATAATGAGTGTATATAAGTATATTATCTGTAAATATATTAGAGATCGCTTATGAGTACAGAACCAATCGGACCGTATTCCCCGACGACAATCTATGGACAATTGACGTCGCCGTTTACGCCAAAACAAGTTACAATAAATGCTCATACCCCTTATGACAAGGTTAATGAAAACACTCAAACAGGGGTATATTCTCGTGATTATTTCCAACCGAGAGAACAGGCTCATCTGGTATATGAAATGCCGGAGTCAAACCTTGGCTTAAAAAAAGGTATAAACATAAATACTCAAAAAACAGAGGATAAGAGCGACGAAAATACAACTCAAAAACCTGCCGGTGTATCTTCTTTTTCGGCATCAACAATTTCATCAGATAATATTGTACATAATTCATTAAAACACGGGTATTCCACAGAACAGGCAATAGTTATTAAAAACGCACAGGATGCATATAAGAGAAGTGCAGTACTTACAGAAAACCCTATAGAAAGTTTGACAACCTGTTCTTACAGAGTTTTTTAAACCCGAAAAGAATATTAGTTTATAGCTGTTTATCATATTTTCCCTCTTTTCTCAATTGTAAAATTGTAGTAAAATAATGGTGTAAATTTTTTGAAGGGAAGAAGGTTTATATGGTAAACAAACTGATTAAAGAAGACACTAAAATGTTCCTTACCGGAAATGAAGTGCTTGCTTATGCTGCAAACTCGGCAGAAGCAGAATTTATGTACGGTTATCCGATTACACCGCAAAACGAAATTATGCATACATGGTGTAAACTGCTTCCTAAAACAGAAGCCGGATTTTTGCAGACAGAAGACGAGATTTCTGCAGGATTTTCAACCATCGGCGGTATTCTTGCCGGCAAAAGAGCATTTACTGCAACAGCAGGACCTGGCAATGTAATTATGCAGGACGCTCAGTCTATGGCTGAAATGATGAGAATTCCTTTTGTATGCGCGGTTATGCAGAGAGGCGGACCGTCTACTGCAACTGTTATTTACGCTCAGCAGGAAACGAGATTAACCTGTTTCGGCGGAAACGGCGAAGGGTTTAGAATAGTTTATTCTACTGCCGGACACCAGGATTTGTATGACTATATGATTAAAGCATTTAATACAGCCTGGAAATACAGATTCCCGACGTACATTCTTGCAGACGGATATCAAGGCAAGATGAGAGAACCGGTTACGCTTTATGATCCGGCTTCCCGCGGTATTACTATGGTACCTACTGAGAGATTCCTTCTCGCTGACGGCGAAATCGGAGTTGACAGAAAATCTGCACACCTTAGAAATACTTATAATATGGAAGATGAACTTATGGAAGTTCTTGAAGGGTACAAAGCAGATTATGAAAAAATGTCTGAAGAGGTTCAGGAATGGGAAGAATACAAAGCTGAAGATGCCGAAATCCTTGTAATTGCGCACGGTATCGTTGCGCGTTCCGCAAGAACCGCGATTGATGAACTGAGAGAAAAAGGCATCAAAGCAGGCTTATTCAGACCGATTACAATCAGACCTCTTGCGGTTAAACCGCTTAGAGAAGCTGTTCAAAGAGCAAAAAGAATTCTGTTTACGGAATCAGCAAACGGGCAGTTGGCTCAAATGGTACTTGAAAAACTTTACGGACTTACAACACCTTATGATACTTTATTCAAAATGGGCGTTGGTGTAACCGGCGATGATATAGTTAATAAAGTTGAGTCAATGGCTTTGGCTGTGAATAGAGGATAATGGAATGTAATTTCGTGAATCGTGAATCGAAATTTGTGAATTGAGATATTAAAGATAATACAAGTAAACAAAGGACAATTAATGAAAATCTATAACCACGGCTCACGAATCACGAATCACGAAAAAGGAGATTTTTATGTCAGAAATATTAACACTACCGCCTAATTTACCAAAGGCGCAGAATGCAGAAGTTGGAGCAAGCAAGTTTTGCCCGGGGTGCGGTCATGGTATAACATTAAAAGCTTTAGCACAGGCGGTTGATGAATTAGGTATAAAACAAAAAACAGTATTTGGCTGTGATATAGGATGTTCGCTTCTTGCGTGGAATTATATGGATTTAGATACAGTCCAAACTCACCACGGAAGAACAACTCCTGTTATATATGGTTTTACAAGAGCTAACCCCGAGGCAATCGGCATTGCATATATGGGCGACGGAGGCGGTCTTGCAATCGGCGCACAGCACCTTGTTAACGCTACAGTCCGCGGTGAAAGACTTATGATAGTAGTTGTAAACAACACTAACTACGGTATGACAGGCGGACAGATGTCACCGACTACAATGCCGGGGCAGAAAACAGAAACAACTCCTTATGGAAGGGACTGCTCTGTTACAGGTAAACCGGCTAAAGCGGCTGAAATGGTAGCTTCTATTGCAGATAAAGAAAAATCTTATGTTGCACGTTCTACCGTTTCTAACGTAATAAAACTCAAATCAACATTTGTTAAAGGCTTAAAAAATGTTCAAAACGGAGGCTTCTCTTTTGTAGAAGTACTTTCAATCTGTCCTCTTAACTGGAGAACAAATAACTACGATACATTTGCAAGACTTCAGCAAATGGAAGAATTCTTTGAAGTTAAAGAATTTTTAACACCGGAGGGGGTATAGATATGGCAAGAACAAAAATTGTATTAGCCGGAGAAGGCGGACAGGGCGTCCAGTCTGTTGCTAAAATTCTGGTAGAAGCAGGATATGAAGCAGGAAAACAGGTGCTTTACATCCCGAATTTCGGCGTTGAACAGCGAGGCGGGGTATCAATTGCTTTCTGCCAGATTGCGGACGAAACAATCGGCGAGCCGAGATTTTCTAAAGGAAACATTGTTATAATGCTTTCAGACAGAGCAATCGACAGATGCGCTACATATGTTGATGAAAATTCAATTGTTGTTTATGATACATCTGTATGCACAAAGAAACCCGAAGTTAAATGCAAAGAGATTATAGGCGTTGACGCTAATAAAATTGCGAACGAAAAATTAAGCGCCCGTGTATTTAATATAATCATTCTCGGAGTTCTCTTAGCTGCAACAAACGTCCTCAAGCTTGATGATATTAAAAACGCAATGGAAAAAGCTTTGGGCAAAAAGTTTGATGCAAAACCGGAACTTAGAGATTTGAACTATCAAGCACTCGAGATGGGTATGGAAATGGTGAGCAATTCAGGTGTTGCAGTGTAGGGGTTGTTTCGTGAATCGGAGTGATTTCGTGAATCGAGGTGATTTCGTGAATCGTGAATCGAAACTTGTGAATCGAGGTATTAAAGATAATATAAGTAAACAAAGGACAATTAATGAAAATCTATAACCACAATTCACGATTCACGGCTCACGGCTCACGAAAGATAATATAAGTAAACAAAGTACAATTAAAGAAATTCTATAACCACGAATCACTATTCACGACTCACGAATCACGAATAAAGAAAGGACAACAAAATGACAGACAAACAATATAAAGGATACAAAATCGAAGGAGTCGGCAAGGGCAAGGCTGATTATTATGTATATACTGATCTTTGTAAGGGCTGTGGTCTTTGTATTGCCAAATGTCCTATGAACAAAGCCGGTAAAAAATGCCTTCAGTGGTCAAAGGAAGTCGGCTTATACCAGACACCTGCGGTTGCTCCGGATCCGGAGATTTGCATAGCCTGCGGAGCGTGTGCTATGACTTGTCCGGACAGTGCGATTAGGATTGAGAGAAGACAATAAGATTAAGTTTCTTATCTTGACAAACGGTCAAGCATAGTAAATAATATAAATACAGGGTGGCAGTTTACCAGACTGCCGGATACCTTTAGAAGCTTGAACGGTTCTTACTTATTAAGGTAAGAGCCGTTATTTAATATGTATAAAATCAAAAAGATTAGTAATAAACTCAAATTGAAATTATCCATATCAGCCCCCTTTCTAGTCGGGAACCAACCCGAAGCTTGAATGAATGTGTAGCGGTTCCTCTTTCGAAAAGGTATCTTTTACCCTGCAAGGTTATTTTACTATAACTTTTGGGGACTGTCTATTTGGTTTATGTCTGCAGATGCTTAAATCTGCTATACAATGTTGAATAATTTTCATTATTTATTTAAAATGGCTGTATGAATAAAGTTTTAATATGCGGATTGGGAGCAGTCGGACTTACTTTTGCGGTAAAGTTTCGGGGAAAGTGTGATTTAAAGATTCTTGTTGATGAGGAGAGGCTCAGGCGGTATCAACAAAACAAACCTGTTTTGAACGGCAGGGTTCAAGAATTTGAATACGTCCTGCCTTCAAATACATTTACCGCCGATTCATTTTCCCCCCCAGGTATATTTACCCCCCCAGATTTGATTATTATTGCAACGAAGGCGCAAGGGTTAGAGAGTGCAATAAAAAATATCAAAAATTTTGTCGGAAAAGAAACAATTATACTTTCGCTTCTAAATGGGATTTCCTCTGAGGAAGAAATTAAGGCGGTTTATCCGGAGGCAAAAGTTTTAAAATCATATTTTATCGGACATAGTGCCGTAAGGGTTGGCAATTCTGTTACGCAGGACGGAGTCGGGGAAATTGTTACGGAAAATAATCCTAAACTTATAAAGATACTGGAAGAGTGCGGAATAAATTATTCCTGCCCTGTAGATATTGATTATTCTATGTGGCTTAAATTTACTATGAATATTTTTTCTAACCAGACGTCAGCGGTTTTGAATATGACATTTGGAGAGTTGAAGCGAAACAACACTTTTATCGAATTTGCAAAGAAGCTTATCAATGAAGTTCGGATAATTGCAGATAAAAAAGGGATTAAAAATCTTGAGAATTTGGAAACTGATGCTCTGGAGGCACTATCTCTTATGTGCGACGAGGGTAAAACTTCCATGCATCAGGATATTCTTGCAGGGAGAAAGACGGAAGTTGATATTTTTGCAGGCGAAATAATTAAGCTTGGTAAGAAATTCGGAATTCCAACTCCTTACAATCAAGTCTTGTATGATTTAATCAAAGTGAAAGAAGAAGATAATGAACATCGCATTCATACCGGTTAGGGGCGGGAGTAAATCTATTCCGCTAAAAAACATAAAAGAAATTAACGGCAAGCCTCTTGTTTATTGGACGGCAAAAGCGTCTAATGATGCAAAATGCATTGATAAGGTTATTATTGCAACCGACAGCGAAGAGATAAAAGAGGCAGTTTCCGGTTTCGGGTTTAAAAAATTGGAGATTTTTGACAGAAATTTAGAGAATGCATCTGATACAGCCTCTACCGAGAGCGTGATGCTTGAATATATAGAGAGCGCAGAGCTTGATAAAGAAGACAAATTTTTCTTAATACAGGCGACATCTCCGCTTTTGAAATCCGAACATATAGAAGGAATGTACAAAAAATATCTTGAAAGCGGTGCTGACTCAATTTTTTCCGGAGTCGTCGAAAAACAGTTCAAATGGTTTATAAAACCTAACGGTGGTGTAGAGCCGGTTAATTATGATTACCGTAACCGCCCGCGCAGACAGGAGTTCGAAGGATTGGCCGCAGAAACAGGCGCCTGTTATATTAATACCGTTGGAAACATCTTAAAAGACAAATGCAGATTAAGCGGAAACATAACTTTTTATGAAATGCCCGCATACACCGCATACGAACTCGATGAAGAATCAGACTGGATTATTGTTGAAGAGCTTCTTAAAGTTTATGGTTAGAATTCAATCCGTACAAGATAACATGATTGAACACTAAAAGTATAAATTACATGATGTTTGAACATAAAAAAGACCCCTCACCCGAATTTCTAAGTTTCGCTTAAGCTCAACTTGAAAATCTTCCCTCTGTCTTGGATTTACTCCACGCTCACAGAGTTCCGCCTTTAAGCCTACTCGGCTTAGTCGGCTCCATCTGGTCGCTATCCGGACTATTCATTTATCCCCATTTTCCCCCTCATTTACCCCCGTCCGTCCGCAAATCCGCTCCCTCAAGGGGCGAGGGGAGCGCCACGCCTGGTGTACAGAATGTAGGTTTTGGTAATCTTTGATTACCGAAACATTTTTAATGGTGTCATCATTTGTGTTTTTGATGCGGTAAATCATAGATTTACCACATCCTACAGGACTGTAAGACTCGTAAGAACCGTAGAATCTCTATTTTTCACTTTACCCCTTACATTTTACCCCTCACACTTCACGCCTCACGCTCCACAAAGTTTTATTCTTGATTAATTTAACCGTATGATTTAAGAATTCTCCTATGTATGTACATATAATAAGACTCCCGAATGTATACAAAAATTTGTATTTCCCCATTTTATAAAAATGGGATATTAATCCTTGCGGCAATTCCGTAAAAGACTTTCTATCAATTACAAAAATGCACAATTCTATTAAAAATATTATAAATACGTGATTAGCCATAATATGCAGTGTATTTCTTCCGGCTTTATCAATAAAACTGCCTTCCTTAACTAACGGCGCCAGAAGCTTAGATATAAACAATACTAAATAAATTCCGGTAAAAGGAACGGTTATAGGCGACAGATTATGCCAGAGTTTTGCATTGTTAATATCTAAGTTATACCCCTTATGAGAACATAACAGCAGAAAAATGACCTGCAGTATAATAACTGCGCCAAGCCATTTTGTATCAAACTTGATTTTTTCTTCTAATTTCTGTTTATACAGCCAGCCGGTGTAAATATAAAACATCGTTATCGAAGTTCTAATTATGACTTTTATCAAACCGTGCGAAGCTTGAAAATTATCTTTGCTCAGAAAAATTGCCATTATTGCTAAAACTAAGAAAAATCCCGTTGTAATCCAATTGTTCCAATTAAATTTCTTTTTCAAAAACATAATCACAGCAAATACTGCAAGCGAAACAGCAAGCTGATACAAAAACCAGTTAGGCACGCTGAAAAAGAAAGGCGTTGAATCAATCGGTGAAACAGTAAGTGTTTTTAAAGACGGCATTTTACCATACAGCCTGTCAAATAAAATATAAACCAGAACCGTAATTCCGCCGTAGAAAAAATGATATCCGTAAAACCAGCCCCAAATATTATAAATTTACAATATTCTATACCATTTTTTATGTGATTAAAAAACACTATAATAAATTGACAGGAGTTTTTATAGTGAAAGATACGGAAATCAAAGAACTTGTCGGAGAAAAAATAAAAAAATTCCGCCGGAAGAATAATTTAACCCAGTTTAGGTTAGGCGAGCTTGTCGACATCAACCAGAGGCAGGTCGCGCTTATAGAGAGCGGTAAGTCGTTTCCGTCTTTGCCTACGCTTGTGAATTTTGCCAATGTGTTTAATTGCAAAATCGCGGATTTTTTCGATTCTGAAACCATATCTTCCGAGAGGGATTTAAAAGAGCTTTTAAAGCAGGAAATAGATAAAGCCGATTTTGATGACTGCAAAAGGCTTTATACAATTATGAAAAGCTTTATGAATATATAGCTTTAATCCGAAACTTTAATATATGCTTTAAAAATTTTATTAGAGATTGTATCGTCAAACGCCTGCTGAATATCCTTTAGAGAATAAGTCGTAGTCAAATTTTTTACGTTTACTCTGCCTGCAGAAAGCAGTTCATATGAGTCTTTCAAATCAGCCGGCGACGGAGAATAACTTCCAAGCACGGTCAGTTCTTTGTAATAGATTTCATTATTCGGATAGCCGTTATTATTCGGCGTACTTGAGAATACAAGGATTTTTCCGCCTTGTCTTACGGAAGCCAGCGCCGTGTCAATTGCTTTATCAGCACCGGAAGTCATAAAGATGCAGTCCGCGCCGTAGTCATTTGTTTCGCCTTTAATGATAGAAGCGAATTCCTGCAGATTTCTTGAACTGAAAGCTTGAATACCCATTTTATTTGCAAGTGCTATTCTTTCCCCGATAAGGTCACAGCCCATAACGCGGTAACCGAGTGCTTTAAGAGCTTCTGCCATAAGGAGTCCTATTGAGCCTAAGCCTATGATTAAAGCCGTGTCGCCTTCGGTTAAATTACATCTCTTAATCGCTCTTATACAGCATCCGAGCGGTTCATAAAAAGATATTTCTTCATATGAGAGATTAGCGGGAATTTTGTACGCAACATTTTTCAGATGCTCTTCCGATACAAAGACTTTTTCGCTGAATCCCCCGGGGAAAATATTTGTTTCCTTAAAATGCGTACACATAGAAACATTGCCATGCCTGCAGAAATTACATTCTCCGCAGGGAATATGGTGCGATGTGACGATTTTATCGCCGGTTTTAAAATCTGTATCAGAATTTATTTCTATTATCTGCGCAACAATTTCATGCCCCAAAACAGCGCCGTCGTGTACAATTTTGTGTTTAAATTTAACGATATCCGACCCGCAGAGCCCGCACCCGAGAACTTTTACTATTGCCCCTCTGCGTCCTTCTAATGCAATTTCTTCCATTTCTTTTATGATTATTTTATCTTGATAAACCTGTGCTGTTTTCATTATTCTGCCTCGTTTTCTATATTCATTGCCGGCATTTTGTATGCCTGCCAATTTGGATAATAATATATTGTAACAATATCCTTTGGTCTTATTTTAGCGTGTCCGCCTTTTATAAAATTAGTCAGTGAGCCGGCAAACGGTATCAGCGTAAGCGACCACTTCAAAGGATAAACCCAGAAACACCTGTTTTGCCCCTTTTTATTATATGTACTAATAAGCTGGCTTTCTTCTATATTCGGGATTTGAAAATCATCAACAATAATTTCTGCAGGGAAACCGTTCATACCGCTTGTAATAACAGTTTCTATTTTGGCATTTACAATATCTCCTGCTTTAAGAATGGTTTTGCCCTGCCAGCGTACATCTTTGACAACACGAAACTTAACGGTTTCGCCTTCTATGATTGGATTTTTCGTTGAAATCTCTTCTGTTATTGAAAGGTTTATCGGAACACAGGCTGTATCATAAAAATTGTACGGAAGAGGCTCTGCTGTACAAGCAAGGCTGATGAATACAAATAACAAAAATAATGCTTTGTATTTATTCATAATCAACTTCCTCTGCAGAATGAGTCTTGATTTTTTCTTCCAGTTTTCTACGGTTTTCAACGGAATTAAGCAGGAAATTTTGATAATATTGATTATTAATATATTCATTATCCTTTAAGTATTCCGGATATTTGTATGTTATGTATTCATAAATTCTTGCCAGACGTTTTGAGGTTAAATTGTGTCTTGCAATGACATCCTGTCTTTTTTGCGGACAAGTTTTATTTATATAAACAATCAAAGCAAGCGGATTGTATCCGGCATTAACCATATAATCAACTGCCCTTTTATCAGCAACTGTTTCAAATTTTTTCGAACTAAGTGCTACTTGAATTGCATCGATTGTTCCGCCCCACATCCCGCTGTATGATTTGATTACAGTAGCAATCTCTCTTGATAACATTGCAGCAATTTCATCATCGGTTTGAACAAATTGATACTGTTCACCATATACAATAACTTGACGGCTTTTTAAAGCTTTATATTTACTGAGCCAATCAGCCTTGCTGTCTTCGTCATATGTAAAAATTATGCGCTTTGGTATTCTGTTAAAATTTAAAATTCGCGTCCCGACATTATCAATACGCTGTTGAATAGCATTGTTTTCAGCAAGACCCGCATGTACCGAACAAGCTATTAAAAAAAGAAAAAATAGATAAAAAATCTTTTTCATATACAAAACTTTCCTAATATTCACCCTTCACCCTTGCAAATTTTGTATTTGCATAAAAATATTTTAGAATTTGATAAGCATTATACCCCCGCTTAGCCAGATTATTCGCTCCGTACTGGCTCATTCCGACGCCGTGTCCGTTCTTCTTTATCCCGTCATCAAAGGATGGAACAGATTTTAAAAAAGGTAAATCTGATGACCACACCTGCCCTCCGGTACGAGTTTTACCTCCCGCAGATGCAGAATAATATGCCGGAACAATTTTTCCCTGACATACAAGTACAATGCCTTCAGTTTCTTTTACTGCATCATTTGTATTAGATTTTTCCGCGCTTGCACCGCCGTATGCCTGGTCTTCAGGAGTGTCTTTCAAATCATATCCATACTTTGCGCGTTTGCCCATATTTGCAATGGCATAACTTCTTGCCGCGATAGCCTGTGCCTTGTGAGCTTCGTGTTCCCAGCCGGAAGGCATTTCAGACGGAACAACCCCTTGAAGATATTTTTCAAGCGGAATGTCATTCATAACCGTCAAGCCAAGACCGTCATTTATGACTTTAAAATGCCCTCTATACCATTTTCTTTTTACACTTACAAAACCGTTTGGCTCCGGTTTTATAACAATTTTATCTGCTTTCATTTTTTTCCACTGACCATCAACTTTTATTGCAATAACTCCGCGGTATGCTTTCATTTCATACCCCTTCATTTTTTCCATGACAAAGATTAATTTGTTCGTGTCGCAGTTGATAATCTGGGCTTGTGTTGATGCGCCGATAAATGTTTTATTAACATGGGTCTGCAGTCCGATTTTTATTGCAAAAGCAGGCTGTATAAAAAATAAAAAGAAAAATAAAAGTATTAAATCTCTTCTGATCCCCATAAGATTATTATACAATAAATTTTTTTTTAAAAGCTAAGACAAAAGTTTTAAAGTTTTGTAAATCCAGTTCTCCGGTCTTGAACCCTCAGAGATAAATGGTGTGGCATTTTACCACACATTATGACCTCCTTCTAAAGGAACAAAAGCGTCGAAAGAAAAGCCAAGAAAATTTCATCAACCTTTATGTATTGTGAAGCACTATCTCACCGGTTTCAAGAGTCGGCTTAACATCAATTACGCGCTGGTTTGAGCTGCCGACCCAATGAATCTTGTTATCCAAAAGTTCCTCAACAAACTTGCCTTCTGCAACAACATCCATATATGCAATTTCCGGAATATCTTTTATTTCTTCCCACAAAAAACCGGTATACAACCATATGGTTTTATTAGGAAGCTCTTCTCTAATCTTTTTAGCGAGTCTGAACACTTCTTCTCTGTTAAACGGATGAAGAGGATCACCGCCGGAAAACGTTATACCTGAGATATGCGGCCTTTTAAGGGCCTCAAACAATTCTTCTTCTGCAGCTTCATCAAAAGGGATACCGCCTGCCACATCCCACGTAATCGGGTTCTGGCAGCCGTGGCAATGATGCGTACAGCCTGCAACCCATAATACAACACGTAAACCGTCCCCATTTAACATATCGTCTTTTGTAATATTGTGATAATTCATCTCCCTAAAAACCTTTTCTAATAATAAAAAGGTGCCAGCCTCAAAAAGAGGTTTAAGCACCTTTTACACATCTTTCCTACATACTAACTCTGTCTTTTATTTCTTCCATCTTGTGATCAGCAAGTCTTGAATCGCCTTTTACTCTTGAATATGCAAGGTAACCGTTCATCCTTTCAATCTTAGTAAGATTTTTAGAACCGCATTTCGGGCATACATCCATATTCAATTCCTGGTGACCGCAGTCATCACAGTATGAAAGCGACAAGTTAACACCTTCATAGAAGCCTTTATCCATTGCTCTGTTAATAAGAGTTTCTACAGCCTCAGTATTATAATCAATCGGATATTTTACATACTGAATTTTACCGCCGTTGAATAAATCCCAAAATCTGCCTTCCAAATCCTGCTTTTCAATCGGACTTATCTGCTCTGAAACATGGCAGTGGAATGAGTTTGAAATATACGGTTTGTCTGAAACATTTGCAACAATTCCAAATTTCTTTCTGAACTGCTGGATTTGAAGCCCGCAAAGATTTTCAGCAGGGGTTCCGTAGATAGCATATAAAATGCCGTCCTCTTCTTTAAACTGCTGAGTCTTTTTGTTTATGTATTCCATAACCTCAAGCGCAAATTCGCCGTCTTCCACAAGAGATTTGCCGTTATGCAGTTCCTGCAGTTCGTTCAATGCAGTAATACCGAATGAAGCTGTTGAAGATTTTAAAACAGGTCTGATTTTATCATGAATACCTAAATGACCACCTAAAAATCCGCCTTCGCAGAACGCAAGAGGATTAACAGAAGCCTTCATTTCGCCCAAATAATCATATGTTCTCTTATGAAGCTGTCTGATTAACTCAAGATAATAATCAAGAACTTCATAGAAATCCTTGCTTTCCTTTTTAGCCTTTGCATAAATCATCGGAAGGTGAAGGCTTATTGCACCGATATTAAATCTTCCGACAAAAATCGGAGCATCATTTTCATCAGCAGGCTTCATACCGCCTCTTTCAAACCAAGGTGACAAGAAAGCTCTGCATCCCATCGGAGATACAACTCTCTTATACTTCTTATACATTGATGCTACATAACCGTCGCCGGATAATGACAGCCAATCCGGATACATAGTCTTTTTAGAACATTCAACACCTGCTTTGAATAAATCTTCGTTAACCTTGCCTTCGCCGTGAAGTTCTTTATCATATAAGAAAACTATTTTCGGGAATAAAACAGGTTTTTTGCATTCTTTTTTGCCCTGTCCGCCCATTCTGATTTTCAGCATTGTTTTTGTAGCCATCTTTTCATATACACCGGTTCCAAGACCTGCTGTAACAGTGATGAAAGGATAATCTCCTCTTGAAGATGCTACGGTATTAAATTTATATTCCCAGCCCTGGAAGCCCTGTTCAAAATCTTTCTGAACATCTGCCAGCGCGGCTTCTCTTGCTTTTTCAAACGAAAGACCGAGGCATAAATATTTGTCATACTGTCTTTCGTAAGTTTTTTCAGCATACGGAGCAAGAATCTTATCGACTTCTGCAACAGTAAATCCGCCGTATTGCTGGCTTGCAGCAGCCATTACAATATCACCGATTACATCAAAGGCTACATCAAGCGATTTTGGTTCGTTGTACCATAAATTACCCATTTCAAAACCGCCCTTGAGAACTGATGCTACATCAAACAGACAGCAGTTCATTGTATCACGTCTTGCTGACATATCGTGGATATAGATATAGCCGTCTCTGATTGCCTGCAATTCATCTACTGTTAAGAAGAATTTTTTATACAATTCTTTGTTCAGTTCATTGAATATCAATGAACGCTTTGTTGATACAAGCGTAGAATCGGCATTAGCGTTTTCTTTGTCGCCGATGTACATAATTCTTTGTGATTCTTGATAAACTTTGTCGAGCATATGCACAAAATCCTGTTTGTAGTTTCTGTAGTTTCTATAGCTTTGTGCAACACTCGGGCTTATATGTTCCAATGCGCCTTCTACCAGATTGTGCATCTCAGCTATAGTAACTTCGCTTTTATTCATCTTTACAATATTATTATTAACGAAGTCGCATATTTCTTTCAATTCCACATCTGAGAGTTCTACTAACACTCTGGTAGCAGATTTCTTTACAGCGTTTACAATTTTTTTGCTGTCAAATTCCTCGCTTGTGCCGTCTTTTTTAATAACATGAATGCTTTTTTTGATAGGAGTAATCTGGGCTGTTTTCGGCGGTTCAGCAAGTTTTGAAACCGGAGATACTCCGCTTCCTTTAATAACATCTGTCGTTACTTTTGGTGAGGTAAATTCTACTATATTTCTTTCCTTATTTAAACTGTTTTGCATTGCCTTTAAAACCTCCTAATCTACATTAAGGCGAGCTATTTTTCTCTTCAGCTTTCCTTCTATTTAGAGAATAACATTCTCTTCCCAAAATCTAATCCTATATTTAAATGATAAATCAAATAATCATTCTAATCAATAATTTCACAAAACGTCACAAAGGGGCAAAACGCCGTCATACCAATAAGTTTACAAAACTCAATATTGTTAAAATTGTTACGTTTTTTTCATGAAATTTTAGTAAATTTCTTGACAAATCCGCAAGCAGTTAATTATTGTCAAACATACACTACTTTAATAAAAACAAACATCCATGACAACCTTAAATTTTTACCGGCAGCGGTTAATTGTCACGTTTTATTAAGTATTATTTCCTAAAATCTTATGATTTGATATAATACTTATCATAAAGGCTAGGTTATCTTGGAGGAAGTATGAAAGAACGCGAAAGCAACGTATTATCACTGCTTGAGGATAAGACAAATATTTATGCACGTAAAATTGCGCTTGGAATGAAGACTCCATTCGGCTGGAAGGAACTTACATACGACGGCTTGGGGCTTATGTCCAGAAGACTTGCAGCATATTTAATGAATGATCTGGGGCTGAAAAGAGATGAAAAGCTTGCGATACTTTCAGAATCAAAGCCAGAATACGGCGCATGTGTTTTCGCGTCGGTAATTTCCGGATTAATAACTGTACCGCTCGACATTAAATTAACCAAATACGAACTGCAGTCAATACTTTCAGACTGCCTTCCTTCAGTTATGCTTGTTTCACAGACATATATCGACAAGGCGCTGGAGCTTCAGAAAGTAATTCCGTCGCTTAAGCACATAATTGTAATGGATGAACATCCGGTTTATGAAAATCTTCAGAGCATCTATACAATACCTAACAATTACAGCTGTAAATGGCGCCACCGCTCAAGGAAATCAACGGTTTTTATAATATATACATCCGGAACAACGGGTTCTCCGAAAGGCGTAGAAACTACATTCGGAAATATGCTTGCACAGCTCAAGGGCTTAAAGGAAACTTTTGACAAGGTGCTTCCGTACGGCGATGTAAGGATTCTATCGATACTTCCGATGAACCACCTGTTTGAAATGACCGTAGGATTTTCAACCTTTTTAAATCTCGGTTTTTCAGTATATTATACGCATAATCTGAAACCTAAAGATATTTTAAACGTTATGCGCGATCAGAAAATTAACTTTATGATTGTTGTTCCTGCATTTTTGAAACTGCTGAAAACCGGACTGGAAGCAGAGATGAAAAATACATCGGAATTTTCGCAAAAAATGTTTCCGATACTTTATCATTTTGCTAAATTTGTACCGTTTATATGGGCAAAGAAAATTATGTTCAGAAAAATTCACAACTGCTTCGGCGGAGCATTCAAAGGCTGTATGTCCGGCGGTGCGCCTCTGGATTTGAATGTTGCAAAATTCTTCCAGAGAGTAGGTATACAGGTTTATGAAGTTTACGGCCTAACGGAAACCAGCCCGATTGCGACAGTTAATATAGAACGTAACAGGGATTTGCGCTCTGTAGGCAAACCGCTTTCAAGCTACGAAGCAAAAACTGATCCGGCAACCGGCGAACTTTTATTAAAAGGACCTTCCGTAATGAAGGGATATCACAATCAGCCGGAACTTACCGCACAGGCCATTGATAAAGACGGCTGGTTCCACACCGGAGATATCGCAAGAATTGACGACAAAGGACGGGTTTATATAACAGGCAGAATAAAAAATATGATAGTTCTCTCCGGCGGAAAAAAAGTTTTTCCGGAAGAAGTAGAATCCGTGCTTGAAAAAAGCGATATGTTTGCAGAAGTCTGCGTGTTCGGAGTATCCAGAGAGGGCGGGGCAAAAGACGGCACCGAAGACATAATGGCGGTTGTGGTCCCCAAAGAGGACTTGAAAGAAAAATATGATACCAAAACGTTAGACAAACTAATGAAGGACGAAGTCAAGCGCCTTTCTCAGAGGCTGACGCCGTACAAACGCCCTGTAAACATTTCAGTAGTAAACGGCCCGCTTCCAAGAACAAAGAAAGCTACTGTTCAAAGAAACAAGGTCAAAGAATTGATAAATGCATAAATCAGAAGTGCCGGATTAAAATCCGGCACTTCTGATTTATTATCATTTTTTTTCAAATTTTATATCATACCCGAGTTCTTCTAAAATTATCGCAAGTTCATTAAAATTGGCGGTTCCCTTTTTCAGTTTAGAAGAAAGATTTTGCACTGAATACGGCTTGCCCTTTTTTACGGCAATACACTTTGCCAGATGCGTTAATGTTACGCCGTTCTCTACTGTTAATTTCCTAATCTCACTACCTATATTCATAATTTAAATTTTATAATAAAAAAATGTAAAATTTATAATTAACATTTATGCTATCATTTACTTATGTATGAAGAGTTAAAACAAATCAAAGAACGCTGTCTGGAGTGTCATAAATGTAAATTAGGGGATACAAGGCATAATATTGTTTTTGACGACGGAATTCCCAACAAAAAACTTATGCTGATAGGAGAAGCCCCCGGATATTATGAAGATATGCAAGGCAAGCCATTTGTCGGGAAAGCCGGGCAGCTCCTTGATAAAATTTTTGCCTCTGTAGGCTTAAGCAGGGAACAGGATGTATATATCTGCAATACCGTTAAATGCCGACCGCCGGAGAACAGGAATCCGCTTCCGGACGAAAAAGAAGCCTGCTGGGAATATCTGCAGGCACAGATTGATATTATAAAACCTCAGATAATCTTATTATGCGGAAATGTCGCGGTTCAGTCTATTTTAGGCAATATAGGCGGAATTACCAAAATAAGGGGAAAATGGTTTGAAGGAGGAGAAATCGTTCACGGCGCAAAGCTTATGCCGATATTCCACCCTTCATATCTTTTAAGAAATGACACCCGCGAAAAAGGCGGTCCTAAATGGCTTATGTGGCAGGATATTCAAGAAATTAAACGCGAGTACGATAAATTATAAAATTAAAACATTAGCACAAATCTTGTTGTCCTTATATTTTACACTTTTTGAAGACGTGCTTTAATCAAAATATCCGTACCAGATTTTTTTAATTCATATATATCGCCTCCTATACAATCGGCAATTTTATATACATTATCCCCGTTAAAACAGCTCTTGCCGGAATTGTCATTAAGAATTTTAGGCGCAATAAACTGATAGATTTCATCTATCAAACCCTCTTTCAGCATAGAACCAGCAAGAGTTCCACCGCACTCAACAAAAACAGAATATATCCCTCTTTTAAACAGCTCTTTCAGCACTGCTTCCAAATCCAGCCTGCCGTCTTTTAGCGGAGTATTTTCCCTGGATGCAATGTAAATTTCTCCCTGCTGATATATTTTAAAGCTTTTATCTGTTCTTGAATCCTTATCCAGTATGCATTTAAATCTATGCTTCATAGAAGGATTATCGGCAATAACGGTATTTGAGGAAGTCATTATACAGTCAAATTCTTTTCGCATTTTGTAAACCAGAGCGCGCGACTCATCTGAGGTTATCCATTTAGAATCACCGGCGGATGTTGCAATTTTTCCGTCCATAGTACATGCGGTTTTTAAAACAACATATGGAAGTTTTCTGGTCATATTTTTGATAAATACGCGGTTTAAAAATTCTGCACCCTCTTTTAGGGCAAAATCAACCTTAATACCCGCTTTTTCCAGTTTAGAAATTCCGTCCACCAAAGGGTTAACGTCCTTCATGCCTATTACAACTCTTGCCAGTTTCCGCTCTATAATTAAATCAACACAGGGCGGAGTCTTGCCGTAATGCGAGCAGGGCTCAAGATTTACATAAAGAGTTCCGCCTTCTGCTTCATTATTTTTCAATTTCAACAGAGCGTCGCGTTCTGCGTGGTTTTCACCATATTTTTTGTGATATCCTTTGGATACTACTTTGCCATATTTATCCAAAACAACACATCCGACCATAGGATTAGGCGCAACTCTGCCTTTCCCCTTTTTTGCCAGTGCAAAACACATACGCATATATTTTTCATCTTGTTTCATAGCTTTAGTATAGCGCAAAATCAAAGGCTCAAATAAAAATCTTTTAACAGTTTTGCATCGTCTTCAATATTCGGGCTTTCGCACACAACTGCACCTTTTACTCCGAATTTTTTAAAAGCCTTCAGTAAATCTTTATAGTTAAAATCGGATTCTTCAAGATTTAAATGTTTCTTTTCGCCCTTAGCGCCGTATTCTATACCTGCAATATGGGCGTGAAAATTATTAAGCGCAATATCCCCAAGTTCATTGCCTATTTTCTCAAAAATTGCGCAAAACTCGTCATAAGTGTTAGAAATACCGTTATATCTTGCGTGCAGGTGCGAAAAATCAACACACGGAAGCACTGTTTCAAATTCCTTAGAAAGTCTTACAATTTCTTCCAAATCGCCCCATTGAGTTGCTTTACCGGTAGTTTCCGGACGTATCCAGATTTTATTGCCGGCTTTGGAAAGAGAATCAGTTATAATTTTTATCTGGTCTTTAACCTTGTTATAAACAATTTCTTTATCCATATCAAGATAATACGCCGCATGAAAAGTTATGCTGTATCCGCCGAGTTCATTTGCAGTCTGTGCGGTTTCAATTATTCTTTGAACGCTTGCTTCGACTTTATCCTCTTCTCTGGCATTGAGATTTACATAAAACGGCGCATGCGCAGTAATCACTTTATTAGAAGCACTGACAGCCTCACGGCTTTTATCGCTTATACGCACGCCTCTGACAAACTCAAGTTCCAGCCCGTCCAAGCCCATTTCATCCAGCACGGCAAAACCGGCTTCATATCCTTTATTCCCTGCCTTTAACGGGACTCCGGCTGTTAAAAAATTTAATTTATCCACCTTACTTACCCTCTTTTCCCCTAACCTGCTGATGTTTATTTGAATTCTTCGCCGATTTTTGGATTAACAATTCTGATAAAATCTTTGCTGTCGCCGATAAAGAAGCTTCCAAACTGCATCACCGTCGGCACAACAAGCCCTTTTGAGGTTGCAATAAAGAATTTATCGTCTTCTATTTTGGCAACAGTACCCGCCGGATGCGGAACGCAGAACGCGTCAGACGCAACTTCAACCTTCATAACCTTCATCATATTGCCCCTAAAAGTTGTACTTGCCAGAATAAAAGGATTCAATGCGCGCACAAACCTTTCGATTTCTTCCGCTGTTTTATTGTAATTAATAAAAATATCTCTTTCGCTCAAACCCTTGCCTGATATAAAATCACCGACAGGCTGTTTTATTCTCGGAAGGGGCTGGGTTTCGTATGCAGTAAGCACCTGTAAAAGGAGTTCTATCCCGAGCACGTTAAGTTCATTAAAAATCGTGCCCATCGTTGCCTTTGAATGAATATGATAAGGCTTTTGGGCAATAATATCGCCTGTATCAAAATTTTCATCCATAAAATGAATAGTAACGCCGGTTTCTGTTTCGCCGTTCATAATAACGCGCGAATACGGATTACCGCCCCTGTATTTGGGAAGCATTGAAGGATGGACATTAATAAATCCGTCCTTGACAGACTCCAGCAATATACGCGGAATCTTGTAATTAAAAGAACAGACAACCGCCGCATCAACATCTAGCGCCCTAACAGCTTCAATCAACTGTGGTTCGTCAAGTTCGTCATAATCAATATAATTTAATCTTCTTGATAAGACAAAATTTTTAAAATCAAAATACATGCTGTGATCTTTTTTAGGACCAAGAACCCCGACAATATTTACCCCTGCCATCAATAGCCCGTCAAGCCCGATATATGCCATATCCGGAATGCCGACAAAAAGTATTCTTTTTTTAAACAGAGTTCTGTTAAACATTAAACTTTGACCTTAATCATTTCCTCAAGAATCTTAGAACAATCATTGACCATATTTGTACAGTGCGCTTTTCTCTCCGGAGATGCCATATCCATGCCGGCAGTAAGCACACGACAGCACGTCGCTTTATGATTTTGCTTAAACCTCTCAATAAATTCTTTCGCTTTAGCTCTTGCGCAGACATCGTTTCCAAACTTGTTTCCGCGTCCGTATAAATATCCCAAAACTATTTGAGAAGAAGCGACCGCTCCGCATAAGCATCCGGAACCCATCCCGCCGGAGAAAGATGTTGAAACGGCAAGAAGCTCTTGGGGAACAAGCCCCTTTTCAACAGCTTCCATTATTATGCTTTCCGCGCAGGAATACCCTTGGTTAAAATACTCTGCTGACTTCATTGTTCTAAATCCTCTTTTAATAATTACTATATTATCATCAAATCGGATTTTTCACCAGAGGTTATATTTTAAGCTTTAGCGCGCATAGTTTCCTTGCGGGTCAATTTTCCGTACTGCTGGACTTTTGCTTCCTGCAGATGATTGTAATATCTTCTTGCATCTCTTGCTCTGTAATTCGGATTAAGTTTTTTCTCCGCCTTAATTTTGGCTTCTGCTTTATCAATCATTGCAATTATGTCTTTGACTTCAAACATTCTTGTGCCGTCAACATTACGTTTTTTGAGCATATAATTCACAAGTTTTTTATTATTTCCGTTAATTTTTAGATACAGATTAAGAGCATCTTTGTTAGAAGAATTTATTCTTCTCTTTCCTACTGCTCTATCCGCTTTTCTTGTATCAGCTATTGATGCAAAAATTTCCGGAAGCATGTTTAATCTCATTTTTGTAGCATTCAATCCGAAAGCGCCCTGCTGTCTTTCAAAAGTTTTAGCTCCTAATTTTGTCTTAGCAAAAGCAAGTACATCTCCTGCAAAATTAGTTTTTTTGTTCTCTTTAACAGCCGGTATTTCCGGATTAAGAGCTTTTATTATAACCTCTTCTGCTTTTGGAGCCTCTGCAGGAGCTGCAGAAACTTTTACAGGCTCTTTAACAGGTCTGAATTCTGCTTTCGGTATATCAAACGCATAGACAGAACGGGTTTCCGGAGTAAGTTTATCCTGCATTTCTAAAAGAACATTTTTCAAATATTTTGATACTTTTGAAAACACTGACGGTTTTTTCTTATATCCATATCTTATTAAATGATTCATATTTGCTTTTGATTCTTCAGTTTCAAAAAACGGATTTGTAATATTTTCATTTAGTGCTTTTATTCTTTCTTCACCGCTTGTTATAGAAATTATATTATCAGCATTTTTCTTAAATATATCCAGTTTTTTAGAAGAAACTCCCGTTAAAACTTCATTCAGTTCCGCAATATCCCGATAAACCATATTCGGTTCGGTTATAACTTTATTAACATAACTCATAATATGCTTATCGCTGTCTGCTAAATGCATCAATACATCTAGACCTTCTAAAAAGCCGGATTTTTTATAGACATTATCCAGTGCCAGATATTTTGAATACCACTTATTCAAAAGCTGTATTCTAAAATCTATATTTTTCTTTGTTGTAGTTTTGTACATATCAGCTACATATTTATCAGCCCCGGCTTCCATAATGTCATCCATTCTATAAAAATTTTCAACCATTCTATTGACAAATTTTGCACCGGGCTTAGAATAATTTTCTAAAAATATTTTGGAATTAAAATTTTCCGTATTTCCGAAAGGAAAACTATCTATTATATATTGTCTTTTCAATTCTTCATCATATACCTCTGGATTAAAGGTTTTTGAAACAACCATTTCATCCAGTTCCTCTACTGCATTTTTGTTATTTCTGTTCAAATATAAATATGATTTAATTTTAGGATAATTCTCTACATAATAACTGCTGTTTTCTGATTCTAAAAGTTTCGGCAGCAATTCGTTTTCAACACGACCTGTTCCGGACAGAATCTCTTTATTCACCTTTCTCGCAAAATCCAGTTTTTTAGAGCTTCCCTTTACTGACGCAAAAACACGGTTCATCTGTTCAAAAGAACCCTGAAATCTTGATATGATTGAAATGTGTTTAGAGTTTGGTTTTTTTATATTTTTATAAATGCTATTTACCAGAAAAGAGTCTTCCTTATCTCCTGTCCTGTAAAAATTTCTTTGGTTATATAAATCAACCAGTCTGTCAAACATACTAATGCGTTTTTCACTTGCACCGCGTGTAAGATTTACAACATCATGTCGGTTTTGATTTAAAATCATAGAAGCCATATACCGGCTGTTATTTAATCTTTTTGCAAATTTTCTTGTTTTTAATAAACCTATTCTACCGTTAAATTGGACATTGTTCTGTAAATTAATTTTTGTATCCATTGCTATTTATATTCCTTCTATTTGTTTCAAATTTATTAAAACGCATAAAAAAATATTTTGCTATATATTTAAATAAAACTTTACAAAATAAGGGGTAAATGTTTTTTATCTGGCTTTCCTCCCCCAATCTTGACGCAATTTGAGGCGGGGTAAATGTATTTGGTTTGGATTTGAACCGCCATGCATAACGTCACTTAGGGGAGGGGTAAATGTTTTTTGTCGGGACTTTCCTCCCCCAATCTTAACGTAATTTATGGCAGGGTAAATATATTTTGTCCGGCTTTCAACTTACCAGTTTAGCGTCATTCAGAGGCTCGTAAGAGCCGAAGAATCCCTAATTTTTCGCTTTACCCTTCACGTCTCACCCCTCACGAAAGTTTATGAGATTCTTCGGACTCATTGAACAATTGTTTTCGTCCTCTGAATGACGGTTTAGAGGTCTGCTTCCCCGTTTGGCGTTATCCGGAGCAAGCGTCAGCGCCAGCCCCCGCTATTTTTCCCTTCACCCTTCACGCATCACCCCTCACGCAATTTAGATATTATACGCAATAAACCTGCAGAGTTCTATAAACCTTTCCGGATAAACTCCCATAATCAATACCGCGAGAGCCGTTATTATAAGAACAAATTTTTGGGAAAATACAGCCTGCAAAGAAACCGTTTCCGTATTTTTATCATATTCAGCAAACAGCGGAAGAAGAATTTTTAAATAATAATACAGAGCAACAACAGTAAGAATTAAAAGAGCAAGCAGGAACGGCACAAAAATCAATCCGGAATTAGCAATTGCGCTGAACAAATATATTTTTGCAATAAATCCGGATGTAACCGGAAATCCTGCAAGCGCAATTACAGCAAAAGCATATGCGCCGGCAAGCCCGTGGTTATTATGGAATATACCCCTAAAATCATTAACACTAAGCGGTTTTTTATCTCCGTATATATTTAAAAACGCAAATACTGCTATATTCATAAACACATAGCACATCAGATAAAAAATTACCGTTGAAAGATTGTACACCGAAACAAGCGAAGCGGCAAGAAGCGCGTATGAAGCATTAGCAGAAGCAGAGCAGGCAAAAATAACTTTAACATTATTTTCTCTCACTGCATACGTATTTGCCCAGAATGCCGTTAATAAACTCAATAGCGCAATAACAAAAGTAAGTTCAAAACCCGCACTCAACGGAAATACCAAAAGTCTGCATACAATTCCGAACAACGCAAGTTTAGGCACCGTTGACAAAAATGCAAGAATAGAACTCTCGCACCCTTTATAAACATCCACAATCCAGTTTGCAAACGGAAAAACAGCAAGCTTAGAGATAAGTCCCAAAACTATCAAAATTGACGCTATTGAATACATAACAGAAGGTTCCTGCGATGCAACAATTTCATAAATATCAGAAAGATTAACCGACCCTGTTATTCCGTACAAATATGATACCCCGAAGAGAAAAACTCCCGATGAAACCGCAGATGTAAGAAGATACTTAAAACTTGCTTCCTTTGAATAGTATCCTTTTGCAGAAGCGATTAAGAAATAAGTCGAAAAACTCAAAAGTTCAATCGAAACAAACAGGGTCAAAAAATCATTCGCAGATACTATATTCATTGCCCCGAAAATAGCGGTAAGAAGTATTGCATGAAAAGTATACGCCTTAGCTTTAATAGTTTTAACAAGATTTCTCGTAAGCAGTGCCGTAAAAAATCCGCATACAAGAATTAAAAAATGGAACAGTGAAGTATAACAATCCGACATTAAAGAATTTTTAAGAGCAAAATACTGCGGTTCAGTCTGCACTGCCGATAGAAGAATAATGCTTAAAGAAATTCCGATAACGGAAACGAGTCTTGCATACCTGTAATATCTCGGAGAAATAAACATTGAAAGTATCAGCTGGAGTATAATAAATCCAGCCAGACACATCTGCGGTAACAAAATATTAAAAATATCATTAAGCATTATCCATCTCCAAAATTCACCTAAATAATCAGATTATTTACATCACTTCAGCATACCCAGAATTGTATCTGGGAAAAGCCCGAATATAACAAGCCCCGCCAAAACAGATGCCAGTACAAGAAATTCATGCACCGTAATATCGTTAGCTTTTTCATACGCAGTTTCTCCGAAAAATCCGTTATGCAGAAATTTAAGCATATAGCAGGAACTCAAAATTAATACAGGAAGCGCAAAAACAGCGCACATTTTCATAACATCGGACAAATCAGAATTCATTGCACCGATTACAGTAAGGACTTCGCTTATAAACGGAGCAAAAGCAGGAATTCCGATTGATGCCAGAACAATCAGCACAGCAAAGCCAAACAATCTGGGCATAACAGAGGCAATACCGGTTAATGTATTAATGTCGCGGGTTTTGCATCTCAAATATACAATACCTGCAATCATAAACAGCCCGCATGTGACAAGAGCATGCGCAACCATGTGAAAAACAGATGCAGACAAGCCTATTTGGTTAAATGCACAAAGCCCGAGCAAAACAAGCCCCATATTAGAAATGCTTGAATACGCAACAATGCGCTTAATATCCGTCTGCGCATAGGCTACAAATGCCGTAAATATAATATTAACAAGCGCAAAAACAGCAAGCACCGGCGCTATAAAGCTGAAAGAATTCGGCAGGGTTTCATAATTAAATCTAAAAATACCATAAGCGCCCGTTTTCAACAAAATACCCGCCAGAACCATACTTACAGGCGTCGGAGCATTTGTATGTGCATCCGGAAGCCAACTGTGCAAAGGTATTATAGGAAGCTTTACACCAAAACCGATAAGAAGACATACAGCAATAAGATACTGAATAGAATCCGGTATTGTTGAATCCACTATATCAGAAAAACTGGCGGACAAGATTCCGTTTGATACATAGTTATAATAATGCAAAAGTAAAATTCCAAGAAGCATAACCATACTTCCTAAAAAAGTGAATAACACAAATTTTATTGCAGAATTCTGAGCTTTTTTCACATCTTCTTCGTCCGTTTCTCTCCACTTGTTTCCAATCAAGAAATACGCAGGAATAAGCTCCAATTCCCAGAAAAGGAAGAATACAAACATATCTGCAGAAGTGAATATACCCAAAATTGCAGACATCAAAAGCAAAAACATGGAATAATAAAATTTATGATTTCTTCTTATATTAAATTTACTTGCCAAAGACGCAATCATAAACACAAAAGAAGTTAATACCGCCAAAATCATAGAGATACTGTCAAGCTTGAATATGAATTTAACCCCCATAGATTGAACCCAGTCAAGCCCAAAAAAGTGAATTTCGCTCATATAAGGATTTGCGCTGTCAAAGCAGGCAAGCATCAATATTGAATACAAAAAATGAAAAACGCATACACCTTTTGCAAAGCGCCTTACCACAATCTCATTATTGGTAAATAACGGCGATATGAGCAAAATTGATGCAACAAACGGTATAAATATTAAAAACGGTATTGATAAAAATATGTCCATATTTCTCCTTTAGCTTAATTGGCTTAAAACTATTGTATAAGTAATTATCACACAGCTTATGATTATTGCAGCCAGAATAAACGCATATGCGTTATACACCTGCACATTTCTTTTCTGGGCTTTGGAATCTAATTCCGAGAACTTCTCAACTGTTTTTGCAGTAAACGTTACAGCCTTATTCATGATATATGTTTCAACAAGATTAACCAGAAAAACTCCGCCTCTTGCGCAGACTTTGACTGGTTTATAATTTCCTAAAATCTTTACATCAATAAAATTACAGATATCTGCAGTTTTAGCATAAATTTTTGTAAGAATATTATTATAAAATCTTTCAAGAAGCTTCGGAGTTTCACTAACCTTTGTAAGCCATTTTTTTGTATACAGAAAATAAACCGCAGCCCATCCGACAAATGCCGACCAAAACGGAATATCAAGTTCGTAGCTTATTCTGCGTCTTACAAAGAAATAAAACATAACGTTTAAAATAAATAATAAAGCAGCCGGCAGAAATCTAAAGAAATCAATTTTGTTGCACAATTTTGAATCTTCAACCATAACCAGAGAAATTCTCATTATATAAAAAGCAGTTAAGAATGAAATCAAAGCGAATAAAACAACAAATGCTGCTTCGTGTTTTACTGCAGTGAACAAAAACTCTTTTGCAGAAAGTCCGGAGAAAATCAGCCCCGCAAGACTCAAACCGCCGAGAACAAAAGTAATAAATCCCATATAACTTTCGCACCCGTCTTTGTTAACTCCAAGACACAAGAATAACATAGATTTAATAAATGCATGAGCAATAAAAAGTATCAAAGCAGCCTTGATATTCAAAATCCCGACCGCAAGAAACATCAACCCGAGATTTGCGGAAGTAGAATACGCAAGAACTTTTTTAGGATGTATTTCAACTGATGCAAGAATTGAACAAATAAGTGCAGTCACAACGCCCAATGCCGCAATTATCCTCATAATTCCAACTTCCATAGAAAAGAATGGAAGGAGCCTAATTATCAAATAAACACCTGCAGCAACCATTGTTGCAGAATGCAGAAGCGCACTGACAGGCAGTTTTGCTTCCATTGCATCTTGAAGCCATGTATAAAACGGAAACTGCGCAGATTTTACCGCAGCTCCGGTTATAAATAATAAACATATAATCCAGAATTGCGGAGTTGAAGTATAAGCATACAAAAGTGTTGAAACCGCATTCATATCTTCAAACGCAAGCGCCGTAAAAGAAAGATTTCCCGCATAATTGTACATAAAATATGAGGTTAATATTATCCCGCCAAGCAGTGCCGTATCGCCTATCCGGTTTGTAATCAGAACACGTCTTGAAGCTTCTGATTTTTCTTTCTTTTTATATTCAAAACCGATAAGCAGGTAAGAAACAATACCTACAAGCTCCCAGAAAGCATACATCTGGAATAAGTTCGGACTGAATAATAATCCTGCCATAGAAAAATTAAACAAATTCAAAAGCGCATAAAAACGATAGTTTTTCTCCTCCTTTTTCATATACGGAATTGAAAAAATCTGTACAAGAAAGCTAACCAGAAAAAGAACAAGCGCCATAATCAGCGAAAACTTGTCAATATGAAGCCCGACAGGAATTGAAAAATTATTAATCTTAATAAACTGGAAACTCTGCTCTACAGTATCCCTAACCTTGACAAGACTTACTGAACACAAAAGTATTCCTAAAAAAGACGACAGAAGAGTAAGAGTATATATAATTCTTTTATTTACATACACGGCAAAAAATCTTCCGCACATTATGATTAAGAAAATCCATAACGGCAGGAGAAGTATTAAATATATGTTATCTAAAATTATATCTGCCATTATAACTCCTACAAATCACTATACTTATCAATACTGTCGCTCTGTTTTTTCTGATACATCAGATAGAAAATATAAATCGCAACCGCAAGTTCTACCGCGCCGATTCCCATATAAAATAATGCAAAAATATACCCGTCGAAAGTTATATTATCGCAAAAAGAAGCAAAGGCTACAAAGTTTATATTAACCCCCATAAGCATAAATTCGATTGAAATTAACACCTTAATAACGTTCTTAACAAGAACAGAACCGATAAGCCCGCATAAAAACAGCAATAATCCTATAAATAAATAATGATATATTGTTATGTCCACCCTATGCCCCCCTTTTTTTAAACAAACTTAAACCTGCAATCACTATTGTTAAAAGAAGCGATACCAGTTCAAACGCCCATACATAATTAACAAAAATGCCCTTAGCAAACACTGATATATTATCAAACGCATTAACCTGCGCAAGCTCTTTTATACAAAACGTATCCGGCACCATTGCAACAGACATCATCACAAGATACACAAACGCCAGAACAAAAATTCCCGCGCACATCAGAGTTATATAAGGAATAGTAAATTTTTCCGCCCTTTTTTCTTTTTCTTTTCCGTTATGCCAGAACATTATTGAAATCCCGATTAGAACAGGAACTGCAAGACCATATACGGCAGCTTGAATTATAGCGTTGTATTCAGAACCCAATACATAGAAAAACAAAGCGCCTAAAAAGAACACAACAACAGAGCATAAAAGAGAATAAATAATATTCCTTGCAAATAATGCTCCTAAAACAAATAAAATCAATAAGAAAGAAGCCGAATAAAATATAACGGGATTATCAATCATTTTCCGCCCCTCCTCTGTAAATCAAATTTAACTCATCCTTATTCTGCACTGCAAGTTCGTATTCTTTTGTCATTTTTATTGCACCCTTAGGACAGTAAAAAGCGCAGTTTCCGCAAAAAATACATTTTTTTAAATCAAATTTATAAAATACAACTTTACCATTCTCGTCCTTTTTGAATTCAATTGCACCGGAAGGACAAACCCTCTGGCAGATACCGCATCCAATACAGCCCTCAACGACCGGTTTCCCTCTAAAGGCGCCATTGAGATCTCTTTTCTTTTCCGGATACTCTAAAGTAACAGCCCTTTTAAATAAATGTTTAAAAACTGTCAGCATGCCTTCCCATAATGCTTTTACCGCGCCGAAAAATTCTATGCACATACTCCGCCTCCCGCAATAAATTTATACAGCACCATTATGAAAAAATTTAGAATAGAAAGCGGCAGCAAAACTGCCCATGAAAACTTCAGCAGATCAAAAGACGCAAGCCTCGGAAGAACCGCCCTTATCCATATCATCACAAATATAATAATTCCGGCTTTAAGCATAAGCCAGAAAGCCTGTTCAAAATAAATCAAGAACGAATTATTAAATAAATATTTTCCGAAAGGCGAAAGATATCCGCCTAAAAACAGAATTGCCAGAAACATAGCGTTTGCAAACATCATTGAATATTCCGTAAGATAAAAAATCGCAAACCTCATGCCGGAATACTCAGTATTATACCCGCAGATTAATTCGCTTTCCGCCTCCGGCAAATCAAACGGGCATCTGTTTAATTCAGCAAGAATACTGATAAACATAATAACAAAACCCAAAATACAAGGAAAAACAAACCAGCCCGCAACTCCCCATCTTGAAAACTGCGCAAGGGTAATCCCCGTCAGATTCATTGAAGAAGAAAGAACCGCAATTGACAAAACAACAAAAGCTATAGGAAGCTCATAGCTCAAAACCTGCGAAATACTGCGCATTGCACCGAACAAAGAGTATTTATTATTACTCGCCCAGCCCGCAAGAAAAATGCTTATCACAGGAAAAGCCGCAAGTACAAGATATAAAATAACATTTGTCTGAGTATTAATAAAAGTAAATTCTGCACTGTAAGGAATTACGCCAAGAGCCGCAAACATCGGTACAAACGCTAAAATCGGCGCAAGATTAAACAAAAACCTGTCAGCCTTTTTGGGCGTAATATTTTCTTTGCACAAGAGTTTGAAAGCATCTGCAACGGTCTGCAGAATTCCCCATACACCGACTCTGTTCGGACCTTTTCTCTGCGTAAAAAATCCCAGCAGTTTTCTCTCTGCAAGAACAAGCACAAGGACAACCACAAGCAGAGCCGCAGCAATTATACAAAAAGGAATAAAATAAAAAGTTATATCCCCGAAAAGCTTAGGAATATTATGCCTGCTTAGAAATTCAATGTATAAAAAATAAAGATAATTCATCTACTTATCCACCTCCGGCAGAATAATATCCAGAGAGCCCGCAATAGCAATTGCGTCATTCAAATACTCGCCCTTTAAAATATTTCTCAAAAGGTTTACGGAATAATAAGAACCCGTTCTCCATTTAAGCCTGTATGGTTTATCATCGCCTTCTGAGCGTACATAACAGCAGGCAAGCCCGCGCGGAGCTTCGATTTCCGCAAAGTATTCGCCTTCCGGAAGCTTTAGATTTATCGGAGGTATCAGCCTCTGTTCAAGAGGACCGGATTTTTTCAGATAATCAAGCGCCTGTTTTACAATATTTATACTTTCTCTCATTTCCAGAATTCTTGCTTTGTATCTGCTCCATGCATCTTTTCCGTCAAGTACAATTGCCTTAAAATCAAAACCTTTATACAAACTGTCTTGATGCCTGTAATCATAGTCCACACCGCTTGCCCTAAGGTTAACTCCGGTTATCGCAAAATTAAACGCTGTTTCCGGCTCAAGTATACCTTTATTTACGGTTCTTCTTATAAAAATCGGATTATCTGTAATAATTTTTTCATAATCATCAATTTTTTGAGGCAGAATAGAAATAATTTCCTCTACATTTTCCAGGAATTCGATATCTTTTCTTACACCGCCGAAAATAAAGTAATTATACATCATTCTCTGACCGGTAACTTTTTCAAAATATCTTAAAATCATTTCTCTTTCGCGGAAAACATAAAAATACGGCGATGTTGCGCCCAAATCCATCAAGAATGCCCCGACCCATAAAAGGTGAGATGCGATTCTGTTGAGTTCAAGCATCATAACCCTTATGACTCTCACCTTATCCGGCAGTTCAGCTTGGCATGCAGTTTCAACAATTCTGCATAATAGTTCGGAATAAAAAAAGCCCGCCAGATAATCAAGTCTGTCAACCAGAGGCAAGTATTGTATATAAGTCAGCTTCTCCGCCATTTTTTCCATTCCGCGGTGAAGATAACCTATATCCGGTTCGCACGAAAGAATTTTTTCTCCTTCCAGTTCAAGAAGCAGACGCAAAACCCCGTGCGTTGAAGGATGCTGGGGACCGAGATTTAGTTTAAGCCTCGTCGTTGCCGTCATTCCACGCTAACCTCGTATCATCCTGCACATAATCTTTTCTCAGCGGAAACCCTTTCCAGTCCTCCGGCATATAAAGCCGTTTTAAATCTTCATGACCGATGAAATTTATACCGAACAAATCATAAATTTCTCTTTCATCTGCAACAGCAGATTCAAATATATCAGAGATACTTTCTGCCTCGCCCTGTACAGTGATTGAGATATACAAATCTTCTTCATCATCAACAGAATACATATGATATATAAGTTCCGTACTATTATCTTTATTATCCACAGCAATAATTTCTTTCAGCATATTATACGGATAATTATTAATAACAAACTCTATAACATCATGCAGTCTTGATTTTACAATAATCTTATCTCCTGCAAGTTCACAATCATCAAATATTCTTACAAACTCATGCCAGTTCATCGCTTCCCCCTTTTTCCCCTAATATTCCGTTCATTTCTATTAATTTCGGGGTGTGAAAATTAACAAAATCTTTTCTCTTCAAAACAGATTCTTTTTTTATTTTATTCTGCAGTTTTCTTATTGCATCAATCAGCGCTTCCGGTCTTGGCGGACACATCGGAAGAAATATATCTACCGGAATAATTTTATCAATTCCGTTAACTACAGAATAGGAAGTTTCCGCAAACATTCCGCCCCCGCACGTGCATGCACCCATTGCAATTACGTATTTGGGCTCCGCCATCTGCTGATAAAGCCTCAAAAGCACAGGCGCCATTTTATGCGTAATCGTTCCTGCGCAGATTAATAAATCCGCCTGCCTCGGAGACCCCCTGAAGACTTCCGAACCAAACCGCGCAATATCATTATCAGATGCAACAGTCTGCATCATCTCTATTCCGCAGCAGGATGTAGCGAATGTCAAAGGCCAGAGAGAATTTGCCCTGCTCCAATTTAAAATATAATCTATTGAAGTCAGTATTATATTCATTATACCCACCTCAGCATTTTTTTATTAATCGCAAAGACCAGACCGAACAAAAGCAGCGCAGCAAAAATAAATGCTTCTATTATTGCAAACCATCCGAGCCAGTTTACAAATACTGCAAACGGATAAAGAAAAATCGTTTCAATATCAAAAATCAGAAACATAACTGCATAGTTAAAATATTTTACATCGAATTGTATTCTTGCATCCTCAATAGGATTTACACCGCATTCATATGTTGATTCTTTTATATTACATCTGCTTTTATACTGGCAGATAAAACCGGCAACAACCATTGCAACAGCAAACATTGCGGAAAGTATTATAAACACTGCTAAGCATACAAATTCTTTCAATGGTTCAACCCTCTTTTAATATTCTACTAAAAAATTACTTGATATAATAGATATTATTATGTAATATTAAGATAAATTATATGCGCCAATTGATTAAAATTTTATCTGCATTTTTTGTATTAGGGATGTTACAGCAAGTTTGTATACCGGCACCTCTCAAGGGCGGGCTTGAGTATCAAATTCCGATTGAATACAAAAATCTGAATCAGGAAGAATTAGAAACAAGAGCAAAATTATATTATGGACTTGCACTTAAATCCGGAGGCGGACTCAGTGAAGAAATGACTGCCGCGCTTAATTTGTACACAATATTAAACCGCAAAAACCCGAAAAATATAATTTACCCCATACGGCTTGGAATCTTGTATGATGCAATAGGCATGGATAAATATGCAAAAGGAAGTTTCTCACAGGCGCTCGGGATTAATGAAAACAGCGCAGAAGCTTGTTTTTATTTCGGAGAATTTTATTATAAAAGAAACATGTTTAAAAAAGCTTTGAAAATGTATCAACGCGCTTACAAAAACGGATACACAAGACATTATGAAACGCTCTATAAAATAGGCGACATTTATGAAAAATTTGGAGACACGGAAGCATCTTTAAGATACCTAAAACTCGCATCAGAACTAAATCCAAACAGCGAGCTTGATAACAAAATTATGCGTGTTGAAAATGCAAATAAAATTAATCAAGAATACTATTCGGATACAAGAATAAGACTAATCGAACGATGAAAAAATTATTTATATTATTAACATCATTATTTATATTATCCTGCGGACTCTCCTCCAGCTGCCCTGCATCAGAGAATCCGCCCAAAGGAGTCCGAGTTCTTTCAAGCAGAGTTGCGGGAGAAAACAGCAAATTTGAGCTTCCCAATTATTTGCATCTCTATATTATAAGCTGCCAAAACTTGATAAGAAGGCAATGGCAAACAGTGGATTTGGACAGCGGTGCGTATGTTTCAATTTCTTATACTATAGGAAGAAATGGGCAACTTCGTTCCTGCGGAATATTTCATGCTTCAAAATACAGCGAATTTGATAGTTCAGCCTTATATGCCGTAAAAGCCAGTGCGCCTTTTCCACCTCTTCCGCCTCAGTACGACAAAACAGAACTGGAACTTATTACAACTTTCAGATACCAGATTTTAAGAAGGCGCAAAAGCAATACTATGGTATTCTATTAAACACGCTTTTGCATCGGGCAAAATTTTTTGTCAATACGATTTTAGCAAAAAATAAACATTAACTTTTGTTAATTCGAATTTATTTTAATAATTACGGGAAGCATGGTCAATTGTAAAAATTTTTACGAAATTCTTTACTTGATAAAAAGATTTGAAAATTATACGATATACACATACTTGAAAGGAGTGATGGCTACGGGACTCGGGGGGAGTCAAAAATACAAAAAAGATTAAAAACTTTCAGAACATTTAAAACACAAATCAATTTATTTTTACAATCAGACATTTACCCGAAAACAAATCTTAAAGAGGAGAGATTTGGGCAAAAGAATTTTTGGGGTAGGAGATTATTGGGTTAAAAAGGTTTTCTTTTTATAGGGAACCTTTTTTTATTATGCTATAATTTTACGTATGGAAAACGGGGATGAAAAAGAGATAAAAAAAGTAATAGGTCTTATGTCGGGAACATCCTGCGATTCAATAGACGCAGCATTGTGCGAAGTTCATCCGGATATGTCCGTCAAGCTGATTCAAGGTATAAATTATTCTTATCCGGAAGAAATCAGAAACAGACTTTTTTCTGCATTCAGCGGAAATATCTCCGCACAGGAACTCTGCAAGCTTAATTTTGCAGTCGGCAGATGTTTTGCTGAAGCATCGAATATTTTAATCAAAGAATTCGGCAGGCCGGATTTTATCTCAAGCCACGGTCAGACAATTTATCATTATCCGCATGACGAAAAGCTGGGAAATATCTCCCTAAAAAGCACACTGCAAATCGGAGAAAGCTCTGTTATAGCAAAAGAAACAGGATGCATGACAATTTCAAATTTCCGTGAAGGCGATATTGCATGCGGAGGGCAGGGCGCACCGCTTGTTTGTTTTGCCGACGAAAAATGGTTTAAAAATTCTCTTGTTCAAAATATCGGCGGAATTTCTAATGTTACAGTGATTTCTGATGAGTGCGACACCTTCGGTTTTGATACCGGATGCGGAAACATTATGATAGATTACTGCGTACAAAAATTTTATAATCAAAAATATGATAAAGACGGAGAGATTGCCTCATCCGGAAACGTATGCGAAAGCCTGCTTGACTGCCTTCTGCAGGATGAATACTATTATCTTTCTCCGCCCAAAACAACGGGACGGGAATATTTTTCAAAGAAATATATTGAAAATATTTTAAAAATCGCACCCCAAGAACCGCAGGATATTATAGCAACCCTAACCGCATTAACCGCCAAAACAATTGCGCAGGCGTATGAAAGATTTGTACCTTTTAGATATGATACTGTTATAGTTGGAGGAGGCGGGGCTTACAACAAAACTATGATGAAATTTTTGAAAAATTATCTTCCCAAACACGTCATGCTTAAAACTCATGAAGATTACGGAATTTCAAACAATTTTAAAGAAGCAATGGCATTTGCACTTTTAGGCTACTGCACATATTACCATATTCCAAACAACCTTCCCTCATGCACAGGTGCAGAAAAACGTACTGTTTTGGGGAAAATAACTTTTTAATTCTCAATAAGTATATTCATAAATTCAATATCATCATAATCAATATATGCTGTCTGCATCAAGTTTCTTCCCGTTTTAATTGTAATTTCATTAACTTGATTTTTTCTGATAAGATTTTTGGGAAGTTTTATTCTCTGCCCGTCGCCGTTCAGCTGGATTTCAGAGATTTTGTTTCCGTTAAAATAAACTTCCGGCGGAGAAGCAAACGCATTCGGAATTTTATTCTGCCCCATAGAGCGCGCCATAGCCGTATCTATTCCGATAATTGAACCGATTACAAGATAAACCGGCTTTGCAATATTTATATTTTTCAGAGTAAATCTTTTTGTATAAAACGGACCAATCGCCTGCATTGTAAACTCGCCTGCATTAGCCGATAAATCCGAAAAACTATTGTCGCCGAGATGATACATGTTTGTATCAAGAGCCTGTCCGGAAGCGTTTGATTTTTCGATACCGACAACAATCGGCGCATTCATGGATTTTTCATCTATTGTCATTGAAAAAGGTTTATAATTTTCTTTTTTAACCGACATAATACTAGGACCGTTTATCTGCGTATCTAGTTCAAAATATCCTTCATTATCGGTTTTTGTACGATAATTTTGTTTCGGCAGACTTACATCCGCTCCGCCGATACCCAGTCCGGTCTGTTTATCTATAATTCTGCTTGAATTGGATGCGCCCTGCTCGGATACACCGCCTTGAAACGTCGCACCGTTAATAGGCAGAAATGACAGCATCATTAGTATAATCAAACTCAAAACTTTTTTCATAAGAATATTATTTGTCCTTATAAATTTATACAAATTAGTCTTATGTATATTTTTTAAGGTTAATTTTTAAAAAGTAAAGAGCCGGTTTTATTACAGCTTAACTTCCAATTCACAGCACATCTGGCAGGCGCCGAAAGTTCCGCCGGACGCTTTCAGATTTTTGCGGAAACAGCAGTAATGCGGGGCATTAAATAATTCTTTCAAGCTCTTATCCTTTACATTCCCTATTTTTTGAGAAAGGCAGGGGTATACAAAACCTTCCGGATTTATCATCATATTATTGTATGGATAAGTGCAAGGTTTGTAAATTTCGCTCACAGGAGTATTTTCAGAAGTTTGGAAGAATTTTTCTATAGCTTCAAGCGGATGGAGAGAATATTCAAATTTAGGCGAAAATCTTATCTTCGTACGCCCTTTAATACTCTCTATTTCGCGGAATACCTCTTTAAAATGCTCCATATCAAAATAGAGCTTTATAGGATAATTGTCATTGAATTCCGGAATAAAACTTTCCTGCAGAACAGAATTCTGTTTCCAGTGATTGTTTCTTAAAAACGAGATTGAAAAGAATTCAAACCCCATTTTATTGCATAATTTATAAAGCTTCGGCAGATCATCAAGATTATTCTCAAGAACAATCGTCTTAATATCTGTCATCTGGCTTTTCTTTTTTGATTTCAAATTCTCAAGATTAGAAATTATTTTATCAAAAATTCCGTCTTTTCCTCTGTTTTTGTCATGATTTTTTCCGTATCCGTCAAGAGAAACAGATAAAAGCAGAAGTTTATATTTTATAAAAGCATCTATAATTTCATCATTAATCAATATTCCGTTAGATACGACATGCACTTTATTCATAATCTTTTTGGACGTATAAGCAAGAATATCAATAAAATCTTTTCTCACAAGCGGTTCACCGCCGACAAGCGTTGCTATAGAATAAAAAGGAAGCTGGTTTATAACAGATTTCCATTCTTCCGTTGTTAATTCGTTTTTCTTTCTTTCATCTCCTACATAACAATACGGGCAGTTAAGATTACACCTGTAAGTGAGTTCCAGAAAATATCTGAACGGTATTTTTGCCCTTCCGTACTTATCATTATAGGAAAGCGATGTATAAAAATTCCGTGCTAAATCAAAAAGAGTCGAATAGTTCATATTATAAGTTATAACATAAAGAAACCTCTCTTAGAAAAAAGAGAGGAAAGTTTGAGCGATGAGGATTCTTTATTATATTAAACGTAAACCCTCATTATTTCATTAAACTTTAGCGGGGGGTAAAAATAATTATATTTTTATTCCCCAGCGGTAATCTTTACTCCGGAACTTGTTCCAAGCCTTGATGCGCCTGCTTCTATCATCTTTTCGGCAGTTTCTCTGTCCCTTATACCGCCGGATGCTTTAACCTTCAAACCCGCATCTTTTACTGTTTCATACATAAGTTTAACATCTTCAGCCTTTGCGCCGACGCCGTTTTTAACAAAACCGGTAGAAGTTTTTACAAAATCCGCCCCGCCTTTTATGCATAATTCACAGGCTGTTTTGATTTCTTCTTTAGTCAGCAGATCAGTTTCCAGTATAACCTTAAGCGGTTTTCCCTGGCAGGCGGTCTTTATTTTAGAAATCTCTTCTATAATATATTCATAATCGCCGTCTTTTAATTTGCCGTCATTAATCACCATATCAATTTCATCAGCGCCGTTTTTAACTGCATCTACAGTTTCAAGAATCTTTACCTCTGTAGTATTCTGCCCGAGAGGAAATCCGATAACAGTAACAACCTTAACTTCCGCTCCGCCGTGTTCGTTTAAATATTTTCTGGCAGATTCTACATTGCATGGATTAACGCAGACACCCAAAAATTTATATTTTATTGCTTCATTCAGCAATTTTTTCACATCTTCTTTCTTTGCATCCTGTTTTAACAATGTATGTTCAATATACTCATTCATAACCTTCCTCCTTTAACTAACCCCCTCTCCTGTTAGGAGAGAGCCAGGGTGAGGTGTCAATCCGCACCCGCTTTTCAAAAACATGTTTCTCCTATTTACCCCAGAAGAAAACCGCGGTCACAATCCCCATAATTAAACAATAATACCCAAATATTCCGAGTGAAAATTTTGACACAAACTTGAGGAAATATTTAATACAAACATACCCGACAAGTCCGGAAACAATTGTCCCGGCGATAATAGCCGTCCAGTTATATGTTATTATCTCGTGAAAATCAATCTTAACCAGCGGATAAACCATTGATGCGCCGAGGATTATCGGAATACTCAATAAAAATGAATACCTTGCTGCGGTCGTTCTTTCCATGCCGCTCAAAAGCCCGGTTGCTATAGTCAATCCGGAGCGGGAGAATCCAGGAAGCGCTGCCAGCCCCTGCGCTATTGCAATAAGGATAGAATTCTTTATTGAAATATCTTTTTTATTCTGATGTTTTTTTGCCCAGTATTCGCTAAACAAAAGTAAAGCACCTGTTCCAACAAGGAGCATGCCGACAATTGAAGGTTGAAAAACAAGCCCGCCTGCGACTTCATTTAGAGGATACGCAATCAAAACAGTTATTACTGTACCCAGAATTATATAAATACCAAGCTTAAAATCTCTTGAAGAGTAATCTTTGTTTTTTAATCCGAAATAGAGCGCCTTTAATATTTCAAGAATTTCTTTTCTGAAATAAATTAAAACAGCAATTAAAGTTCCCAAATGGAGCATTATATCAAGAAAAATTTCTTGATTAGATTCCTGCACAATTTCTATTCCTTTAAAAACCTTATAAAAATTAGATGTAAAAACAAGATGCGCAGAACTTGAAATCGGCAGAAATTCGCTCAAACCCTGCACTATTCCCATTAAAATTGATTGTATTAAATCCAACTAGCCCCTCCCTAACCCCCGCGGGGTTAAACTTTTATTTACATTCGCGCACAAAACTGCACCTTGATATCATAACATAAAGTTAATGCAACTAAAAAAGCAAACTGATTATTGTTTATTTTTTATACCGTATTACCCGTTTCTACATTCCAAACATGGATAAAGTTAAATCTATAAGGGCAGAGTTATCCTCATCAGGCTTCAATGCCGAAGCATCTTTTGGAGGCATCGCTTTCAGCTTCATTTCACTTGCAATTCTTTTTTCTGCTATTTCCGGAGTATCGCTTTCGGCAACGATTTTTCTTAATTTAGTTATATCCAGTCCGACTTCTTTACCTTTAGGCAATTCTTTGGGAATACTGTCAATAGTCTTAATAAGTCTTTGTTTAAAGTTTTCTCCCCAGGAATTTTTGCCAAAAGTCTTTAACATATTAATAATAACAAGCGTCATTTCTGCTTTGCACCAAGGAGTTTGGGTATGAAGTTGATTTATAAAGTTATTTTCTTTACAAAATGTCTGCCAGGCTTTCGGAAAATCGTCAATTTTATCTCCATATTTTTCCAGTAAATCACAAAATTTAAGTTCGGTGTTATAATTATCCATAGCTTTTTTATAATCTTGCTCTGAAAGCAGGTCTGCATATTCTTTTTGAAGTTTTACAGCTTCTTCTATCCTTGCCCTCTCTGCCTTTACACCTCCATGTTTATTAATATGAGTAACGCGTTCCGTTAAATTTGATTCCGGCATAGAAGTTAAAAGTTTTATGTCGCTCTCGCTAGCGCCGAGATGCGCCTTAAAAGCATCATTATAATGGTTGTATCCCATTTTTCTAAGCACAATATCAGCTGTCTCGCCAAGGTTTCGGTTTGAAGATTCAATGAGTTTAATGCCGTCAAAAGCATCAGACACCTTGAGCTGATGCGGTGCTATCTCCGGATTATATTTAATAATAGTACTTCCGGCAGGAAGTTTTACTTCGTCCAGAAAAAAGAAATCATCTTGTATTCCGCCTATTACTTTAGAAGATGATGTAGATTTCACCGTTTCTTTAAACGGCAGAATAACAGCATAATCCATTGTCTGCCAACCGTTGCCTAATGCGTGTTCTGTTACCGACTTATTTAAGGCAAAATGTATAGTCGGACGAAACGCACCGGCTCCATCAGCATCACGGCTTGCAAATTTTGTAGAAAGAATTTTCCCGCCCTTAGGATAATAATTGGTCATATGTACCATGGCAAGACTTTCCGGCTCTATTTTCTTAAAAGAAAGTTTAGGGTGTGGAGAAGCCCAGCTAAACAGCTGTTCATTTTCCGGAACCATTTCAAAGGGCTTTACTCTTGAAATTTCAACTACATCAGATGTCAAAGGTGATGGCATCTGAAGCCCTTTAATATTCAGCGTTTTGTTGTACGGTTTTAACTCCAAAACGCTTTTAACTCCGCTGGACTTTACCAAACGCGCAGTACACTCTGCAATATTCATTCCAAGGTTTGTAATCCCCATATTAATACCTCTTTACTATATAAAGTATTTTTTTTCAGAAAAATTGCTTTTTATAATATAAATGTAAAGAAATATTTTAATAATTTAAATATTATATAAGGAGGCGTAAAATCACTCCCTGCTATAAAATCATATATAAAAAGTTTATGTAACTACTAAAAAGGGGGCTGTTTGCAGTCAGTAGGTTTTGGTAATCTTTGATTACCGAAACATTTTTAATGGTGTCATCATTTGTGTTTTTGAGGCGGTAAATCATAGATTTACCACATCCTACAAAACTTTTTTAACATTTCTTTCTCTTTTTTGCGATGAAAAGAGAAAGAAACGTTAGCAAAGAAAGAGAAATACGCAATCGTTTTCTACACCCTGACGGGTGTTGGATTGAATGGATGTTGCAGGCAAGCCTGCACGTTTTCGCTCGCTATGGTTATGCTTGTGCATAACACGCTCGCGGGGCGCGGGACGCGTTATTAGGAGAATTTTAATTAATAATTTTATATATTTTGGGCGGATACACCCTCCGGTTAGGCATTAGTCAAAGGTACGTAGATTGTTGTCAGGCAATGCATGACCTACAACAATTTGTTAATAGCAACTTCCGTCTTGGCGTCATTCAGAGGGGTAAATGTAATTGTCGGGCATCACAACTCCAAGTTTCGCGTCATTCAGAGGGGTAAATGTAATTGTCGGGCATCACAACTCCAAGTTTCGCGTCATTCAGAGGGGTAAATGTAATTGTCGGGCATCACAACTCCAAGTTTCGCGTCATTCAGAGG
>CALVBN010000005.1 GCA_944325785.1 Candidatus Gastranaerophilales bacterium | reverse complement strand
AACGTGACATTTAGTCACCTTTTCCTGCACGCAAACAGACACAGTGAGTCTCGTCTTCCGCTCCATAAAGAAGAGTTCCATTTGGAGCTCTTTTTTATTGCCGCGACTGTCCTCACGCCAGTGCAAAACTTGCGTTTTGCTGTCGCTCCCTCTATTTGCTAGCTCAAGATACTCAAATTTCTTAAGAATTTGACGGAAAACGTGACATTTAGTCACCTTTTCCTGCACGCAAATAGACACAGTGAGTCTCGTCTTCCGCTCCATAAAGAAGAGTTCCTTTTGGAGCTCTTTTTTATTGCCGCGACTGTCCTCACGCCAGTGCAAAACTTGCGTTTTGCTGTCGCTCCCTCTATTTGCTAGCTCAAGATACTCAAATTTCTTAAGAATTTGACGGAAAACGTGACATTTAGTCACCTTTTCCTGCACGCAAACAGACACAGTGAGTCTCGTCTTCCGCTCCATAAAGAAGAGTTATTTTTGAACTTCTTTTTTATTTTTAATATATTTATGATATACTTGTCTAAAAAGGTTTTTTGTATGAAGATAAAAAGCTTAACCGGCTATTTTAAAAATAATTATCTTGATTTTATTACAAAATCACCGGAGAGAATTCTATCAATAACATTCTTTTTGCTCTGTATATTAGGATGTTTGATATTATTTTTGCCTTGCTCAGGAAATTTATCCTTGATAGATGCTCTTTTTACTTCAGTTAGTGCGGTTTGTGTTACCGGTTTATCAGTTGTTGATATAAGCAAAGATTTGACCGGGTTTGGACAGTTGATGCTCATAGCTTTAATTCAGACCGGAGGTTTGGGAATAATGAGCATAAGCTCTGTTATTTTTATTATGCTGGGAAAAAGGATGTCATTAAGATATGAAAAAAATGCCAGAAGAATTTTTGATGCTGAAAGCAGGGAAGAAATCAAGAGTTCATTATTTTTAATTTTTAAGTATACTTTTTTATTGGAATTTTTCGGCGGAATTCTTTTAACAGCCGGTTTTACTTTTGCAGAAAAAAACTTTATTACCGGTTTAAAAATGGGATTTTTTACCGCTGTTTCAGCTTTTTGTAATGCAGGATTTGTTTTGAATTCTTTTAATCTTGTAGCATATAATACCAATCCGCTTATTTTATATACTATTTCTTTTTTAATTATTTTGGGTGGTATTTCTCCGGCAATTTGTATAATGTTTAGTAGAATTTTAAAAAAACAAAAGCTTCCACCGCTTGCACTTATTGTTTTTAATTCGACCTTAATTTTGCTGGCGACAGGAACTATAATTTTCTTTATTGCAGAGTATAACGGTGTATTGGAAGGCATGGGATGGTTTGATAAATTAAATAACTCATGGTTTCAATCTGTAACACTTAGGACTGCGGGTTTTAATTCAGTGGGGCTTGAACATATAAGCGGAATAACATATATTATGTTTATTGTTTTTATGATAATTGGCGGTTCGCCTGGAGGTACTGCTGGCGGTATAAAAACAGCTGTTTTTAGTATAATATTAATAACCTGTTATAATACTCTGTTTGGAAAAAGCAATATAATAAGAAACAGAACTATTCAGCCTTTAATGGTCCAAAAAGCGGTAACGCTTACTTTAATTTATCTTGGAATTTTTTTAATTTCAAGTTGTATGCTGATTACAACACAGCAAATATCTGACAGCGCACTTGTTTTTGAAGCAGCTTCAGCACTAGGTACTGTTGGTTTAACTATAGGGGCAACACCCGGACTTGATGAAGTAGGAAAAATGATAATTATTATAACAATGTTTATCGGGCGTGTTGCGCCGGCTACGATTGTTTATTATATGAATTCAAAATATACTGAAACAAGAGTTACATATCCTGATGCAAAAATATCGTTAACATAGGAGAAAGAAAATGAGTATGCAAATATTAATTATAGGACTGGGTCAATTTGGAATGTCTTTGGCTAGAACTTTAACAGACAAAGGTGTTGAAGTAATTGGTGCAGATATTGATAAAGAACTTGTAGATGAAGCTTCTGCTTTTTTGGAAGATGTAATGTGTCTTGATGCAACTGACGAAATCTCACTTGCTAAATTATGTCCTAAAGAGCGGGATATAGTAATATGTGCGATAGGTTCCAGAGAACCTTCTATTCTTACAACTGCACTATTAAAACAAATGGGGTGTGAAAACGTAATAGCACGGGCTACGGAAAAGATACATGAAAGGATTTTGAAAGCAGTTGGGGCAAAGAGTGTAATAAATCCGGATGAAGAATACGGAAAAAAATATGCATACAAAATAATGTTTCAGAATGTTATCACAGATGAGTCTTCCGATGATATTCAGCTTTTGGAAATAAATGTTCAGCCGTTTATGATTGGAAAAAACTTAATAGAGTTGGCTCTGCCGAATAAATACGGGATTATTGTTGCTGCAGTGAAGAAGGGAGAAAAACTTACCCGTCCTTTCCCGACAGAGAAGCTGACAGAAGATAATAAGCTTTTGCTTGTTTGTACGGATGAATCTATTGAAAAAATGTTGAAGGAGAATTTGTAGTGAATTTTTCAAAATCGGTTTGTTTTTCATTTATATTATTACTTATTTTTTCGACAATTATTGCATTTGCGGGTGTACGGGGATTTTTGAGGCTGGCGCCTTCAATAGAGTATATAAATCGTCATAATACCAGATCTTTATATTATGCAGAACAAATGCTTTCCAGTATTTCTGTAAATAAAAATAAGCAGAATTTTGAAAAAGCCCTTGGAAATGCCAAGCAAAATGTAACTGAATCCGGAGAAGCTTCTGCTGTTAGAAATATAGAACAAAAATACAGTCAGGCGTTTAGCGGTGATAAAAAAGCGCAGGATATTGTTATTAACAATATAATAGAATTATCAAAAATTAATCGTGTTGCAATGAGGCATGCCGGTATGGATGTTAAACAATTAAGTTCTGTAGGTATCTGGGTAATTGTATTTTTAACTGTTATTATTTGGCTTTTGGGATTTGCAATTATTAACAAAATTAATAAGACGGTTATTAGTCCGCTTTCGGAATTGAAGGATGTGATTGAAGCATACCGTAAAGGCAATCGAATACGCAGATGCCCGAAACTCGCACCTTCAAGAGAATTCCAACAAATTTACGACGGCATTAATATGCTTTTAGATAAATCTGAATAGTCTGTAAAAAAAGAAAAAAGGACAAAATGTCCTTAAAAATGGTAAGTATATTAAAATTGTAGACTAATTTTTATTTTGACCTTCACTCTTCATCCTTGAGGAGTGAAGGATTTAATTTTACATATAATTTAACAGGCTCATGCCCAGAGATGCTGATGTTACCTGCAAACTTGCCTGATATGCATATTGTGCCTGCATCCACTCAGTAATTGCTGTTGTCAAATCCACATCTTGAATTTCTGAAAGATATGAAGTTAAATTCAGATTGTTAGTATCAAGAGTTGAGGTTGTCATCTCCAAGCGATTATAAACACCGCCGAATTTTGTCTGTTCTTCTGTTATTGTTCTCATTGAAGAATCAAACATATCCAGTGTTGCATTCATTTGTTCATAACCGGCTTCAGTGTCACCGTCAAGAACCATCTGTATAGAGTTGCTCAATAGTTTTAGTGTCCCCATAACTCCAGAATATTCTTCATGATCTACAGAAACTTCCAAATCTTCAACATCTCCTGCATATGCCCGTCCATCTTCGTAAGCATATGTCTTAGTTCCGTCTGCTTCAATTGTTTCAATTACATTATTCCCGTCTGCATCCGTAAAGATATTTTTCCCATCTGCCGTTTGAGCTTGTACTGCTTCGTAGTAGCCGAATACTCTGTCACCCGTTGTATTGATTACCTCAAATACGCCGTCGGCAACTTCTGTTTGTCTTATATAATCCGGATTATCATAAGGCGTGCCATTATAGATAATATTGCCGTTTTCATCAATCGTATAAGGTTCTATTTTGGTATTTGCGCCGCCAAAAATATAGTTATCATTATATTCTGTATTGGCTAAGTCAACCATGGTTTTGATTATTTCATCAATTTCTACCTTAAGTGCTTCCAGTGAGTCATTCCCGTATGTCTGGTTATTTGCCTGTACAGCTTTATCCCAGGCTTGAGAAAGATAGCCGGTTGCAAGGCTCATTAAATCATCAAGTGTGCTTAATTCAGACATAGCCATTTCAACATTTAGGGAAAAAGTTTCTATCTGTCCTAACTGTCTGTCTGTATTTAAGATATTAACTGCTGCAATTGGATCATCAGTTATACTCATAACCTTGTGACCTGAGGCTAATTGAGAGGTCAGCCGGTTATAATTTATTAAATTTTGCTGCATATCTGCAACTAATTGTGCATATCTGCCGGATGTAGAAATTCTATCAACCATATTTTATTAACCTCCTAAGGTCATTAATGTGTCTAAACAAGCGTTACAGGTGTTAAATACTTGAGCTGCTGCCGAGTATGCTGTCTGATATTTAACCAGGTCAACAAGTTCTTCGTTTAAATCAACGCCGGTACTGTCTTTTATCTGGGCATCAATTGCGTCGACCACACTCGTTTGTGTATCATACAATGTCTGCAGGCTGCTGCCTGCTGAAGCTACTTTTCCAACAAGTGAAGTATAATAATCTTCAAGTGACATTCCGTTTAAATCATCTAATTTTTCATTTCTGGTGCCTAGCATATCTGCAACGTTTTGTGCGTTACCTACCGCATTCTCATCAAAATTTGCTCCGTCTTCAAAATATGCACAGGCAATATTCCAGATTCCGTCTTCTGTAAATAAATCCGGATTCAATTGAATGTTGCCGGCGGTTATACCATCAGTAATTACATTGCCGTCCTTATCTACAGTTACGAACAGGAAGTTATCATCTGCACTGTCTATTAGCTTACCGGTATCATCAGGATTAATACAATATGCGCCCTCTCTTGTGTTTAATTCATTAAACACATCTGCAATTGCTTGTGCTAAAGTATTTAAACTATTCATAACCGTTCCGGCATTGGTTTCTCCGTCGCCGTCATCGGTAGCGGAGTGGAGCAGACCGCCGAGTGTGCCTTCAGTGATTAGAGAATTTGCATTGGCAACAACAACTTTATCATCTTCCTGCGGGTTGATAATACTTATTACAGCATTTTCGCCGTCCCAGTCATCCGTATATGCAATCGGAGGATCTTGAGATTCGCAGTATGATTTTGCAGTTTGAATTTGTAATTCACCGGTTACTTTTGAGCCTTTTACAACTTCAACGCCTCCGATTGAAAGATTAACAGTGCCGTTTGCATTTTCTTCAACACTTATATCTACAAATTCTGCAATTTCGTTAAGGATTAAATCCCTTTTATCAAGAAGGTTGTTAGCTTCGAGTGTGCCTGTTTGTGTTACCTGTAAAGCTCTGTTGACATCTGCCAGTTCTGTCAGTTTATCATTTAATGCGGTATACTGAACATAGATTTTTGAATTTTCAAGAGATTCTTGTGTTTCGCCGTCGCCAAGAGCTTTTGTTGTTAGCTGTTCAAGCTCTACACTCTTAGAGTTTAATACTGATGTAAGAGTTTTGGCAGTTTCTATAAAGTTAGTTCTGGCAGTAGAGCTTGCCGGATATTCATTCAAGTTATTTAGTGCTTCATAAAAATCTGATAACGCGGCATCAATACCGGTGCTTTCCAAATCATCAAGGATATCAGCCAGATCACTAATGCCATCAAGCTGCTGCTCTAGTTTATTTTGAAGTGAAAGCTGATCGCGGTAATAATTATTTAGAAACGCATCATTATATCTTGAAACGTTAGCTATCATCACACCGCCATTTGCCCGAATCTGGTTGGTAACGTTATTGCCGATTGCACCGGCAATATTTCGTGTAGCAAGGTTTACACGCTGTTTGTGATAACCTTCAGTGTTCATATTAGCAACGTTGTGCGAAACGACACTGATTGCTTTTTCATTTACTGAGAGCGTGTTTGCAGTCATATTCAATGCTGATAATAAGCTAACCATATTTTTACCTCATTTTAATAGTACAGCTTTTGTCTAAGTGCAATAAGCCTTTAGACTTCTTCATTTATGGTCCACATGTTATATTCATGTGTGTCTGTTTTTCCTGCTCCATTATAATTACATCCTTGAGGAGCAAAAGCTTCTATAATCGTTTCCAACATCTTGTTAGAGATTATAATGCCATGTTTTAATAGTTCCACATTTTGATTATTTAATAACGTTAACTCCGGAATAATTTTACAAATCTTAACTTTTCGTCTTTCTAAAGGTTCTGCATATTCCGGCGCCTCCTGCCTTGCAAGCTCGATAAACTGTGACATATTGGCATTCTCATCAAGCATCTGGCTTGCAAGAGATTTGCGGGAATTATTCAGTTTAACGATTTCATTGTTCAATGCCAGAATTTTGTTATCCAGTAAACCTAAATCATCCGGTTTTGCCCTTTTCAAAACTTCTTTTTTTTCTTCAAAAAGCTCTTTCAGTTTTGAATACGCATTGATTTCTTTATCTAAGATTTCTATTAAGTTTTGAAAATATTTGTTCATATTAGGTCCTTTTGTTTTTTGTGAAGAGTGTTTCGTGACTCGTGAGTCGTGGTTATAGATTTTATTTAATTCTCCTTTGTTTACCTATATTATCTTTAATACTTCGATTCACGAGTTTCGACTCACGAGTCACGAACTAGAACAGATACTTAATAAATCTGTTAAATATACCTTCGTTCTGATTTCTGGAGATTGTGCCTCTGCCTGAGAGAGCAAACTGTAGATTAGAAACGTTATGAGAAGAGATTTCTCCGTCTACATTAAGCCATCTCGGGTCTATAACTCCGGTTACAATAAAATCCATTCTTTCGTTTCCGTTAATAAGTGTCTTTTTGCCCTGCACTGCAAGATTTCCGTTCGGGAGCTGTTGTACAACCTGCACTGCAATCTGGTCGCCAAAACTCATTGTGCGTCCGCCGGCTGCGGAATTTGAAACTTCATTAGATCCTCCGAATCCGTCAGAATCCTTAAGGAATGATAAGCCAAACCAGTCACGAATAAATGATGTAAAGGTATCAACGGTATTAGATGATTTTTCAGAAGAATATGTAAGGTTGTCGCTGACCGTAATATTTTCTTCCATAATGATGGAAATTAAATCTCCAATCTGGCGCGCCTGTACTCCGCCGAAAAGTGAACGCGGTGTGCCTGCATAATGCTGGGTTGCACCGAGCGTAAACAATGATTCAGCTTGAACGCTCATCGTTGTTGAAATTATTAATATCGCTAATACTGTTAATACTTTTTTCATATAACTTACCTCGTTGTTTGGTTTAGGAGTTTTTTAGTTTAGGAGTTTAGAGGTTTAGAAGAATTTAAATTCGCTTCGCTCATAATATTTAATTTTATAACTTCCTCTCAACTTCTAAACTTATAAACCTATAAACCTTTCCCCCCCTTTAGCAGAGAAACTCCGCTATAACACTTCTACCATACAGTAATCCATATTTGATGTCATCATCCGAAATATTGAATTCTCCTACGGTTTTTGCGCATTCACGTACTTCATTTACATCAATTCTTTCAAGAAGAGTTTTTGCTGATGTTGTATTAACACCTTTAGAAACTTCTGTCTGTTCTGTTTCCGGCTTCTGTACGTTCTGGTTAGACTTGAACGCATTGAGTGCGCTGAATTGTTGTACGGAATTGGTTTCTATTCTTGGTAACATTTTGGTCCTTTCTTGTTGAGTGAATAGTGACTAGTGAGTAGTGAATAGTGGTTATAAATTTCATTAATTCTACTTTGTTTATTTATATTATTTTTAATATCTCTATTCACTACTCACTAGTCACTATCCCCCCACATACCTTTCCATCTGTCTGTAAATCTGATCCGCAAATCCGAAGCTTGTTCTTGGATTATTTGCGATATCACGTCCCATCTGCTGATAAACTATTGATTTAAACGTATCAACATATTGGGTTTCTTTGCCGAACAGTCCGTTTTCTCTATCAACGGTCTTATCCATTTCCGAAAGCATTTTGGTTATAAAAATACTTTCAAATTCTGTTGCGGCTTTTCTCAATTGTTCTTTTGAATCTCCGCTTTCTTTTATCTTGTTATATAACGCCTGGTCCGAATTAATCGTCTGTGCGTTATGCAATCCGCTTTTTATTATATCTATTGTAGGTGTTGAAAAATCCATTTTGGTCCTTTCTTTTGCGTGACTCGTGATTCGTGAATCGTGAGCCGTGGTTATAGAATTTCTTTAATTGTACTTTGTTTACTTATATTATCTTTAATACCTCGATTCACGAGTTTCGATTCACGATTCACGAATCTATATAATCACCAATTCTGCCTGCAGGCTTCCGGACTTCTTCAGTGCTTGCAAGATAGAGATTAGGTCTATCGGCGCAACGCCGATGGCGTTTAATGCTCTTACTAAATCGTTTAGGTTGCTGTTAGCGGGCATTGAGATTAGACTGCCCGGTGTTTTATTAATCTCAATATCAGAGTTTTCAAAGCCGACGGTTGCACCGTTTGCAAAAGCATTCGGCTGGGAAACATCGTTAGTTGTGGATACGGTAACCGTTATGTTTCCGTGTGCTACGGCTGCCGGAAGTAGTTTTACGTCAGCGCCGATTACAACTGTGCCGGTTCTTTCGTTTACAACAACTTTTGCTGGTTCCATTGTCGGAGAAACTTCAAGATTTTCTATGATAGAGAGAAATGAGACTCTGTCGTTCATAAATTTTGCAGGAACTTCAACTCTTACGGAGCTTCCATCTATCGCCTGCGCGGGTGCTACTTGCGAAATTGTTTTTGCAATTCTTGAAACTAGCGTGTAGTCAGAACGGTCAAGAGAAAGCGTGATAGAGTTCTCGTCGCCGATTTCTGTGTAAATATCACGTTCAATTATTGCTCCGCCGGGGATTCTGCCGGTTGTTGTGATTGCTGTTCTTGCAGAAGAACCGCCTGCAATTTTATTAATACCGCCCACTGATAAGGGTCCCTGCGCTACAGCAACTGCTTCGCCGTTAGGCGCCTTTAGGATTGTCTGAACAAGAACACCGCCTTCTAAGCTCTTACAGTCTGCCATAGCTGATACAGTTACGTCGATTTTATCACCGTTTTTAGCAAAAGGCGGAACCGTTGCGGTAACGATTACGGCTGCTGATGCACCTTTTTGGATATAGTTTTCCTGCTCGATTATTGTGCCTAAGTTTCTTAACAGCATCTGGTTTGTAATCTGCGTGGAACGAGAGTTGTCGCCTGTCCCAGGAAGACCTACAACTACGCCGTATCCGACAAGCTGGTTCTCTCTGACTCCCTTAATATGTGTCAAATCCATTATGCGCACCTTGGCGTTAATTGCGCCTGCCGGCATTAATCCCGTAAACATTAACATCATTATTAATAAACTCGATAAAATTTTTTTCATAATAATACTTACCCGCTTTCTTTCAGGATTATAAAAATAACCCTTAAGAATATACCTTCCCCATTAAAAGTCTACATTGTATAGTTTAAACTATTAGATGGGAGATGGCATCAATCAAATGGTGGAAATTTTGGCAGTGGTTGTATGGTGAAGGGTGAAGTTCTGTAGGATGTGGTAAATCTGTGATTTACCGCATCAAAAACATAAGTGATAACATCTTTAAAAATGTTTTGGTAATCAAAGATTGCAAAAGCCTACATTGCTTTCATATATTTTAAGAATTGTTATGATTTTTTATTTTTATAGCAATTTTATAAATATGCTTGGTTTTTATATAATTAGTGTAGACTTATAAACAATTAGATGGGAAATGAGTGATGAATTGTGTAACGTGTGTACCACTTTCTACGAAAAGCATTACTTTTCAAGAAAAAGAAGTTTCGGACAAAAAGAAAGATGAAAATAATCTTTATATCTGTTCTTCAAATCCTATAAATGATGCATTAATATGGGGGGGGAGCAGGTGCAGTTGGCGGTGCCGGATTTGATTTAGTCAAACAGTATAGAATGCTTAAAAATGAACAAAAAGTGAGTAATAATATTAGTAAAGTAAATGAAAAGATAGAAAAATATAAGAAGTATAATAAAAGCACTAAAAAACTTGAGTATGAACTTAAATGTCTAAATAATAGAAAAATAAATCCTAATTCTATAAAAAATTGGGCTATAGGAATAGCATTAATAACTTTTATACCTCAGTTAATATTAAATATAATCTTATATGCAGGTAAAGCTGGTTATGACAAAATCACTAAACGATAATAGTTCTGTAGCAGCAAAAACTTTTTATTCATAATCTAAATCTAAAATTTTGTATTTATCTTCAAAATTACACCAATCTAATTCATAATATCCGTTTTTAACAAAATTATTAAATGTTGAATATTTCCAATCTTTTGGCGCAATCTGATAATGTTTTATCGGATTATAATGAATGTAATCTATATGGCGGTATAAATCCTCTTCATCTCTAATTGTGTGTTCCCAAAAACGTCTTTGCCAAATATCACGTTCTTTGCGTTTAATATTACTTTCACTTGGTTTATAGTCTGTAATTGTATTAATATCAAGCTTTTTAGAAAATGTTCGTTTTATCAGTAAAATTATTTTTGAAAATTCGTTAATTTTATCAGGCTTTATTAGTAAATGTACGTGGTCATTTAGGACACAAATTGCATAAATCTTAAAATTATAATATTTGTGTGCATTCTGAATAGAAAACTTCAATAATTCAATATTTTTAATTAAAATATTACGTCTTTTGCTTGTAACAATGGTAATGAAAACTATGCTATTTGGGATATATAATCTCTTGTAATTCATAGATATATTTTAGCATATATTAAATGATGCGGTAAATCACAGATTTACCACATCCTACATTTTTCTTTATAGTTTTATATGCGATTTGGCTTGTATTCCATCACAATCGGAATAATAATAACCCTTGCCGCTAATTTCTTTACAACTTTTACCTTGACTATCTGTACGATATATTACATTAGCTTTAGTGCAGCCTCCGGCATTATACATATTAACAGTTTCATTATAAGTCTGTGCTAAACAATAATCATAAGTCCTTTTAGCACTTTCGACAATATCAGGATATTTGGTTTGGTATTTTAACGCCATTTGCCATGTTATATAACTTGCTTTACAAAAACTTTCCGGGGTTTCTCCCGGCTGGAAATGTCTGCCATTACATATATAAATAGAATTGTCTGATGCAGAAGTTTTGCCGGAAATAATCATTAAACTAAATATACCTGATATCATAATCATAAAAATTAGAATAGAACATTTTTTCATAAAATTTACCCCTATTATCTTTGCTCATGCTTTTTTACAAGTATAACATAAGTAGTAGGATGTGGTAAATCTGTGATTTACCGCATCAAAAACATAAGTAATGATATTATTAAAAATGTTTCGGTAATTAGAGATTACCAAAACCTACATTCTTATTATTTAAATATGTTCCCCTCACCCTTCACGCCTCACTCTTCACTATATATTCACCAACACCTTATTTTCCCCAATAACCTTCCCATTATACGTTTTTTTGTAGTTTTTGTTTTCTACGTCGATATAATCCCCGAGCATCCCGTCTGACATAGCAGTTCCGTCTACGGATACCATAACATCTCCGTTTGATACGAAGAAAATTCGGACATCATTATTTCTTACAACATCCGGACGCATTTTTACAAAGCGTTTGTCAATTATTTCTCCTTTTTGAAAGGCTTTTTTTGCACTCATTTCTTTAGAGAGCGCCCTTTCTCCTAGAACGTAATCCATTTTCATAGATACATCCATTTTTTTGATGCTTACTGTTTCATCATTCAGTGTCTGTTCTCTGTTAATAAAATCATTTGCAACCAGCACTTCTTTATAAACGATTGTCTGTACAGGCAGGTTCAATGATTTAACAAACGCGTTGTTTACATAAACATCAACTCTCTTAATATCCCGCGGAACAATTTTATCAGCACCGGATGTAATCTTGTATGTAACCTTGCCGTCCGGAAGCTGTAATTGTGCAAAAGGAGTTGCTGATACTTTAACCTCAATATCAGCGTCTGTCATTTTCTGGTAACCGTTTTTAAGAATTTCTGCAACAGAAGCTTTAACATTAGCGGAACTAAGCATCTGCGCATTGGCGCTTAATGCTCCGGTTAAAAAAAATAGTAATGTTAGTAATGTTGCTAGAAAATTTTTCATAATACGATTTTGGGTTTAGAAGTTTAGTAGTTTAGAGGTTTAGAAGAATTTATTTTCGCTTACGCTCAAAATATATTATTTTAACTTCTTCTAAACTCCTAAACTCCTAAACTACTAAACTACTCATCTCCCCTAAGACATATTATTCGTCAACTGCAGAATATTGCTTGACGCGTTAATTATTTTTGAATTAGATTCAAACGCTCGTTCGGCTTTGATTAAGCCTACAAGTTCATCTACAATCTGAACGTTAGAACCTTCAAGCATTCCCTGCTGGATAAGACCTAAGCCGTTTTGCCCCGGAGTATCCTGTACAGGGTTTCCGGACGCTTGTGTTTCCTTATAGAGGTTATGACCGATTGACAGCAGACCGGAAGGGTTCTGGAATTTTACCAGCTGAAGAGAACCGACAATAGACTGCTGGGTCTGTCCGGGAAGGGTTACAGAAATGTTACCGTCCTGCGTAATTGTTATTTCTGTAGCATCACGCGGAATTGATACTGAAGGCTGGATTAGAAGCCCGTCGTTTGTACATAACTGACCCAAAGAGTCTACCTGCAGACAGCCATCGCGGGTATAGGCAAGAGAGCCGTCCTCTTTCATTACCTGCAAAAAGCCTTCGCCTTCGATTTCTATATCAAGCTGGCGTCCGGTAGATATTGCAACACCTTGTGTAAATACACGTGTAGTTGCGGCGGTTTTAACACCAAGCCCGATTTCTATACCTACAGGCTGATAAGTACCTTGATTCATCAAAGCGCCAGGTGTTCTTACAGCCTGTGAAAGCAAATCTTGAAATTCTATTCTTGACTGCTTAAACGCAGTTGTATTAACATTTGCTACGTTGTTGGCAATTACGTCAAGATAGTTTTGTTGTGCTATCATACCTGTTGCTGCTGTTGTTAGTGCTCTTAACATGTTTGTTGTTCCTTTTTTAGTTTTCTGTTTCTCGAGACTCGTGATTCGTGAGTCGTGAATTGTGGTTATAGAGTTTATTTAATTGTACATTGTTCACCTATATTATCTTTAATACCTCGATTCACGAGTTTCGATTCACGAGTCACGAAATTACGTCCTCAATCTCCCCACTGACACTGCCGTTGTCAGCATATCACTGTTTGTGCTTACTACTCTTGTTAAACTTTCGTAGTTTCTGCTTGTATTTATTGTATTAATCATCTCTCTGATTACATTTGAGTTTGAAAGTTCCAGCATACCCTGCTGTACTGTAAACTTTTCGGAACGAAGCTCCGGATTATTGACTATGTCGCGCGGTACAAATTTTGCATCGCCGATTTCAAACAGGTCGTCTTTGTCTGAAAAATCCCAAATGCCTATTGTTTGAAGCGGAACTTTTTGGTTATATGAATTGATTTCAATATTTCCGTTTTCTGCAATTACGATATCTTTTCTATCTCTGAAAGCTGTTTCATCTTCCATATCATACGGAAGCATTCTGATGCGCTGGTTATTAACATCAAGTACGTATTCGCCCTGTTTTGTTTTAAGCCAGTAGCCGTTGTCTACAAGAAATGAACCATTTCTTGTATAGGAAATATTGCCGTCTGCATCTTGAATTTTAAAGAAGCCGTCGCCTTCAATTGCCACATCATACGGATTTGAAGTCTTTGTAAGGGCGCCTTGAGAAAAATCGTGCGTATACTGCATTGCTTCACTGCCGCAGCTTATATTGCCTAAATATCTGCTGGAATTGTTTCTTAGAATAGAACCTTCTTGAGAATATACTGCGGATTCCATAACGTCTTTAAACCTCAAAGACCCTTTTTTATAACCTACGGTATTGACGTTAGCAAGGTTATTTGCAGTGTTATCATTCATATCCATAAGAGCGAGCATGCCGTTTGCTGCTGATTCAAAACTTCTTACAATCATTAGTTCCTGCCTCCGTTTATACCCGCTGTTTTCATTTTGTCATAATTGCTCAAAACGCTTTTAACGTAGTTTTGAGTTTCCATATACGGGGGAATTCCGCCGTATTTTTTTACTGCATTCGGTCCTGCATTATAGGCGGCAAGCGCAAGAGATTTATTATTGTCAAATCTGTCCATAAGCCCCTTTAGGTACTTTGTTCCGCCCATAATATTCTGTTCCGCGTCATATGCGTTTGTAACCCCGAGTCCTTCTGCGGTTGAAGGCATCAACTGCATTAAGCCCATAGCTCCGCACTTAGAAGTTGCATTCGGGTTAAAACCGGATTCCTGCTTGATAACAGCTTTAACAAAATCTGAATCAAGCCCGTTTTTATCCGCGTATTTTTCTATTAATTCATTAATTTCACTGCGTGATGTTTCGGTTGAATTTGTTTTATTTTCAATAGACTTATTAAGTATTTCTTGAAAGTCGGCATCCGGCTGTGCGCCGTATGACATCAGCGACTGGAACCTGCTTTCAATCGAATTTATACGTTGTAAAGTTATATCCAAGCTCGTAAGATTCATCTTACGTTCACCTTCCTCTTTATTTTACTTACCCAAGTCTTATCGTCTCTACAATTCGGGAAGCTATTCCTTCCCAATAAAAGTGTAATATATATTCGGACAAGCAACATCAATCAAAGGGTCGAAAATTTTATATTCTTATAGACCATATGGTTAATAATAAAAAACGGCTTGCTATTTAGCAAACCGTTTTTTAAAATTTTTATCCGGATGATTATCCTTCTTTTTTCACTGTACTTTTAATATGCAGTTCTCTCATCTGCTGTAAAGAAGCTTCGCCCGGGGCATCGCTCATCAAATCCTTAGCGCTTGCGTTTTTCGGGAACGCAATAACGTCGCGGATTGAATCTGTTCTGCAAAGAAGCGCAACAAGCCTGTCAAGACCGATTGCAAGTCCTGCATGAGGCGGTGTGCCGTATTGCAACGCGTTTACCATAAATCCGAATTTCTCTGCAGCTTCTTCTTCTGTTAAGCCGAGAGCCTTAAAGATTTTCTTCTGAACTTCGCTGGAATGGATTCTGACTGAGCCTCCGCCAAGCTCTGTTCCGTTATAAACAATATCATAAGCAATTGATTTAACATTGCCCAAATCGCCGCTGTCTAATTTGTCTAAATCTTCCAGATTAGGAGAAGTGAACGGATGGTGCATTGCCATAAATCTGCCTTCTTCATCTGACCATTCAAACATCGGGAAGTCTACAACCCAGAGAAGGTTATGCTTGTTTTCGTCAATCAAGTTTAATGATTTACCGAAATGCAGTCTTAATCTTCCCATAATGTCATAAACAAGTTTCGGCTTGTCTGCTACAAAGAAAATGATATCGCCTGCTTCAGCGCCTGCGCGTTCTTGAATTCTCTTTGCCTGTTCTTCTGTCACAAATTTGAGTACAGGAGATTTTGCAGTTCCGTCTTCGAGATAAATAATATTAGCAAGAGCTTTTGCACCGAAAGATACGGCAAGTTTTGTAATATCATCAATATCTTTTCTTGAATATTTTGCACCGCCAGGGATTCTGATACCTCTTACAATACCGCCGTTAAGAAGCGTATTTTTAACAATTTCAAAATTTGATTCAAGGATGATGTCGCCGATATCAAAAAGTTCCAAACCAAATCTTGTATCCGGCTTATCTGAACCGAATCTATCCATAGCTTCCTGCCACGGAATCTGTTTGAACGGAGGTTTAATTTCAACTCCGGCTGCCTTAAATGCATCTACCAGCAGACCTTCAACAACATTGATTACATCTTGCTGTTCTACAAATGACAATTCCATATCAATTTGTGTGAATTCCGGCTGTCTGTCTGCTCTTAAGTCTTCGTCACGGAAGCACTTTGCAATCTGGTAATATTTTTCAATACCGCCGACCATTAATAACTGTTTAAAAATCTGCGGAGATTGCGGAAGTGCAAAGAATTTCCCTGGCTGAACCCTTGACGGTACAAGGTAATCTCTTGCGCCTTCCGGAGTTGTTTTGATTAAAATAGGTGTTTCAACTTCTAAGAAATCTTGATTATTTAAATAGTTTCTGACAGCCTGCACGATGTTGTGTCTTGTCTTTAAGTTATGAAGCATTTTTTCGTTTCTGATATCAAGATATCTGTATTTTAATCTGATATCTTCAGAAACGCTTTCATCACCGAGGACAAAAGGCAGAACCTTAGATTCGGCAAGAATTTCAACTGTTTCCGGATACATTTCAACCTGACCTGTTGGATATTTTTCGTTGTATGTTTCTTCCGGTCTTTTGGTAACTTTGCCTTTTACCATAATTACATATTCGCTTCTTACTTTTTCAAAAGCTTTATGAACATCCGGATTAATCTGCGGATTTGCTACAAGCTGAAAAAATCCGCTTCTGTCGCGTAACTCTATAAACAAAATACCGCCTAAATCTCTGACGGTAGAAACCCATCCGGATAGTGTAACTTCTTGATTTAAATTACTGAGGTTTAATTCACCGCAGTTATTCGATTTCATTCTGGTTTTCAATTTATTCATCTCCCTATAAAAATTCTTTTTTGCCCTAAAATCGTAACAAAAAAGGGGGTAAATGTAAATAGGGGGTGGTAAATATTGCAAGTAAATATATCAGCAATATTTAAAGTTTTAAAGTTTCCCCGTCTTCCGGTATTAAAAGTTTTTCAATATGATTTTCTGATTTAAACTTATTTAAATCATCTCTTGTAACAGATAGGTGGCTTACTGTATCCATGTGGCTTGCTATTATTGTTTTAATGCAATTTTTCTTCAAAACTTCTTTGATGTCTTCAATGCCCATAATTATACGCTCGCCGTTTAGGATTTCTGCTCTGCAGGCATTAACAATGATAATTTCCGGACAATATTTATCTATTGCTGTGTTTACCTCGTCGCACCAGATTGTATCTCCCGCAAGGTAAAGCGTTTTTTCTGTATTTGATTTAAATACAACCCCCATAGAATCATAAGGCATATTAACGCTTCTGCATAACGGCTCTATAACCTCGCGTCTGCCGTGCTGAGCATTAGTTTTGTATAAAAAAGTGTTTTTGTATAGAATTCCCGCTTCAGTCAAAATCTCAACATTATTAAAGCCTTGAGCCGTCATATAATTTTTATCCGTTTCGCTTTGCACAAAAACCTTAATACTTTTATCAAGCGCTTCTTTAGCAAAATCATCCCAGTGATCCGGATGGATATGAGTGATTATTACGGCATCAATATCTTTGACTATATCATTTATTGAAAACGGCAGGTCAACTCTGGGCTGGCGTATATGAGAGTTAATCCCCGCATCAAAGCCTGCCATATAATCCTTAGGCATCAGCCACGGATCAGCTAAAAATCTTGCATTGTTATATTCAATTATAATTGTGGCATTTCTGATTTGTGTAATTTTCATATAAAATTCCTCCTTTTTTATAATTTTAATCTTTATTTTTCTTTTTAACAAGAATGCACTAATTTGTATAATACTTACTTTTTGGTATAATAGTTACTAAAAAGAAAATAAGGGTTATATTTTTATGGCAAAACAAAGACAAGCCGAATACAAATGTCCTTTAGAAGCAACGATGGATATAATCGGGGGTAAATATAAAGGAGTTATCATAGGACATTTAATTGATAGAACGCTAAGATACAGCGAACTGCAAAAATTAATTTCTCATGCAACTCCCAAAATGCTTATTCAACAGCTTAAAGAGCTTGAAGCTGACGGCATTGTACAGAGAAAACTCTACCCTGTTGTTCCTCCAAAGACCGAATATTCATTGACAGAACGCGGAAAAACTCTAATTCCGGCAATTATCGAGCTTAATAAATGGGGTTTAAGCTACTTAAAAGAAATGAATATACCGTGCCGATACAAAGAACAAAATAACGGCGCTGAAAAAATTTAAAACTGCCAGTTCACAATTGCGTTTATGCTCCAATTCTTGCCGGAATTATCTTTGATATCCTGCAGATTGTATCTTTGACCTTCAAGCGAGATTGAAGCATTGCCGATTTTTTGCGTTACACCGGCGAAAAATCCTGCACTGTGCGTCCATTCATTATTTTTATAATTATATTTGCCGGAATAATGAGGGTTTGCATAAAAACTTGTATTTTTACCTAAAGGTACATTGACACTTACGGGGGAATATCTGATTTGCGTTGCTGTGTTATCACCGCCGATTGTATTTCTGATTCTCAAATTTTGATTTAATATTTCGTTGTAGTTCATAGAACCTTTTAAATCAAAAATCAAATCAGCGTCGCTGTTAAAATCTGTACCGACCCCGAGAAATGTCGAAACCGAACCTTTATTTAACCCGAACTTCTGTTCTATTCCTCCGATGGTTAGATTGCTTCCATCCATACTCTGAAATGAGTTTAAAGACGCATTATACTTAATACTCGGCTCTGGCATATTTTCTCCTAAAAATTCCCTATATATATAAAGTGTTTTTAGAAGAAAAAATTGCTCTTAAAATTGTAAATATTTTAATCTTTCTTTTTTGCTTAAAGTATTTGTTTACAAATCCGTCCGGCTTGGTGCAATTTTTGTAACATAAAATCCGTAAATTTTCATCCGGTCATTGCTGTACATGTCAAGCAATTAGTTCTGTAGGGTGGGTAAAGTTGCGTAAAAATGTGGAAATATACGTTTGTCTATGCATAATGTACCCACCAAAACCAAAATTAAAAACGGTGGGTACGCAATACCAAACATAAGTTACAATCACTTATTTGAAGAGGCTTTACCCACCCTACTGTAAAGACAGTTGGTTTGATTATTTTTGGACACTTTGTGTTGGGGTACACTTGTAAAGGAACACAAGGTTTGATTATTTGTTGCAGATAGCAATGTAGGGTGGGTAAAGTTGTATTAAAATGTGGAAATATACATTTGTCTATGCATAACGTACCCACCAAAATCAAAATCAAAAACGGTGGGTACGCAATACCAAACATAAGTTACAATCACCCATTTGAAGAGGCTTTACCCACCCTACTGTAAAGACAGTTGGTTTGATTATTTTTGGACACTTTGTGTTGGGGTACACTTCAAGAACCCCCAACCTACGAACTACGGACTTGAAAATATATTAAGGGGGCTTTGAGTATTTATACTCAAAGCCCCCTTAATCCGGAGAAGGAGGGATTCGAACCCTCGGTGCAGGTTACCCCACACAACACCTTAGCAGGGTGCCGCCTTAAGCCTACTCGGCCACTTCTCCATGTCAATATACTTATGTTAGCACAAATATTTTATTTTTCAAAATTTTTATATTAAAAATTATCCGGAATTATGTTTCCAGAGCATCTGTTATTGGTATCAAAACCGCATCAAGCTTTGTATAAATATATTCCATGCTTTTAGCCATTTGGTTTATTTGTCTTTTTGTTTTTCTGTCAAGCGTGCGCCAGTATTCTTTGTTGTTTTTTATTGCGCATAAAGAAGAATAGATTAATCTATACCGCATAGAGTTTACCGCTGTTTCTTGTAAGGCATTTGTAACGGTTTCATCAATTGCATTATAAATATTTTTCCCCGCAAAATGTTTTTCAAAAAACTTTTTTGACATGATATTATAGAACTTTTGAAAATCTTCTTCTTGATACATATTTTGCCTCTTCGCACCAATATTTTGGGTCTACAAACAATTATATTTGTTTGAATATGCTTTGTCAATAAACTAAAATTATGGTTATGGGAACTAATAATCTTGATAAAAAGATAGGTTTGAAGATAAAATTAGAGAGAACCAAAAGAGGATGGTCGCAGGAAAAGCTCGCAGAGCTGTCTGCTTTGAGTAAAAACTCAATCGGAATAATTGAACGCGGAGAAAGCTCACCATCTATTACTACACTTGAAAAAATTGCGCTTGCGTTCGGCATTCCGCTTCCGGATCTGGTCGATGTGGCAAAATTTGAATTATAGCGCTTCTGCATCTTTTCTAAACAGCATTTTAACCCATTTTCTTCCCTATACATACTGCCTCTTAATAATATCTATATCCTAGTTTGCTATGTTATTCTCCTATCATACTATAGTTGAGTTTACTATGTCAATACACTAGTATAATAGGAGGAGAAAAGGTGTGAGTAATATTTGTCAAAAAATCGGATTAAAAATTAAGCTGGAAAGAAGCAAGAGAAAAATATCACAGGAAAAACTGGCTGAGTTAGCTAATGTAAATAAAAATACTATTTATACAATTGAAGCCGGAACTTCTGTACCCAGTATCGTTACTTTAGAAAAAATTGCGCTTGCGTTCGGCATTCCGCTTCCGGATCTGGTCGATACGGCAAAATTTGAATTATAGCCTGCAGATTTGACAAAAAAAATCCCGATTTTTAGTTCGGGATTATATTTTTCATACTCTCAACTATCTTATTCAAGACAGCCTTTTTCGGGGTTAAAATTGCCCCTACTTCACAGCCTGCAGTTTAACTTGAACACCTGTTTCAGTGTTAATAGTTACTGCATTTGAAACTGCCATTGCCCTGCGTCGTTTTGCCCCTCTTAATATAAATTCAACTCCGGTAAATGTGTTGTTTGTTGGGGTTGCAATCTTCTTTAACATATCCTATTGTCCTTTCTAATGTATATTTTTGAATCTTGTAATATACATATCGGCATTTTTTTTGAAAACTTTAGGATTTTTAAAGAATTTGTTACATTTAGTTACAATTCAAACTCTGTTTGTAAACATCGTTCTTATTACAGCCGAACAGAGTGGATAAAATAACGGAGATTTCTTTGTCTTTAAAGCCTTTTTCCTTAAGCTCTTTTATTCTGAATATTAATTCCGAAGCATCTTTATCTTCGTCAGCGCAAAGCATACAGATGATTTCGCCCTTAATACCGTCTTTATAATGCTCCAATATTTTAGAAACGTTGTCTATTACAACTTCTTCATAGAGTTTGGACAGTTCGCGCCCCAGAGCAATTTTGATATCTCCGCGGGTTTCTAAAACTATTTGGAGGGTTTTCAGTATTCTTTCCGGCGAATCGTAAAAGACCAGATTTTCAGCGGAGTATTTTTTTACAATTTCCGCAATTTGTTTTTCTTTTCTCTGGATAAAACCTATAAATGTAAATTGTTCCGTATCTCTCGGTATTTGGGATAAAAACGTTGTGACTGCGCAGGCTCCGGGAAGTGATGTGACTGAAAATCCTTTATTTTGCAGTTCTTTTACTATAACATTTCCTGGATCGCATATTCCAGGGGTTCCGGCGTCTGAAACCAGAGCAATTTTTCTGCCGTTTTCCAGTTCCTGTAAAAAGAAATTTACCCGCTCACGCTCGTTATATTTGTGATAAGAGATGCATTTTGTCTTGATATCATAATGATTAAGCAGTTTTTGGGTTGTTCTTGTATCTTCGCAGGCAATCAAATCAACTTCTTTAAGAACTTCGACTGCTCTTAGGCTTATGTCTTTTATATTTCCGATGGGTGTCGGTACTATATAGAAATCAAACAATCTGGTCATTTTCCGTCTAATTATCCCATTTTGTTTTATCTAAGAATGTTTTTACCGCATCGACAAGGTTATCCGGCGTAACAAGAGATGTTTCGCCGTTCGGAGGGGCTTCTGTGTGAACAGTAAACCCGCTTCGGATTTTGTTATACAGGCTCAAAATACCGTATAGAAAAACGGATGAAACAACAACGCCCAGCATTGCAAGCAGGAATTTTTTCGCAATTTTACGCTTACTTACAGGCTGTTTGAATGTATAATCCGGAGTTTCGGATACATTCTCGGCTGGAGTTTGTATGTTATTTGCTTCCGGCAGAACAGTTTCTGTCTGAACGGTATTGCTCTCCGGCGCCTGTGCAGACTCCGGTATTTCTGCAAACACCGGAGCAACAAGCATTGACATAAGCATTATTGTGATAATCTTATTCTTCAGCATCTTTTTTCTTTCTTGTTCTTTTTTGAGAATTCCTGTTTGGTCTTCTTGATTTCTTTGCAGGTTTTGCTTCTTCAGTTTTGGCTTCCTGCGCGGGAGCTTCTTCTGTCTGCGGTGCCGGCTCAGCTTTTTCTTCCGGTATAACCGGAACGATTTCAGCGCCTTCTGTCATAACTGTAACAGCAAGGTTTTCAGCGGTAACATCGGCTTCTTTAACCTTTTTATTGCGTCCTCTTGTTCTGCCTTTTGTCTTTTTAGTTTCTTTTTCCGCTTGTATTTCTTTTACCTCTTCTTGAGCAGTTACAGACGGATTTTCTGTTACAGTTTCAAGGGCTTCTTCTTGAACTACCGGTTGTTGTTCTTTAGTTTCTTCTCTTTCCGGCTTGTTATTAAACTTGTTGTTAAATTTCTTTTTACCGCCCATCGGAAGTTTAATTTTTGCGGCTTTAGCTCTGTATTCGCCTTCTGATGTAGCGGAAGCAAATTTAATATCTTCCATAATGTAGCCGTTGCCTTGGCAGTGCGGACAGCGTTTTGCAAAAATTTCGCTCAAAGCTTGGCCTTGGCGGTGTCTTGTCATCTCAACCAGACCTAAATCAGAAAGCTGGCCGACTTGAGGTTTCGCCTTATCAGCTTCCATTGCCATTTCAAGCTCTTCCATCATAGTAAGCTTATCCACGCGGGAAGTCATATCAATAAAGTCGATAATTATCATACCGCCGATATTTCTAAGTCTAAGCTGGCGGGCTATTTCGTGAACTGCTTCTATATTTGTTTTCAGAATAGTTTCATCCTGTGTAGCGGAATTTGTAAACTTACCGCTGTTAACGTCTATGACTGTCAGAGCTTCTGTTGTCTGGATAAACAGATAACCGCCAGAGGGCAGATTAACTTTCATCTGCAGAGCGGCTTTAATCTCTTTATGAATATCCATTGCAACAAGCAGGGGTTCAGAGCCTTTGTACAGGGTTACGGTGATATTTTTATTCATATGCCAGTTCTGGAGTATGTTTTGAACCCTGTTTAAAGCAAATGCCGTATCAACAATGATTTCCTGTGTTTCTTCGTTGCAGGCTTCTCTAATAACTCTGTATAACAAATCTTGATCACGGTAGAGAAGATTCGGCGGAGTCATACTCTCAGCTGAGGTTATAATGTTATTCCATTTTTCAAGAAGAATTTCTAAGTCCTCTTGAATATCGCTTTCGGTCTGTCCTTCGGCTTCAGTTCTGACGATAATTCCTACACCTACGGGTTTAAGCAGGTTTACGATTGATTTAAGCCTTGCTCTTTCTTTGGCTGAAGTAATTTTTTTACTTACGTTAATCCCTGTTTCATTTGGCATCAGAACCAAAAATCTTCCAGGAAGAGAGATTTCTGTGGTTACACGCGGACCTTTGTGTCCTGTAGGTTCTTTTACAACCTGCACAACTATCTTTTGTTTCGGTTTTAATTTGTCCTGCAGAGCACCCTTGCCTGCTACATCCTGCGCGTGCAGAAAACCCATTTTATCAGAGCCTACATTAACAAATGCAGCTTCAATTGAAGGCAGAATATTTTCGACCTGTGCAAGGTAAACATCGCCTAAAATAATTTCGCCTCTGTGTACATAAAACTCCGCTACTTTCCCGTTTTCCATAACTGCAGCAATATTATCGCGCTCAGCTATTACTATCTTGTTAGCAACTAAATCTTTCATTGTTTTAATCCTTTTCTCCTATGGGGCGGTTAAATTTGATAACAGTCTTTTCTGTTTTTAATTACAGTTCGTTAAGAGTTTCATCTAAAAATCTGACTCTCGTAATATCAAAAATATTTTCCGGATTAACAAGCTTCATTAAGTCATCCGCCCTAAGCGCCGGAATATCCGAGCCTTGACCGACTTTTAGACATATAAACAGACTATTATCATCAAACCTGTGTGTTCCTATAGATTTCTTAAAATCTGTTGTTTTTTCAAAACCTTTCTTGTTTTTCTTTGTGATTAAAACTTCATCACAAGACAAAACCTTATCTACATCATACCTAAATTTTTCAAAATTGTAAAGAGAATTCTCATTTGTTTTATAATAAGGCGTTATTTTATATTCCGCCCATTGTGCAGTAATTTCGATTGCAGGGGCGCTTCGCTCTATCTGCCATACTTCAAGAACTTTCGCGCCTTCGGGAAGATTTTTGTTAATTATTGCTTTAACGTCTTCTTCATTCAAATTGTCGTATAATTCAATATCAACAAGTTCTCCTTCGCTTTGGGCAAATAAAGGCAGTGCAATTCCCATAGAAACTTTCATTGTCGGATTAAACCCGAGAGAGAAAGCAACGTTCAGCCTTGTTCTTGCAAGAGCCTTATGGAATGTATTCTGCCAGTCGAGGTGTGAAAAATATCTCAAAAGTCCTTTTTTAGTTATTTTAAGGCGGTATTTATAAACCGGTTTATCCGGATTTGGATGAACGAATGCGGGGTTTTCCGGCTTAATTTCCGTTATCTTTTGTGCTTCTTCAGAAGCCTTATACGGTTTTGCCATAACTTTATGTGTCTTTAAAGACGGGCAGACTCCGCAGTTTACGCATTTGTTTTCGCACGTAGGCTGAAGATTAAATGCATTAGTCTGCACAAATGCTTTTTTATACTCTTCTTTCAGCCATTCTTTTGACAGACCGGTATTGATAAAATCCCAAGGAAGTTCTTCTTCAAGACAGTATTGCTTTTGAGCAAGTTCTTCGAGCGTAAAACCGCATTCTTTAGCAGTATCTGCCCAGATATTTTTATCAAAATACTCGCCCCACGCGTCTAGGTAGCATCCTTTTTTGTAAAGAGCTTCTATATATCTGCATAAATCTGCATCACCTCTGGTTAAGACCGCTTCAATCTGGGAAACAAACTTCTCGTGATAGTTAATCTTCACTCCTTTTAGGTGTTTTGTTTTTTCTTTCAAGTAATGTATGTGTTCAGTAACTTCGTCCAAATCCATCTGCGGACACCACTGGAACGGCGTAAACGGTTTGGGTACAAAAATAGAAAGCGTGCAGGTAATCTCAAACCCGTGGTTTAACCCTTTTTCGCGTTTAATTTGTTTTGCCCTGTATTTTATTTTGCTTAAGAGTTCCGCCATTTCGTCCATATCTTCAAGAGTTTCGGTCGGAAGCCCCGCTATAAAATAGAATTTAATCTTAGACCATCCGTTTTCATAAAGGGTCAAAGCCGCATTAATAATCTGTTCTTCCGAAATATTTTTCTTAATAACATTTCTCAGCCTCTGGCTTCCCGCTTCCGGCGCCAAAGTCATACCGGATTTTCTGACGGACTGCACAAGGTCCGCAAGTTCAAGATTAAACCCGTCTATACGCTGGCTCGGCAGTGATACGGATATTTTACGTTTATTAAAATCAACCGCAAGCTCTTTGATAACCTCTTTTATATTGGAGTAGTCGTTTGAAGAAAGCGAAAGCAGTGAGTATTCGTCATAGCCGGTATTATTTACAAGCTCTCGTGTAATTTTTATTATATCCTCTGCAGAGCGTTCTCTGACAGGAAGGGTTACGTGTCCGGGCTGGCAGAAACGGCACATTCTTCCGCATCCGCGTCTGATTTCTACAATTGCGCGGTCGTGAATACAGCTTGAAAACGGAATCGGATAAGCTACAGGCGTGTATTCAAGTGTCAGTGGTGCAAGGCGTTTTTCTACGTGATTATTAATGGTTTTGCTCCAGCATCCCTTTATTTTGCACAAATCTTCAATCTTTTCCCTTCTGGTAAGCCCCTTTGTACGTTCTAAAGATTTGCAGACTTCAACCATCATTTCTTCGCCGTCGCCGATACAGAAAACATCTATAAATTCTGACATCGGAAGCGGGTTAAACGCACATGGACCGCCCGCCAGAACAATCGGTTCGTCTTCTCCGCGCTCATCGTTTCTTACGGTAATTCCGCCCATCTCAAGCATTTTAAGAACAGTAGGATAAGAAAGTTCATACTGAAGTGAAAATCCGACGCCGTCAAAATCTTTAAGCGCCCTTTTTGATTCAACGCCGTAGAGAAATTCCGGCTTGAAATCCGGCTCCGGCGCGTACACTCTGTCAGCCATCATTCCTTCCTGCGAGTTTACTCTGTCATAAATAATTCTTACGCCGAGATTGCTTATGCCTATTTCGTATTTGTCCGGAAAAACAAACGCAAAACGAACCCGCGCGGAGTCAAAATCTTTGTTATATGACAGAAACTCCCCGCCTACATACTGATACGGCTTTGTCGCCTTAAATAAAGCTTCCTGCTGATTCCTAAAAAAACAATTCATATTTATATATTATCAAAAACAAAAACACTTGCTGTATTGTAAATTCTTTTATCAAGCATTTATAACAAACTGTAACAATTTAGCAATTTTTTACGGCAATCTGTTTTATTATAAATAGGTGTAGTAAAAAATAAGTGTGCTATGGTAAATTCATATTATTATAACGGTAATCAATATATTCCAAGAACGGAAAACGATAATACAAAAGGGTTTATACTCGCAAGTATGGCTTCTTCCGCTATTATGGGAACACTGCCCGCTTTTGGCAAGCCTTTCAGCAAACAGCTCGTCAAGGAACATATGCAGAACGATCTCTATAAAGACGCTTTTGAAAAATCCATAAAAGTTTCCGGTCTTGATAAAGAGGGGTTAAAAGTCATTCCCGCCCAGTTTATAAGAGATATGTCCGATGAAGCCTGCGGACAAAATGCATTTTACTCGCCTAAAAACAGAATTATTAAGATAAACACTGATAAAATTTCAATTGCAGGCTTTCACGAAGTCGGACACGCACTAAATGATATCAAGGGCAAATTCGGGAAGGTTTTAAGCAAACTGCGTTATCCAGGTTATGTAGTAGCGGGCTGGATGGGATTTATTGCACTGTTTTCAAGGCATAAACCCAAAGAAGCCCCAAAAGACGGAATGGATTTTATCAAAGATAACTGCGGAAAAATAGCGTTTCTAGGATGGCTTCCTACTGTATTGGAAGAGGGCATGGCAAGTTATAAAGGGGTTAAACTTGCAAGGAAAACGGGACTTTCCGAACCGCTGATTAAAAATATGAAAAAGTTGTACGCCAAAGCCTTGATGACTTATGCAGGAAGAGCAACTGCTACAGGGCTTGCCGTTGGAGCTGCAAGTATGATTATGGACAAATTTACGCGGCCGCGAAAGGTTGAAAACGAAGGCTTTTTCTTATTCAGCTGATAAAGTTTCAATCTCTTGATTGTTGTTATCAAAAACCTTGAGCTTTACTCTTGTACCGTCTTTATACTCTGCGGTGTAAACATTTTTAACCTTGAAATCTGAAGTATAAACAGTCTCTTTAACCTTGATGCCGTCTTGATATTCACTAAATATAGCAATTCCGTCTTCCGGATTCTCGGCATCATAATAAGTAATCCTGTTTATGTCTGCACCGTCATAATTTATTGTAAGACTTAGCTTTGTTTTGCCGTCCTCGTCATAAATCAGATGTTCCTGTCTTAAATTCATACCGTCATCAACAGTTTCTTTTCTTATAGAAACAGCTTTGTCATCCTCATTGCGCATTTCATATTTAACAGGTTCATCTTCTTTATAATTCCAGATTTCTGTATATTCTATCTCGTCCTCATCATCGTCATCAAAAATTACATGTTTAATCGGAACTTTCGGCTCAACGGTTTCGTCATAAAACCAGGCATCATTCTCAGTTTCATTTTGATATCCTAAAGGAATTTTTTTCTCAGACTCTTCAGTTATCTCAATCATTTCAATACCCTGTCTTGAATCAGCAGAATTTTCCGCTATCAAAAAGATACCGTTATTTTTAGGAATAATAAAATAGATATTGTTTGAAGAGTTAATGATATTATTCACACGGTTTTGAATTTCGGGAGGAAGTGCATTCATACCCGCTATTGCTGATAAAGGAAGCGCATTGTTGGTCAGAGAAGTATATAATTCTGCCTTCTTAACAGTTTCTATTTTAGGTGCCGGCTTGGGCGCCTCCTGTTTGGGAACCGGTTTAGCTTCCGGTTTGTTTGTTGGTTTGATTTCTTCTTTTTTAGGCTCTGCAGGCGGTTGAGTAACAGTTTCCGATTCGGAAGGCTTTGAGAGAAGCCAGAACCCGAATGCAGAAAGTAAAACCGCAGAAATTACAAGACCGCCGATTAATTCTTTTTTGTGACTCATAAATTCCCCTAAAACTTACATTTATATTATAAATTTTATTTCACATTTTATCAATACCGGATTTTTATGCTAAAATTTGTAATATGAATTTGGTCGAGAAATTAAGAGGCAAAATAGTTGTATCGGTGCAGGCAATGCCGTCAGAACCTTTGTATAAGGAAGAGTGTATGCTTGCAATGATGGCTTCTGTTGTAAACGGCGGTGCAGGTGCTTTAAGGGTCGCCGGTGCAAGAGATGTCAGAAATGCTAAAAAGTTCAGCCTTCCGGTAATCGGATTAACAAAACCTTCCGAGCTTCCGCAGAACTGGAAAGAGATAGTTTATATCACCCCGGGGGTTAAGGAAGTTAACGAATTGATTAACGCCGGCGCTGATATTATAGCTTTTGACGGAACAATGCGCGAAAGACCGGATGGAAGCAGTATTGAAGAAATTGTTAAACTTATTCACGAAGCCGGAAGAACTGCTATGGCAGATATTTCGACATTAGAAGAAGGAATAAATGCTCAAAATTGCGGTGCGGATATTATCTCAACTACCCTTGCCGGCTATACTCTTGAATCCGGCGAACCCTCAGAAGGTCCGGATTACGTATTGCTTGAAAAACTGGTAAAAAATTTAAACAAGCCAGTTATATTAGAAGGCAGAATCTGGGAGCCTCAAGATGTCAGAAAAGCCTTTGAACTCGGCGCACACTGCGTAGTCATAGGTTCTGCAATCACTAGACCGCAATTAATTACAAAAAGATTTTTAGAGGGATTAAAATGAAAAAAGCGCTTGCCTTTGATATAGGCGGAACAAAAATATACAGTACTATTATTGATGAAGAGGGGAATGTTATCGGGAATATTGATAAATTTTCTACCCCCAAAACGCTTGACGGCATAAAGGAAGTCTTAAAAGAACAAATTTCTAAATACGAAAAAGATGTTGATATCATTGCAATTGCAACCGCAGGCGCTGTTAATAACGAAAATACGGCTGTTATAGGTTCTACCGGAAATCTCCCGAAAGGATATTATACTATTGATTTTCAGTCGCTGAGTTCAAAAAGAGTTTTTCTTGAAAACGATGCTAATGCTGCTGCCTGGGCTGAATATAAAATCGGGGCATCAAAAGAAACTTCTGTTTCTGTACTGTTGACTCTTGGTACAGGTGTCGGAGGCGGGATAATAATCAATGACAGACTGCTTAAAGGAAAATCTGGCGCTGCAGGAGAAATGCACTTCAAAATGTTTACGGATAAACGCCGTAAATGCACATGCGGAAGCTGGGACTGCTTTGAAGCTTATGCATCAGGAACTGCCTTGAAGCGGGATGCGGAAGAAATGCTTAATGATAAAAATGTTACTACCTATGATGTTATCGATGGTGTAAATAAGGGCGATAAAAAGATGCTTGAGATTTTTAACAGATGGCATAACGATATTACGCAGGGGGTTATAGGGCTTGCAAACCTTTTTGATCCGGATTGTGTTGTCTTGTCCGGCTCTATGGCACAGTTTGTTGATACTGAAAAAATGGAAAAAGAAGTTAATAATGAAATTGTTACCGCTCCGACTTCAATACGCATAGCTCAAGCGGGCAACTATTCCGGCATGATAGGGGCATCGCTTCTTGCTCTCGGAGGGCTTGAATAATGGGTAAAGCAAAAAGAAGAAGTTTTCAGCAGGGGATTAATAACAAATTCCAATATATGACAAGAGAATCCGCATTGGATAATGTAGTTAAAAACATTGATAACAAAAACGAAGTAATTGATACAATTACTCTTTTCGGCTTTACTGCAGAAGAAATGCTGGAAGCAGGCGCATCATACGAAGATGTAATGGCTTTCGGCGGACTTGTAAGATAACGGGGGGGGTAAATTAAATAAATAAAAGAGAGGGAGATAAGGGGCAGTCTTAAGGATAGGTTAAAGGTAAATTTAGGAGTTAATCAGTTTGCTTAATAAAGTTACAACAATTTTAGAATGTTCAAGAGCGTTTTCACTTCCTATGACAATTATGTCTTGGCTTGTGGTATTTACTTTTTCAGCTTTAGGAACCGGAAATATTTGGTATGGGCTTCTTTCGCTTGTCGGAATATGTTTAACACACCTTGCTGCCAATATTCTGGATGATTTTTTTGATTATAAATCCTTAATTAAACAGGTTGGATTTGATAAACAAGAGTATTTGAAAAATTCGCAGAAAACCAAATGCAGATATCTAATATCCGGCATGGTAAAAGTGCAGGATATTTTATTAATAGCGGGAATATATCTCCTTATTGCCTGCTTGATAGGTTTTTATTTGTTTTTAAAATGCGGTGTCGGAGTAATATATTTTACAATTATAGGCGGAATTATTACGTTTATTTACTCTTTTATGTCAAAAATAAAACTGTCTGAGTTTGCAATTGCTATTATATACGGTCCGGCTATATTCGGGGGTGTTTATTACGTAATGACCAAAACATACAGCTGGGAAGTGTTTTTATTATCTGTTCCGACAATGCTTGTAACGGTAATATTATTGTATATTCATACAATTATGGATTTTAAATTTGATAAGTATGAAAACAAAAAAACTATTGCAAATTCGTTTGAAACTCCGTCGCATTCGCTCATTGTTCTTAAGTGGCTCTTAATTTGCGTCTATTTATCAGTGGTATTGCTATGTATATTTGATATTCTTGACTGGCAGGTATTTCTGGTTTATGCAACAATTCCTCTTGCAGTTGATTTGTACAAATCAATGAAAGAATATGCATTAAATCCGGAGTCCGTGCCGGAGAAAAAATGGTATCATTTCCCGATGGAAAATATGATGAATGCGCCGAATTTTATGACAAGGATTTATCAGTCAAGAAATTTAATGATTTATTTTTCGCTCTTTTTATGCATAGCAATTGTCTGTAGTTTGAGTTAGCAGAAGTTTGTGGATTAATCATTTTTATTTCAGCTCTTAAATCCAATTAAGATTATATAAAGACTTAAATATTGTGTGTTAAACTTTTATTATAGAGAGAAAGAATAGGAGGATATTATGATACCAATTTTAGATTCAAAAAGACAATATGCCAAAATCGGCAATGAAGTAGAAAAAGCTGTATGCGAAGTTTTACGTTCCGGCTCCTACATTCTCGGACCAAACGTTAAAGCTCTGGAAGCTGAACTTGCTAAATACATCGGATGCAATTATACAGTTTCTTTAAACTCCGGAACTGATGCGCTTCACCTTGCATTGAGAGCTTTGGATATAGGCAAAGGGGATGAAGTTATTACAACAGCATTTACTTTTGTTGCAACAACAGAAGCTATTGGTATTGTAGGCGCAACTCCTGTTTTTGCGGATATAGATCCGGATACATTTAATATTGATCCGAAAGAAATTGAAAAAAGAATAACTCCGAAAACAAAAGCAATCATTCCGGTTCATTTATACGGTCAGCCTTGCGATATGGATGCAATTATGGATATTGCTAAGCGCCACAATTTATATGTAATTGAAGACTGCTGCCAGGCAATCGGTGCTGAATATAAAGGCAAAAAAGTAGGTACATTCGGCGATATCGGATGCTACAGCTTCTATCCGACTAAAAACTTAGGCGGTATGGGCGACGGCGGTTTAATTACAGTTAACAGCGAAAATCTTAAAAACAGAATTATTGCACTGCGCAACCACGGCGGTGCAATAAGATATCACCACGATGAAATCGGGGTTAACTCAAGATTAGACGAAATTCAAGCTGCTATTTTAAGAGTTAAATTAAACTATATTGATGAATGGAATAAATTGAGACGCGATCACGCAAAAACATATAATGAACTCTTTGCAGGCTGTCCGGATGTTCAAACTCCGAAAGAATTGCCGGATACATATTGTGTTTACCACCAGTACACTGTTAAAATTCCTAACAGAGATAATATACACAAAATGCTTCAAGAAGCAGGCATAGGCGCAATGTTATACTATCCTATTCCTCTGCATCTGCAAAAAGTTCACGAACATTTAGGCTGGACAAAAGGTATGCTTCCGCATACTGAAAAAGATACCGAAATGGTAATTTCTCTGCCGATGTTCCCGGAATTGACTCTTGAAGAACAAAAGACAGTAGCTTCTACATTGATTGATTGTCTGGAAAAATCAAAAGCTGCAGTTTAGAAAGAAATCTTGAAGTAAAAAATAGAGAGGAAATTTTATTTCCTCTCTATTTTTATGCTAAGACATAGTCAGCGTTAAGAGATTCTTCAGTAGGGTCTTCATTTACCCCTTACCCCTCATTTTTTCTTCTTTTAGCATTAAAAGAAGAAAAAACGAAGCAAAAAAGAAGAAAAGGGCTGTTGTTTTCGACGCTCTTACGAGCGTGGTTTGAATGGCTGTAGCGGGTAAACCCGCACTTTTACTCGAGCTAAGGAACGCTCGAGTAACTGCATTCAAGTTGGGAGTCTGGTTTGCGGGATTGACACCTCACCCCAGCCCTCTCCTAACAGGAGAGGGGGCTTTTGTCTTCCGATATTGATACACTAAATTGATTTTAATAACTCTGCGATATTTTTTGCTGAATCATATTTTGCCAGATGGGAGGCATTTTGTTTCAAATAATTCATTTTAACGGGATTATCCAGAAGTCCTGTTATAATTTCCCTTAATTTATTCGGCTCTAAGTCTTTATCTTCAACATATATGCAGGCACCCATCTCTAATAAACATTTTGCATTTATTCTCTGATGGTTTGCTGCTGCATAAGGATAAGGTATCAAAATCGGTGCGGTTTCAGATGCGCAGATTTCCGAAAGGCTCAACGAGCCTGCGCGTGAAATAACAATATCACTTGATTTCAATACGCTGACCATATTATCAAAATATGGTCTTATAACAAGATTTTTATCCTGCTCATATGCCGGATAAATTTTCTGAACTCTTTCTATTACATCCTCATAATTCTTTTTTCCGGTCTGGAATATTACCTGCAGATTTAACTCTCTGCTGAGTTCTTTTAAGAGTTCAATTGCAGTGTTATTAATAGACTTTGCCCCCTGCGAACCTCCCATTATGCATAAAGTGAGGCGGTTATCCAGGCCCATATCAGCTCTTGCAGAGGTCTTGGACAGGGTCTTAAATTCTTCTCTTATCGGATTTCCGGTAACAACAGTATGCTTATTCGGAATAAATTTTTTAGCATTTTCAAATGCCAGCGTAACATATTTAGCTCTTTTGGAAAGCCTTCTTGTTACAAGCCCGGGCATTGCGTCGCAGTCATGCATCATATAAGGGGTTTTTGTAATAATGCAGGCGAAAATCATCGGGGCGGAAACATACCCGCCGGTTGCAAATACGGCATCGGGTTTGTATTTTTTTATATAACGCACCGAACGTATAATCGCTTTTACAAGTTTAACACCCCATATAAAAAATTTGGGATTCAGTTTTCTCGGCATACTGGAAACACTTACGTGCAGGAATTTGTAACCTTTTTTTGAAGCAAGTTCAAATTCCATATTCCGTTTATTTCCTACATAATATATTTTTGCTTCTTCAGAAAGCTTATCCGCTACGGCAAGAGCGGGGTAAATATGACCGCCGGTTCCTCCGCCGGTAACAAAATATTTGTTATTGTATACTTCTGACATTACCAAACCTTACCCTTTTTACATTATCTTTTGAAATATTTAGAAGAATTCCAATCATCCATAATGACACCATTACGGATGAACCGCCGTAACTGATAAACGGCATAGGAACACCTGTTGCGGGGACAAATGAGCTTGCAACCCACATATTTAAAAATCCTTGAAAACATATAGAAAACGTAAGCCCCAGAGCCAGAAGCTTTCCGTACATATCCTGGCACTTGACCGCAATAATAAATCCTCTCTGCAGAATAGTCCAGAACAGGCAGATAATCAAAAGACAGCCTATAAATCCGTGTTCTTCACCGATTACTGCATAAATAAAGTCCGTATGAGCTTCCGGAAGCCATGCAAGTTTTTGTTTAGAGCTTCCGTAGCCTACGCCGTACAAACCTCCGGACGCAAAAGCTACAAGAGATTGTATAATGTTATACCCTGCGCCGAGGGGATCAGCTTCCGGATGAAGCCAGGTTGTAATTCTTGATGATTGATACCCTTTTAAACCTTTTAATAACAAAAGCGGTATCATAAGCGCTCCGCCGAATAGTATTAACTGAACGGAACCGCCTGCGCAAAGATATATTGCAACTGAAGTTGCGAGCAGAAGAAGCACCATACTTAAGTTCGGCTGAGTGAAGATTAAGCCGACCATGATTAATATCGGAATAAAGGCGGTTACAATTTTATTGTTGTCAAAAATATTAGCGTCTTTATGAAACACTCCGGCAAGAAGCATAACAACTGCAGGTTTTGCAAATTCAGACGGCTGTAAGCTTAAAGGTCCTATATTGAGCCATCTTTGCGCACCGTTGACTGTTGTACCGAAAACTTTAACCATAATCAGCATTATGATTACAAATACAGCAAACGGAAGCGTATATGCCATTAATTTTTTGTAATGAAAATTTGCAAGAAACTTTAGCCCGATAACACCAACAATAACGCCCGCTATCTGCTGTATGAGAAATCTTGCGGGGTTCAGCCCCATATCAATACATTTAGGCGCGCTTGCGGAGAAAATTGCCATAAGACCGATTACCACAAGAAATGTAACAGCAACCATTAACGGTCTGTCTGCCTGCATATTTTGTGTACTCATTTTGTCTTGATTATTTAGATAAGACATATTCTTTAAAAACTTCTCCTCTGTGTTCGTAGCTGTTGAACATATCAAAACTTGCGCACGCCGGCGAGAGCAAAACTACATCCGGCTTTAAACTTATTGCCCTGTCAACGGCTTCCTCGAGCGAATGTTCTTTTATTATATTACTAAAACCGTTTTTTTTCAGATTTTCTTCAAATCTTTCTGTTGCTTCGCCGATTAATAAAACAGTGTGAATATGTTTATTTATTGATTTACACATTTCGGTTAAATCCGTATTCTTATCGCGTCCTCCGAGGATAAGCGCAACATCTTGATTATTGAAAGAATCAATTGCAACAATTGAAGCTTCCGGATTTGTAGCTTTTGAATCGTTATAAAAAGTTATGCCGTCAAGCTCTCTGACTTTTTCAAGCCTGTGTTCCGGCGCTTTGAATGTCATAATACTTTCTTCTATATCCTCATTTTTCATTCCGAGGAGTTTTGCGATAATAATCCCGCACATAATGTTCTGATAATTATGATGACCTACAAGCGGGCATTCGCTTAATTCAATTATTTTCTCTCCTTTGTAGAAAATATAGCCGTCTTTTATTGTGCAGTCATTCTTATCATCAAAGAATATGACATTATTGCATTTTTCTGAAAATTCTCTTAATTTCGGGTCAGAATAATTCAATACTGCATATTCCGGCTCCTGAGGCGGAAGAAAGATTTTCGCTTTTGCATTAAAATAGTTTTCCAGCCCGCCGTGCCAGTCAATATGATCCGGCGTAAAATTGGTCCAGCAGGCTATTTTTGCCCTGAACTTTTCTGTCATCTGCGCCTGGAAAGAACTTACTTCGCAGACTAAAAAGTCATGGTTCTCTTCAATTAATGCGCAGGGCGGAACTCCTATGTTTCCGCAGACAGGCGCAGAAAATTTCCTGCTTAAAATATGTGATACAAGAGCTGTTGTAGTTGTTTTGCCGTTTGTACCGGTTATTGCAATAAATGGTGTTTTTGTATTCAGATATGCAAATTCTATTTCAGAAATAATTTTTATATTCTGCTCATTTAGTCTTCTGAATATTTCGGATTTCGGAGGTATTCCGGGACTTGTAACCACGAGCGTTGCGCCTAATATAAACTCATTGCTGTGATATCCGCATTCTATTTTAATCCCTTTGTTTTTCAGCTCTTCTATTTTTAGTCGATACTCTTCTTTCAGTTCATTTACCCCTTTGGCTTCTGTTATATAAACGTCATACCCTTTTTCGCGGGCAAACTCAGCTGCTGCGATACCGCTTTTTGATAAACCCAAAATTAAAATTTTCTCTGACATAACAATCTCTCCGAATAATTAAATTTTATATTAAACAGCTGAGAAAATAAATATTTTATAAATTATTATAAATCCTGTTATATTTTTCAATAATTTCAAATGTCCAGCCGGAATTGTAATTCATTGCATTTTTAATTAAAAGATTCCAGCTTGCGGGATTTTTCGAATAAAGATTTAACGCCTTTGTTACTGCATGAAGATATATTTCATTAGCATCATCATTGGTAATAAGCGATGTCTTTGTTTTAAATCCGCATCCGTATGTTATATCATCAAAGATGTCTGCAATGGTGTCGTTGTAAATTCCGCTTCTTGAAGCAACGGGAACACAGCCGTATTTCATTCCGCAATAATGTTCTATGCCGGTTTCATTGGCGCGTTTGGGAATAAAAAACATATCTGATGAGGCAAAGAAACGGTTTAGGTTTATTTCTCCGTCAATAAAAAGCCATCTGCCGTTAAACGATGGATTTTTCTCAACAAATTCAACCCACGATTTTATGTAATTATTTTTTAGTCCGTCCGGAATATTGATTATAAATTGGACATTTTTATTCAATTCAAACAGCTTGAGAATTGTATTAAATGCAATATCAATCCCCTGTTCAAAAATATCCGGCTTGTATGATGCAAATATCAAAGGCGCGTCATAGAAAGAATCCAAATATCCGCGGATAATATAATCATCTGTTTTAAAAAGCGCATTATCTACAAATTTTGCTTTTATTCTGTCGCGGGAAAATTCCTTGAGAAGATATTTTTTGTTTCTTGAACGCAGTTCGCGAAAGTTCTCTGTTGTAAACTTTTGATAAATTGCTGTATTAGGAATTGTACAGCCGTAAGAAACATATGAACTTTTATTTTTTGTTCTTTCTATACGTTTATAGATTTTGCCGGACAGTTCCGGTCTTTTTAGAATTTCATTGTAATAAGTCTTGGAGATTACTGCCCAGAAATCTGTTTTTTTGAGAGTATAGTACATGGAATTATAGAACATATCGTTTTCATACGCCATATGAGGAAAAAGTTTCAGCACTCTTGCATTCATACGGTTAAACAAAATATTTTCGTCTATATCCTCGCATTTGTCTATGTATTTGCGGAATTTAAAATAATTTTGATAAATAAATTCCAGACATTCCCGCATCTGGTAGAAACGTCTGGTGTTATGCAGATTAAAAAGAGATGCAATGCATTTTTTGATAATTTTATCTCTGCATAATTTTCTCATGCTTTTTTTATCAACAAGATTTATTGCTGCCCAGAAAGCTTCTGTTTTATTCTCTTCAAATTTTGCAAAATCTTTTATTATCTGTACAACCTTAACGGGATAAGGAAGTTTAGATTCAAATTCTCCGCCGAGAAAAAACGGTATGTTGTCGCAATGAATTATATCGGGTTTTAATTTCTTTGCACAAATCCTTGAAGCCTTAATAAATGGCGCCATATATTGAAGCCTTGATTTATCCAGACCGGAAAAAGCCGGAGAATAAAGACCATATATTTCAATATTATCGGAACTTTTGGGAAACTTATATAAAACAGCTGTATTCATACGGTTTTGAAGATAATATTCAAAACTTATATGTGTTTTTTCCAGACCTTCAATATTATCAGCGCAGGTGAGAATTTTTATCTCTTTATCCGGATACTGCATTCTAAACGCTTGAATGTAATCCAAGGGTTTTTCATCAAGGGTTATATATAAAACCTGCTTGAATTCCTTTTTTAGATTTTTTCTAAAAACAGAGGCTAAATTCTTTCTAAACAGTCTTAATCTTGCCTTAAAATCATACATCAAGTCAGACTCATTAAATACAATATCTTCGATATCACCCTGTTCGTTTTCGTATATTGTATCAAGTTCTTTTGTATGCGTTTCAGTTCCGAATGACTCCATAAGTTTCAAGGTATCATGCTATGGCGGTTAAATCAAGTCAGCTATTGACAGATTTTTATTGAGGGTTGTATACTTGTCTTATGAAAAATTTTTGCTTAAACAATTCATCATCCTCATCATCCTCTAAGTCATCGGGACTCAGATGAATTTTGATGTGTTGTTTTGATAAGCAGTATTAAGATTTAGGCAAAGTCCCGTTTATAAAAAAATAAACGGGACTTTTTTAATGGAGATTTATAAATGAGAATAAATAATAGCAATTTAACTTTTAGAGGTCCTTTAGACGGTGCGGTAACTAATGTTCTTAGAAGCTGTGATATGAATGAAATGGTAAACGCAGTCGGGCTTGATGTCGGGGCAATGGTTATTCCGAGGGCATATTATGATACAAAGGCAAGAAACGAGTACGCAGGAGCCGAAACTTTTTTCCGTGAGCTGAGCGGTACGTTTATTAACTGCTTATCTGCGGGGCTTCTTGCAATGGGGATTTCTAAAATTGCATCTAAAAAAGTTATGCCGGATGTCCAAATAAATCCGGACAGCTGGTATACGGCAGATTCTCTGGAAACCTTAAAAGAAGCCTGGAGAGGGGATAAAAAGGATTACGCCAGAAATGTTTTTGAAAATATTTCCGGACGCGACGGGCATAAAGTAAATGAATTTAAAAACATAAACTGGAATAATATTGAATGGATTGATGAAGAAAGATGGAATAAAATTCAATGGAAAAATTCTGAATACAAAAATATTCAAAACAAGATGAAATCTAAAGAAGGCTTTTTCGAAACATTCATACAGATTATTGATGATAAACATATTCACAAAGATGATAAAAAACACGTTCTTTCAATAATGGAAAAAAGGCTTGCCAATGCCCTTGGCGCTGAACGCGATACGCAGATTGCACTCAACGGAAAGAAATACTCTTCTAAGCTGGAAAATATTTTGCGCGATTCCGTAGATATGGCAAGAGATGTTTTTATTCCGGATGGAGGAAAAAATGCGGAACTTGCAATCAGAAAGATAAATAAAGTTAATAAAATAAAAGCTTTTGGTGCAATAGCCGGTTCTTGTGTTCTCGGGCTTACCAATCAGTATATAAACCGTAAGATTACGGAAAAACGCACAGGCATAAAAGGTTTTGTCGGTGATGTGGATTTTACTTCCAAAAATAGAATTGAAAGAAAAAAAGATAAATTTTTACTGCTCAAAAAAATCGGTGCAAGCGCTTTAATGGCAGGCATGGTATTCAGTGTTATGGGAGTGAAAAACCTTAAACAATTTGCTAAAAAATTGGAGTTTACAGGACCGGTAACGAGCGGAAATGCTATTAAAACTGTTTATGCCTCAACTATTATCGGCAGATTTATGGCGGCAGATAACGGCACCGAGTTAAGAGAATCAATGACGCGTGATTATCTTGGATTTCTAAACTGGCTTGTGTTCGGCGGTTTTGCTGCAAAAGGTGTTGCAAATCTTTTGGATAAAAAGGGCAAAGATTTATTTAACTATACTAAAAATGGCAAAGGCGTCAAACACTGGCTCAATGATATGACACTTAAGACCCATAACGAGATAGCATCAAAAGGACGCGATTTTGCAAAGAAAAATATGTGGAAGCTCAATTTTGCCCAAACCTGCGGTATTGCGTATTCTGCCATAACACTTGGTATACTTCTTCCAATGATGAATGCTAAAATAACAAAAAGCAGAAGCAAAAAACGGACGATATAATAGATGCTTCTTAATATATTGTTACATTTTGTCAATTTTTTCTTTGCAGTTGACTTTATATAAATAAGGTTAGTAAATATTGAAGAAAGGACTGTATTTAATGATTAATCCGACCGGCTATGATAGATATTATCCAGCTGTTCAAAGTCCACAGACAAACACATTTAGGGGCGTGGCTTCTAATGGTCTTTCTCAGCCTGTATCACGACCGCAGGCGTCTATCTTTACTCAAGCACAGGATACAGTAGAGCTTTCTACAAAACAGACAGAGAAAAAAGGATTATCAACCGGTCAAAAATGGGCAATAGGTATAGGTTCAGCTATTGCCGGACTAGTTACTGCAGGTATTCTTATTAGCAGGCACGAAACAAGCAAGCTCAAGAAACTTTATGAACAAAATATGGTTTTTCAAAACCTTGCCGAAAAAATTGATTTTAAGGAAGCAAAAACCGTTGAAGAAGGAATTAAGTTTGCAAAAGATGTTTTAAAAGTCGGCGAGGTTGATAAGAATTTTACGCTTGATGCAATTAATTTTGCAAATAAAGGTTTGGTAGAAGTATCAAACGCAAATAAGGGGAAATTGTTTATCCCTAAAAAAATGTGGTACAGAGAAATGGACGACAATACTCTGGCAGGCGTTGTACAAGATATTAAATCTCCTTATTTCGGGCATTTGATGGTTAATAAAAAATTCTTTGAGCACGAAAGACTCAATAAAAGCTTGAATACAATGCTTGGTATAGGAAAACAAAAAACTGCCGTAGAATCCGCTTCAAAAGCTGAAGGCAAAGTGTCTAAAGAGTTTCGGTTTGTATCCCTTTTGGATGAAAATTTGATAAATATGATAAAAAAATACAAACAGTCGCCGGATTCACTAACAATAGCCGAAAAACGGGAATTGTGGGCTAATTTGTCTAATGCGGGCAGTATTAATACGAGTATGCTTGATTTAGCACCATTGGCAACATTGAAAAATAATCTGGCATTGTTTGAGAAAAACGGAATAAAAGTTGATGTTGATGATTTTGCCAAACAGACGACCGAAAAACAAAGTGAAAAATTAAAAGAGCTGTTTACTCAGTTGCAGGAAAAACTCGGCCATCATCCGGAAATTGATATTCCATATATATCACCGACGGAGACAATTCACCATGAAATGGGACATCTGCAGGATTTTGCAAAGAATTTAAAAGAATTGGATATTAAACAATGGAAGATTCCGAGTTTCAAAGAGGCTTATAATAACGTAAAAGCAGGGAAAAAGGATACATCTGATGTAGAATTTGTAGACAACAGATGGAAAGGTCTTACTTATAAAGGATTTAAGGAACTTTTTGAAAAGAATCCTAAGAAATTTCAAAAGAAATACCCCGATTTGTATGAATTTTTAACAAATCAGGAAATCCAACAGACTGCGGGCAGTGTCTCATGGTACGCACAAACAAGTATAGGAGAATTTATAGCAGAGGTCTATGGTAAAATGGTTCGCGGAGAAAAAATTTCCGATGAAGTGATGGCTTTGTATAAAAAATACAATGGTCCGGAAATACCGTTTGCATAGTGAATAGTGACTTGTGGTTATAGAATTTCTTTAATTTAGCCTCGTTTACTTATATCATTTTTAATACTTCGACTCACGAGTCACGGCTCACGATTCACCCTTTACAAAACTCTGCTTTTGGAAGGGGAATTGGATAAGAATGCGGGATTGACACTTCACCCCAGCCCTTTCTTGTTAGGAGAGAGCGTGCGTTAAATTTGGCGTTTGACCTCCCAACCGTCATTCAGAGGACGAAAACAACAGTTCGGTGAGTCCGATGAATCTCGTATACTTGCGTGAAGAGTGAGGGGTGAAGGGTGAAGCGAAAAAATTGGAGCAGAGATTCTTCGGCTCTTACGAGCCTCTGAATGACGCGAAACTTGGAGTTGTGATGCCCGACAATTATATTTACCCCTCTGAATGACGCCAAGCCGGAAGGTGTATCCCCTAAAAATATAATAAAATATAATTAAAACTGTTCCAATAACGCATTCCGCCCCCGCGAGCGTGTTATGCGATAGCATAACGATAGCGAGCGTAAGAGTGCAGGCTTGCCTGCTACATCCATTTAGTCCCACACCCGTCAGGGTGTAGAAAACGTTCGCGTTTTTCTCTTTCTTTGCTAACATTTCTTTCTCTTTTTATCGCAAAAAAGAGAAAGAAATGTTAAATATGATTAAAACTAAAAATCCACACTCAAAACATCTTCTATAAAAAACTCGAGGGAGAGGGCGAGGTGCGTTTATTTAAGCAGTAATTGATACACGCCTTGATTTTCCTTGTATATTCTGTTCTGTTTGGGGTAAAATTGGTTTAGCTTTATCACAAGAAGGAGAAATTGATTATGATAATGATAGCTGTAGCATTACTTCTTAGTATGGTTCTTTGCCTTCTGTTCGGCGTTCCTTATATTGATTTTTTGCGAAAAAAAACAATCGGGCAATATATTCTTGATGTTGCTCCGGAAGCACACGCAAAAAAAGCCGGCACACCGACAACAGGCGGAGTATTTATTATAGCGGCAATTATTATCGCATCAATCATTACCCTTTTAATGGCACAGCAGATGGATAATTCTGCGTGGATAATTATTATAACTCTTCTATTTATGGCGCTTGCAGGATTTCAAGATGACTATTTAAAAATAAAAGGACACGAAAATAAAGGTCTTAGCCCGCGAGGAAAACTGATAAGACAAATTTTGATAGCTCTTATTCCTACCGTATATGCAATGCAAACATACGGTACCGTTATTACTCTGGGTTCAAGAAGCTTTGATATCGGATTTTTGTATCCTATTTTTACGGTGTTTGTAGTTACCGGCGCTTCTAATGCGTATAACCTTACTGACGGTTTGGACGGTCTTGCTGCTTCTACAGGTATTCCGGCATTTCTCGCCTGCGGTTTAATCGCATTTTTCGGCGGACATAATGCCGCTGCAATTGTTGCTGCAACGGTTATCGGGGCATTAATCGGCTTTTTAAAATATAACAAACCTAAAGCGCAGGTATTTATGGGGGATACAGGCTCTCTTGCTCTCGGCGGTCTTTTGGGGACACTTGCTGTTATCGGCAGATGCGAACTTTTGCTGGCATTGTTCGGCGGAATTTTTGTAATAGAAACTTTATCTGTTATACTGCAGGTTACAAGCTACAAACTTACAGGCAAAAGAATCTTTAAAATGTCGCCGATTCACCACCACTTTGAATTATGCGGACACTCTGAGATTAGAATAGTTAAAGAGTTTACGGCGGTTTCTCTCATACTTTCAGCTCTTGCTGTCATGCTGAACTTTATTTTATAACGGAATGCTCTTTTGTTATTTAGCATAAAAAAAAGACCTTGTAACCAAGGCCTGTCCGTTTAAATAAGAAGAGAGAGCTTTATATCTATCTAAAAAACTGAACAAAAAATTTTTTGCTAGTCATGTGTCAAATTTTTTACAAAACTTTACAATTATTTTTTAAACTTTTTGAACATTTTTATTTGATTTTCGTTATACAATTAAAGAGGTAAATATGATGGATAAGAAATGTTCAAAATATGAAGGCTTATTTATCTTCTCCGATGAAGCAGCGCTTGCAAAGCACATCGAAGAGTGTGAAGAGTGCCGGAAAGAACAAGAAAAAATGGATCGGGTTTCAGAACTGATTGACGAAGTTAAATTGTATTACCGTTCCAAAAATGCTAAGAAACGTGTGAATCTTAAAGCCGTATGTGCTGTATCATTACTTTTGTTTTCAACTTTAACTCTAGGTGTTGCTTATAATAATGATGACTTTATGGATACAATGCGGTACGGCGATATATTGACGGCTGAAGAACTCGGATTTCCGGTAGATTCTTACGGTCTGATTATGGTGGATGAATGAACTTTAACGAGATAATTAAAAATCATCGGCAAAATATAAAAAATATAATATACTTAATGACCAAACAAGAAAACGAGGATTTGGAACAAGAAGTTTATATAAAACTCTGGAAAAATTCCGAGAAGTATAAAGAACAGGGCAAGCTGAAAAGCTGGGTAAATACGGTTGCCAAAAATACATCAAAAGATTATTTAAAATCATCTTACTTTAAACAACAGCAGGGTTCTGACTCTGATGAATATACTCTAAACAGTATAAAAGATAAAAGACAGACTCCTGAAGACAGTATTATTACAACGGAAAGGCAGAAAAGAATAATTAAGGCAATTGATAATCTAAAGCCAAAATTAAGAGAAACAATTATGTTATGTGAAATTCAAGGATACACATATGAAGAAGCTTCAAAAAAACTAAAATGTCCAATTGGTACAATAAAATCGCGAATTTATAATGCTAAGCAGGAATTAGCAAATGTATTGAATGATTTATTATAGAGAGGTAATTTATGAAAAAATTAGCAATTTTAATGTGTGCAGTGTGCTTGATGGCAGGTGCTGCTGTTCAAGCAGAAGAAAATGCTGCAGTTAAGAGTACGAATGAAAAAGCAATTGAAACTGCAGCTCCCAAAACAAATGAAGGTATAAAAAATCCGCCTTCCAGAGAAGAAATGATGAAAATCAAAAAAGCACGTGAGGCTGCTTTTGAACAAAAATTAGGACTGACTGAAGAACAGAAAGTAAAAGCTAAAGAAATCCGTATCAAAGGGCATCAGCAAATGAAGCCGGTAATTGAACAAATCAGAATGAAGAAGAAAGAAGCCGAGATGGTTAAACTTTCAAGAATTGCAACCTGGGCGCAGGAAGAAAAACTCGCTGCTTTAGATAAAGAAATTCAAGCACTTGAAAAACAGGCAAATGAAATTAGAAAGCAGAATATGAAAGATTTTGAGTCTATATTAACACGCGACCAGAAAAAGATTTTGAAACAGATGAAAAAAGAAGGCAGACAAAGATTTGAACAAAGAAGACAGGTTCAAGTTCCGCCTCCGCCGGTAGTAGAAGAAAACAAATAATTAAACATAAGTGTTACCGCGGAATTGATGAAATCAATTCCGCGGTATTTGTTTGTGTAAAATAATAGAAAGTGTAGTATTATTTGTTATTTATATCATTTAGTGCTCTTGAAGCTGAGAGTGCAACCTGCGGGTTTGTATCAGCTTGAGCAAGGCTGAAGAGTGTGTTCAACTCTTCTTTGTATTCCGGTCTTGCAATATGTCTTAGAGCGTCGATTGATGCTATTTTAACACCTGCATTCGGATTATATCTTAATGCATCAACAATTGCGGAAGTTCCCGGCAAATCTGTCATCGGAACAATATTTCCTGTTTGTTTTTCTACTTCATCAGTGTAGATTTTTGCAAGAATAGACATTGTGTATAATGCGTATTCTTTGTTGCGTTCAGCCTGTTCCATAGGAGAAAGTTCGTTAGCAAGAACAATTTCTTCCTGTGTCATCGGATACGGAGGCTGCTGCGCACCCTGTTCTAGTGCTGCAAAATTTGCTATGACTTTTCTTCTGGCATCGACTTGAGCTTGAGTCGGTGTTGCAAGACTTGTAGTGTCTTTATTAGTTATATCAATCAAGCTTGAAAAAACTTCGCGGACAATATAAGGTACCGCATTGGCTGAATTGTCTAGCGAAATTCTTGCGATTTCTTCCATTTGCAGAGCCTGTGTATCAAAATCGCTGCTTGTTAAATTTGATATAACAAGAGGAATATCAACATCCGGCAGGATTTCTTCTGCAGGAATAATTTCCGGTTTTTTAACTTCTTTAATTTCTTCCGGTTTTACTTCTTCTTTTGCCGGAACTGCGGGTTCAGCTGTTTGTTCTGCTGCAGGTTCTTCTGTGCCTTTTTCTTTTTCTACGGTTGTATAGTTAGGTGCGGGAACTTCCGGCTTTACTTCAGCAGGTGATTGTGCTGTTTCAGTCGGTTCATTTGCTGCTGCGGTCTGCGCCTCTTTAGATTCTTCTTCATTTGCTTCCACTGCAGTTTCTTCTTCTGTATCTTCAGCTTCTTCTGTTTCAGCAGCTTCAACTTCAACTTCGTTTTCTATCTTAGGAAGAATAACATTAGTTGTCTGATATGCAACTTGGAAGCCCTGCGGCAGCGGTATTTGCTGAATATTTGCCATATCATATGTTACCGGCGAAAGAGCTTCCGGATAATCATAAACCTTTTTGGGGGAAGTATTTACTGACGGATTATCAATATCTATACTTACTGCGTTGTAAATTCCGTTATTATTTACAACGGTGTTTTCTCCGGTATTTCCTTCTGTATTTACCCCTGCATTTACCCCTGCATTTACTTCCGGTTTTTTGATATTAATCTTTACCGCGTTGTATACAGGTCTATTGTTATCTAAAGCTTGAACCATAAAATTACATCCTTTCGACATCTACACTTTCTGTTTATGAAACAACCGTAAATTTTAAAAATTGCTTTTTTAGCAATAAATATTTACAATTATTTACAAGAATTAATAACACCTAATCCGCGGAAGACAAAAATTTCTTCTGTATTGTTTTTTAGTTTTTCTCCTGCAAGAACCGCGCCGACAATAGCTTCCAGCTGCGCAACCGGCATCATATTAACAGGAAGGTTATCAAATCCGTATTCAAATTTTAGTGCAGACTGCAAAAATTTACAATCAGCAGATGAACGTTCTTTAAAGTTTGAATACAGGTTGAGTTTCTGCCTTGTAAGATAAACTTCAAATCTGGAAATATCGGCGCCGGCATTTTTGAGGTTTAAAAAAAGTTCGCTTCCTCTGGTGGAAAATCGCTGCATCCAGTTATCGCGGTTTAAGAATCGTTCTTCTTCACTGTGAATAAGCTGATACGGCTTGGAAAGAACTCTCCATTTGCCTTCCATCATAGTATTATCCCATGGAAGAGATACGCATATGACGGACTCTTTTAGAGAAACATAGTTTTCAAAAAACAGCTGTACATCCTGCATAGAAAAAAGTTTATCTACATAAATCAATTTACCTGTTGCGATTTCTCTTACGGCGACTCCGCTTTCTATAGAAGAAGCCGGTGCTAAAGACATTCCGACTGCATACTGCATCATAAGCCGAAATCCTCATCTTCCGGTATATTTGAGTTTAGTTTGATAACCCGTCTTTCAACTTCAGGCATGATATCATCATCTTTATCGGTTTCCTTGCCGAGATTTATATATAATTCCATGTTTCTGTCGGATAGTTTTTCGCTCTTCTGGCGCTGAATTCTGAGTCTGTTTCTGTTTTCTTCCAGAAGCTTTCTGGCTGCCGGTGAAATAGAATCACCTTCTACCTGCCTTATAACTTCCTGACGCTGTCTTTGTATTGCTTCCTGCTGTGATTTGGTCAGTTTCATTGTGTTGTCGTTGCGGGTTTCAAAATCACGTCTGTATTTATTTTTCATAACAAGGATTTCGACCCTTCTGTTAACAGGATCTTTTGGAGAAATTGCAGTTTCAAGCGGTCTTGTATCTGCATATCCTATTGCGGAGAAAAGCGACGGAGAGAATTTAAACCTTTCGATTAAATATCTTACAACAGATGATGCTCTTGCAGAGGAAAGCTCCCAGTTAGACGGATACTGTATAGTTCTTATGGGTTCGCTGTCGGTATGACCTTCAACCCGCATAGAGTGCAGAACAAATTTTTTGCAAATCAAAACCCCGACTTTATCCAGCAGTTTTTTTGCATCGCTGCTAAGATATGCGGAAGCATTTGCAAAAAGGTATTTATCATCAAATGTTAATAAAAGTCCCTTATCGGTTATTTTAGACGATATTCCGTCAAGCTCTCCAGCTTCTGTCAGTTCTTTGATAGCTTCTTCTATCTCTTTAAAAGATTCTTCTTCGTATTTAGGGCTGATATATTCAAGCATCAAACTCGGAATAAAAGAGTTAGCCTGCTGCTGGTCAAAAATAGAATCACTTCCGTCCATAACAGCCTGCTGGCCGTCAAACAAGGCACCCTGACTGAATGCATTTTTTAAAGACTCTTCAAGTTTGGCAAAATCAGTTGCATCAACTTGTGCGAGTGCATACAGAACAACGAAAGTGGCAAACAGCAGCGTAATGAAGTCTGAATATGAAACCAGCCACCTTTCTAGATTTTCGTGTTCCGGATGTTTTTTCTTTTTAGCCATTCGGTTTTTCTTCCTTGCTTTCTTCAAGTATGAATGAACGTAATTTTCTTTCTATCAAAACAGGGCTTTCGCCTGCTTGAATAGATAATACGCCTTCAAGAATCATATTTTTGTATAAAAATACGCCTTGAAAAATAAATTTAATTCTTGTACTGATAGGAATCATGACTAAGTTTGCCGCAAACAAACCATAAATAGTAGCAACGAATGCGACGGCAATACCTGCGCCCAGTTTAGACGGGTCAGACAGGTTCTGCATAACTTGGATAAGACCCATAACCGCACCGATAATACCTAATGTCGGAGAGTATCCGCCGAAAGATTCAAATACTTTTGCCGCGTTGTTGACATAATTTTCAAACTGTTCAATCTGGTTTTCCATCATTTCTCTTACAAGAGTAGGGTCTGTACCATCGGCAACAGCTCCCAGACCTAGTGTAAGAAGCGGGTCTGAAGCGTTATACGCTTCTTTTTCAAGAGCAATGATACCTTCTTTTCTTGCTTTTGTTGCAAAACTGCCGATTTCGGTAATAAGTGCTTCAAAATCAGATTTCGGAGGCATAAAAACATCTTTTAAGATTTTGATAGCCGAAAGCAGTGTTTTCGGCGGAAAACTCAAAAGAACCGCACCGGTTGTACCGCCCAATACAATGAATGCTGCAGTTATCTGCAAAAGCTGTCCGATATTACCGCCTTCCATTGCTTGACCGATAAGTATCATCGTAATACCAAAAAACAGCCCTATGACTGCAAATATATCCATAATTATCTCCAATTATAACTATCCTAAATACATTAAACTATAATTTTACTCCTTTGAAATCCTTTAAATATAGTATGTTTGGAGATAAAAATATTAACTGAAATCTTGGAAATTACCGGCAAGAACTCTCAAAGCTTTATCTTCTGCCTTCTGCGCTCTGTCAAGTGCTGACTGCAGACCGGAGTTATCAAAGCTTTTCTGGATATTTGCAGCTGCCTGTGACGGGATGTATCTGCGTTTATTATCTTGTGATGCGCTGTCGGTTTTGATTTTGCATTCAGAAGACGGAATGTATGTATAATTGTCTAATTTGTTATTTTTGACCGGCTGTGGAATTATATTCTTAGAAGATGGAATATAAGTATAGTTATCAATCTTGTTTTCTTGAATTTGGACATCCGGAATTAAACCGCTGTTTGCATCTTTGCCTCTTGATACGGGAATGGCTTGAGGATTGGATTTAATATTATTATTTTGTACTGGAGAAGATGCATTCTGCTTTTCTCTTGCGAGTTTTACCAGCCTGTCATTCAAATCATCTTTTAGGAATTGTTTTTGAGTCTTTAGGCTGTCATTATGTTCATCCTGTTTCATAGCGTCATATGATTTTCCGAAGATTGCAGTTGTACATTTTGTAAGCGCAGCACCCAGTACTCCCATAGAGAGCAAACCCCAAACCCCGAATCTAAGCGGGATACCAAATGCATCTTTACCGAGATGAGGAAGGTCGTGAATAAATTTAGAAGCAATATTACCGCCGTGATAACCTCTCAAGTTGCCTAAATCCGGTGTTAACAGACCGGCAATCTTGCGAAGCCCTTTTGTAAAAATATTCTGACCTTCAACTTTTGATAAATCTTTAATCTGTGTTTTGACTTTATTCTTTTCTATTTTATATTCCGCATGTGTTTTAAACTCACTCGGTTTTAGTTCAGATTTTCCAAACAAACCTTTTAGTCTGTCAATAAATCCGCTTCCGTTTTGCTCATTAAATTTTTTTGTTAATGTTCTTACTTTTTCGACGTTTTCCTTACTCATACCTGCGTATTTAATTCCGCCCAGCGCGTGCATCATCTTTAATGCAATCGGGAACGTGAATACCCAGGAAACATTTTCTACAAGCCCGTTTGCAGCAGTACCGATTTTCTGGTCTTTGTCAGCCTTTTTGACATTCATTGCAACTTCAACAAGAACAGGGGCAATAAAGATTAATGCGCCGAGTTTGCCTCCGCCGAATGTTATTCCTCTGTGGAACATCTGCATCATCTTAGAACAAAATCTGCCTGTTGCAGTTTTTGTACCTTCTTTTGACATACTGTGCAGTTTATTATAAACTTCATCACATCCTATTGTTCTTTCAAACGGTTTTGTTAAAGGTCCAAGCAGGCTGTAGTGTCCTGCACCCATTTTAACTCTGCCGCGTACTTTTTCGCAGGCGATTTTTACATCTTTTATGTATTCGCCGTATACATCTTCTTTTATGAGCTTAAGTTTATCTTTTGTTAAGCCCATATCTTTAAGAATTTCTTTTTTGACAGCTTCACTTGAAGCATCTCCGAGCGCTTGGATTTTCTTAATCTGTTCCGGTGTTCTGCCCAGTCTTTCAAGCAAAACTTGATTGACAGCTTTAGTTTCCGGAATTTCGGAAATACGTTTTACGTTAAATTTCTTTTTAAGCATATCTTTCTCATAAGATGTCAATCCTATATTTTTCAATGTAGGTGCGCCTTCATCATTGAGTTTTAATGCTTCAGCAATCCTTATGAAATCCTGTACAACTTCTTGTTTTTGGTTAAACATCTGAGTTTTAACCATACCCCACTCAGGCATTGTCGGAGTATCTCTCATAGCTCTTAGTATGGCACTGTTTTGAACGGCTTTGCCGCCGGCTTTTTTAACAGAGCCTAAGCCGTGAATAACAGCTTGAACCGGTTTGTTTTGAATTAATTTTGAGTGCTGGATTCTGTCGCCGAATCTTCCCGCTTTTGCAGGAAGGCTGTCTTCATACTTTCCGCTGCAGGCTTGAGAATAAGCATCAAGTCCCAACCCTAAAACAAGCCAGGAAGCTAATACAGCCCAAGGATGCTCGACAAACGGTTTCATAAACATATCATACATTGGGTTTTCTTCTAAAGTCTCTTTAAACCCCGGATGCTCAAAAGTGCTTGCAGCATAATAGTTAGGAATACGTACAGGCTGGTTCTGTACTTGATTTTGATACATATTATAATTAATATTCGGATTAATCTGCGTCACAATAATAAACCTTTATAAACCTAACTACATATATAAAGACATTATTGTTAAAAAAATTGCCTAAAATTTAAGATTTATCATTGATTTGTAAACATTTCTTTACAAAAAAGTTCAAAATTATTTCCAGCTGCAGCATTGTTTATTGTGACAGTTTCGCTTGCTTGGTTCATATTTATCTGTTCGCTGAAATTACCATTTTCTTTACTTTTCTCCCCCTACCCCTTCAGGAAGGGAGTTTGTGCCAAATTTTATGTGAAAATTTTTAAATTAAGCTTGCGAAAGGTGCATGAAATGTGGTGTTGTGTTACATTAGAGTAAAATTTTTCTTCCTAAATCTCTATAATAAATTCTGGATGTTATTTCTATGCTAAAATTTATTTATGAAAAAATGTACAGTGCAGTGTCCGGCAAAAATTAACTTGACGCTGGAAATAGTAAACAGAAGAGATGACGGATTCCATAATATCAAAAGCATTATGCAGATGGTTAGTCTGTATGATTATTTGGATATTGAACTTGAAGAAGCAGAGAAAACAGAAATACTGCTTGACGGAAAAAGTGACGAAGTCCCATATGATAATAAAAATCTCGTCTATAAAGCAGCTCAATTATTTCTGGAAAAAACTGGAAAAAAAGCAAAAATAAATATATATATAAATAAAAATATTCCGGTCTCTGCAGGACTTGCCGGCGGCAGTACTGATGCTGCCGGAACTATTGCGGGATTAAACCGTCTTTTGGGTATGCCTTTGGACGACGATGAGATGCACAAATTATGCGCTCAATTAGGCTCCGACTTAAATGTATGTCTGGAAGGCGGATGTCTGCTTGCAACTTCCAGAGGCGAAAAAATAGAAAAACTTAAAAGCCTCAATATGCCATTAACAATTATCAAACCCAGAAAACTCGGTATTTCTGCTAAAGAAGCATACACTAAATATTCTTTAAAAAAATATAAACCGCAAAACAACATGACCGAAAAAATGATAGAAGCAATAAATAACGGCTCTGACATAAGAGAATTTCTTTACAATGATTTAGAATATGCGGTTTTTGATGATTATGAAGAACTTCAGCAAATAAAAAAAACTGTCCCGAATGCGATAATGTCCGGCTCCGGCTCTGCGTATTTCACGCTTGAAGAGATTGAAAATGTTTCCTTAAATCAGCAGTATCAAATAATTAAAGGTCTGCATTTTATTCCATCCGGAGTAAATGTAACAATTTTGTCATAAACTAGCAAATAATACTTTTAGAGGTTATATTATGCTATGAGGATATTTATAATGTGAAATATATATCCTTAACATGAGGTCTTAATGTGGTAGATAACAGGTCAGCAGGATTTTATGGTATCGGCGGCGCTTTTAATTTTAAAAGCGGCGATCCTTCCGGTACGGCTGCGAAAATGAGTCAGGAAAAATACGGCTCTGAAGCAATGTACCTTCCGCCTGCGGAAGGCGAAGAGGAAGAAAACTTCTATAATCAGCCGTTTGTTGACAGAAGCGCTCTTTTAAGGGCAACATTAAACTCTCTTGCAATGACTAATGTGGCATCTGTGTTGAACTCAAAAAAACATAAAAAAAGTCTTAAAGATCTTCTTGATGAAAAAGAAGAAGAGGAAAATAAAGAAGAAATAGAACGGCTTGAAGCGGAAGCTGATGAAGAATATAGAGAATCAAAAGAATAAAGGCTTATTGAAAAACTGTCCGCTTTTACTATTTTTAAACATATATTTATTGTATAATGTTATCATTGGCAAGGGGATTTATTATGTCACATGATACTAAAAAAACAAATGGAAATAAGTATTCGTTGAGAGAACCCGAATTCTATAACATTTGGAGAAGAATATTTTTATTTATAGTTACCCATATATTTTATATGATAAGATTTAAGCTCGTATATAGACTTGAAGTTTATGGGCGGGAAAATATACCTGAAGGCAATGATTTTATAATTGCTGCAAATCACTTATCTACACTTGATCCTCCGCTTGTATGTGCAGTAATAAATAAAGGCATTGCATATATGGCAAAAAAAGAATTGTTTGAAAATCCTTTTATGCGCTGGTGGCTTAACTGGCTTGGGGCTTTTGCCGTTGATAGAGAAAAGCTCGGAGTGTCAACAATTAAAACAGTTAAAACGATAAAAGAGACCGGATGGGTGCTTGGAATTTTTCCGCAGGGAACAAGACAGGAACCTGGCGAAATAAGCAATATAACAAAAGGTTTTGCATCTCTTGCAAAAAGTACAAAATGTGGAATTCTGCCGGTCGGAATTACGGGAACGCAGGAAGTCAAGAGGGTTCCGTTTACAGGTAAGATAATAGTCAGAATCGGAAAAGTTATACCGTATTCCGAAAATGTAGAAGATATGGTAGAAGACTGGGGGATGGCTATTCAAAATTTAACAGGTTTCAAGTATAATAGAGAACATGCATCGATTTAATTTAAGAGGCTGGAAGTAAAAAGGATGACGACTGAAAAAAATTACAACAGAAGAACTGAAAAAGATTATAATTTTTTTAGAACAGTTTTTTACATGTTCTTTCTTTTGACGGTTGTTTATCCTATTACAAAACTCATGTACAATGTCAAAATTGAAGGGCGCGAGAATGTTCCTAAAAGCTCTCAGGTTATATATGCCGGTAATCATGTTTCTTATATAGATCCTCCTTTAATTTCTCTTGCAGCGTGGAAGAATATTGCATATATGGCAAAACAAGAATTATTTCACGATGATGATAAGCTTTTAAGATTTTTAGTACACATATTAGGTGCATTTGCCGTGAACCGTGAAAAACCAGAGATAGCAACATTTAAAACTGTAAAATCTATATTCAACACAAGCTGGGCACTAGGAATTTTCCCTCAAGGGAAAATTGTAAAAGAACCTGTTATAAGCAGCGTACATAAAGGATTTATTTTGTTTGCTAAAAAATTTCAGGCTGATATCGTACCTGTCGGTATTTGCGGCTTCGACGGCTATGCAAAAAAACTTTTTGAAAAACATATAACCGTTAAAATAGGGAAACCGATTCCTTACACCCTTGATGAAAACGAAATTATCAGAGAATGGGCTAGGCAGATTTGCGAATTTACAGGGTTTGAGAATAGAATTGAAGATTGCTTGCGAGAAGAAGCGCTTGTCTAAATTTACATTTCTTCAAAATTGAGCAAATTTTAATCTTGAGCAGTTTTAGCATATTTGCAGAAACTAAATAAGGAAGGCAGAATAAAATATGAACATCCAGTCTATAGCAGGGCTTAGATTATTACCCCAAAATTATGAAGCAAGAAAACAAAATTTCGAAAACCGCCCATTTTTCGGCTTAAAAATGACATCTCCGCTAAGCCGCGATGCCGTAAGCTTTAAAGCTACTCCAAAAGGAGCTGATAAAACTTGGGAAGTAAGCAAAAAAACTGCAAGAACTGTGCGGAAAAGGCTGCAGGCACCGGCTAAAAGAGTTTTTACGTTTATTGATAATACATTTAATGATTTAATAGCCAATGAGAAATACCCTAAAAATCCTCTTACGGAAGTAAGTCACAGATTAAAATCAGACACATCCATTGCGGAAAAGACCGGTAGCCGGAAGTGGATAAGTATTGATGAAATAGTAGAACATATGACAGATTTAATCGGTGCAAAGCTCGTTCTGCGGGAATCAAATAAGGCCAGAGTTGATGCTGTGCTTGACCGTTTTATTCCGCTTATTAAATCCGGCAAGGTTGAACTGCTGGAGATTGAAAATAAACGTCCGATGAAAGTTAAAGGGCTGCTGGATCGCGAAGCCGGCAAGTATGACTACGCCTCTATTGAATTTTTGAATAAAATGGCTGATATTCAAAATGACGTGTGGAAAAAAGGCGGTAAAAAACAGAAAGTAAAAAAACATCTGGACGATGATTTTACTGATGCAAATTATTGTGCCATTCACTTCCTTTTCAGACTTCCGGGGAAAAACCCTGCAACATTTGAACTTCAGGTATTAGGCAATAACGTTAATGAAGCAAAACACATAGATGACATTGTATGGAAAAAGCTGAACGGGAAAAATTCTGCAGACAGCAATCCGGAATTTGATAAACTTTTTGAGCCGTTTGCTAACAAGAATTTCTTTGAGGAAGAGCCTAACGCACAAGAAATAGTTGAAAATGCAAAGGCAGTTCTCAACGAATACAGGGGGCAAGTTTTCCTTGTTCAGAGAGACAAAGAACCTCGCCCGTACAGCCGTAAGAAAAAAACGGAAGCTTTCTTTCCGCTTATGAAGAAGTTATTCCCTTCTGATATTGAAATCAAATACAAACTTTCATCAGATGACTACGATTTTAATAACCTAAATAAAATCTTACAGCGCGGAAAGAAAAAGAAGGTGGTAAATTCTTCACAAGCAGTTAAGACGCCTAAAACCGCAAAAACTGCAGAGAAGAAAACATCTAAAAGCTAGCGGTTAGTCCTCGCTTGAAACTTTCTTATGTTTCTTGCTGTTATTTTTCTTGTTATTCTTCTTAGTGAACTGCTGAGGGGACTGGCTATATGAAGTTTGAATTCTTTTTACGCTGAATACATCCGGCATTGACTGGAGCGCTGTCATAACTTTTCTTAAAGTATCAATATTATCAAGCTCTATGCCGAGTTCTATTATACCTACCCGCCCTTTTGACTTAACGTTGGCAGAAGTGATATTTGTATTGTTATCCGAAACGATTCCGATAACATCTTTAAGAAGTCCCATTTTTTCTGCAGTTTCAATACGGATAGTAGTGCTGTATGTCTTGTTGGTGTTGTTTCCTGACCAATGAATATCAATTAGGCGTTCAACAGGGATATTTTCAAGGGTTTTGCAGTCCAGTCTGTGAACCGTTACGCCTTTTGAACGTGTTACGACGCCGACAATAGGCTCACCAGGTATCGGAGAACAGCATCTTGCAAATGAGTACAAGAGTCCTTCAAGACCGACAATGTCTTTTTCAGAAGCTTTTCTCGGACGGTGCTGAACCGGTGCTTCCTGTTTCTGCGGTTTTCTCAGCCTGTTTATTATTTTATTAACAGTGGTTTCGCCGTAGCCGAGCGCTGCAAACAAATCATCCGCGCTTACATAATTCATTTGTTTAGCGACTTTATCAAACTCGCCGTTTTTAACGTACTCATCAAAGACTGTTTTAGTAAGTTCATGCTCAAGGTTTGCTTTTCCGATTTCAATATGGTCTTCGCGTTTATTCTTTTTGTACCATTGCCTTATTTTTGAAGCTGCCTGTTTTGTGACAACAAAATTAAGCCAGTCAAGACGCGGTGCAGAAACTTTTGAGGTCATGATTTCTACAATATCGCCGTTTTTCAGTTTCGTATCAAGCTGTGCAATACGCCCGTTAATCAAAGCGCCTACGGTTTTATGCCCCACATCGGAGTGAATACGGTACGCAAAATCAACCGGCGTCGCTCCGCGCGGTAAATCTATAACATCGCCGCCGGGTGTAAATGCAAAAACCTGATCGGAAAACAAATCCAATTTTACGGAGTTTACAAAGTCCTCGGCATTTTTGGTTTCTTTATTGTATTCAACCAATTTGCGCATCCATGAGAATTTTATATCGGTTGCGGAATCTGCTTTTTTAGAGCCTTTCTCTTTATATCTCCAGTGCGCCGCAATACCGTATTCTGCAATTTCATGCATTTCCCAGGTTCTTATCTGAACTTCAAGCGGTTTCTGTCTGGGGCCGATAACCGATGTATGTAGTGATTGATACATGTTGCCCTTAGGCATTGCAATATAATCCTTAAACCTGCCCGGAATAGGTTTAAACTGCGAGTGAATAAGCCCGAGAACTTCGTAGCATTCTTTTTCCGTATCAACGATTACGCGTACTGCCGTTATATCATATAAATCGTGAAAAGCGACATTCAGCCTCTGCATTTTATTATAAATACTAAAATAATGCTTAGCCCTTCCTGTTATCTGCGCATTTATTCCGCTTGCTTTAACGTCTTTGGAAATCTTGTCTATTAAAAGCTTTACCGTCATTTCGCGTTCGGCTTTTTTCTGGGAAACGAGCTGTGCAATTTCATAATACTTGTCCGGATGCAGGTATTTTAGAGATAAATCCTCTAATTCAGCCTTAATTTTACCAACCCCGAGCCTGTTTGCAAGCGGGGCAAAAATATCCAGAGTTTCCTGTGCTATTCTCTGCTGTTTTGCAGGCGTCATATAATTCAAGGTGCGCATATTATGCAGTCTGTCAGCAAGTTTTAAGAAAATAATCCTCACATCGCTTGCCATAGCTATAAACATTCTGCGGAAATTCTCTGCCTGTCTTTCTTCCGTCGATTTGAACTGCAGTTTGCCTAATTTTGTAACACCCTGGACAAGATTAAGCACATCCTCGCCGAAAAGTTCCTTAATCTCTTCCGGCTTTGTATCAGTATCCTCAAGAATATCATGCAAAAAACCAGCCATAAGAGTATGCTTGTCTGCCCTAAGCCCGATTAATATCTTTACAACTTCCATCGGGTGAATAATATAAGGCTCTTCTGACACCCTGTACTGACCTGCATGAAGTTTTTTGGCAAACTCAAAAGCTTTCTCAAGTTCTTCTATGTCTTGTTCGGGATACTCTTGCTCTTCTAAAAGCGCTTTTATCTCATCAAATGTTATTACAAACTGTTCCATTATATAGTTATAATAGTGTTTTTTTCACAATTTTTCAAGGGGGGGGATAGAGGGAATTGTGCCGGCAAAACAGAAGAAATAAACAAAAGGTGGAAAACTCAAACGAGTTTTCCACCTTTTATATTAAAATCAAGCTTTATACCTGCCAGTACTTATCAAGCCACTTTGTCGGCTTAATATATCTGAATCCGCATTTTCCGAAATAACCTTTATAAGCCTGTTCAGGAGTCGGTTTGCCGTGGAAAATCAAGATTTTTGCCTCCTCCGGATCTCTCGGCACTTTAAACCAGCATAGCGGGAATTTATGCAGGCATTGGCGTTTAAAACTTACAACCCAGTCTTTCGGCCAGTATTTTAACAAACCTTTTCTGTCCATTTCGTATGATAAAAACGCCTGTTCATTTTTATATCTGTCCCTTATTGTTTTTCCTTCCTGGTAGAAATGTTCAATAATTTCCGGATGCTTGCCGGCTTCAAAACGGAAAACTGACGAGTTTCCGATAATATCATGCGGGAAGTCATAATCCTTGGAGATTAGAAAACTTCCTTCGACTTCAAAAAACGGATCTAGAGAGCTTCTTATAATAATATCCAAATCCAGAAACAGCACGGTGCCTTTCAAATCAGCAAGCGGATTTGCAAAAAGCCCGAGTTTTTTCCACATTCTATCCGGAATTCCTTCGTCATTAAGCTCCGGAAGCGGGCGTATTTCAACACCTTCAACTATACCTTCCGCATTGTCGGTAAAACATACAAATCTGTGAGGAAGAGTTAAGTTTTTCTCAACCATCCGGTATAACTTGTTAACATATTCCGGACCGAATTTTGTTCCCCATTTTATACAAATTACGTTTCTATCCATATCATACTCCTAACTCGTTTTAAGATAGCATAAATATCCTAATTAGACAATTCTTTATTTATTTTATCCGCAAGTTTTTTGTACCCTTTATCAAATTTTAAAACTCTGGATTTTGAAACTGCATCTAAAAAGACTTTGTTATCAATCTTTTGTGCTGTTTCTTTTCTGGCAGGAACAATCAAGCCTGTTTGAAGAAAATATTCGCTTCCGGCTGGAGATGAAAGATATTCAGCCAGTTTTAAAGCTTCTTTTTTGTGTTTTGAATTTTTAGATACAGCCCACCCCGAAGCATCCAAGGAAACCGTGCCGGGGAATGTTATCACATCCCAGTCAAAATTTGCCTTCTCGCTGATTTTAGGATACATCCATCTGCCGGACAAATAAAATCCTGTTTTTCCGTCAAGAAACATCTGCGCTTGAGTAGAGCTTCCGGTCTGATAAGGCGCAGGAGCATAACTGCCTGCAAGATTTTTATAAAATACAAGGGATTTTTTAGGAGTATGAAAATCATCGCCTAAAGTTATTACATAAGGAAGCATAAAATATAAATCCGGCTCCCAGCTTACTCCGTACGGCTTTATACCCTTTACCGCATTCAGAAAATCTTCCATATTTTCAGGCGTCTTCTGTGTCAGAGCCTTGTTCCTGTAAAGCAGGAGAACCGAAACATCGCGCGGGATTGCAAGAATTTTATTATCTGCACTTAAAGCTTCAATACTCTGCGGATAAAATTCAGAAGAATTTATATAACTGCTCAAATCTTCCAGATGCTCAGCATATACGGGCAGATACAAATTGTTTATAAAAAGCAGGTCAGGAGCTTGATTTGATGCAAAAAGCAGATGAAGCTTCTGAAAATAATTCTGTGGAATATGCATAAAGCTGACTTTAATATCCGGATTTTCCTTTTCAAAATCACTGATTATCTGCTTGATTATTTTAACTTCAGTCACCGAACCCCAGGAAGAAAAAACTATCTCATTTTCATGCCGGTTCGTGCAGGAACATAGAAAAAACGGCAGTAAAACTAATATCAGCAGTTTTTTCAGCATAAATCCATTACATACTCCATGCTGTTTCCGCTGACATTCAGTATAAACTTGTGCGCACCTAATCTTATAATATAGCGCAGAGTGCCATCCGGAAGTTTTTCGCTGATTCTTGCCTGTATCTTTTCGGTTTTAAGAGTATCGTATTTTTTGATTTTAAAATATTTTTGAGCAATAAACCCTGCAACCCAATAGCTTTCGCCGTCTTTTATAAGACAGCATCCTCTGTCCCCGCCAAAGTCTGCTTTATCCAAAACAGGATATTTCACGCCGTCAATAGAACATACCAAAGGTCCTTGTGGGTGCGGTTGTTCTTGAGGTTTGGGAGGCGGAGTCTGTACTGAATTTTCCGGAGCTTTTTTATTTTCGCGTTTGGTCTGTTTTTCTGCAATAAATTGAAGCAGTTTATCGGTTTCTTCATCCCGGGGTTTTTGTATTTTAGGAACTTCATTTGTCTGTTTAGCTTCCGGCTCTATGATTTCAGAAGGCTGAGTCGGAGGCGCATCAAAATCAACATAGCTGGTATCAAACAGAGATTCAAAATCATTTATATCATCCTGGTTAGAATCGGTCTGCTCATATGCCTCATCCGTATCAATAATTTCAAAGTCGCCGTCCAGTTTGCTGAACTCTTCCTGCATGTCGGAAACCGTCGGAGCGGGTTCACTGCTTTCTGAAACTTCATTTTCTTCTTCATAGAAAGGTTTAAACTGTACATTCGCAATATTCCGCAGAAGAGCTTCTTCATCTGCCTGAGCGGGGGCTTCTTCTTGTTCTTCATATTTTTCCGGATTCGCAAGAACATCTCTTAAATCCGGCAACATATTAGATACAGACATTTTTGCGACATCATATCCGGATTCTGCATATTCAATTTCGTCAGAAGGTCTTGAGATATACGCTTCCTCGTTGTTAATCTCTTTTGATAAATCCGGAAGCTGGTCTTTCAGAGAAATTGTGCTGACATCATACCCTTCGCTGTAATAAACAACCTGCGGTCTTACTTCTGATTCTATTCTTCTGCCCCCCTGCTTCTTAAGAGCTTCTGACAAGTCCGGAAGCATGTCTTTTACGTTTAATGTAAGCATTTCAGAAGTTTTATGAGGCTTGGATTTCTGTTTTGCAATTTCTTTCTGCATTTCTTCTAAGCGTTCCGGATTTGTTCGCAAGTCGGTTATGAAATCATTGTCTATCTCAACACTTATAAGTTTATATAAAGCATCAATGTCGTCTTTGGTAAAACTTATGTTTTGTTTAACTGTATATGATGTTACAAAATTTTCTAAGATTTCTGTACGCGACGGCTTCTTCTCAACAGGATTTGTAACCATGAATTTATCAAGATTACGCATTGTATCATCGCTTATTTCCATATTAAGAAGCTGTTCAATTCTTTCTAAATCCGTTTTTGTAAAGCGCAGATTGTTATCATTAATATATTTATTATAAAGTTCTTCATCAAAAGTTTCCTCTTCTGGAGGCGGATTTTTTTCTTCTTCCTCTTCATCAGTAAAAGAAAATGCACTCAAGAAATCCTCTAAGGCGCTGTTTTCTTCATTATCTTCTTCCGGCTCTTTTTTTGTTGTTTCATTGAAAAGTTCATCCAAATCGACAATGACTTTTTCTTCCTGCGGCTCTGATGGCTTAACAGGTGTTTCTGCAGGAACAGAAGGCTCTGCTTCCAGCTGGCTTACTGGCATTTTAACCGGTTTAGAGTACATTTTATCAAGAGCGCGTATTGTACTGCGTATTTTTTGTTTTTTCTCCTGCTTTTTTTCTTTTTTCTTTTTTGCAGGTTCATCATCAATACTGAAATCCGGCTGTTCTCCCAAAACTTCCGCCATCTTATTCTTTGCTTTGATAAAGAAATAAACGCTCGTTACAAGAACAAAGAAAACTCCAAGCAAAATTAGTACTATTTCGTTTGAATTTGTTGTCTGCATTGTATCGGTCATGCTATCCGGCGTCTGTTCCGCAGCAGTCGTCTGCACAGGCTGTGACAAAGAAGTTTTAGGGGCTTTTTTTGCAGGCGGACGGGTTGTTTTAAACTGTTTTATACTTTTATTAATATCCGCAGGTGCTGTTTGATTTACACTGTCTCTGGAATAGACCTTGCTTTGAACTGGCTGAATATTTTTTTCAACGGTCTGCAAAGACTCTTCTGCTGTTTCTGTTTGTTTTGTATCGGAAATTTGTGCAGGGGCTTCTTTTTCCGGAATATAAACAGCTTTTTTTGCATTTAATAATGTATTGGGAACTGTTGTGATTGTAATCTTTGTGTACCCTTTGCTGTTAGTTGTATAGGGCATAGTCTTGATATCAACACTTTCCACATTCCCTGCAATCACAGGGGATGATGGCATCTGGCTGTTTGTTTCAGGAAGCATAATTACATATGTGCTTGAATCTTTTTTAACGGGGGTGATAGTCTGTTCGTAGTTTCGTTTTGTAAGAAGAGTCATATTAACGGCGCCGTTAGCTCCGCTTTCAAATTTAAGCGACATCAAACTGTTTTTATAATTTTCTGCGCCGAAAGCCCCGACTACCGTAACAACTGAAGCCAGAACCAAAGCGAGCGTTCTCTTCTTAAAATGCTTCATATGAGTATTTTATCATAATGTGTCAAAACAAACTATACTTTATTTAACCTACATATCTGTAATGATAATCTTTTTATCAGAAGATATTTTTTCTATATTGAGTATTGTATAAAGAGTGCCGTTATACAAAAATTCGTTTGAAAAATAGCCGTCGCCAGATTCTACTATCTCGTTTTCCATAAATTCAAACAATTCATTTATTTTGTCTATCAAAAGCGCCAGTTTTAATTCGTTGCATTTTATTATAATAACCGGCTTCTTATCAGGAGTCTGTTTTGAAGAAAGCCCCAAAAATTTTTTTAGATTTATAACCGTGATATAATCCCCTCTCAAGTTCATAATGCCTTCAATAAAGTCAGGCGTACCCGGTACATTAGTTATTGAAGTATCTTTTAAGACTTCTTTTACATAATCAAGGGCTATACAAAATGAATCGGTATTAAGGTTAAAAGAAATATATTTATTTCTTACATGCAATTCTCCTGATGCGAGTTTTAAGTTGGATTTATCAGCTATTGCCAGTGTCCTTTTGCTCATTATCGATTTTGAAGTTTCGTCCTGAGGAAATAAAGATGGAATATCTACATTTGCCCAGTGATTATCGTGTTGTTTCAGAAGATTTTCTATTGCGTATATATTGATAATAAAGATAGTTTCTTGATTATATTTGTAAAGAGAATCAATAACCATTTTGCTGTCTACAAATGGAATTGCATCCATTAATGCACTGTCAAAAGGAAGAATGCCTATGACTTTATCGGTTATTATGCCAAAGATAATTTCATCAGTCTTTACAATCAAAAGTTCATTCTGCGTATTATATTGCGGCACTTCTATATTAAGATAAAATCTTATATCAATAACGTTTATAACAAAATTATTGTATTTTAAGAGTCCGACAATATTATTTGGAAGTTTCTGCGGATAGTCAAGCGCAGGAAGCTTCATAATTTCAAGAATATTCTCGGAATTAACAGCATATTTGTTTTTTCCTATCTGAAAATAAAGATGTGTATTTTTCTTCTGTTCCAAATAATTAGTGCTGCTCATACAATACTACCCTGTTTCTTCCGCTCTCTTTTGCTTTATATAAAGCTTCATCTGCCGACTTAAGAATATCTGCCGGTGTATTAAATTCCGGATAATTCATCGTCAGACCGATACTTACTGTAACTTTAGACTTAATATTATTATATTCAAAATCGTACTCTTCAACCATTCTTCTCAAACGCTGAACAGGAATAACAGCGCCTTCAATATTAGTTTCCGGCATAATCATTATAAGTTCTTCACCGCCATATCTATAAAGCAGGTCTGTTTTTCTGAAAGCTGCTTTCATCAAATCTGCAACGGTTTTCAGAACATAGTCGCCGTATTGATGTCCGTATGTATCGTTAACCTTTTTAAAGAAATCTATATCAAGTATTGCAAGACTGAAGTCAGAGGGGTGGCGTTTAGTACGGTTATGTTCCTGCTCCAAGCTTATTTCAAACTGACGCCTGTTATACAATCCTGTCAAGCCGTCCAATACAGACATGAATTCTTTTTCTGTGTATTGATATTTCATTTTAAATATCGCAAGAAGTTCGCTTATCATGATATCAAAGTATCTGAAAGACGCATAATCCATATCCTGCCTTGTATAGAAGCAGATTCCGCCGATTAGTTTTTTATCAAAAATAAGCGGGATAATGATTTTTGAGCGGAAATCAGTAAATTGATAGTCGATTTCTTTGCCCAAAAGCATCCTTACAACTTCAAATTTAGTATTTTTAAAACTTCTAAATTCTTCCATCTTGCGGAAAAAGTCATAATGAATATCTGACAAAACATTCTTTGAGAAGTTTCTGCCGAGAGTATCAATATAAAGAATATTTTCTGCAAAATCATCAGGAGAGGCAAAAAATACCCCCGCGATATTATATTCTACAAACGAGCTTAAGAGTGAAAAGAGCTTTTCTACAAGAATTCTTTCATAGTTCAAAAAGTCGCTCAAATTCCTAAATTCATTGGAAAATACGGATTTTAAGAGTAAATCGTTCAGGATGGTATTAAGTCTTGTCTGCGCAGGATTGTCATTCTGCGATTTCAAAGACAGTGTTGTCTTATATTCATCAGTAAGCGGATAGCGCCTCAAGGTTGCGTTAATATTTCTGACAAGTTCGTCCATGTTAATGGATTTTGACAAAAATAGTTGTGCGCCGGCTTTTTTACCCCAGAAGCTGTCGATTTTTTTGTCAAGAACCGTAAGTAAGATTACAGGGATTTTCTTCGTTTCATCAACGTTTTTAATCATCCTGCATAGCTGATAGCCATCTATTACAGGCATCATAATATCGGACACAACAATGTCAGGAACGCACTCATAGAGCTTTTTGTATGCTTCTGCACCGTTCATCGCAGTTTCTACTTCGAAACCGTTCTTAATAAGCCCGTCCTTCAAAAACTTCAATTGTGTATCGCTGTCTTCTACCAGTAAAATTTTTGCTGCCATATATTCGTATATTCCAATTTTATCAATTTTAGTATAAAATGATTATATAATAAATTGTCAAAAAAAACTATAGGAGAGAAGAAGTGCAAAGTGAATGGAATTTTGGATTAAAACAAAAATTTAATATCAAGTGTTTACTTGATTTAATAGTATTTGTTATAGCATGTATTATATTTATATTTTTTGCAAAGGCTAACGGAATATCCCCTTATGATACATTTGTATTTTTAGCAGTAATTATCGGTATTAATTCCGTTATATATTTTGCCACGAAACAATGGATATTAAAATCTATAAAGAATACTCTTACACTCCAGTCAGATTCGCTTTCTGAAACAACAGAAGATATTATGAGTACGATAAATTCGCAGAAACGGATATTTGAAACACTTACTGCGAATACAAAAAATATTTCTACGCTTGTTGAAAAACTTAAAACTTTATCAGAGGAGTCACTTGCAACTTCTAAAAACACTGAAAAACAAGTGAATCAGTCAATTAGTTTTTCAGAAAAAGAACACGAAGCAATATCTTCTAATGCAGACAAAATGCTTGTTCTCAGACAAAAAATACAAATGATAGCAGAGCTTATTCTCGAGCTTTCAGAACATTCACAGCAGATAGGAAATACAATCAGCGTAGTAGATGATATTGCAGAACAGACAAACATGCTTGCACTTAATGCTGCGGTCGAAGCTGCAAGAGCCGGAGAACACGGCAAAGGCTTTGCGGTTGTAGCCGGCGAAATCAGAAAACTTGCTGATGAATCAAAACAGGCAATTACAAAGATTACATCTCTGACAAGCAGTATTCAATATACAACCAATTCTACTGTTATGGCGACAGAAGAAGGCTCTAAAGAAATTGAAGCAGTCGTTAAAGATATTAACTCAGTATCTTCAAGCTCAGAAGTTTTATTAAATCTTATAAAAGAAATTCTTGATTCTCTGGATACGCTGAATCAAAATGCAAAGAAGCAAAGCGATATTATAGAACGTTTAAATATTATAGATGAAGAAAATTCTAATATTGCAGAGAATTTGATTCAAGCAATGACTGTTAATAGTGACAAGATAGCAAAATTAAGCAGTTTATCTGACGAAATAAAAAATTCCGCAATAGAGGGTTAAGATAAATTGGACTTTTTAGATAACGAGAACAGTGATAATAAAGAGGTAATGTCTATCTTCCAGGCAGAGTCTGAGGAGATTATTGACCGCATATTTAATAATTTATTTGCACTTGAAAGCACTCCTGCAAATAAGGAAATTATAGGATTTGTCTACAGAGATTTGCATAGCTTAAAAGGTGCTGTCAGAATGGTAGGATTCAATAATATACAAAACATTCTGCACAAGATGGAAGACATTTTTGACGGTGTAAATAATGATAAATTTTTGCTGGATCTTGATGCAGTAAAACTTATGTCACGCTCCTTAGAAAGTGTTTCCAAATTTTTACAGGAATCAATAAGAAATAACAGAGAAATAATAGATGAATCTTATAATGCAATTATATCGAATTTAGAATACATTCTCGATGTAGAAATGCAGGAACAGCAGAATGAAGGAGTTGCATCTTCGATTGCATCTATAGCAGCAGCGGATTTGCAGCAGGATAAGCTTGCTGCTTATCAAGAAGAAATAAATTTTGCATTCAATAATTGTTTTGAAATAATAGACGGTATTGTGCCGGAAGAGGAATCGCAGGATATTGTTATTCTTAAAGAAGAAGTGCAAAAGATTTATGAGTTTTTTAAAGACTCAAATCTTTATGAAGTAAAAAGCTCTCTGGAAAATATTCTTACAAAGATTGATTTTGTAATGAATGCTACCAATACATTAACAATAAGCGAAATTTTGGAGCTGAGAAACGAACTAAGCTCAGCTGCCGCCAAATACAATACTTCCTGCATAGAAACAGAGAATACCGGCTTAACGTTCTTTGATGTTGCGGAAAAAATAACAATGCTTCAGGGAAGCTGTGTTTATACTTCCGAAATAAAAGATGATATCAATAAACTTAAAGCAGGGATTGAAGATGCAAGTATTCTAGAGATTATAAATATGGTGCTGGAAGTCCTTGACTTTATCACAGAAAACTCTGTCCAGCTTGAAGAGCAGATGATGCTGACTTTAAAAAGCGCAGTTGAATACTGTGCATCCCCGAGCGAGAGCATTGACAGTGACTTAATTCTCCAGCAGCTTGAAATTATGAAACAGCTTCTGGAGCTTAATTACAAAAAAGATACCGGTGTGAGCGAGATAAAAAGTCTTTCTACCCAGACATCCGCAGGAAACAAATCTTCATCCTCTACGGAAATCAAAACCCTGCACGTTAATGCACAAAAGCTCGATTTGCTTGTAAACCAGCTCGGCGAACTGATAATTACTAAAATTAAAACAGAAAAGAAGCTGGAAAAAATAGAAAGTATCAAAAACGCAAATGAAAGCTGTCAGAAAGATTTGCTCAAGACCTCCAATTACTTGAGGTACTATAACAGAAAATATCTTCAGACAGGCAATACTGAACAATACACAAGCGCTTTTGTAAAACAGGTATTTTCACTGCTTTCTGATATAACACAGAACGTTTCAAGAACAATATATGACTTGAATTCTCTATACCGCTCTTCTAAGGAAGATGATATGAAGATGCGTCTGATTATTGATGAAATGGAATCCATGGTAAAAAATATCCGCGTGCTTCCTATCTCAACGGTTTTCAACTCTTTTTCACGCATGGTGCGCGATATTGCAAATGAAAAAGGCAAAGACATTGATTTTGAAATTGAAGGCAAAGATACCTGTGCTGATAAAAAGATTATAGAAGAGATTAAAACCCCTCTTATTCATATCTTAAGAAATGCAATCGACCATGGTATTGAGACAAAAGAAGAAAGAATTGCAAACGGGAAAAACCCTGTCGGCAGAATTCTTCTATCTGCTAAGCAGGATGATAACAAAGTTATTATAGATGTTGTAGATGATGGACACGGCTTTAACTTAGAAAAAATTAAAGACCGCGCTGTTTCAAGAGGATTTTTAACACAGGAAGATATTGATTCAATGACCGATGAAGCCATCATGAATATTATCTTCTGGCCCGGATTTACAACAGGAGATTCAATAACAAGCATTTCCGGAAGAGGAATCGGACTCGATGTTGTTAAGACAAAAATTTCCCAGCTAAACGGCAAAGTGAAAGTAATTTCAGAATTCGGCAAGGGAAGCTGTGTACATATAGAAATCCCTGTTACGCTTACAACATTAAGAGTTTTCTTAGTAAAAATTTCTGAGCAGACATTTGCAATTCCGATACAGGTTATAACTACATTTATTTTAAAGAGCCAGAATGAAATCAAAACAAATAACGGTATGCGCTCTATTGCATATAACGGAAATATCATCCCGCTTTATTATTTGTCAGATATTCTGGGGCTTAAACCTGTTCCACGCGGAGAAAAAGAAACTATCTTGATACTTGAAGCAGACGAAAAGACAATTGGTCTTGTCGTAGATAAGCTTCTAGGCGATCAGGATATTCTGCAGAAAAAGCTCTCTCCGCCGTTATACAAAGTTAAAAACATCTCCGGAATTACCAATCTGGCATCGGGAGAGTTATGCCTTATTTTGAACATGCAGGATATCATGCACTATGACTTTAATAAAGCAATGACCTCTGCAAATCCTCCGCTTCTGCCACCGGATGCTCTGGCATACAAACGGATTCTTGTAGTAGATGATTCTATTACAACAAGAACTATGATAAAAAATATTCTGATGAATATAGGCTATATGGTAGATGCGGTTCTGGATGCGCAGGAAGCGCTGGTTAAGCTGAAACTCAATCATTATGATTTAATTATTACCGATTTAACTATGCCGAAAATTGACGGCTATGAATTTATTGAACGCCTAAAGAACGACGAAATGTATATGGACATTCCGATTATCGTTATGAGTTCTCTGCAGGAAAATAAAGCCAAGAAGAAACTCTCCCAATACAATATTGAATACTATATTTCAAAAGACAACTTTAATCAGAACGACCTTGCACAGCAGGTTAAACGAATTATTACTAAATACCATATGCAGTAATCAAATATTCTGCAACAGCCTGCGGGACAAAAGGCTTGATATCACCTTTATTAATAAGTATTTCGCGTACGCAGGAAGATGAAATAAAGTTATATTCCGGTTTTGTAATAAGAAAAACGGTCTTTATATCGTTGTATAGAGCGTGGTTAGTTTGCGACAACTGCATTTCATATTCAAAGTCGAATGAGGTTCTTAATCCTCTTAAAAGAACAGTAGCGCCTCTCTTTTTTGCGTATTCAACTGTTAAACCTTCAAAAGCATCTACTTCCACATTTTTTATATCCTGCACGGCTTCTTTAATAAGCTTCACTCTCGTCTCTATCGGAAGAAAGCCTTGTTTATTAGCATTATAAGATACTGCGATGATTACTTTGTCAAAAATTTCAGCACCGCTTTTAAGAATATCTATATGTCCGTTTGTAATGGGGTCAAAACTCCCCGGATAGATTGCAATAGTCATAATTCACCTTATGTTTATAATTATAACACAAAAGATAATTATAAAATATTTTACCTGTACATTTTTCTTAATTAGTGCTAGGCTTTAGTTGGAGAGGAAAAATGGCAAAAAATCTTTTTATAACGGCTACGGGTACTGATATCGGCAAAACATATGTTTCCGCGCTTATTATAAAAAAAATGCGCGAAGAAGGATTTAACTGCGGGTATTTTAAGCCGGTTCTAAGCGGGGCTGAAATACGGGACGGAAAGCTTATTAAAAGCGATGCAAACTATGTCGCTGATACTGCAGGAATTCCGGATTCAGCAGATGATTGTGTTACATACTCTTGGGAAGAAGCTGTATCTCCGCATCTTGCCTCAAGAAGAGCCGGTGATTACATTGATACAAACAAAATCTTAAACCATTATAAAAAGCTGGCATCCAGATATGATTATATATTGACAGAAGGCGCAGGAGGGATTACCTGCCCGCTTAGGCTTGAAAACGGTGAAAAATATCTGCTCAAGGATTTGATTAAAGAACTCGGCGCACCGGTTGTTATTGTTGCTGACGGAGGGCTGGGAACAATAAATTCGACTCTGTTAACTGTTGAATATGCAAAAAATAACGGAATTGATGTCAGAGGAATTATTCTGAATAACTTTGATTCATCCGATTTTATGCACCAGGATAATTTAAAACAGACAGAATTTTTAACGGGTGTTAAAGTTGTAGCAACAGTCGAAAAAAATCAAAATGATATAGAACTTCTGGAGGAATTATGGACTGGCAGAAAGAGGATTTAAAATATATATGGCATCCGTGTTCGCAGATGAAAGATTATGAAACGCTTCCTCCGATTGTTATTGAACGCGGGCAGGGGATAAATTTATATGATATTAACGGCAAGTGCTACAAGGATGTTATAAGTTCCTGGTGGTGCAACCTTTTAGGACATTGCAACCCGAGAATTAATAATGCAGTAAAAAAGCAGATTGATTCATTAGAACATGTAATTTTTGCAAACTTTACTCACAAACCCGCAATAACTCTGTGCCAGGAATTAATGAAAGTTTTGCCTAAAGGGTTATGCAAATTTAATTTTGCAGATAATGGCTCTTCAGCGATTGAAATGGCATTAAAGATGAGTTTTCAATATCATTACCAGACTGGACATCCGGAGAAAAAGCGTTTTATGGCGCTTACGGATGCATATCACGGCGAAACAATAGGCGCGCTTTCTGTCGGCGGAGTGGATTTGTATTCGGAACTGTATAAGCCTATTCTTCTTGATGTAATAAGAATTGACGGACCGGATTGCTACCGCTGTCCGTTTGGTAAACATTGCGAGGGACATTGTGAAGGTTTTGATACCTCACCCCGACTCTCTACTCAAGGAGAGGGAGCTGTGTGCAATTGCGAATGCTTCCAAAATGCTGAAAAAGCTTTTGAAGAATTTGGAGCAGAAACAGCTTCAATTATAGTTGAACCTCTTTTGCAAGGCTCTGCAGGCATGAAGATTTATCCGCCTCTTTATCTTAAAAAATTGAGAGAGTTATGCGACAAATACAATGTTCACCTTATTGCGGATGAGATTGCAACAGGCTACGGAAGAACGGGGAAAATGTTTGCATTTGACCATGCAGGCGTAAGCCCCGACATTATGTGCCTTTCCAAAGGTTTGACAGGCGGGTATATGCCGATGTCAATTGCTGTTACTACGCAGGAAATTTATGACGCGTTTTATGATGATTATCTTAAGGGAAAAGCCTTTATGCATTCTCACACCTATGCGGGGAACCCGCTTGCATGCTCTGCGGGCATTGAAGTCCTCAGGATTTTAAAAGATGAAAATATTATTGAAAAAGCTAATAAAAGAGCTGTTTATTTTAATAAAATAATAAAAGAAAAATTCCTTCCGCTGGAAAATACCGGCGAAGTGCGTTCAATCGGTCTGATTAATGCAATTGAACTGGTTAAAAATAAAGCGACAAAGGAGCCTTTGGATTATACAAAAAGAACAGGCTACCAGATTTACAAAAAAGCTCTTGAAAAGGGTGTGCTTTTGCGTCCTTTAGGCGACGTAATATATTTTAATCCTCCGCTTATTATAGAGGAAAACGATATGGATTTTGTAACAGATGTTGCTTTAGAATGCACAAAAGAAGTACTGGGCGTGTAACTCAAGCATATTCGTCCTGTTAATTTAACTTAGACTTCAAAATTCTTGCAGCAGATATCAAGATATCAATACTTGTAGAAAATGGGGGCGCATATGTTAAGTCCACATCCAGCAAATCCTCGACCTTCATTCCGCTTGTAAGCCCTACTGATACAGTATTCACCCTTTTATCAGCATCCCCGCATCCGATAGCCTGCGCACCCAAAACCTTGTGCGTACGTCTGTCTGCGATTAGTTTTAAGGTAACATTTTGAACCTCCGGCATGTAGCCTGCTTTATCGCGTTTGGTTATAACGACAGAAACTGTGTCATACCCGAGTTTTCGCGCTTGTTTCTCCGTTAAGCCTGTCATAGATATATTTAAAGAATGGTATCTTAGTACCGCAGATCCCAAAATCCCCTCAAAGTCTTCCACCCCTCCGCAAGCGTTGATAGCCGCTACACGTCCTTCTTTATTTGCCGTAGAACCGAGCGGAACCCAAACAGGAGTATTGGATACCATATTTATTTTTTCCGCGCAATCCCCGCAGGCATATATATCCGGAATATTTGTCTGCATTCTGCTGTTTACTTTGATAGCGCCGGTTGTTCCGATTTCTATTCCGGCTTCGGAAGCTATATCAATAACAGCTCTTACGCCCGCAGAAACAATCACCATGTCTGTTTCAAATCCCATGCCTTTAGCAGTCAAAACTCCGTGTACAGCGTCTGTTCCGACAAATTCAGTAACTACATCTTCGTTGATAATTTTAACAAGCCCGTCCGAATTCTCTAAAATATAAGTTTGAATAAGCGAAGAAATATCTTCGTCAAACACTGATAATATAAACGGTGCCTGTTCTATAAGTGTTACATTTTTCTTGTTTTTAACAAAAGCTTCAATAAGCTCTATTGCAATGTAGCCTCCGCCGACAATTGTAATATTTTGGGAGCGGTTCATTGCCTCTTTTATATTAATCCCGTCCTCAAGAGTTCTGACAGTAAAAATATTTTTTATATTATGGTTTTTAATATCCGGCATGAAGGGGACAGAACCTGTTGCAATAATAAGTTTATCATACTCTGCAAACTGGCAGGTTTCGGCATTTATATCTTTAACCAGAATTTTTTTATCTGCAGCCAGAATTTTTGTAACGCGGTGCTGAAGGTGAATATATATTCCGCTTTTTTCAAATTCTTCTGCTGTTCTGACAATAAGCTTGTGCCAGTCCTCAAAATCCCCTGCTATATAGTATGGAAGTCCGCAGGATGAATATGATACATGTGTATCCTGAGTATAAATATGTACTTCCGCATCCGGAAGCATTCTTTTAGATTTTGCCGCAGCTTTGGCGCCAGCGGCAACTCCGCCGATAATTATTATTTTCATACTAAAATTATTAAAAAAATCTTAATTGAAAACAATTAGACAATCATCTAGATGTTTTAAGTTTAAAAACTTTATAAAAAAAAACGTGTCCCGCGCGCCGCGAGCGTGTTATGCGTGAGCATAACGATAGCTCGAGGAAACTGCGTTCGGGTTGGGAATCGGATTAGAATGAGGGGCTGACACCTCACCTCTGCCCTCTCCTAACTGGAGAGGGACGCGTGTTTAGCTTAAATCTGCAGGGCATTTGCCTTTTTTAAGCAGGTCAAGAAGCGGAAGCAAAAACTCCTCTTCGTCTTCACAGCCGGTTTTTAGTGAATAATAAGAAATTTCTGCCAGCTCTTTGCATATACTTAAAATCGGGGTTTTTCTGATTTTGGCAGAAAGTGCATAACGCGCTACGTTAAACCTTAGTTCATTAATCTCATGGAAAGAATACTTACAAAGCATATGCTCAACTTCTTCCAGTGCTGAAGGTGAATACATAATGCCTTTGTAAAATGCGGGAATTGAGTATTCCAAACCTCCGCCTACACAGTCGTGGTTTCTGATTTCTATGAAGTTTCTCAGTCTGACTTCCGGAAAATAAAGATTAGCGTGCAATTTCCAATCATCGATATCAGCTTTAAAACCTTCATATCCTTTTTCCATAAATTGCTTAAATGTAAGCCTGCCGTTAAGATTTACTGTATGCCCTTGTCTGTTAATGAATATCATCGGCGTATCAAGTAGAGTGTTTACATAATCTTTGAAACACATGCCGTCCTGGAATTTTGTTGCAAATCCGCATCTTTCATTATCTGTATTAAGCCAGGCAAGCGCTCTGAATGATTTATATCCGGTATCGACACCGCCTCTGTACTTAGAATTTGCATACATTGCTGTCGCAAAAGGCATCATTAGATTAGCAATTCTAAACTTGCGCATAGCGTCTTCTTCCGAAGAAAAATCAACCCCGACCTGTATTCCCGCAGTTTCCCTCATCATAACATCAGACAATATTCCCCATAAATAATTAGCCATAAGGGCATATCTGCGCTTAGGAAGCAGTTTGATATTTTTATATGTAGTAATAGGAGAAACGCCTTTATTGATAAGCTTTAAGCCGAATTTATCCATAATCGGATTCAAAACTGCATCAATTTCTTCAACGCGCTTTTTTAAATCTTTAATCAAATCCTGCGGTTCCAGACTCAGTTCTATCTGACATCCTGGCTCCAGAGTAATCGTGTCGTGCAGTTTTTTTAAGCCGATTATATTAATATCATCAAGAATGTAATCCCAATTATCAATTTTTGCAGCCTCTCTCAAGAGTTCGCAGACGCCGTATTCACCGCCATATGGCGCGACTTGATTGGTTACTTTAACAAGCGGAATTCTTTCATATTCCATACCGATTTTTCTTGATGTTTTGCATCCTAAAATAAATTCATCAAGAAGCTGGCTGTATTCCAAACGTTCTTCCGTTTTTGTTTCACAATAATTCACGACTTTCTCCTTTCCCCATTATATATAAATGATAGTTACATTACAAATATAAATGAGAATTAAGGTTTTAACATTTCCCTATTTGTATTATTATAAATACCATGGTGGATTATTTACAACGCGCAAAATTCTTTAGAACAAAAAAACGCCTCGGGCAGAATTTCTTAATCAATTCTGATGTAATATCTGATATTATTGATTTTGCAGGTATTACAAAAGATGATGTTGTTCTTGAAATCGGACCGGGAGTCGGTTTTGTGACAGAACAGCTTGTGAAATATGCAAAAAAAGTTATTGCAGTTGAACTTGATGAAGAAGCAATAAAGGAACTTGAAAAACTTGAGTGCGATAATTTAGAAATTATACATAATGATATTCTTAAAACAGAAATCTCTAATCTGACGGATGAAAAAGTCAAAATCGTAGCGAATATTCCGTACTATATAACATCCCCGATTATTGCCCACCTTCTCGGCGAAATTGATGATTTGACCAACAAAAACAGAAATCAAATTGTTGATATAATTTTAATGGTGCAGGAAGAAGTTGCGCGCCGAATTGTTGCCACACCCAACAGCCCATCAAAACAATACGGACTTTTAACAATTTTATCCCAATTTTGGGCTGACTGTGAAATCATAAGACTTGTCGGGCGCAAATCATTTTACCCCGCGCCAAAAGTTAACTCTGCGCTTGTATCAATGAAAGTAAGAAAAGAACCCTTATTAAAACTCAAAGATTACAAATTTTTTAGGCGTGTAATCAAATCGGCATTTTCTCAAAGACGCAAAACTTTGAAAAACTGTCTTGTAAATGCCGGCTTTGATAAAATTAAAACAGAAAATGCCCTTAATCAGTTAAATCTGCCTTTGGATATCCGCGGGGAAAAGCTTTCTATTGAGGAATTCGGCAGACTTTCAGAGTTACTGCTCGTCTAAAAGCCCGATTTTATTCACACAAAATGTTTTAAGCTTGTTTAGAATATATTCGTATTCAGAAATAACCGGCTGAAATTTCCAGCCCGTTTCGTCTTTTGCCTGCCATTTTAAAGCAAAGAGTGTTGTTTCAAACATATTAACTATTTCATTGCATTCTCTAATTGATTCGTTATCCATAAAGCCTCCTTGTTGACATTTGAATAGTAACATAAATAGCAACATAATGTCAACTAATTTTGATATAATTTATATGAGAGTAGGTAAAATGATTGAAAAAAAATTAAGAAATATTGGCAACAGCTGGGGAGTAATTATTCCAAAAGCAATAATAGAAGGGCTCGGGATTAATCCCGTGCTTGATAAAGTAGAAATTTATCTTGAAAACAACGAAATTCGAATCCGTAAATTAAAAAAGTAGGCTGGGTGAAACCCAGCAATAATTACCCCTCACCCGAATTTCTATGTTTCGCTTAAGCTCAACTTGAAATTCTACCCTCTCCCGCAAGGGGCGAGGGGAATACCACGCCGGGCGTGGAACCTGCCTGCCCCGCCAGATTGACCTCTGTGCGGGAGGGTCGAAATCTTTGATTTCGGGGAGGGGGCATATATTGATATTTGTTTGTATTTTAACCCCTAAAAATTATCACGGACAGTATTGCATCCAAAGAAGGGGGAGAGCGGGCAATACCTGTATACAAATATAAGAAGAGCAGGATGCAAATTTTTGCACCATACAAATATACCGAGATTAAACTTGCAACAGATTTAAATATTATTTTTTATGATAAAATTAAAAAAAACAGGGGAGATTTTATGGCAATTATCATAATGATTTTATTATTGAGCTTACTTATTCTTGTGCATGAAGCAGGACATTTTCTTGCTGCAAGAGCTTTCGGGATAAAAGTTGACAAGTTCGGCTTCGGGCTTCCGGTCGGACCTACTCTTTATAAAACCAAGGTTGGCGATGTTGAGGTTCTTGTTCACGCTCTGCTTCTCGGTGGTTATGTTTCTTTTCCCGATGACGAAAAAGACTGCGATTTGCCTAAAGATTCGCCGGAAAGGTTTGCCAATAAACCAATATGGCAGAGGGCAATTGTTGTTTCTGCCGGCGTTATTGCTAATGTCATTTGTGCAATTGCGCTTGTTATGCTGGTTGCAATAGTTTCCGGACAGCTTCCCTCCGGAAATTACGAGATTTACACCGGCGAAATTAATGCACCTAAAGACACCTCCATATGGCAATCCGGTCTGCAAAAAGGCGACAGGATTCTAAAAGCAAACGGATGTGATATTAATAATGCCTATTCGCTTATCACGATTATTAAAAACAGCGCAAAAGACAACGGCATTGCAAGCCAGAAAACTATTGACGAAAATTTTTCTAAACTAAAAGATTTAAATCCGGGGCTTTCAAAAGACGAAATTATACCTGCGGGTATTGCAATAAGGCTTCCGGAGAATTTGGCGCAAGATATAATCACAATGGACAAATATGCTCTTAAGGGCGCCAAGTACTTTAAAAAAGAAGGTATTTCTCTGGATGAATCTTTAAATCCGCTTAAAGAAGAACTTGAAGGCAAAACCGTTTACACTTCTGACGGAAAATACTCAATGTACGATGTAGCCAAAGTGCTTTCAAACGGAAGCCACCCTATAAACCTTATTGTAGAGAGAAACGGACAGATTTTAACACTTAAACCTATATATCCCAATGAAGAAGGTATTATCGGCATCGGGCTTGGCATGAAACAAACCATGATTAAGACAAATACTGTTCCTGCAATTGTGAAAGAGAGCTGTGCTTATCTTTGGGACAACACATATATGATGATGTATTCACTCGGACAGCTGTTTACCGGCAATATTCCGCTCAAGGATATGCATGGTGTTGTTGCTATTACTAAAATCGGTGGTGATATGATTGAAAAAAGCGGAAAATCATCCGGCATTCTGCTGGCGGCGCTGATATCGATGAACCTTGCTATATTAAATATTCTGCCGATACCTGCGCTTGACGGCGGGCATCTAATGTTTATGATTATTGAAAAGATTATGGGCAGACCTCTTGATGAAAAAGTTATTGAGATAATATCATCAGTATTTTTCTCACTGCTCATCTTATTAATGATATTTGTAGTATTCAATGATATAACACTTCTTGTAAGCAAATAGCGGTACATACCCTCTCCTAACAGGAGAGGGTGAGGTGTCAAGAGTTCGTGAAGAGTGATTCGTGAGCCGTGAATCGAGATATTAAAATGATATAAGTAAACGAGGCTTAGTTAGAGAAATTCTATAACCACAAATCACGAATCACGAGTCACCTGGTCACTCATAAAGAGGGATTTAATACAGACTTTCACCCTCCATCATATTTAACATTTCTTTCTCTTTTTTGCGATAAAAAGAGAAAGAAACGTTAGCAAAGAAAGAGAAAAACGCGAACGTTTTCTACACCCTAACGGGTGTGGGACTAAATGGATGTAGCAGGCAAGCCTGCACTCTTACGCTCTCTATCGTTATGCTGACGCATAACACACTCACGGTGCGCGGGGTACGTTATATTTGTTATAAAAAGAAAATAAGTTTTGTATCCTCTCTACTTTACATTTACCCCCGTGTGTTATATAATTGGGGCAAATAGGATAAGAGGAGAGGTGAAGTTAATGGAAACTTTAAATAAGAACGAAGGGTTAATTACCCAGATTATCGGTCCTGTAATCGACGTAGAATTCCAGCAGGGAGAATTGCCGGAAATCTATACAGCATTAAATATTACCGCTGAAGACGGCTCCGTTGTTGTTGCGGAAGTTCAGCAAATGCTCGGCTCAAACAGAGTAAGAACCGTCGCAATGTCTTCTACTGACGGTTTAAAAAGAGGTATGAAAGTTATTAATACTGGTGAACCAATTAAAATTCCGGTAGGCAAGCCTATTTTAGGAAGAATTCTCAACGTTATCGGCCAGCCGGTAGATAAAATGGGCCCGATTGAAACAAATGACTATCTTCCTATCCACAGAGAATCACCAAAACTGGTTGACCAAAATACAGAGATAGAAATATTAGAAACAGGTATCAAGGCAATCGACTTAATCCAGCCATACCAAAAGGGCGGTAAAATCGGTCTGTTCGGCGGTGCCGGTGTTGGGAAAACAGTTTTGATTATGGAATTAATCCACAATATTGCATCAGAACACTCCGGTGTTTCAGTATTCGGCGGTGTAGGTGAAAGAACCCGTGAAGGAAACGACCTCTGGAACGAAATGAAAGAATCCGGAGTTATTGACAAAGTTGCTCTGATTTACGGTCAGATGAACGAACCGCCGGGAGCAAGAATGAGAGTAGGTCTTTCTGCTCTTACTGCTGCTGAATATTTCAGAGATTTTTCTAAACAAGACGTTTTGTTATTCATTGATAACATATTCAGATTTACGCAAGCTGGTTCTGAAGTATCAGCACTTTTAGGACGTATGCCTTCAGCAGTAGGCTATCAGCCGACACTGGGCACTGAAATGGGTGAATTGCAGGAAAGAATTACATCTACTAAAGATGGTTCTATTACTTCCGTTCAAGCAATTTACGTACCTGCAGACGACTTGACTGACCCGGCTCCTGCTACAACATTCTCACACTTGGATGCTTCTACAGTACTTTCAAGACAGATTGCATCTCTGGGTATTTATCCGGCAGTTGATCCGCTGGCTTCAAACTCAAGAGTTCTTGACCCGAATATTATCGGAGAAGAACACTATGAAGTAACCAGAAAAGTTCTTGAAATTCTTCAAAAATACAAAGAACTTCAAGATATTATTGCAATCTTAGGTATGGATGAATTGTCTGATGAAGATAAAGAAACTGTTAACAGGGCAAGAAAAATTCAAAGATTCCTGTCACAGCCGTTCTTTGTAGCAGAACAGTTCTCAGGTATTCCTGGCAAATACGTAAAACTTGAAGATACAATCAGAGGCTTCAAAGAAATTATTGAAGGTAAACACGATGATTTACCGGAACAAGCCTTCTACATGGTTGGTACAATAGAAGAAGCTGTTGAAAAGGCAAAAACATTACAGTAGGTTAAGGGTTTAGCAGTTTATAAGTTTATAAGTTGAGCAAGAAAATAAATTCTTCAAAACCTCTAAACTCCTAAACTTATCAACTCTATTTGGAGTCAGTTATGAAATTAAAAATAATAACACATGAAAGAATCGTATTTGACGGCGAAGTAGACGAGCTTGTTATTCAGACGACAAGTGGTATGCTTGGTATATTGAAAGACCACATACCTGTAACAACTGCTCTGGCAATTGGCGTAACAAAAGCTAGAATAGGCGAGAAATGCAAATACTTTGCAACGATGGGCGGAATTTTTCAGTTTAAAGATAATGTAGCAACCATACTTACAGATGTCTGCGAGGACGGATGCGATATTGACGTAACCCGAGCCAATGCTGCAAAGAATAGAGCAGAAGCAAGACTTGCTGATGCTACGGCTAAAATTGATGCGGACAGAGCGCAGGCGGCTCTGGCGCGTTCTCTTGCAAGACTCAAGGCCGCATTAAATAAATAAAGATAAAAAATAAAAGAGGATCTTGATGAAAGCTCTTGTTTTTATGTTTAAAGACCGTAAAGTTTGGAAAATTTTTTTAATCTATTTCCTGCTTTCGTTTTTAACAACATTACAAAACTTTTCTGTAAATCCTCTTTTATTATGGCTGGCAGTAATTGTTTATCTCTTTTTCTATATATGTTTATACGGATGGATGTTAAAGTGTATATCAGCGGTTAATATTTACCCCGATAATGTTATTCTTCCGGAGTATAATATCAAAAAAGATTTTTGGGAGGGCTTAAAGCTTGCTTTTGGGGCATTTTTATACTTGCTCATTATTTTTATATGTTTAATTCTGTTACCGCACATAAATAGTTATAATATAATACTTGGACTTGTACTACTTTTTATTATAAGCTTTTTTATTCCTGCACAAATTAGACTCATAGCCGATGGCAATATTTTTCAGCTGTTTAATTATAAAAAGATAGTTACTTGGATTGCCAAAACGCCGGTAAGATACATTTTACATTGTCTTGGGCTGTTGCTGTTTAATGTGTTAATTAGTGTCATAACTTCAAAAGGACTTTGGAATGAGCTGAGTTTAATGGTGCAGACGATTCTTGCGCCATATACAGCGCTTGTCAGCGCCTATTTAATTGCAAAATCTTTGAGATAAGGCAGAGGGTGATAATTGACGTCATTCAGAGGACGAAAACAGCCGTTGCTTGAGTGAGGGGTGAGGCGAAAAAATTAGAGCCGAGATTCTTCGGCTCTTACGAGCCTCTGAATGACGCGAAAATTGGAGTTATGACGCCCGGCAATTATATTTACCCCCCTAAATGACGCGGAAGCCGGAATATACAGAAGCTTTGTAAAAAATTATGCAGTGTTTGTAATATTTTTTCATTTGACGAGTTTTGTAACGATTTTGTTACATTTTAGTTTTGAAAAGCAATTTTTTATGACAAAAAAACTTTATATCGGATATTTTAGCTTGTAGCGGTTGTGTAGTATTTAAATCAGACTTGTAGTTTTTATTGAAGCGGTCTGTTTGTCTACGTGCGTAGCACTAGCGGTTGTGGAGTGCTTAAATCAAGTCTGTAGTGATGCTTTCTATATAAAAAGTTAAGCTGTCGGCGGTTAAACCAACAGCTTATTTTATTCTATGCAGGAATAAAATCAAAATATACCTTCTAACAGATACCTTCTCTTAGTCTTACTATTGCACCACCCCAGGTCATGCCTGCGCCGAATCCGCAAAGCACAGCAGTAGAACCGAGTTTTACTTTGCCTTTCTCTACGCTTTCTGCAAGAGCAAGAGGTATTGAAGCAGCAGAAGTATTTCCGTAATATTTGATATTAGTAACAACTTTTTCATCAGAATACCCGAGCCTTTCCTGCACAGCTTGAATAATTCTGATATTCGCTTGATGCGGAATAAGGTAATCAATATCCTCAGCCTTCATACCGGCGCCTGTAATAAGGTTTTCTACATAATGAGGAAGAATCTTTGCTACAAAAGCGTAAACACCCTTGCCGTTCATTCTTATGCCCTTTGGCTTCGGTTCATACGGTTCAACCAGCGGGCAATTTTTACCGTCAAAAGAAAGCTCAATCAAATCTCCGATGTGACCGTCTGATTTTATATCAATTGCAATTACATCATCCACGCCGTCATCAGAAGCTGTAACAACCATAGCTCCAGCAGCATCGCCGAAAAGAATTGAAGTTGCTCTGTCCTCCCAGTTTACAAGGCGGGAATTATTGTCTGTAGCAATAATAAGAATATTCTTATACATACCGGATGCAATATATGCCTTTGCTATACTTAAGCCGTAGATTAACCCCGTACAGGCTGCAGTAATATCGAAAGCAGGTATCTGGGTTTTAATACCAAGTCTTGCTTGAATATGACACGCTATTGCAGGATATAAATCCGGCGGTGCAGAAGATGCTGCCAGAATTAAATCAATTTCATCAGGCTGTATCTTTGCCTTATCTAACGCTTTTTTTGCTGCTTCAAATCCTAAATCTATGGCATTCTGTTCTCCGGATACAACGCGTCTTTCTTTTATGCCGGTTCTTGTATAAATCCATTCATCAGAAGTTTCATACAACTTTGTTAAATCGTCATTAGTAATAACCGTTTCCGGCAAACTATACCCGACACCGGCTATTCTCAAAGGAATTGTATTATTTCCCATTAATCTATTACCCCTCAGCTTAACCTTCTATTGACTCTGAAATCTTGCTGTTAACGCCGGTTTCTACTGCTTCTTTAGCAACTCTTACCGCGTTTTTAATCGCATATGCTCTGCTTCTTCCATGAGAAATTACTGTTATGCCTTTTACACCTAAAAGCAAAGCACCGCCAAATTCTTCATAGTTAATTTTTTCATAAATTCTTTTCATAAACGGTTTAGCGAGCAAGCCAATAACCATTCCAAGAAAATCAGATTTAAATTCGCTTTTAATCATTCGGAACAGCATTGACGAAGTGCCTTCTGTAATCTTTAATGCAACATTGCCGACAAATCCATCGCATACTACAACATCGCATAAGTTGAGGAATAATTCTCTGCCTTCAATATTTCCCATAAAATTAAACTTTTCTTTTTCTTCTTCAAGAAGATTGTAAGTGTTTTGTGCAAGTTCGTTGCCCTTGCCAGCCTCTTCTCCGATATTTAATACACCTACGCGGGGTTTTTCTATTCCTAAAACATTTTTAGAGAATGTCATGCCCATAATGGCAAATTGTCTGAGCATTTGCGGTGTACAATTGCTGTTTGCACCGGCATCAATAATTACAATCGGTTTTTTCATTGTAGGAAGAGTTACTGCAATTGCCGGTCTGTCGATACCGGGTATTCTTCCTAAACCAAACAAACTTGATGCCATAGCAGCACCGGTAGAACCAGCTGCAACAAGAGCATCAGAGCTTCCTGTTGCAACAGAATTTACCGATAAAACTATTGAAGAGTTTTTCTTTTTACGAATAGCCTGTCCGGGTGCTTCACCCATTTCAATTATTTCAGATGCATGAGTTATTTTGATATCCAGAGATTTTACATCAACCCTTACACGTCTTTTACGACCGGCTTTACCGCATTCAGACAAAAATCCTTCCTGCTGTATCACCTCAAGGCAATGTTCAATTCTATCCTGTTTTCCGACCAATTCCAGTGCTACACCATAATCAGCCGCTGCCCATACTGCACCCGCTACTATCTCAAACGGGGCATGATCGCCGCCCATTGCATCTATAGCTATTCTTGTCATCTTCCTCTTCCCTTTATTATTATTTTAGAACTAAGCTTCTGGCTTTTCTTCAGTTTCAGCTTCTTCTGCTTTAACTTCTTCAGCCTTTACTTCTTCAACTTTTTCTTCAACTGCTGCTTCTTTAGTTTCTTCAACCTTAGCTTCTGCAGCTTTCTTAGTTGATTTTTTAGTTTTCTTAGCTTCTTTTACTTCTGCTTTTGCATCTTCAACAAAGCCTTCTGCCTTTCTTGAAACAACCTTGCCTTTATATGTTCCGCAAGCTGTGCATACTGTGTGAGTTAAAACTTTTGCACCGCAATTCGGACAAGTTGTTAATTCCGGCTTTACTGCCTTCCAGTTTGATCTTCTTTTTCCTTGAGCGCTATGCCCTGTTCTTTTCTTTGGTACTGCCATTTTTCCTATACCTTTCTATTCTTGTTGTACTACTTATATTATCGGGTTAATTATTTATTTTAATATTTTTAAATACATCCATTCTGCTGTCGTGAGGTTTTATTTCTTCATCAGATACAAAGAATCCCTCATTACAATTTATACCACAAACTTTTTTATTTGGTAACTGTAATATTACAGATTGATACAATAAGTCATAAATATCAATTTCTTTTTCTCCGTTCAAATCCGTAATAAACTGTCCCGGCTGGAGTTCCACCTCTTGAGCATATTCATCATAAAGAGAATGTTTTGCATAAGTTTCATCAATATCGAAATCTAATTTGTAATCAAATTTATTGAGACATCTGTCACACTCCAGAGTAACAGCACCATCAACATGCCCTTTGGCTTCAATAAAATCGCCCAGAGATTTTAAATCAAGCTCAGCGGTAATTTTACAATTATCAAGTTCTTGAATTTCTCCGTCAAACTCATAATGTAAGGTTTTGTCCGGCTCGCGTTCAATATCTTCGATTAAAATTTTTTCCGTTGACATTCTAAATTCCGTCTTTATGTGTTACTGCTATGCGCAGGGTTCTTCCTGCAATACAAGTCCTGCCATCTGTGTTGAAACAAAGCAAAGCTTTTTAATTGGTCCTATCGGTTCTTTTTCTACAAGCACAGGAGTCGGGCTTTTCATCAGTTGTTTTAATTCTGCATAAACTGCCTGCGGATTGTCAAAATACATTACAACCGGAGTTGCAGAGCCTTTTAAGAAAAGAATTACAGCCTGTCTTGTTTTTTGCGGTGTATTAAATTGTTGAACCATTTTGGATCTCCTTTTTCTTGTACTATTTTATTATAGTATAAAAGTGATTAACTAACAAAACTGACAGCATTTTTATATTTTATTGTAATATGTGCTTAAAAGTTTTTCTTTTATCATTTTGGTTTTATATTGCAGAATTTCGCTGAACGATTTCAGTCCGGATATAAAGCCGGTGTTATCAGATTTTTTTTCAAGATATGCTTTTTCATTTTGCATAAATTTTATATTATGTACGCGTGCTTTTGCTTCGTGATACAGATTTCCGTAAAAAATCGCCATTTCTCTATTGTGGTGATTGCTGTATAATCTGTATAACTGCTTATATGTCTGCTTGCCTCTATACTGAACACCGTTTTCCGGTACAGATATATTCATGATACACGACTCCTTGTTAATTTTATTGTTGTATTATAATATAAAAACCATAGGAATTACAATAAAGTTAGGAGAATATTGTTTAGAGACAACAAAACGCATTTCTAAACGGTTATTATGTTAAATCAGGTAAATGAAATATTAAAAAATGACGGTGTAATAGCATATGTGACAGATACCGTCTGGGGGCTGGGGTGTCTGCCTTCAAGCGAGAAAGCAGTTAGAAGAATTTATGAAATTAAGCATCGCGACGGGAAAAAGCCTTTAATTTTAATGAGCGATGAATTTTATAATTTGTTTGATTATCTTAAACAGCCGATAGAAAAAGAGGCGCAGAAATTAATAAAAAAATATTTTCCCGGGGCATTAACGCTAGTGCTGGAGAAATCAGACAAAACTCCGGATTATATAACATCATCTCTTCCGACTGTAGGCGTAAGAATTCCGGACAATAAGACTTTTGCAAATATATGCAGGAATATTGAAGGCAGGGTGCTTGCAACGACAAGCGCAAATCTTTCCGGCGAACCGCCGGCTCTCACATACGAAGAGGCTGTAAAATACATTGGCGGTAAAGTTGATTTAGTAATTCCGGATTACGGATACACAGCAAAAGGCAGAGCATCAACAGTTGCAGGCTTCAAAGACGGAGAAACTGTTATATACCGGCAGGGAGAAATTTTAATCTAAAAAGTTTATGCCAAATATTATAAAAACGGGTGTAATAGATATTATTACACCCGTTTTTTCAACTTCTAACCAGTAGTTTCACATTCGAGGGCAACTTGTAGTTTATAATATAATCCTGTATTATTTACCTCTGTTGCCCGACAATGTGTTCTTTTATTTTTGGTTACTTTTTCTTTTTAGCAAAGAAAAATGTGGAATGCCATGAAAGAAGGCGGTTTGGAATAGCAATACAATCTAGTATATTTACCCTTACCGCCCGACAAAATGTCTACGTGCGTAGCACTGCTCCTGCGAAATCAAAGATTTCTACGTCGCAGTCGTTAAGTTTCGCCCTCAGTTCACTGGCTCACCGCCGCTGAATTCGGGCTTCACTCCGGCTGCCGCATCCTACATCATGCCTCCCATACCGCCCATGCCGGCCATTTGTGACATATCCGGTCCTTTAGATTCTTCCGGAATATCAACAACTGCTGCCTGGGTTGTAAGAAGCATTGAGCCTACAGATGCTGCATTTTCGAGTGCGCTTCTTGTAACCTTAGCCGGGTCAACGATACCTGCTGAGAACATATCTGTGTATCTGTCAAGAAGTGCATCATAACCGTATGCATCTTTTTCTGCTCTAACGTTTTCTACTACAACATCGGATTTAGCGCCAGAGTTGTATGCGATTGCTCTCAAAGGAACGTCTAAAGCTGTCATAAGGATTTTATAACCGCTCTTTTCGTCATCTGATTCGAAAGCAATTGTGTTGATTTTTGATTCAAGTTCCTGCTGAACTCTGATTAGAGCAACACCGCCACCTGGAACGATACCTTCTTCGTTAGCGGCTCTTGTTGCGTTAAGAGCATCTTCGATTCTTAATTTTCTTTCTTTAAGTTCGATTTCTGTAGCGGCACCGACTTCGATTACTGCAACACCGCCTGACAATTTAGCCATACGTTCTTGGAGTTTTTCTTTATCGTATTCGCTGTCTGATGCTTCGATTTGTTTCTTGATAAGTCTTACACGTTCTTGAACTGCTTCTTTTGTTTCGTTGCCGACAACGATTGTTGTTTCGTCTTTAGTAACAGTAACACGTTTTGCAAGACCCATCATTTGAGTTGTAATATTTTCTAATTTAATACCGAGTTCTTCGGTGAACATTTGACCGCCTGTTAAGATAGCGATATCTTCAAGCATAGCTTTTCTTCTGTCGCCGAAGCCAGGAGCTTTAACTGCAACTGCTCTAAGAACTTTTCTCATAGTGTTAACAACTAAAGTTGCAAGAGCTTCGCCTTCAACATCTTCTGCGATAAGCAATAAAGCTCTGCCGTCACGTGCAACCTGTTCAAGAACCGGAACCAAATCAGAGATGATGTTAATTTTCTTGTTAACACAAAGAACATAAGCATCTTCTAAAACGCATTCCATTCTTTCCGGATCAGTAACGAAGTAAGGTGAAATATAACCTTTATCAAACTGCATACCTTCAACAACTTTCAAGTTAGTCCCGAAAGATTTGCTTTCTTCAACAGTAATAACGCCGTCGTGTCCGACTTTTTCCATAGCTTCTGCAATCAATTCACCGATTTCAGAGTTGTTACCGGCAGAAATTCCTGCAACTTGAGCGATTTCTTCTTTAGTATTAACAGGTCTTGAAAGATCTTTAATCTTGTTGATAGAAATTTCAACAGCCTTGTCAATACCGCGTTTCATAGACATCGGGTTAGCGCCTGCGGTTAAGTTCTTCAAACCTTCTCTTACAATAGCCTGCGCCAAAACAGAAGCTGTTGTAGTACCATCGCCTGCTACATCATTTGTCTTTGATGAAACTTCTTTAAGAAGCTGAGCGCCTGCGTTTTCAAGATTATCTTGAAGCTCGATTTCTTTTGCGATAGTAACACCGTCGTTAACGATTTGCGGTGCGCCGAATTTCTTTTGCAGGATTACGTTTCTGCCTTTAGGTCCGAGTGTAACCTTAACGGCATCTGCCACTGCATCAATACCTTTTAGAAGCGATTTTCTTGCTTCTTCTTCAAAAACTATTTTTTTTGCCATTTTTTATGTCTCCTTTTTAAATTTTATACTTTTTTCGTGACTCGTGAATAGTGATTCGTGAATCGTGGTTATACAATTTTAGGATTAAGCATTGTTTGTTTCTTGTCATTTTGTGACTTATGAGTCGTGAATATGATTTTAATAATTTATACAATCAGCTTTCTGTTTTAAATGTCGTTTTAGCCCTGATAGCATTTGACCAATTGTTTGAATTTGATCTATTAATTTTTGAGGTTCAATATAACCTAATTGCTGTGATATTATCAATTGGATTTCAAGTTCTGCAAGAGAACCACTTGCAATATCCAAAAATCTCAAGGCTTCTTTATCAGACGCTCGGGCACAGCCTTCTGCGATATTTGAAGGAATCGAAACAGCGGCTCTGCGCATCTAATTAACTATTCCAAACTTTTCTTCATTCGGAAAACAGTTTGTTTCTGAATAAACATCAGTAACAAGTGCTATAGATTTCTTCCAAACATCTAAGTCTTTATGATTCATAAAACCTCTAAAACCACGATTCACGACTCACGAGTCACGAACCACGCTTATTCAACAATAGCCAAAGCGTCCTTGATAGATAAAATCTTATATTCAACTCCGTCCATTTTGATGTCGGTGCCTGCGTATTTAGCGTAAAGAATGATGTCGCCTACTTTAACGTCCATTGGTTCTCTTTCGCCGTTTTCGCCTACTTTACCTTCGCCTACAGCTACTACTTCACCTTTTTGCGGTTTTTCTTTAGCACTGTCCGGAATAAAAATTCCACCTGATGTTTGCTCTGTATCTTCAATAACTTTGATAACAATTCTGTCTTGTAATGGTTTTAATGCCATAATAAAATCCTCCTATCTTCTACAATTATATTTATACTCCAGATTTTACAAATAATTAAAAAAGTTAAGAAAAAATTAATTATTTGTAAAAAGAATCAGCGGACTAAATAATCTTACACAGATTATTTAATCCGCCTTGATTTTATGTTTCATCACAAAATTAATAATTCATCTTGTAGCCTTCTGCAATCAGCCTTGCAGTACAGCCCCAGCCTCCATTTGATATAGAACCGACTATACAGCTTTCACGACCGTTTACTTCATCCCAAGTACTTGTATCATAGCCAAAAACGCGTTCTCTTATCGCATAATCAGAACCTCCGCGCGGATACAGCATACCATTTGAACCCACAATAAACATAAATAAATCACGTCCTACAACATTTGGTGATGCATTCCCGTTAACATCTATGGTAAGCCAGCCGGCATGACCCGGAATTGATGCCCCTAAGTTTCTTAAACGTTCTCTGTCTTGTTTTGAAAATTCTTGAAATGTGCGGTCTATAAAAATAGACGCCCCGTTCTTTAATGAAATTCTATAACGGCTGTATATTTCACTATCCGGTACAGCTATGTTTGAAACACCGCCGTCCCTATCCATTTCCATAGGAGCGGAACTGTAAAAATCTCTTGCATCATCCCCGTGGCTTGACACAACGAGGTACTCGCCTAATTGTCCAACAAAACCCTCCATCGTATCTGCCTGCCACATCTTTGTTCTGAAAAGGCTGTCCACTCCTTCCTGTAAAATCGCATTATTAAAGGCATTTTCTAAGGTAGATACAACAACAGAAAGCTTTGATGCGTTAGCTTCATTTCTGCTGGATAAAACTAATGCCGGCGCGGTTAAGGCCGCGACAACTCCGATAATCCCCAATGTGATAAGAACTTCTGCCAAAGTAAAACCATTTTTTTTCATCATCAGACTCTCCTTTAAAAGTTTCCTAATGTAACACAATACACTTTGTGTTACATTAGAGCTTTTTTCTCCCCCGCCCCTTGAGGGAGGGGGCTGGGGGAGGGGTTTTATAAAGCTATAAAAATTTTTTTTTAATAATTAAATAAGAATAGAGTTTATTAAAGTACGATGAATATTGTATTGTAAGCCATTTTTGCACACGCTTGAAAATATCGCCCCTCCCCAGCCCTCCCCATCCAGGGAGGGAGTTTGCGCCATATTTTATGCTGAGCTCTAAATTTAAGTTGCAAAACCCCTGTAAAATATGGTATTATATGCTTATGTAACACAAAGTGTATTAAGTTACATTAGATGTAACTTAATTAATATTGTTTAAATAAAAAATATTTCCTCTAAACAGTTGATGCTTTTTAGTCCGAATTCTCTTATGATAACCTTGGGAGGAAATAGTTGTATCTCCCGAAGGGCTATGTATGATAAATTCTGTGTTTTTTGATGAATTATATAAACAATTTGCATGGTACGATTCCGTGTTTACTCCTGTTGTCAAAAACTGCAGCAGCGAGTTCTTTTTTGACGGTTTTGAATACAAGCTCGCATCAATCAGCACAAATATGAATGTGCTTTCACAAAACGAAACTTTCTTTGTTACAAAAGTAAAAATCAACGCAAAAAACGATGTTTATATAAGAATTTCACAGGAAGCAATCAATGTAATTCTTGACAAAGTTCTTGGCAAAAACAACAGAAGATTTGATTTAACGGAGGTTACAGAACTTGAGGCGCGTATTATTACAGCCTTTAATGACTTTTTATATGAATCATTAGCCCCGAATTTTAATATTGAACCGCACAGAAGATACAATGAAATTCTGCACTTAACCTACTTTGTTAAATCAGAAATTTCTGATACTGCAGCCAAATTTATTATCTCTGTTCCCAAAGATATTCTTGCACCGCAGGATATTCAGTCAAGTGTACAGAGGTTTGAAGATAAAGATTTTGCAGACAGTCTTGTAGAAGTTAATCTGCTTTTAGGCACAACGACTTTCCCTGTTGCAGATATTAAAAGATTAGATGCCGGAGATATCGTTGTCTTTGAAAACAGCAGTTCTTCTGAAATGACATTGATTTGCGAAAACATAGTACAAAAATTTCAGATAAAACCTAATATAAAAATCATAGAACCATACGATACCGGCGGAGGAGAGAGCATGGAAGAACATACAAACACCAATTTGTGGGATAGCATTCAAGTCGAGATGGCGGCTGAATTTGATAAAGTAAAAGTAACGCTTGGAGAATTAAAGAGCATAGAAGAAGGCTTAATTGTTGATTTATGCTCTGTATACGACAACAAAGTCGCTCTAAAAGTCGGCGGTAAAATTGTAGCCTCCGGAGAGCTTGTAATCATTAATGACAGATTCGGTGTCAGAATTGAAAAAGTCAATGATTCCGCGCCTTCAGAAGAGCCTTCAGTACCGGTGCAGAATGAAGAAACTGCTAATCAGGAAGGCGAAGATTTCGACTACAGCGATTTTGAGGTAGAAGACAAGCAATAGCTTGACTTTGGGCTGAAAATTATTAAGAGGATAGAATATGGGATATTTAGCAAATTTTGTAGTATACACACTTGCAATGGTCGGCGTTATTGTCGTTGCGCTTCTGGTGTTTAAGAATACAACATCTGCCGGAATAGGAAGGCAGTCCAAACATCTTAAAGTAATCGATTCCATGACGCTTGCCCCGCGCAAGACATTATATATCGTTTCTGCGGGAAAAGAAAAATTCCTTATTGCGGGAGATGTGGATAAAACGACTTTAATTTCTAAACTGGAAACTCAAGAGGTTCCGAGTTTTAAAGAAACAATGGATGCTCTTCCAAAAAGCAGTATACCGAATTTTAAAAATGATTACATGGACAGAGCTGATATCGGAATTAAGACAAGCATGCTTCATTCCAAAAACAGCGGTTCTGTTATGAGAAACCTGGTTAACAGAATGAATACCGGAGTTAACAACAACGACGATATTACTATTAAACCTCTAAGCCAAAAAGGATTATAAATTATGGACTCAGTTATAAAAGATATGAACCCTGTTTTGCAAATGCTTACGGTAATGACGCTTTTTTCGCTTCTGCCGTTTGTATTTTGCTGTATGACGTGTTTTTTAAGATTTACAATAGTATTCTCGCTTCTAAAAACCGCAATGGGTGTACAGGTTCCGCCTGCAATCGTTACAATAGGGCTTTGTATGATTTTGACTTTCTATACAATGGGCGGTGTTTTCCAGCAGATGTATGAAAGGGGTTCTATTCCGTATCAAAAAAATCAAAACCTTATTATGGCAATAGATGAAGGCTCGAAACCTTTAAAAGAGTTTATGATGAAACAAACGCGTGAAACGGATTTGGCGTTCTTTGTGGAATTGAAACACAAGACACCTCCGAAATCACCTGAAGATATTACTATATGGGAAGTAGCTCCGGCATTTATTTTAAGCGAACTGAAAACGGCCTTTGAAATCGGATTTGTTGTGTTTGTTCCGTTTATCGTGCTTGACCTTATAGTTGCAAACATTCTTCTGGCATTAGGTATGTTCATGTTATCACCGACAATCATTTCTCTGCCGTTTAAGTTACTTATCTTTATCGCGGTAGACGGATGGGCGCTGATAGTACAAGGGCTGGTGCAGAGTTATAATTAGCGTGAAGAGAGGAAAATGGAATGTGGATTCGTGAATCGTGAATCGAAACTCGTGAATCGAGGTATTAAAAATAATCTAAGTAAACAAGGTACATTTAAAGAAATTCTATAACCACGAATCACTATTCACGACTCACGATTCACGAAAAAAACAAAAAAGGAAAAAACTATGGAAATGTTAACTGAATATCTGGCAAAAGGTTTTATGGTAATGTTATCAATATCAATGCCATGTGTACTTGTAGCCGCCGCAATCGGTCTGGTTGTCGGTATTATTCAAGCTGTTACACAGGTGCAGGAACAGACTATTGCAGCTGCGCCAAAAATCTTTGCGGTATTTTTAGTTATCATAATCGGCGGAATGGGATTTATTAAGCTGTTGACAAATCTTTTTACGGAAGGTGCAGCACTTGCATTCAATACTGTACCGAAGAATGACGCTTTTGTGCTTCCCGCTGATTATTATAAATATACAACTCCTTTTGAGGGAGAAATGAAAGATTCATTCAAGGATGCGCCGACGGTTAATGAGATTATGAAAAATCCGGGTAAAGTTCCGTATATTGACAAGGCTCAAAAGATTAAATATGATACGGCTCCCAGAGCGCCTATGCCTAAGGGCAACTTTGTTGAAATCAACAAGATGTTAGGAAGATAGTTTAAGGAATAAAGAGTTGATAAGAAAATTTTTGGCAGTTTTAATAATAACATTATTTGTTCAAACAGCATATGCAATGGAGGACTGCATAATTTCAACTGACGGAAAGCTTACGGATATCAGCATAGAGCATAATGATATTATAGATGTTTATCCGCTGATAACTATTATGAATGAAAAAAATACATTAATAGTTCATCCGCTTAAGGAGGGCAAGACAAGCTTTTCTGTTCTAAAAAACGGCAGGGACAAAAAAACATTTAATGTCAAAGTAACACCGTCAAACACTTTTATAGAAGCAGTAGAGGGTTTTGAGATTATGCCTCTTGATAACCCTCCGGATAATTATGAATACGAGCTTGATATACCGCCGGAGATAAGTAAGGAATAATTATGGATCAATTAATTGCGCAGATATCAATAATGTTTCCGGAATTTGACCGCTGGTTTTCAGCGGGATTTATTGTGTTTGCGCGTCTTTTAGGGTTCATAAGATTTGCACCGATTTTTAACAGAAGAGAGATTGCAGGTCTGGTAAAACTGGCGCTGGTATTTATATTGACACTTATGATAACTCCTCTTTTAAAACCTGCGGTTCCGCCTTCTGACGTATCGCCGTTACTGCTTTTGCTGTTAAATTTTGCAGTCGGCGCAATTATCGGATATATCGCACAGCTTTTGATTCTGGCAATAGAAGCCGGCGGAGATATGATTAATACACAGATGGGTTTGTCATCCGCAATGGTAATGGATCCGACAACAAACAGCCAGACATCAATATTAAGCCGTATGATAACTTTATTGGGGATAATTATTTTTATCCAGCTTGGCGGTTTTTACTGGATGATTAACGCGCTGATGAGGAGTTTTGAGATATTCCCCTTGTATGCAGTGAGTATTCCGCTTGAAAAAATTATCAATATAGATTATCTGGTAACAACGACTTCCAATGTATTATATATGGGGCTGCAGATAGCTTCCCCGATTCTTCTTGCTACATTGGGGCAGGATATTATTCTCGGCGTAATCTCAAAAACTGCACCGCAGGTAAACGTATTCCAGCTGAGCTTCCTTTTCAAGCCTGTTTTTGGCGCCGCAATAATGATATGGATTTTGCCGATGCTGATTAATGTAATATCAGAATTCTTCCTCTCATATTCAAAGATATATTAAACTTGCCGGCGAAAAATTACACCACGCAGGACTTTATGTACAACACGGACGTGTTGTATGCGGTGTCCTTGAAGAATAAATTTTAATCTTATATTGTTGTTACATTACAGGTAATAAAGATAGAGACGGAAAATTTTTTATGAAACAAGATGCAGATTAACAGCAAAAAAATAGGCTTCACTAGAAGCCTATTTTTTTGCTTTATCATTCTAATAATTCATTTTATACCCTTCGGCAATAATACGTGCAGTACAGCCTAAACCGCCATTCATAATTGAACCAACCAGACAGCAGTCTGTTCCATTTTCATTCCAAACACCTGCATCACCGCCGACAATACTATCATAAATATGATAATCTGTTCCTCCTCGCGGATACAGCATTCCATTGGGTCCGATAATAAACATAAATATATCACGTCCTGCTGTATTAGGAGATGCATTACCATTTACATCTACTACAAGCCATCCGGAGTTGCCTGTTATAGAAGCACCTTGACTTCTTGCAGTATTGATTTGTTCTTCTGAAAACCGAATCTCATTTTTTCTTATAAATAAAGCAGCGCCATTTTTTAATGATATTCTATATGCGTTGGCAATTTCAATATTATAAACGTGTGTTATTTGTGTTTTTCCACCGTTTGGATCCATATCTGTAGGGGGATCTGTGTAAAATTCGCTGGCATCATCACCGTGGCTTGAAACAACAAGGTAGGCTCCTAATTGACCGACAAATTCCTGCATAGTATTTGCCTGCCACATTTTTGTATTAAACAGTGTATCAACTCCTTCCTGTACTATCGCATTATTAAAAGCATTTTCTAACGTCGATACGACGACAGAAAGCTTAGCTGCATTGGCTTCATTCCTGCCGCTAAGTACCAGCGCCGGCGCTGTTAATGCTGCGACAACACCTATAATACCAAGCGTAATAAGTACTTCCGCTAATGTAAATCCAGTTTTTTTACTCATAATAGCTCTCCTATAGAAATATATTATGTTACATTGAATGTAACTTAATACATTTTGTGTTACATAATACTATAATACCACATTTTACAGGGGTTTTGCAACATAAATTTAAAATTTTGATTAAAAAACGGCGCAAACACCCTCCCTGGACGGGGAGGGCTGGGGTGGGGTGATATTTTCAAGAGTTTGTAAAAATAGCTTACAATCTAATATTCAGCGTATTTTAGCGAATTTTATTCTTTTTTTATTAATTAAAAAATTTTTTATCACTTTATAAAACCCCTCCCCCCAGCCCCCTCCCTCAAGGGGAGGGGGAGAAAAGCCGGGCTAATGTAACACAATATGTATTAAGTTACATTCAATGTAACATAATATATTTCTATAGGAGAGCTATTATGAGTAAAAAAACTGGATTTACATTAGCGGAAGTACTTATTACGCTTGGTATTATAGGTGTTGTCGCAGCATTAACAGCACCGGCACTGGTACTTAGCAGCAGGAATGAAGCTAATGCGGCTAAACTTTCTGTAGTTGTTTCTAATTTGGAAAATGCTTTTACAACAGCAATTGCACAGGAAGGGGCATCCAGCCTATACGGAACAAGAATGTGGGCTGCCGTTAAGAATGTAGAAACCCCCGGTGAAGGCGGTAATGCAGGAGCAATGACTCTGGGTGTTAACTCCGGCGAAGACCAAATTGCACGTTTTGTCGGCGAACTCGGAAGATATATTAATCTTAACGGATTCAAACGAGAAAGATATAACGTATATTATGGCGGTAATGGACCGTATTCAATGACATCAGACGGTGGTACCGGCGGACAGGAGAATCAAATCAGCGATTGTTTCCCTATAGAGATGAAGAACGGTGCCGTTATGTTTATCAGGGCTTTTTCTAACGGCGCAAATGTTAATCAGACAGAAGATGAAATTGTTGCTTTAGGCGGTTCCTTGTATTCTAATGCGGCAGATATTTTTATTGACGTAAACGGTGTAAGTGCTCCTAATGTCGTAGGCAGAGATTTGTTCCATTTTTATATAAGTGAACGCGGAATTCTTTATCCAGCTGGCGGTGTAGATGTTTCTGTTTATGATGAGGGCATCCGCACAAACACCTGGGACAGAACAGGTACAGACTGGACATGTCTTCCGGAACAGAATGCTGTCAGCAACTCCGGATGGGGATGTACCGCAAGAATTATTTCTGAAGGATATAAAATGAATTACTAAAAATATATTAAATCCTAAAGAAGACCGGTTTGATAAACCGGTCTTCTTTTATAGTTCAAAATACTCTGCTTTATCAAGAGTGCGTTCATCACGGTAGTAACTGTTATACAATTTTGCCTTTTTTATTATGTTATACCACTGCGAATAGTTCTCCATAAAGTCATCTTTATTTTTATTCATATAATGAATAGTCACAATCCCTTCATACCCGCGGGTAACACGCAAGAACTCGCACTGTGCTTCAACTTTTCCGTAAGCTTCAGTACATCTTCCCGCAATGGCGTCGTTAGGAGTTAATCTTAAAGTCTTGTAGCTTGCTGTTGGATTAATTTTACGCATTCTGGCGAGATTGTTGGTTAAAAATATATTAATCGGATAAGTTGAACCGTTATAGGAATGAACAACGATTGTACGTGTCCAGTTATTACTGCTCTGACCGTTTGGCACATACTGCAGAATAGCTTCCGTGCCGATCTTTTTGTAATATGCTTTTACCCATAACTCTTTGTCCGGAAACTTTATAATAATAGTTTCGTATGCCATTGCGCTAAGAGTTACAAGCAGAAAAACACTAAATAAAAGGACTTTTTTCATTCGCCAGCACCCCTCTTTCGTTTTCCAGACCGCAAATTCTGCGCAAAAGTTTCGGGGCAAATATTTCGCTTTCAAAATGACCTATATCAAATACAACAGATTGAGCCTCAAGCGCTGTATGAAACTTCAAATCACCGGTTACAAAGGCATCTGTTCCGCCGATAAACTCAGAACCGGAGCCGGCGCAAAAACCTATTGTTTTCACTTGTTCTACCCCAAGATTATTGACATAACGCAGTTTTGGAGAAATCTTCAAAAGCTTCTGCCTTAAATCTTCAACGCTAATGGGTTTATCAAGCTCTACAATCCTTACAAAATCTTCGTTTCTGCTTTTTTCAAAACCTAATTCCCTTATCAGTGTATCAGTTGTACCGCCTTCTGCCCTGTCAAGGTTTGTGTGGGCTGAATAAATATTAATATCCTTGTATTTAAACGGAACAAAAAACAGCGGATGATGCGAAATTATCATATCACAGCCGGCTTTTCGCGCCTGTTCAACAACGCTGTCCGTAACAGTCAGTGCAAACATAACTTTATTAACATCAGCATCCGGAAGGTTTACTGCCCAACCGCTTGCATCCCAGCTTTCCTGTGTTTCCGGAGGCGCAAACTCTTCAATTTTTCTGACAATTTCATACTTGTTCAAAAATCTCCTCCAGAATACGTTTTGCTATATTTTGTTTGGTATCTTTTTCAATATGCTTGATATTCAGATTTTTGTCAAGGATGTAAACTTCATTCTCATCACTGTTAAACCCGATATCTTTCCTTGAAATATCATTAGCTATAAGAAAATCGCATCCTTTATTTTGTATTTTTATTTTAGCATTTTCTATCAAATTTTCGCTTTCTGCACAAAAACCGGCAATTATAGGTTTTACGCGAACTCCCGCAGACCGGCTGTTGGAGGCGTTTCTTTCCGCACAAATTTCTTTTAAGATATCCGGATTTTTGACAAGTTTAAGGGTTAACTCATCGTCTTTGCCTTCATTTACTCCCTTTTTGATTTTTTGTTCAGAATAGTTTTTTACACGATAATCTGCAACTGCAGATGCCATAATAACGCAGTCCTGTTCGGCAAAATTTTCTTTAACAGCTTTTTCCATCTCCAAAGCTGTCGGGGTTACAATATTTTTGTAATTTCTATCAACGCTGAATGTAGAGATTAAAGTTACATCAGCGCCCATAGAATATGCATTATCAGCAAGTGCTATTCCCATTTTTCCGGAAGAAGAGTTGGAAATATATCTTACAGGATCAATCTTTTCTTTTGTTCCTCCGGCTGTTATAAGAATTTTTTTGCCATCCAATCTGCCGGTAAGAATTTTCACTGTTTTTTCAAAAATATCTTCGGGTTCTCTCATCCTTCCGACACCGTTTGTACCGCAGGCAAGAAAACCGTCCGCAGGCTCAAGAATATGATATCCCGCAGTTTTAAGCTTTTTGATATTTTCCTGCACAAAAGGATTGTTCCACATATTAGTATTCATAGCAGGAACAATTAACATCGGATTAGCAAATGCGCAGGCTGTAGACAGAAGCAGATTGTCGCATATTCCGTTAGCAATTTTCCCGATTGAGTTTGCAGTCGCGGGTGCTATAACAAAGATATCCGCTTCAGTAAGCGCAATATGTTCGGGTTTATAATTATTTATTTCAAAATTCTCTATATAGACTTCATTGTTTGAAAGTGTTTGAAGCGTAAGTTTAGAAACCAGATGCTGGGCGTTTGGAGTCAAAACAACCCTGACATTGGCTCCGGCTTTTTTATACATTCTGATAAGTTCGCAGATTTTATACCCTGCAATACCGGCCGTTATTCCTACTAATATGTTTTTGTTTTTCAGCATAACAATATTTTAATTCAAAAACATGACTTATAAAAGATATTCATTAAAAGAATATCATACAAACATATGAAATTTAAATAAAACGGTCAAGAACCGCAAATATTTTCCGATATTATAAAAGGAAGGACGGTTTATATTGTTTAACACAATGAACACAATACGCCCGCGTCCCTATCCTCAGAGGGAAACCGGCAGTTATAATGCAGGAAACGACGGCACCGACAAAGACGGGCATAACAGTAATGCTCAAGACCAGCGCCAGCAAAGACAAAATCAGCAGGTAGTTGCACGCGGAAGAGCAGAGGATGTTCAACAGCAGGGAGTCCCGCGCCAGGCGGTTTATTCACCTGCAAACAATGCATACCCGACGGCACCGCACCGCCAGACATATCAAGTTCAGACACCGCCTCCAATCAGACATAATCCGCATCAGATAAACCCGATGCAGTATCAAGCTGCCCAGGCAGGATACCAGCCTATAGGACAGCCACAGCCTGCTCCTGCTCCTCAGCCGCAGCAGACGCACAGAAGCAATAAAATTAATATCGCTCAGATTCTTAAAGATTTCAGAAATACAATAAAAGCTATCGCAACTCCTGCTGAAATTGAAGAACAGGTTAATCATTATCTGCAGATAGTAGAACAGCAGGTCCGCGAGCCTCAGCCTCAGGTTAATTTGATACAAAGCAACCTCAAAATTGCGGCTTCGCTTTTAGACAAGTATATTTCAGAAACCTTAAATAAGGATTCAAAAGTTGTCCAAAACTGGCTTGATGCACTATTTTTACAGCGTATCAACTACAGTTATAATGAAGAAGAAGTAAACCCGAATTTCCTTGTAAAATTTCCGGACAATCCGCCGGAGCGGAAGCAAGCTGAACCTAAAGTGCAGGAAACAGCAGTTCAAGAAACTGAGGAAATCAGCGAAATTCCGCAGAACAGCGGTGAAATTATAGAGATTGAACCGGAAGAATTAACGCTTGAAGAAGAGTTCACGCAGGCAAAAGAAACAATTTCTAAAAAACCTAATATAACCATCATTCCGCAGGATACAAAATTAAAGTCATTGTTTGTGGAAGCTAAAAAGCAGGCATTTTCTAACAACCCGCAAAAAGCAATGCAGATGTTCAAAGAAGCTTTTATCAGAGCTTCAGAACTTAAGGATAATGAAACACAATCAAGAATATGCCTTGAAATCGGTAAAATCTACGATGACAATGACCATTTTGTACAGGCTTTAAACAGCTACAACAGGTCTTTGCAGTACACAACGGATGTCAATGTAAAATCAAGAGCGCATTTTTCAATGGCGCAGATTTATGATGACGTAAACGAAATTGAACCTGCATTAAATCACTATTTAACATCTATTTCATATGCCGGTAAATCAGACGATTTAATCGGTCAGTCAGATTCTTTAACAAGAATGGCAAATATTTTCACCGATAAATATGATGAAAATGCTTTTGATTATTATGATGTAGCCCGTAAATTAATAGAACAGACAACTGACAGTTCAATGAAAGGCTATGTTTTATCTAATACCGCTGACGCCTGCGTACAGTTTAAAAAAGGCGACAAGGCGTTAAAATACTACGCTGAAGCCGTAAAAAACTATGAAAAAACAAATTCGTCAGAAGAAATTGCACGTAACTATAAATCCGCAGCCCAGATAATGATTGATTTTAACAGCCCCAACAAAGCTAAATCATTATTAAAGAAAGCTCTTGTAAACGCGGTAAAAACGCATAACGATGATTTGATAGCAGAAATCAACGCTCTTCTCGCGTCTGTGGAAGGATAAAACACTCTCTTACGTAACAAAACTTTACACATAGGCAATTTTCAAGGATTCTTCGACTTTATCATATTATAATATGTAAGATAAAGTTAGGAGTTATTATGCCGGAAATTGCTAATAATACAGCATTACGTCCTCAAATCGGTATTACGCCGAAAGCAAATCCTAATAAAAATATCACTCCAAACAGAACTTTAATCACAGGAGATGAATATTTCCGCAGGGAAAGACGTAAAAATAACGGCTTGATTGAAAAGATGTATAACTGGATTAAAAACACAACCGGCTTGGGCTGGGGTTCTGAAAAAATCCAGAAAAAAATTCTTGAGGAGAAAAACGGCAAAATATCCAAACAAGAACTTGCGCAGGCTGTTCATAATTATAATTCTTCACAGGAAAATGCTGCCCAGCTTGCCGGAGATGCTGTATCTGTTTCTGCCGCAGGATTTACGTTCTACAAACTTAATCAAGGGTTAAAATATACAACAGCAGGAATAAAGGTCAATAAACCTCTGGAAGACAGCATCCGAAAACTTATCAAAAGCGGAGAAGAGGCTATTGCAAAGGATACCAAGAAATCTCCTAAATATAAAAAGAACCTAAGCAAAATCCTTAATTTGACAAAAAAGACTCTGGATACGCTTCATTCAAATAAAAAAATGACGGCAATTTCCGTCGGCTTCGCAGCATTAGCCGGAGGAATTGCTAAATACTGGACACTAAAACTAAACAGAATCGGTTCACAAGAATTTAAAGTTGATGAAAAAGTCTACGGCAAGAAAAAACTTCGCAATGCCGCTCAAAAAAGTGCAGCTAAACAAGAGAAAAAACGTCTGAAAGCTGAACGCAGAAAGACAAATTTCAAAAATTTCTTATCCGGAACAATCAACGGTTTAATGATGCCTTTAATCAGTCTCGGCGGAGTTATCGGGGCACCTTTATATCTTATCGGCAACAGCCTTAACAGGTATTTTGTTGCTCAAAAAACAGATAAAAACAAATCATTGAAAGGATATGCGGATAATTTAAGCAATGACATTCTGGCAACTGGACTGACAACAGCTGCCCTTGCGGTTCCGCTCGTTAAAAAAGGAAACTATACAAAAGTATTTAATGAAAATATAACAAAGGTTTCCCAAAAACTTGCAGACGCAAAATTAAAAGAGCCGGATGTTAAAAATATTTCTGCATATAAACAGCTGGAAGACATGTTATTGGATTCACCAAATGTCAAAACAATTATAAATAATGACAAGATTTCCATGGACAATAAAATAAAAACACTTACGCAGGAAAATTTATTTGCGGTTAAAATGAAACAGATTTCCAATGATAACAGTCCTCTCAGCGAAGCATTGAAAGAAAAATGTCCGCCCACAAGAACTCTGGAACAAGCACAGAATTATATAAACCAAAACCTCGGAGAGGAATATAAAGTACGCAAGCTTTTAGGGGTCGGAACAGTTGCCGAAACCTATCTGGCTAAATCTCCGGACGGCAGAGAAGTTTGCGTCAAAATTCTAAAAGACGGTATTACAAAAGAAAAAATTCTTCAAGATAAAGAAAAATTTATTGAAACAGTTAAAAATATAACAGATAAAACAGCGGATGAAAAAGAATATCTGCTTAGAAATATTGATGATTTAGCAGACGGCATTTTAAAAGAAGTTGATTTAAAAAATGAAATGGATGCTGCACTTGAACTTGCAAAACATACAAATGTTGCACATGTGGTAAAACCGGTCAAGGTAAAAAATAATGTATATGTTATGGAAAAAGCTAACGGTATAAGCCTGGCGTCGTTTCTGAAGATGAACAGTCTTTATCTGGAAAAAGAAGCTGCAGAAAAGCTTGGCAAAGAAACTGCGGAGGCTCATATTAAGGAAATTGAAAAACGGATGCAGGAACTAAGAGAACACATGCCGGATTTCACCGATATTAAATTTAACAAACATGATGCAGACTTTTTATTGAACGAATACCAGAAAGTGTTTATTGAACAATTCCACAAAATCAATAAAAACGGAAAAGCAATTCACGCTGATATCCATCCGGGAAATATCTTCATTGACCCTAACGTTTTGAGAACACGGAAAGGAAAATTGTTCACGCTGATAGATACCGGAAACGTTATTAATTTGAATGCAGAACAGTCATTGCATGCTCTGAATTTAACCAATTACGTAAAACAGGGTAATATAAAGGATATTGCCGAATATGTTCTAGACGGCGCCAAACTTCCGTCAGGAATGACCCAGAAGGAAGCAGTAGAAAAAGTAAGCAGTGAACTCAAAAAATATTTCTTTGATTTTGATACAAAGATTACAACACTAAATAATGAAAAAGTGTTAACACTAACAGACGGTATAATGCAAAAATTTAATATCATACCTAATTCAACACAATTAAATATGTATAAATCACGTGTTTCCGCAACTAACTCTCTGGACCAATTAAGAGCCTCAATTATGTCATTTGATTTTGTTGATGTTCTAGGTCACGAATCTAAAAGCGCCAAAGTGTTTGCGGGCGGTCAAAAAGGTATGAAGTATTTTATGGAGCATAAGCTGTATGAAGGACAGATTGCAAAACAAGAAAAAGAAAACTTAAAACAGCTTACACAGGCTCAAAGATTAAAGCAGAAAAAGAACCCGAATGCGCCTAAAACAAACAGCGAAGAATATTTGACCTACAAGCTTAAACAAATAATGGCAGGTGATGTAAAATTTGAATAATTTATATTAAATTTTATCGCTTTTTATGAGCTTTTAAATAATACCAAACCCGTGAAACCCGCGCCAGGTCTTTGCGAGAACACTTAGCTCAAAGCAATCCAGCCGGTTATTAACTATTGTATTTTTTGGAAATTAAAAAAAAGCCTGTCTAATCTAACCCAAAATGTGTTGTGCTTTTTTATGTTATAATCAATTTCAAGAAAAATATTAGAAGGAATTGAGATTATGACTAAATTTTATACAACAACAGCAATAGATTATGTAAACGGTGCGCCTCATATCGGACACGCTTATGAAAAAATCTTAACAGATGTTATATACAGACATTTTACACAAAGATGCGAAAATACGTATTTCCTCACAGGTACAGACGAACACGGGATTAAAATCCAAAAAACCGCAGGAGAAAAAGGTATTTCTCCAAAAGATTTCTGCGACATGAACGCACAAAAATTTATTGATGCCTGGAAAGCTCTGGATGTTGATTATTCTCAATTTATAAGAACAACCGACAAACAGCACGAAGAAATCGTACAAAAGATTTTCAAGAAACTTGTTGAAAAAGGCGATATCTATAAACACGCTTATACAGGGCTTTACTGCTCCGGATGCGAAGCTTTCTTGAGCGAAAAAGATTTGACAGAAGACGGACTCTGTCCGGATCACCTCAAAAAACCGGAAGTTGTTGAAGAAGAAAATTATTTCTTTAAACTCACAAAATACAAAGACGCTATTATCAAGCATATCAAAACAAATCCGGATTTTATCGTGCCGGCATTCCGTGCAAATGAAGTTTTGAACCAGCTTGAAAACATCGAAGATATTTCCGTATCACGAGTAAAAAGCAATGTAAGCTGGGGTATTCCGGTATTAGATAATCCAGAACAGGTTATATATGTTTGGATTGATGCTTTGTCTAACTATATTACCGCAATAGGATACAATCCGGACGGCGAAAGCGATGACAAATTCAAAAATTTGTGGCCGGCAGATGTGCAGGTAATCGGCAAGGATATTTTAAAATTCCACAGCATATACTGGATTGCAATCCTTATGGCTCTTGATTTACCGCTTCCGAAACATATTCTTGCACACGGCTGGATTACTATTGACCAGACAAAAATGTCAAAATCACTGGGAAATGTAATCTCTCCGACTTCCGTTTTAGAAGCCTTCAATCTTGAGATTCCGGATCCATTGAGATATTATATGGCTTCCTCTGCCCCCTGCGGTAAAGACGGAAACTATTCCGACGAAGACTTTAAAGAAAAAGTTAACGCGCACCTTGCAAACTCTATGGGAAATCTTTTAAACAGAACACTCTCTATGCTTGTTAAATATTTTGACGGTGATATTAAGCCGGAATTCCTCGGGAAAAACGAGCTTAAAAATCAAGCGCTTGAAACAGTTAAAGCTGTAAAACACCACTTTGACTACTTTGAGGTTCAAGAAGCAGCTCAGAAAATCATCGAGCTTGTTGATATTACAAACAAATACGTAACAGATAATGCACCCTGGACTCTGGCAAAAGAAGGTCAGATGGACAGATGCGGAGAAGTTTTAACAAATGTGCTTCAAGTTATGACAGTAATCGCGTCCTTGATCTATCCTTACTGCCCGAATATTGCACAAGCAATGGCTGAACAGCTCGGTTATGATATCAAAACAAAACTGGATGACATAACCTGCGAAAGCCTAAAGGCAGGACATTTGATTGACAAAGAAAATATCAAACCCGTATTCTTGCGTATGGATAGCGAACTCGCAGACAAAAAGAAATAAAATTTATTTATCAATAAAGATTAATTCCATATTAAGAGCTTCTGCAATCAATTTCATTTCTGAATATCTGATTGTATTGGCTCTTAATTTTTTTGATAAAAGGTCCAGCGAATACTTCTTATCAGAATGTTCTGCCATGTATTTTGCCAGATTTGTAAGCGTCATTCCTTTTTTTGCTGCCAGCATTTTAACTTCATTTATAGCGTTCATATTCTAATATTATAATTTATACTCTAAATATATCGCTAGACTTCTATATTTATCTTGACGTTTATAGAGCTGATATGCTAATATTAGAGTACAATTTCTAGTTTAATAAAGAATGGACTTTTATCATATGGAAAAAATATATTCAATTTCGGAAGAGCAGGCAGAAAAAATAACAGAGCATCTTATGAGGATAAATACCGTAAAACAGGCATTTGCCCTTCTTATGTACTGTATGCAAAACGAAATATATTATGAAAAAACAACTGAATGGTACAGCATTAGTAACATTCTTGAAGAATACATAACTCAAACATACAATAACCTGCAAAAAACTTTGGAGAATTGCAACATTCCGCTGTAGAGTTTTCCGGCGTGATTATAAACCGGCTGAAAACGGACTTTATCCGCTATTCTTTATAAAATGTTTTCAATTCAATTCTTTATTACTCTCAATTTTTCATCAGTTTCCTATAACATTCAATATCCGTGTTGACTTTGTCTATTTTTATTAGGCTCTCAAATCACCCTGTAAACGACACAAATGCCCTATATTATATTTGACAATGGGGTGTCTGTATACTATCATGACAAATAATTGGTGATATTTGTATAGCCAGGTAGGGTGGGCAAAGCTAAATTAAATTGCAAATAATTGGTTTTAACTTGGTACAGCGTGCCCACCATAAACTTAAATTAATCGGTGGGCACGCCATACACAAAATAATTTAAAAATACCTATAACAAAGAGGCTTTGCCCACCCTACATGATTGATATCATTTGACAGAAACTTTCTGCCGGAACATCTTATGGAAGAAATGGCTCTAAGCTATTACTCCGATTTATCTGATGCAGTTTTAATTATGGAAAAACGGAGGTTCAATGATTACAGATGATGATATGATAAATTTGCAGGTCTGGGAAAAAAATCATATTAAAGACTGTGATACAAGACAAATGTTTTATAATAAAAAAGTGCTTGAAGTCGGGGGGATTACACCTCCAGATGTTGCGCAAAAACTAGGTGTGCAATCCTGGACTTGCGTTGACCCGTATAAATCTTCTGCCCAAAATAACAATGATTTTTACAAAACATATAAAGAATACATTTCTGATTTCACAAAAGATGAGGGGTTTGATTTAATATTCTCGACAAATTGTTTTGAACACATTATGAATCTGGAAGAATCCTTAAACCATATGTACGGCTTATTAGCCTCCGGCGGTTCTTTGAGCGCATTAATGGGGCCGATTTATTCCTGCTACAAAGGACATCACACAAGTATTTCTTCGCCTAAATACGGCTGGATTAATTTTAATAATTTAAAACTGGATAATTGGGGTCATTTGATTTATTCGGAAGAAGAACTGTATGAAAAGCTTTCGCAAAATTACGACGAAGAAACCTGCAAAAGAATTGTTAACCAGATAGTACGCGGAAACAGCACCAACAGACTTTTCTTTGATGATTATCTTGATATAATAAACCGCAGTAAATTTAGAATCCGCGAGTTTCGCGACTGGCATGAGTCCAAGTATCCGGACGAGGCAACCCTAAAAAGATTAAAAAAATACAACAAGAAAAACTTCTCAACTGTCAGCATAAAAATCATACTGGAAAAACCCTAGGCTTAATATATTAAAATGCTGGCCAAGACTTAAAAAGCCACTAAAAAAGAGCCTTTAAGGCTCTTTTTAGAAAAAATGGAGGCTAGGAGATTCGAACTCCTGACCCTCTGCGTGCAAAGCAGATGCTCTACCAGCTGAGCTAAGCCCCCATATTTGATTGTCATATAGCCGGACTAAATATTGTTTAATTCATTTACCCTTCGGCTACATTTTCTATTGTACATGATGATTTTTTTTTGTAAAGGGGGGGGAGGGGTAAATATAAAGGGTAAAAAAGTATACCTATAATTTTTTAACTATTTCTTCCAGGCAAATTTTTACGTGAGCGTAATTTAATCCCCCCTGCATATAAGCTACATACGGTTCCCGCATAGGACCGTCTGCGGAGAGTTCAATGGTAGAACCTTCTATAAACGTTCCGCCTGCCATTATTACTTTATCCTCATAGCCTGGAATATATTCCGGTATCGGCGTAACATATCCGTTTACAGGAGACAGCGACTGGATTGTTCTGCAAAATTCCTCTAAATGCTCCGGTTTTCCGAAAATTATATTCTGTATAATATCCGTCCGCTTTTCATCATATCTCGGGGCGGAATTAAATCCTATGTCTTCAAATACTTTTGCGGCAAGTATCGCACCTTTTACGGCGTCCGCCACTACGGAAGGTGCCATAAAAAGTCCTTGAAAAATCAATCTGTGTTGATTAAACATCGCACCGCCTTCCGAGCCTATTCCGGGTGCGGTCAGACGATTGGCGGAACGCTCGACAAGGAGTTCCTTACCCGCAATGTATCCTCCGGCTTCTACTATTCCGCCTCCCGGGTTTTTGATTAAAGAACCCGCGATTAAGTCGGCACCTACTTCTAAAGGCTCACGAGAATCAACAAATTCGCCGTAACAATTATCTACAAAACAAATACAGTTCGGGTTTTTAGATTTTACAATTTTACAAATTCTCTCAATAGTTTCCATTGATAAAGATTTTCTTGTAGAATACCCTTTTGAACGTTGTATCAAGACCATTGTAACGGTTTCATCAACCATTTCTTCGATTTTATCAAAGTCGATATCCGTTTCATTAATCAAGGGGACTTCGTCGTACAAAACTCCGTTTCCGATAAGCGACGCTCTTTTGGTCTCCTCGTCCCCCGCAGTTCCGATTACTTCCTGCATTGTGTCGTAAGGAGTTCCGGCAACAGAGAGGAGCTTGTCGCCGTATTTCAAGTTCCCGAATAAGGCGCAGGCAAGAGTATGGGTGCCTGATGCAAAATGAATTCTTACGAGAGCTTTTTCTGCGCAAAAAACCTGTGCAAAAACCCTATCCAGAACTTCCCGCCCCAAATCATCATGACCGTAACCGGATACGGTATAAAAATGTTCCGGCGCTACTTTGTTATCATAAAACGCCTTTAAGACTTTACGCTGATTGAAGTCTCTAATTTCATTTATCCCTTCAAACTGTTTTTCTAAAAATTTTTCGGCTTGTTTAAAATCGTAATTCATAATACAAAAATCATATTGCAAGCATGATTTGACGTCAAATGGAGGCCCAGATATTAAAAATATAATTCCATGAACTGTATTGACCCCTCCCCGAAATCAAAGATTTCGACCCTCCCACAAGGGGAGGGTAATCTATACGCTGGGCGTGGCGGTCCCCTCGCCCCTTGCGGGAGAGGGAAGAATTTCAAGTTGAGCCTCAAGGCGAAACTTAGAAATTCTGGTGAGGGGTCATTTTATATCCAAACATTTTGTAATATTTCGCAAATGCAAATATGTAATAGTATACGATGGTTGTTTATAAAATTATCTCGGACAGTAGTGCCTCAATTGACAGATATATGAAAATATATATAATATTAGTGTATCCTTAGTCAATGAGGCGCAGGTGGACTAGAGCCATTCCTCAGATACAAAAGAACAAGCCGAGAGTCAACCTTAATTGAGTTGGCTCTCATTATTTATGCTTACTGTTTGGTTAACTCCTGATACATTTTCATAAGTTCGGCGACGGTTTCGGATTCGGTGAGCCAGCGCAGCTTGCCGGTTTCGTCTTTCTTTTTAAAGCCGTAGGCTTCCATTACTGTCCTGTCGTTTTCTTGGTGTGCTTTTCTGAGTTCAACGGGCATTGTCAAATCGTCATACAAATCAGCAAGCGAGCAATCGGGATACAAAGCCCGTGCGTCTAAAATCCCCTGTGCAGTCTTTTCTATTTTTGCCTTCTGCTCATCTGTCGGACTGCACCACGGGAAGTTGTTGTAGACGATGTCTTTTGAATAACGATAACGCATCTCCAATCTTCCGCATACAGCTCTAGTCCACGCCATATGCACATTGGATTCAAGAACTCCCAAATGATATAAATTGGCTTTTGCAATAATGTGTACGGCATTGCTACTGATACATACTGGTTCCAAAAAACCGATTGGGATATATTTTCTGCGTTCTGAGGACGTACTTGGAATGATAATATAATTATATTCAGGCATATTTTCCACATGGAATCTTGTAGGTTTATCCGCCAGTTTTCTCGTACCCTCGCTTTTGCTCAATAAACGCAGGTTTCTGACATTTTCAACTCTTTTTAAGCAATGCGGCATTTGTCTCAACTCCGCAGGAGAACAGTCTCCCAACCATAGACAATAACGTGGCTTTTGATTAATAAATTCTTCAGCACCGTACCAAGGTTTAAAATATTGTTCGGATTTAGGTTCCCGTTTTATAAAATCAAGCATTTCTTCACGGGTAAATAGGTAATTCCCGCCGTCAATTGGTTTATTGCCTATTCCTATTTCAGGTACATTACATAATGGCTTATTGCGGTTTTCTATAAATACATTAGGTGCATCAATCAGGTAAGCGTTAATATTATCAACAATTTGCATACGCTCATTTGAGTACAGTTTTTTGTGTCCGTCATTTGCTACATAACTAAACCCGACAATTACACAGTGGGCATGAGCTTTAGAATTTGATTCACTGTCCCATCTGAATGTTTTGTGTGCAAAATTAATACTTATTCCCTGCTCAAACAAAGGCTTCCATAATATTGGCACCTGCTCGCCTTGTGTTATCGAGTTTGTGGAAACAAGAGCGGTACAAATATTTGTCTCTTTCATCATATCTGCAGATTTTTTGTACCAGCAGGAGACATAATCAAGATTTCCTGCATTTTTCCATTTGGTACCAAAAATATTAAACAAGTCTTCTTTTTGAGTCGGAGACATCAGCCTTGCACCCACAAACGGCGGGTTACCCATAATATAATTGCATTTATCCCTCGGGATTACGTCCTCCCAATCAATCCGCAAGGCGTTAGCCTCTACTATATTTGCGTATGTTTTGAGCGGGAGAAAATCCAAATCCATGTGGACAATATCTTCCGTCTTTTTCATCATTTGGGATTCGGCTATCCAGAGAGCGGTTTTTGCAACAGTTACCGCAAAATCATTGATTTCTATCCCGTAAAACTGTCCGATTGAAACTTTTATGGGGTTTGTGACCGCACCCATGGTAATCTGACCGCGGTAAAGCTCATATAAAATCTCGTTTTCAAGTTTTCTTAATGAAATATACGTTTCCGTCAAAAAGTTTCCGCTTCCGCAGGCGGGGTCTAAAAAGTTCAGATTTGCAATTTTTGTTTGAAATTCTGCAAGCTTCTTGTCGCGGGTTTTATTTTGGGGAAGTTTTTTTATTGTTTCAAATTCTTCATTAAGTTCGTCCATAAACAACGGGTCGATTACTTTATGGATATTCTCGATTGAAGTATAGTGCATACCGCCTTTTCTTCTGGTTTCGGGATTAAGTGTGCTTTCAAACACCGCACCGAAAATTGTAGGGCTTATGTCCGACCAGTCAAAATCCGCACTTGCTTTATTAAGGAGCAAATCTCTGATTTCGTCGGTAAAATTAGGGATTTCAATATGTTCATTTGCAAACAGCCCGCCGTTTACGTAAGGAAATTCCGCAAGCTCGGGTTCCATATACGGGTCGCGGTCTTGGGGTTTGGTATTCAGGACTTCAAATAATTCAATCAATCCTTTTCGCATTCTTCCCGTTTCAAAACGTGACAGGTAATCTAAAAACATATTATGTTTGGGGAAAATTCCCGCATCTTCAGCATAGAGACAGAAAACAAGTCTTACGCAGAGAATATTCAAACTTTTCAATGTTTCTTCGGAAGTTTTGTCTATATATCTGTCTAAAAATGCGTCATAAAGCAGCCCTACAATATCACCTGCCTTAACGGAAACTTCCATTTCTTTTTTGAGGTGTTCGCTTCCCTGATTAATCAAAAAATCAAGCCGGTAATATTCTTTTTCCAAATCCTTAAGAAGAATTTCCTGCGGTTCACCGTTCGGGCGTTCCATATCGTAAACACAAAACTTTTGAAAATTACATGTTACAACCCACCTGGGGTGCTGTGATACGGGAAGCTCCGTTATGTATCTTTTTGCCTGTTGAAACGGATTTAAATAACTTCCGTCCGATTGCTTGATAGCTTTATACAAATCTTTATCAGAACTCTTTTGTTCAATCAAAACTTTAGTTGAGGGAATATATGCGTCAATAAAACTCGTATGGTCAAGATGAACTTTATCCTCAAAAGAAATAAACTGTTCGGGGTGTTCAATGCACAAAACATCTCTCAAAAGCTGAATCCAAAACTTTTGGCTTTCGCCTTTTTCGTACCCTTTGTCTTTCCAATATTCGATAAAATCTTTTATTTCGCTTCTCTGTTTTGTACTTACTGCCATCTAAACTCCTTTTTTAAATTATAACAGCCTAAACAGCATATGTCTAATATTATATCAAATTGGGCAATATTTTTATTCCAAAAATCGGGATAAGCTTTAGTATGAAGAAATTTTTGTTTTTATTCTGTTTAGCAATAATTCCGGTTTTTGCGTACGAAGTATACTCTCCGCAGGATTTTGACTACAAAAAAAGCGGGGACAAACTCTTGTTTGTTGTTGATTATTCTAACAGCATGGGAGAATATCTGGAACATAAAACCAAGGCTAATCAAGTCCGTGCAATGATGAACTATATTCTTCCGCAAATATCGCCGGACACAAAAGTCGGACTGAGAGTCTACGGACATACTTGTAATTTAATCGCATATAATGCCTGCAGAAGTTCCGAGCTTGTGGTTCCGCTGGGATTTGCTAACTCCCATTCTATTATCTCCGAGATGTCGCATCTGCGTCCGCGGGGAATGACGCCGATTACTTATTCTTTAAAACAAGCGGTAAAAAAGGATTTGGAAGGCTATGACGGAATTAAGCATATTATTTTATTGACTGACGGCGGAGAAAACTGCGATGAAAGCCCTTGTGATTATTCAATAGAGCTTGTAAAAACAAGAAGAGATATCAAGATTGATGTTATAGCTTTTAATGTACATGATGAAAATGATTTGGCACAATTAAAGTGTACAGCAGATGTTACAGGAGGAAATTTCAGTGAAGCAGACACTAAAGCAGAATTATTCCGCACTATGGAAGAAATGATTTTACCGCATAAAAATGTAGAGGCAACGCTTTACCGCACGCAGTAATAAATCAGCACCCCCCCCCCAGCCCTCTCCTGTTAGGCGAGGGTGTGTGTGTTTTCTGCGCGCAAGAGGAAAAAGAAAATAAAAAGCCCCGGATAAATCGGGGCAAAAAATTTAGTAAGATGTAAGATGGGGGTAAAATTATGTTTTATATTGGAAATCTTTTATATTTGCTAAAGAAATTATTTTACTAATGTTGAAATAAATCTTATAGAATCATCTGCAAGTTCACGTACGAAATCTCTAGCAATCTTAGAAAGAGGTCTGTTGTCAATTTTATCGAAAATAGCATAAATCGGGTCGCCTCCGTTGTTAAATCTCATTTGTCTGTCTTGCTTTTTTAAGTAGTAGCAGTGAAAATCTGCCGGTATTTCTATAGCTCCTGCTGGTTTTTTGTTTCTTTCAATTGCGTCGTATGTTGCTGTCATAATTTTTACTCTCTCTCTTATTTGTTTATCTCTTACATATATATAAAGTATTTACGTTTTCAAAAATTGCCTTTTTTTATTCAAATGTTAAGAAATGTTAAGGTAAAGTTTTGTAAATATTCCGCAAACCCCTATGTTTTCTGGACTATGGAGTTTTTATATCTTTAACAATTTACATTCTATGCCGGCATTATTAATGCTGATTTATTGTATAATCTATTTATGGAAAATCTTGAACAGATTAAAAAGGCTGTTGAAATTGAGGTTAAGTACAAGTATATCAATATCAACGGCAAAAGCAGGAGTTTTTCGTCGTTTATATGCTCGGAACTTAAAAGGGAGATAAAGAATTCCAAAAACCCTAAGTGGAAGGTTTTATTAGAGCATTTTGAGCGATATTCTACGGATGCGCTTCCGCAGAGAAAAAAATCTTTAGAGCGCCTTGTAAGTGTTATAAAAGCGGAAATGAATCCTCAGCCGGCGCCTTCTGCCGAAAAATTAAGCTTAAAATCTGATGTAATGTATCTAAAGGGCATTGGACCAAAGATTGCTTATATTTTGAATAAACTTGGGATTTATACGGTTTCGGATCTGCTTTATTATTTCCCGCGCAAACACGTGGATTATTCCACCAGAACCAGAATCAAGGATTTAGAGGTCGGCGAAACAACTACTATTTTCGGAACCATAAAATCTGTAGAGGCATTTACTACTAAAAATAATCTTGGGGTTGTAAAGGTTAGGATTAATGACGGTACAGGCAGTATAAGCTTGAATTTCTTTGCATCCAAATCCAATAAGTACGCGCTTGAAAGGATGAAGGGGCAGTTTCCGAAAGGTTCCGGCATAATGGTTTCCGGAATGGTCAAGCTTAACAGTTATGACGGAATGCTTACGCTGGATAAGCCTTCTTATTCCATTATGGATGACGAGGTCTTAAATCCTGCAAACTTAAATATAGCAAGAATCGTCCCTATATATCCTTTGAGCGAAAATCTGAATATAAAAACTTTAAGACGCGCGGTATATAATGCGTTACAGCTGTTTAAGGGGAACATTGAAACAGTTTTGCCGGAGTACATTATAAAAAAATATAATTTGCTTGAAAAGCGGGATGCTGTTGAGAATATGCATTTCCCTTCAGATAATGAAGTTTTGCAAAGGGCGCGCTATACGCTTGTTTTTGAAGAATTGTTTCTCATTCAGCTTAAGCTTGCGCTTTTAAGGGAAGAAAATAATAAAAGTATCTCCTCTATTCCGTTAGAGATAAAGCCGGAAGGGCTTGTAACAAGGTTTATTAACGGACTACCGTTTGAGCTGACTTCTGCGCAAAAAAGGGCTGTTAATGAGATTTTGAACGACTTAAATTCTACAAAGCCGATGCAGAGATTATTGCAGGGTGATGTCGGAAGCGGAAAAACTGTCGTTGCTGCAATAATGCTTCTTGCAGCCATCGAAAACGGGTACCAGTCTGCAATAATGGCGCCTACGGAAATTCTGGCGCAGCAGCATTACAACAATCTGGTTAATTGGCTTACGCCGTTAGGGCTAAAAGTCGAACTTCTTATAGGAAGTATCGGCAAAAAACAGCGCCGGGAATCAGAAACAAATTTAAGAAACGGGCAGGCGCACATTGCGGTAGGAACTCACGCGCTTATTCAAGACGGAGTGCAGTTTGCAAACCTCGGCGCCGTTGTTATAGATGAACAGCACCGGTTTGGCGTTAAACAAAGACTTGCTTTGAGAAAAAAATCCCAAAACCCGCAGGTTTTAACTATGACAGCAACCCCGATTCCAAGAACGCTTGCTATAACAATGAACGGGGATTTAGACTTGACAATAATTGACGAGCTTCCCAAAGGCAGAAAACCTATTATAACTACAATGACTAATTCAAGACGCCAGATAGCGGATTTGATAAGGCGGGAAGTTGATGCGGGACGGCAGGCGTATATTGTTTATCCATTGATTGATGAGAGCGAAACCCTGTCTGCAAAAGCTGCAACAAAGGAAAAAGAACGGTGGCAGAATGAAGTTTTTCCGGAGTATAAAATCGGACTTTTGCACGGCAAGCTGAAAAATGATGAAAAAGATGAGGTAATGGAAAAGTTTAAGAACAGGGAATATGATATTCTTGTTTCTACAACGGTCGTGGAAGTCGGAGTGGACGTACCAAATGCAACGGTTATTGTGATTGAAAATGCAGAACGCTTCGGGCTTTCCCAGCTTCATCAGCTCAGAGGTCGTGTCGGCAGAAGCGATTTGCAGTCATATTGTATTTTATCAACTTCAACAAAGTCGCAGGAAACAAGGGCAAGGCTCGATATAATGACGCAGACAAATGACGGGTTTGTAATAGCAGAAAAGGATTTGCAGATAAGAGGTCCGGGGGAATTTTTAGGCACACGCCAGAGCGGACTGCCGGATATGATTATTGCAGACATAGTCGGCGATGCCCAGATTCTTGAACAGGCAAGAAGCGAGGCAATAAACTTTGTCAGAAATTACAATATAGATGATTATCCGCTTTTAAAAGAGGCTAAAAGCTTAAATTTTGACGGCGATATCTTTGGCGCGGGGTAAATTATTTCTGTTAAATTTCTAAACGAATTTGTTCTCCAGTTAGTTGTTTAGGAATGCGAAAAGATTTTTGCGCCCCTTCTATTATAACATCATCAGCCTTTATATCCCCAAGCAGTATGGGAGATTTCGGGTTATGGTACTTGTAATTTTCAAACGCTTTATGCGGATTTTTGTTTGCGTAGCAGTACCTGCACCCGTTCATGCAGGTGCCATAAGCGCCTATATCACGGCTTTCAATACAATGACAGCCGCTGCGCATTCCTCTGTGTTTCAATTTCTTAAACTCAATTCCGTTAGCTTTGCCCAGTATTTCAAGAGTCATGCATCCGGAAGGATGTATTCCGTACTTTGTATAATCGCCATTTGTACCGCAGGTTTGAATATAGATTCCGTACTTTTTTGATACCATCCCGAGGTATTCTGCAAGAATATTTTTATCTTTTTCCGTCAAAGGAATTATTTCCGGCATATTGGTTTTAAGCTTTTTATACATTTCTACAAAACTAAAGATGCATCTGTCAATATTTGGGGCTAATACAGAAGCCATTTTTTCAAAAGTTTTCATATGATATTCGATTGTATATTTTTCTGTAAGCAAAACAGGGTCATACCTCCACGCGACGCGCTGTCTGCCCGCAAGTTTGGACAGCTCAATTAAGGTTCCAATGCTTTCTTCTATTGACGGAACCCCCGGTTCAATATCTTTGCCGTATGCAGTGATAGTGTAATTAAAATACGTGTTAAAACGAGCTGTAATTTCTTTTAATCTCGATAATGCCGGTCTATAATTTTTTGAGCAGAAAACAACGCAGTCAACAACATCCGGAGTTAATTCATATCTTATAACTTTATCAGGGAAAAGCGGGTTTCTTGAAAGCACATACCCTTCCTCAAAACGGTTAAAAAGCCATTCAGAAAAATATTGCACTGTATCAGTCCGCCCTCCGGTATTAATAATCATAACTTCCTCCTTCGGCACCCCTTTCATACAGCACTGTTGAACTAAACATCCAAAATTTTATTATACCGGATGAGTTTAAAGAAATCAATTTTATAGCTGTTGGGTTTTAAACTTTACTGCCCGCTCTTTACAATTTTGCATAAACAATTTATTATGCTATTATAAACAAAAAGGAGTGTGTGTCATGAAAATAGGGGTAAATGGGGTAAATGGTGTAAACGGGGCAAACAGCCTCGGGATGAATTATAATTCAAACTGCAGACAGCCGGCTTTTCAAGCAGTTAATCAAAAATACTTGAAGAAAGCTGAAGAGTGGTATAGAAGAATTGGCGATATTGACACTTCCTGGTATGAGTCGCTTAGGGATGATGTAAACTTGTTTAAAGATATTTCTGCTCAAGATGGTGTTGATACAATGATGGCGGTTAAAAAATATGTTAGAGAAGGAAGTATGAAAGCTTTTAACCACGTCTTAGAATGTGTTAAAAGAGGCTAATCTGCAGGATTAAAAGGAGTTAATTATGAGAATAGATTTTAGTAATACAACACCGCGCCCGCAGTTTCAAGCAGTTAATCAAAAGTATTTGAAAAAAGCTGAAGAGTGGTATAGAAGAATTGGCGATATTGACAGTTCATGGTATGAGTCATTATGTGATGATGTAATTCTTTTTAAAGATGTACCTAAGCAAGATGCTATAGATACTATTAATGTTGCGAGGAAATATGTAAATGAAGGCAGTAAAAAAGCATATGACACCTTACTGAAAAATATTAAAAATGCTTAATCTGTTAGGATAAAAGGAGTTAATTATGAGAATAGATTTTAGTAATACAACACCGCGCCCGCAGTTTCAAGCAGTTAATCAAAAGTACTTGAAGAAGGCTGAAGAGTGGTATAGAAGAAGAGGCGATATTGAAGGTTGCTGGTATGAGTCACTTAGAGATGATGTAAATTTGTTTAAGGATATTTCTGCAAAAGACGGTGTCGATACAATGATGGCGGTTAAAAAATATGTTAGAGAAGGAAGTATGGGATTTTTTAACCATGTATTAGAATGTATTAAAAGGGGCTAATCTGCCAGTTTAGCAATTTGGTTTCCTGCAATTGCCCCTAAGCCCATACCAACAAGCGAACCGACCGGACCGCATAGTTTTGCGCCGATAGCACCGCCATAACCTATTCCGGCAATTGAACCGACTAGGTTTAATGCGGATTTTGCGGTAGATTTTATTACGTTTTCTCCTTCGGCAATTTCCTTTAGCAGATGTATAGCTTCTAATCCTCCGAGAACAGCTGTACCGATTTTTGTTGTTCTTGTCATTGCTCGGGCTGTTAATTCGCCAAATTTAGCTTTTGTAACGAATTGCTTTGCATGTACCAAAGAAGGGTTTTCTTTGGTTGAAGTTATATTCTCTATTTTGGTAGTAATTTTTGAAGTTTGAACATCAAATGATTTTGAAACAATGTCTCCAAGTTTTGTATCCCACAGTGTTGTATCATTTTTCAACAGCCATTTTGCCAGTTTGGGGCAGGGGCTTGTTTGAGGGTTTACAAACTTGTGAAGCAGTGTGCCTCTAAAAAATGAGAACGGATGCTGGGCGGTTTTGTAATCATAGGAAGGCGCAAAAGGATTTCCTTTTGCCTTAGATTTGATTTGAGAATAGGCTGATTTCATATCGCGCCAATCCTCCGGAGCATTAAGGAGCGCAAGCGAAACCAAACCCATAGCAGGCACATATTCTGATTGTTCAATTTTGTCCGGAACTCTCTCAACCCTTCTCAAACTCGGTATAATATCAAAAATGGAGGTGAGCTTATTCTCTTTATCAACGCGTTTTTTTACCTCCTCATAGTCTGACTGAACTTGAGGGAGTTTAGCAACTTCGTTCTGATAAAGTATCGGGCTGATTCCTGTCATACTGCACACCTTCACTATATATATAAAGTTATAAATGTAGTGAAAATTGTCTTTAGAAGCCGGAATTTTAACATTTTTTTACAATATAATATTCAAATTTACAAATTTTACATTTTACCTTTTAGTTTTATAATAAATATTGAAGAAGGAGATAATTATATGATTAAAAAAGAACTTATTTTTCTGGGTCCTCCGGCATGCGGAAAAGGCACTCAAACTAACAGGCTGTCTGAATATCTCGGCTTTCCGCACGTTGATACTGGTTCGCTTTTGAGAGCAGAAATCGCTAACGGCACAGAAGAGGGTAAATTTGCCAAATCATTTATAGACAAGGGACAGCTTGTTCCCGCTGATTTGGTCGGCAGAATTATTGCAAAGAAACTTGCGGGGGATGACTGCAAGAACGGCTATGTGCTTGACGGTTATCCAAGAAGCTTAGAACAGGCAGAAATGCTTGAAAAAATCAATGCGGAAGTTGATAAAGGGCAGGAAGTATCATTCAAGGCGATTTATTTTGATATTGATACCCAAATTCTTATAGATAGAATTGTAGCCCGCCAATCATGCCCTAAATGCGGTGAAATTTATAACAAAAAATTTAAACCGTCAAAGGTTGAAAATATCTGCGATAAATGCGGAACTGAATTAAAAACAAGAGCAGACGACAACGAAGAAACCGCAAAAGCGCGTTTTGACACATACTTTAGAGAAACTGCTCCGCTTGTAAAATTCTATGAAGATAAAGGTGTTTTATACAAGCTTGATGCAAACGGCGAAATCGATGAAGTATGGGACAGACTTATTAAGATTATTGAAGGTTAATTATAAAAAGGCGGGTTTCATAAAACCCGCCTTTTTATTCAAATAAATTCTTTAATGGTATCTCTATTTTTTTACTTATCCAGCCTAATCCTGCAGACTGGTATTCCAAATAATTGAATGCGGATTAAAAAATAATATGCATGCGACTACAGCATATCTTCAAAGTTAAACCCTTTACAATTCGCCAATTAGGTCATACTCATCAGCACCAATAATTTTGACCTGTTCAATATCTCCTGGTATAACCTGTTTATTAGTTTTTATATTGACAACACCATCTATTTCCGGCGCATCATAAGGAGTGCGGGCGATTACTTCTCCGCTGTCAGAATAGCATTCTATTATGCAGGGTATTGTTTTGCCGACAAAAGATTTATTTCTTTCTGCAGAAATCCCCTGTTGTATTTCCATAAGCTTTTTATAGCGGGCTTTTGCTGTTTTTGCATTTACTCTATTTGGCATATTGTATGAGGGGGTGCCTTTTTCTCTTGAATATGTAAACACGCCCATTCTGTCAAATTTCATATCTTGAACAAATTTGCAGAGGTGTTCAAAATGTTCTTCGCCTTCTCCCGGATAGCCCACGATGAAAGCAGTCCTTATTGAAACATTGGGAATTCTTTTTCTAATATTTTCTATCATAGGGCGGTAATCAAAAGCAGGGCGGTTCATCATTTTCAGCATTTCCGGATGTGAATGCTGAAGCGGAATGTCAACATATTTAACAACCTTATCCAGCCTTGCAATGGTGTCTAAAAGTTCATTGCTCATCATTGTCGGATACGCATACATTACCCTAATCCAGCCCAAATCTTTAATTTTGTCCAGTTCCTCAAGGAGTTTAGCAAGCATAGGTTTTTTATAAATATCAATGCCGTAGCTTGTGGTATCCTGCGCTACAAGAATAATTTCGGTTACGCCTTTTTGCACCATTTTTTTGGCTTCTTTAACAATATTTTCAATTTTTCTTGAATGGTAGTTCCCTCTAAGATACGGAATAATACAATAACCGCATCTGTAATTGCATCCGTCAGCGATTTTTATATAAGAGCTTGCACCCATTGTAATCTGCTGACGTTCAATATTCTCTGGATAAATGTATTCAGGCTCGGGATTAACCTCATTTACATATTCCGTCTGCTTCAAAACATCAATAATCTTTGTAAAATCTGTTGTGCCTAGTACAGCCGAAATTTCCGGAATTTCTTTCTTAAGCTCCTCCGGATGCTTTTGCGGAAGGCATCCTGTTACAATTATTCTTTTTCCTTTGTCCGCAAGTTCAAGTATTGACCGGATAGATTCCCGCTCTGCATCGGCAATAAATGAGCAGGTGTTAACGATTACGGTATCTGTTTCATCCTCATTAAGAGTAATTTCATACCCGTTTTGGGCAAGAAGCCCCAGTATCAATTCTGAATCGACCAAATTTTTTGCACATCCGTGGCTTATAAGAGCTATTTTTTTCATCCGGCTTATTCCTTTATCCTTATTCATTCTTGGAGTTCTCCATTTACCCTCATTTACTCCTCATTTACCCCCCCTTGCCTTTGAAGATAAAAATTACTGCTAAAACGATGAAAATAAATCCGACAAGGTAGTTCCACTTAAACTCTTCTTTTAGATAAAGAACAGAAAAGAAAGAGAATACCGTAAGGGTTATGACTTCCTGTATGGTTTTTAACTGCACTGCATTATAGCAGTTGTATCCTATTCTGTTTGCCGGAACTTGAAAGCAGTATTCAAAAAAAGCAATACCCCAGCTGGCAAGTATAACGATTAAAAGCGGAAGACTTCTAAAACGCAGATGCCCGTACCATGCAAATGTCATGAAAATATTTGATATCAACAATAATATAATTGGTGCAATGTGTCTAAACATAAATAGATTTTAACACAAAAACTGTATTATTAAATTTTATATTTTTTGTGTTGTTTGATAATATTGTTTGCTTATATGCAGAGTTGTATTTTAAAACCATGCGTTATCTTAAATATTTGATGAAAAATATCCTCTAAACAGTTGATAACAAACCGGTTAAAATGTATAATAATGAAAAGAAAATAATCGGGGAGATTAGGGTCTCATGTTCAACAACATTAATGATAATAATTTATATAATTCTCAGCTGGGTAACGCTTCTAATATTATTAATCTGGCTGCAATCAGAGCAAACCTTCAAAAGACCGGTTACAGTTCAAATCCGTATGTTGACAAAACGGAAATTTCTTCCAATGCTATGGAATTATTTCAACGGGATTTGGATATTAATAAGTTTAACAAAATTGCAACAAGCGATTTGGATGACACTTCGCATCTTGATAAAATGAAAGAGTTATTTAATGACGGCGTTGTAGACGTATACGAGGATGATGTTTTATCAGAGCTTGTAACAAATTCTAAATTGTGGGATGATTTAGAACTTTAAATATGATAAAATTAGGCTATGGAATCCTCCGGTTATTATATAGTTGATAACTCTGATATAGAGAATCAAAGGTTTGATGCGGCGAAAAATCATTATTTGAAAGGAGATTATTCCGCTGCGTTAAAGCTTTATTTGAGTATGCTTAATACAAGCATTTCTTACAAATTGTATTATGAAATCGGAAGATGCTATTACAAATTAAATGATTTTCTTCCTGCAGAAGAATACTTCAAAAAATCCATAGCGCTCGAGGGTTTTAAAAATCCATCCTACCTTTATCTAGGCAATCTTTTTTATAAAAGAGAGAATATAAAACAAGCTATAGAAAACTGGTGCTGTGCTTATGCTTATAAGCCGGATGACGAGGCAGTATGTTTAAATCTTGCAACATCTTATTTTTCTAAAGGGATGAAATTTCAGTCTGTTTTTTATTATGAAAAGTATCTGAAATATGCCAAAGATAAAAGCAAATCATATTCTGTTATCAAAGATAGTATAACTAAGTGCGGTGAAATCGGGAATGATTTTTTGCAGAAAGCACAAAGAGCAATCTCTGCAAAAAATAATAAGTCTGCAATAGAATATTTGACTTTTGCTGTTAAAAATATGCCGGTAAGCTTTGATATCAATCATTTGCTAGGGAAAGTGTATCTGGATGAGAATGATAATATGCACGCCCTTATTTATCTGAAACAGGCGCTGTGTCTTGACGGCAAGTCCTTGGATGTTCTGCAGAAACTTGCTTCCGTATTTATTAATCTTGGTGATTATACTGCAGCCTATTGCACAATGAGGCGTCTGCTTCCGCTGGTTTTGCATAATCAAGAAGAATATTTAAAAACACTGCAGATGGTAAAAGATTTAAACTCGTCTTTTGATGATTTGAGTTATCAAGGACACAAAGAGTGGGGCGATAATTATTATGAAGATAATAACTATCATCTGGCATTAATGGAATATGAAAACTGCGTAATATTAAACGAAAGAATGCAGGATAAAGTCGGTGACAGAATCGACAGAATAAAATCATTTATCAATCCGGAAGCAAGAATAATAAAAACATGCCTTGAAAAGGGAGGAGAATTTTACGCTGACGGAAATTACAAAACTGCGAACAAGTATTTTTCAAAAGTCATGCTTATGGCAAATGAGAATTCGGCAGAGTATAAACTGGCAAAATCACGGGTAATGGATGTTTAAAAAGTTAAGAAAGTTTTTTTACCTCTATATATTGCGGAAAAAATACTACCGCACCGGCTCCTGCAATGGATGCGGAAGATGCTGCCAGAAAATTTATGTGAAGCATAAAAATGTAATTCAAAACGAAGAAGAATTTAAAAAACTGCAGAAGCTTCATCCGTTTTATACATATTTAAAAATAATAGACAAAGATGAAACAGGACTTGTATTTGAGTGTACAAAGCTTGATAAAACAACTAACAAATGTACGATTCACAGAACCCGCCCTGGAATCTGCAGGCGGTATCCGCAGGAAGAGCTGTTTAAAATGGGCGGAACACTCGCTGAACACTGCGGATACCGCCTTGAACCCATAGAGAGCTTTGAGGAAGTGTTTGCTAAAGTTTCTAAAAAATTAAATAATCGTTAATTTTTCTTGATTTTTCAAAATTGCCATTAAAATATAAATAGGGTAATGAAAAATAAGTAAGAATCTTGCCCCACGGAGTTAAAAATATGATTAATTTTGAAAAATTTACAAACTATTCGCAGGAAATTATTTTTGCGGCAAATGCAAAAAAAGATTTTTATAAAAATTCTGAGGTTCAGCCGGAGCATATTGTAATGGCGATGATTGAGGATAAAGGAATCTCGAAGGACTACTTGGAAGAGCTGAAGCTGTTGAATCAGAATTTTATTAATGCGGTTGTTGCAAGAATTAAGGAATATCCGACACTTTCGGGCGTAACGGCTTCTCAGCAGGTGTTTTTATCAAGAGATACAAATGCTCTGCTTGAAATTGCGACTCAAGAAGCTGAAAGCTTGAAAGATGATTTTATAGGAATTGAATGTATATTAATTGCGATGACAAAACTGGAAGGCTCTTTTATCAAAGATTTGTTAAAGCGTAACGGAGTTGACACAAATGCAGTTTTGAACGCAATGAGAAAGATTAGAGGTAACAAAAAAGTGGATAATAAAAATGCAGAAGAAAATATGAAGGCGCTTGAAAAATATTCAACAGACCTGACCGAAAAAGCCCGCAAGGGCAAACTTGACCCTGTAATCGGCAGGGATGAAGAAGTAAGGCGTATTATACAAGTCTTAAACAGAAGAACCAAAAACAATCCGGTTCTAATCGGCGAGCCTGGTGTCGGTAAAACGGCTATTGTCGAAGGCTTAGCACAGAGAATTGTAAGAGGCGATGTGCCCGAAAGCTTGAAGGATGTAAAATTAATATCCTTGGATTTAGGCGCGCTCGTTGCAGGCGCCAAGTTCAGAGGCGAATTTGAAGAGCGTTTGAAAGCTGTTCTGAAAGAAGTTCAGGAATCAAACGGCGAGATTGTAATGTTTATTGATGAACTTCATACCGTTGTCGGCGCAGGCGCTACAGAAGGCTCAATGGATGCCGGCAACCTCTTAAAGCCGATGCTTGCAAGAGGCGAACTAAGAACTATCGGTGCTACAACTATTAATGAATACCGTAAATATATCGAAAAAGACCCTGCTCTTGAACGGCGTTTCCAGCCTGTTATGGTTGATGAGCCGTCAGTAGAGGATACTATTTCTATATTAAGAGGGCTGAAAGAGAAATATGAAGTCCACCACGGAGTCCGTATTTTAGACAGCGCTCTAATCGCGGCGGCGCAATTATCTGACAGGTACATAACAGACAGATTTCTGCCGGACAAAGCGATTGACTTGATTGATGAAGCGGCTTCCGCTCTGCGTATCGAGATTGATTCAATGCCGGAAGAAATTGATGTTATGATGAGGCAGAAAATTCAGCTTGAAATAGAAAGAGAAGCCTTGAAAAAAGAAACTTCTCCGGAATGTATTGCAAAGATTGACAAATTAACTTCCGAAATTGACGATTTAGAGTCTAAGATATCTAAATTGAAAGCGCAGTGGGAAGTTGAGAAAAATACCATTACCGGTGAGGCTTCTATAAAAGAAGAAATCGACCGTGTTAAGACTCAAATCGCGGAAGCTGAACGTAATACGGATTTGCAGACCGCAGCCGAGCTTAAATACGGCAAGCTGATGGAATTGGAAAAGAAACTGCAGTCAATTCAAGGTAAAGAAAAAAGCGAAAATCAGCTTTTAAAAGAAGAAATTGACGGCGATGATATTGCGGAAATCGTAAGCAAATGGACAGGCATTCCTGTTAACAGGCTTATGGAAAGCGAAATGCAGAAGCTCTTGAGAATGGAAGATGTGCTTCACAAACGTCTTATCGGGCAGGATGAAGCTGTAGAAACCGTTTCAGATGCAATAAGACGTGCGCGTTCCGGTCTAAAAGACCCTAAACGTCCGATAGGTACATTTATATTCTTAGGTCCGACCGGTGTCGGCAAAACAGAGCTTGCTAAAACTCTTGCAGAATTCCTGTTCAATGATGAGGATGCCCTTATCAGAATTGATATGTCTGAATATATGGAAAAACATAACGTAGCAAGACTTGTCGGAGCGCCTCCGGGATATGTTGGCTATGAAGAAGGCGGACAGCTTACGGAAGCGGTAAGAAGAAAACCGTATTCAGTTGTGCTGTTTGATGAAATAGAAAAAGCCCATCCGGATGTATTCAACCTGATGCTTCAAATATTTGATGACGGCAGATTGACCGATTCAAAGGGCAGAACAGTAGACTTTAAGAATACCGTTATTATCATGACAAGTAATATTGGCAGTGATATTATTCTTGAAAACTCTTTGAACAGTGCCGGTACAAATTTTGAAGAAACAAAAGAAAAAGTCATGACAGTAATGAGGGAGCGTTTCAAACCGGAATTCTTAAACAGAGTTGATGAAACGATATTCTTCAGAGCGTTAACAATGCAGCAGCTTTCATCTATTGTTGATATTCAAATGGATCATTTGAGAACGCTTCTTGCAGACAAGAATATAACATTTGAAATAACTGAAGATGCTAAAGAATTTCTTGCAAGACGCGGATTTAATCCGATATACGGCGCAAGACCTCTGAAAAGGGTAATAAGACAAATGGTAGAAAACCCGTTGTCTAAGCTGTTATTAAGCCAGAAATTTATAGACGGCGACCATATAAAAATTGATGTAAAGGATGATGAAATCGAATTTACGAAATAAAAAAAACGCCTCTGTTAATAAAAACAGGGGCGTTTTTTTTTAGCTGATATTTTTTATTTATCTCTTTCAGCAGCTTCTAAACAAACCAAAATAGCAATCAAAGCTGCTTTTTATAGTGTAAGAGAAAAAACAATAATAGCAGAAAGTATCAGCACTGTTATGACGAAAGCAATTGCCGCTTTTAATACCGGATGAAATGTGAAGTTATAATCTTCATTAGGGTTAAGCTGGCGCATAACATTTTTTGAGAAATCTTGTCTTGCCTCTGATTTTGTCTTATTAAAAGATTCACTCATTAACTTTCTGATATTATATGTGTCTTCAAGTTCTTTTCTGGCTTTTTTGTTATTGATAGTGAACTTTTTTATTTTAATGTTCTCTTCTGCCGGCAGCTCATTGTCAACATATGCTGATAGGTTGTTTTGAAATACTTTATATTGTGTATTTGCAGAAGAATATACTTCGTCCTCTTTGCTATCTTCCAGAGAAGATTTTAAGTCATCAAGCATAGATTTAATGATATCATATTTAGCCCTGCATGCAGGACATTGTTTAAGGTGTTCAGTTACTTTTTCTTTTAATGCCTTGCTTAAATCACCTTCTATATAAAATGATATTAAAACATCCATCTGTGTGCATGTAATTTCCATTGTAAAATTCCTTTCCCCAAATTCAAATAAACTCTTTTAATTCTTGTTGTAATTTTATTCTTGCTCTCGAGATTCTTGATTTAACAGTTCCGAGTGCGGTATTAGTAATTTTAGAAATGTCTTCATAACTTAAGCCTTCATACTCTCTGAGTATAATAGCAATTCTTAGATTTTCTGGAAGATTAAGCATTGCAATTCTAATTAGTTTTTCCATTTCTGAAAAAAGACATTTTTCACCGGGTTCACATCCTATTTTATCTTTAATTTCAAGCAGTTTGTCATTATCTATATCTATTTTTTTGTCTCTGGCATGTTTTTTTATATAGTCATAGAAAATATTTGTTACAATCTGGTTAAGCCATGCTTTAAAGAATTTTGGCTCTTTTATAGAATTAATATTTCTTGCCATTTTCAAGAGCGCTTCCTGTGTCAGATCGGCAATGTCCTGTCTTTTATCTGTTAAATAGCTAAACATAGTAAATATATTTTTTTGTACGCGTTTAATAATCTCTTCCAGAGCTTTTGTATCGCCCCGCTGTGCATAGATTATGAGTGTATCTATATCCTTTCTTTTGTAAACTGACTTTGCCATACAGGTTCCTTCTGATGACATTATAAGGATATTTAAGATAAATTAAATTACCTTGTTGTAGAGGATTGACGGTATTACTTTTAATATTTTTAATACTGAAGTACAGGGGTGAAATGTTGATTTCGCAATATAAAGTATCTCATTCTTGAGTGGTTCTAATCTATAATATATGAAACTAAAAGGCAAAAGAAAACAGGTCGGTTAAAATATCCTTCCTGTTAAGATTTTACACTAGCCGAAATATAAATAGCAATATCATTGTACACTAAAAATAAGAAAATTACAAATAATACTATATATAAATTTACACTTCACAAAAAGTATTGCACCGGCACAAATCCTGCGAACCCGCACTGTGTATATAAAAATACAGAAAAACCGGAATGTTAACTTATGTAACAAATATATACTAATTATATACAAATTTGTCAATTTTCTTAACATTCATGTTTTTATATATATAAGAGGACAATTATGAGCTTTATAGTAGATAATCAAGAAGCAAATGCATTAAAGGCAATGATATTAAAACGTGCGCAGGAGAAGTCACAGACATATACTGACGATGTGCAGTCAGAGGTTATGGATATAGCGCGTGAATCATTTGTCAGCAAAAATAATCCTTTCTCTCAAATAGCTTCAGCCTCAGAGCCGGTTTCTCAAGGAAATGTAAACAAAGATGAAGGAATAGGTTTTCCTGTAAAGGAACCGAAATTATCTCAAATCAGCCGCCAAAATAATATTGTAAATGAGCAGATAGCATCAAGCGCAATAAAAAATAATATGCTGGAAGCTCGTAACACTTTGTCAAACAAGCAAAGTTTTATGGGTGCATTGAATTTTTTAAATTCTCAAGCTGCGATTTCGTTAATTAGAACCCGCGCAGATAAGTTTGAGATAATTGCTTAATGTTATTGACATAAAAGTGTAAGTTTGTTAAAATAGTTATATAGATGTAGGAAACTAATCGAAAACATTATATAAGAAGAGAAAGGAATATTATGATGAAGAAGAATGGTTTTACTCTTGCAGAAGTTTTAATTACCTTAGCCATTATCGGTGTCGTAGCAACATTAACACTTCCTGCATTGATGACAAATACTGCAGAACAACAAGCAAAAACAGCATTTAAGAAGGGAATCAATACTTTAACAGAAGCAGCTCAAATGAATCAGGCTATTTCTGGTTTTGACTATTCTTCTTTGACAACAACTGATACAGATAATGAAGACGCGCAATCTTTATACGGATTGCTTGCTACAAGAACATCTGTTGATTACCAAAAATCTGGAAAGGGTAAGTTGGAATCACACCAAGGTGCAGCAGATGATGTAAATGCAGCGAATTTTGTAATCTTCTTCAGAGACGGCGCAGCACTAACATTTAATGCCGCAAATGCTCAAAGCTCTGGAACATATAATAATATGCAAGAAGATGGTTTAGTATATGGTATTCCGGTTCTTTATGATACAAATGGTGCTAAAGGACCTAACATTCTTTCTAACTGCCAGGGTAAAGCTTTAGGTGTTGCTACAGAGAAAAATTTACCTGCTGCTAACAATGACGATCCGACAACAGCTTGTAAAGGTTCTAGCCGTGTAATCAAAGACCAATTTGGTGTAAGATTGAGAGCTGGTTATGCTGTACCGAACGGTGTTGCTGCAAGATGGGCATTTGAAAACTAATTCTTTATTTAATATCTATATAAAAGAGAGGTTGCAAGACCTCTCTTTTTTTTGTTTCTGCACATTGATGGCGTCCTCCTTCAAGGGTAAATATATTTTGTCAGCTTCGACACAAACTGGTTTATCGCCATTCATAGGCTCGTATGAGCCTATGAATCTCTAATTTTTCGCCTCACCCCTCACTCCTCACTCTTCACTCAAGTATATGAGATTCATCGGACTCACTAAAATGTTGTTTTCGTCCTCTGAATGACGGTTTCTGGACTAAACGCCAAGTTCACTCACTCTCCTAACAGGAGAGGGCTGGGTGAGGTGTCAATCGTGCATTTCACTGAATAAAATCTCTGCAATTTCATCTTTTCATACTACGCTGTATAATGTATACTCATATATATTGCCTAGACAGCTTTAGACCTCTATTGATACTTATAAAACTCAATAAACGCAAGCGGTTTACCATATTATTAATCTACTGGTCTATATCTTTCAATCTACCCCAAATACACTAAAATTAATCATTCTATTGATGAAAATATCCTCTATTAGAGGGTAATATAAATAGTGTAGAGGATATAATTATAGGGAGAAGAGAGAGTATGAGACGTGAATTTAAGAAAAAATCAAAAGTGCTTTTGATTGATGACAATTATGAACACCTAGCCGGTATCAGAGAATTATTAAATATTGAAGGAACTTTTGATGTTGTAGGTATCGCAACAAATATTACGGTAGGTTTGAATCTTATAAAAAAATACCAGCCGGATGTTGTATTGCTGGATATGAATATGCCGGAAAAAGACGGTTTGCAGGGTATATTGGAAATCGATAAACTTGGTTTGGATACAAAAGTTCTTGCACTTTCCGGCTACGATGATGCTGATTTAATCTTTAGAGCTATGAAAATAGGCGCTAAAGGTTATGTTCTGAAAACCATGGCATCTGCACAATTAATCTATGCGATAGAAGAAGTTCTTAACGGAAAAATTTATCTTCCGCTTGCACTTTCTTCAAGATTTTTTGAATATTTCCAGCAGACATTCAAGGCAGAGAATGCAAAACCGGAAACAGAAGAAGAAAATCTGCTCGACTATTTGACACAAAGAGAAGAAGAAGTGCTTGAACTTTTAACTCAAGGTATTACATACAAGGGCGTTGCTAATAAACTGTTTATTTCTGAAACTACTGTTAAAACCCACGTAAATAATATTTTCCAAAAATTACAGGTTAATGACAGAACACAGGCAGTTTTATATGCAATAAACAACGGATTTTTAACAAAAAAAGTTAAGGTTGCTGTATAAAAGGATTAGTTTGAGTGAAAAAAATTGTAAGACAACAGAATTACTTAAAGGCTCTTATTGACTCTCAGGAGAATAAACCTATCTCCAGACAGGCTTTAAGATGCATTATCCGTGCAAATCTGGAACCGCTTCTTGATAAGCCGGAAGAGAGTGTTGTTTTACATAGAATAATTAACCGAAAAGGACTGCTTGGAATTATCAAAAGGCTGGATTTTTCTGATATAGAATCTTACGACTTTTCTGATGAGAGCGCTAATCTGCGCGAAAAAGTCTGGGCAGATACAGAGTTCTTATGTGTTTTAACCCATAGATTTGTATCAATTATGCTCTGGGATAACAGAACCGATGACGAGCATTCCGTCAGGTATTATTCTATTTATAACTCAAAACTTCAAAACGAGGCGCTTGATATAATTAACCGCAATGTGATAATTGATTTAAAGAATTTTCAAGAGAGATTTAAGCCGGACAGACGTGACAATATCCTTTTGAATTCTTCAATCAGACGCCTTATTGAGAACCTTGACGAGGCTTCAAAAGATGCAGTTCTCGGGTTTGCAGAATATCAGACCGCTAAAACAGAGGATTATGCAAACCAAAACACGCGTGTTATTGCGCATGAAATCAGAAACCAGCTTTCAATCTGCGATTTGTACACTGAAATTATCAAAAAATACTGCATGAAAAACAAAATTGAGGATAATACAATCTCAAATGCTCTCAAATCTCTGGCACGCAGTGTAAAAATGGCAAATAATATGCTGATAGCGCTCAAGAGTTCTGAAAACTGCGAATTGAAGCCTCACCGCCTGCAGGAAATTATAAAAGAAGCACAGAATTTGACTAAAGTTTACTTTGAATGCAAAAATATTGAGTATATTGTAGAAAATGATGTGGACGAGGTTATACTTGCAGATGAGGACAAATTTATATCAGCGGTTATTAATCTTGTAAAGAATGCATCAGAAGCTTTTGACACAGAAAATGACCTTAAAGACGGTAAGTATATTAAAATTAAGACTGAAAAGGACGGCGATTTTGCCGTGATAAGAATTTCCAATAACGCAGGCAGGATTTCTAATCCGGATGAAATTTTTAAAAAAGGTTTCACAACAAAAACAACAGGAAGCGGGCTTGGGCTTGCAATTTGTAAACAAACTATAGAAGAGCAGTTTGGGCAGATAAAACTTGAACACACAGGAGATGATTACACGGAATTTGTAATTAAAATCGGTCTGGTGTAGGGAGAGAGGTTTATGGATTTAATTTCAAACAGAACCATAGAAATAACAAAACTAGGTATGGACGGTCTGGTAGAGCGTCAGCATGCCATATCTTCCAATATTGCAAACGTGATGACTCCGGGGTTCCAAAGAAACGAGGTTGCGTTTGAAAGCCAGCTGGCGGAAATTATAGAAAAAGAGGACTTAAAAGATTATATAAAAGGTCAAAACAGCATTGAATACAAACCACCGATGGTTGATGTTTTCACGGGTGAAATTCATACATACAGAACACCTACTTTGCAGGAAAAGGCGTATTTAAAATCAAATACGCTGGATCAGTTTAAACCTCAGGTAGTAACTGATATTTACAGCGGAGGAGATTCAACGGGAAACAATGTTGAATTAGAGCGCGAAATGATGGACTTGTCAAAAACCGGTACGAGATTTCTTGTATTATCAAATCTTGAACAGAGGGAATTTACAAGCATATCAGAAGCAATAAGAGGGCAATAGGGGAGGAATACTAGATGAGCTTTAACATATTCGATATAGCCGGCTCCGGTATGACAGCACAAAGAGTTAAAATGGATACAATTGCAAGTAACATTGCAAATATTAATACAACCAGACAACCGGACGGGGCAAAAGGTGTTTACATAAAAAAAGACGTGTCTTTCAGAACGATTTATGAAGATACTGTCAACAGAGGGTATTCCAATTTTTCTTCAAACAGTGCGGATGCCCAGTTTGACCCGCGGACAGGAAATATGCTTATAAATGCAAATATTGCATTAAATGAAGGCATGCTGACCGGCGGAGTGCAGGTGGATGAGATTTATGAGGCAGAAAACGGGGTGAAAACCGTTTATGATCCATCTCATCCGGATGCTGATGAGGAGGGATATGTAGATTTGCCGAATATTAACCTTGTAGAGGAAATGGTCGGCATGATTTCGGCATCAAGAGCCTATGAAGCCAATGCAACTGTAGCAGAGAACGTTAAGACTATGATGCAGAGCGCAATGAATATTTAATGGCTGAAAGGGGGAGGAGAAAATGAATTTTACGACAGGGATAAGCGAATTTAACACAAGCTATAATAACTTGAATGCCATTAATGATTATAATAAGTTTTTGCAGGGTAATGCATCTTTTGATGTCGAGCGAAATGATTTCGAGGATGCACTAGAAAAGGCTTCCAGAAGTTATCCGGTAAAAGATAAACATGACCCGACAGGGTTGGGAACTTTTGCTGATAAGATGGGAAATGCGTTTTCTGAAAGCTTGAATGCGGTAAATAATGCAAAGCTCGAGGCGCACAGAATGCAGGAAGATATCGCAATGGGCGGTTCAACAAATATTCACGATGCTATGATTGCGGCGGAAAAAGCATCACTTAGCATGCAGATGGCAATACAGGTAAGAAACAGAATTGTTTCAGCTTATACAGATATAACAACAATGGCAATATAAAAGGGGTTATGTGTAGTAAGATTGAGAGTCTGTTAAATATAACAGGCTCTTTCTATTTTGCTTTTTAGAGAAGATTTTTTTCTGCGGTTATTTAAATTTAAATTTGAAGAATTAGGAAATGGATAAATTTGTAATATAAAAATTTATTGCAAAAGATAAAACATGTAGTATAATTAAAGTATAGGGAAAAGACCCTAAGAAGGTCGCATCTCTTAAGGTCTTTCTTAACTTCCCTACTTACGGAATTTAAGTGCTATGGTAATCGCTAATATTAGCCATAGCGCTTTTTCTGTTACGAAAAAGAACAATTCCAGCACCACCTTTCCGCCTATGTCCTCTTAACTAGTCTGTGTCGGCAGTGGTTTAGCAGGTTAGCTTACCCATAAATTTATTTTACAATAATAACAGCTCAAGGTAAAAAGCTCTTATTGGACAAAAAACATTTATCTAGTAGTCCCGTTCAAGAGGGTGACTGTAAGTTTTACAAGGATTTAGTAGCTCTAACCGTTGTCACCCGACAAAGTGTTCTTTTCTTTT
>CALVBN010000004.1 GCA_944325785.1 Candidatus Gastranaerophilales bacterium | reverse complement strand
CCCGATATTTTTTTATTCAATTTTCATTTTGGCGCAGCTTGGTAGATATCTTTTATACGTCTCGCATCGCTCACGCTCTGACTCGACTACCTCCATTCGAAACGATAACCAATCGTTTCTCCGGAGTCCTTGCCACGCCCGATATTTTTTTATTCAATTTTCATTTTGGCGCAGCTTGGTAGATATCTTTTATACGTCTCGCATCGCTCACGCTCTGACTCGACTGCCTCCATTCGAAACGATAACCAATCGTTTCTCCAGAGTCCTTGCCACGCCCGATATTTTTTAACAATATATCCTTACCTAAAAAATGGTCGGGATGACAAGATTCGAACTTGCGACCCCCGCGACCCGAACACGGTGCGCTACCAAGCTGCGCTACATCCCGACGTTTTCTGTTAGGGACATCGCGCACCTACGGTGCTGACTCTCGAAAAACGTGACGTTTAGTCACCTTTTTCTCGGCACAGTCAAGCTGCGCTACATCCCGACAAACTCTATTTAATTTTCAATTCGTAACCAACGTTACCGCCAGTCAATATAATTATATTATAACGCCCTAAATTTAAAATCAAGTCACTGATTTACATCTTCTTAAAATTTATGATAATATTATATAGTTATGAAAGTCAGTCCGTTGCAAAATCTTAAAAGCGCTTTAGATAAACTCCTCTCTGTAAGAGTTGTAGACGAGCATTATGTCATACGCCTGCTCGGAATGAAATTCTGTAAAAAATTTCCGTATAAATATGAATACAAAGACGCGCAATGCATAGGAGTAACTACCGAAAAAAGAAATCCGAGAGTTATAGTTTCTCTTACTACATTTCCTGCAAGAATTAATATTGTGCATAAAACAATATCAACAATCTTACAGCAAACCGTAAAACCGGACGAAGTTGTTTTGTGGCTGGCAGACGAACAGTTCCCAAACAGAGAACTTCCGCAGACTCTTACAAGACTGCAGGAATTCGGACTTAGTATCAAATGGTGCGATGATATAAAATCATTTAAAAAACTTGTTCCGTCACTTTTAGAATATCCGGATGATATTATCATCACGGTGGATGATGATTATTATTATGACGAAAATCTTATTAAAACTCTTCTGGAAGAACATGAAAAAAATCCGAACTGCATAATAAGCTCACGCGCAATGAGAATAGTACTTCACAAAAACAGAAAACATACCCTTATAAGAAGAAGCTATGTCTATGATTCTACATATCTTCCGAGCTACAAAAACTTTTTTATCGGCTTCGGCGGAGTTCTTTATCCCCCTCAATGTCTGCATAAAGACGCAACTAATAAAGAAATGTTCACAAAGATTATTCCGACAAATGATGACGCCTGGTTCTGGCTCAATGCTGTCAGAAATAAAACAAAAATTGTTCCCTGCAAAGACGGTTATAAACTGAAATTTTATACAATTGAAAACTCGCAGGAAATAGGACTCTATAAGGTCAATTGCAACAATTCAACACGCGGAATTACCGGAGAAGAAGCTGTTAATATGTTCATGAACAAAATGTTTCCGGAAATTAAAGACCCGATTTTCACCGAGGGCTAAACCCAAGCCGAATATATTCTTTTAATAAAAGAATTCGAAATGATTTACAACTTCATTTACACATTGCCTGTTCATTTTCCATGCGGATGGGCTGTTTCATACACATCCTTCATATGCTTCATGGAAATATGCGTATAAATTTGTGTATTAGAAATTCCGGCATGCCCCAAAAGCTCCTGTACAACTCTTAAATCAGCGCCGTTTTCTATTAACTTTGTTGCAAAACTGTGTCTGAAAACGTGCGGAGTAACTTTTTTCGGAAGCTCTATTTTCTCAACAGTTTCATTGATAGCTTTCCTGATTGTTTTATTCTGAAGCCGATAACCTGTATTATTAATAAATACAGGCGTGCTGTCGTTGATTTCTCCGGTATCATAACCCGGTGCAATCAGCTTTCTTGCAGAATTAATATACTGCACAAGATACCCCTTTGCTCTGTCAGACATAAGTACTATACGCTCTTTGGCGCCTTTTCCAAAAACTCTTATTTCGTTTTCTTCAATATTTAAGTCTCCGAAATTGAGATTGCTTAATTCCGAAACCCTCATGCCGGTCGCCCACAAAAGTTCGAGTATTACACGGTTTCTAAAACCTGCGGGGGTGTCAATTTTAATGTTATTTAAAATCTGCTCGACCTCTTCCGGCGTAAGGAATTTTGGCAGTGATTTAGGGCGCTTTGGTGCAGAAAGGGAAACTGCAGGATTAGTGTCAATAAATCTTTCTCTAAATAAATACTTGTAAAACGTTCTTATTGAAGCCACTTTTCTTGCAATGGTAGTTTTTTTATAATCAAATCTCTGGATAAAATGCAGATACTCTCTAAGTTTGTTAAAATCAACATCCGTAATGCTTACGCCGTTCAGCCATAAAATATAACTTACAATATCAGAACAATAAGCCGATACAGTATGTTCGGAGAAATTCTTCTCTACGCTCAAATAAGTCTTAAAATCTTCTATGTATTCTTTTTCTTGATTGTTCATAAAACAGCCTGCGGACAAGACGTAGAAAACATCTTACTGCATTTACTTTTTCCTGCATCTATTATACAATATCTGTACCAAACTTTGAAGCGTAAAAATATGAATATATTTAAAACATTTGAAATATTTTTAAAAGAACCCCTTAGCATTCTGAGGGATAATTTTATCCAGATAGTAAGCATCCAGACCGGTAATATTTTTGAAAACAAACCGTCGGTTGATGTAAGTCTTTTGAAGCACAAAGCTCAGCTGACAGTTGTTAATAACGAAAAATTATACAACCTCCTTTCTATCGTAACACATCGTGCGAAAGAAAAAGAAAAAGCAAAAGAAGAGGAACGGAAAAATGAATCAGCTTAATGCCAAGTTTTTAATAAGTGCAGAAAAGCTTTCTCAGTGTCCTGCATATGACCTTCCGGAGTTTCCGCTTCTAGGCCGTTCCAATGTAGGGAAATCTTCTTTTATTAATGCGCTGGCAAACAACAAAAAACTTGCCAAAACATCTAATACCCCCGGGAAAACAAGATTAATTAACTTTTTTAATTTTGCGGATAAATTTACAATCGCCGACCTGCCCGGATACGGCTACGCAAAAGTATCAAAAGAAGCACAGGCACGGTGGCAGAAATATTTGGAAGAATATCTGCTAAACAGGGGGCAGATAAAATCGCTGATTCAATTCATAGACGCACGCCATGATATACAGAAAAATGATTATCAAATGCGGGAATGGGTTGAAGCGTACAATCTGCCGATATTTACTATTGTAACAAAAATTGATTATGTGCCTCAAAATAAAAAACAAGCCGTTATTAATAATGTAAAGAAATCATTTGCAGGTGATGTCCTTCCTTTTAGCGCAGTTGATAGAAGATATTGTGAAAATATTATTGAATATTTGTTCAATTTGGTCAATAATTAATAAAGAGGGTAATAGTGTTTAAACCGGCAGAAAAAGCAGAATTAAATCAAATATCATTAACCGGCATGAGGGGGCTGGTTATTATCGGCTTACTAATGGAAGCTCCGCGTACACTGGAAGAGATACGCGCAAAACTGATTGAACTAAATATACTGGAACAAGAGCATTCTAATGATATTTTAAGAATTGATTTGAATACATTGAGGGCAATGGGATGCGAAATTACGCATGCAAACGCCAAAACGAATTTTAAATATGTATTACTAAAACATCCATTTTCGCTGAATATTACTGAAGAAGAAATTGGAACAATTAAAAAAAGTTTCAAAAAAATCAAGGACAGTGCCAATATTTCGCTGCTTCTCGGTTATGATGCCCTTTTCAAAAAACTTGCAAACTATGCCGGCAATGACACGATAAAAGAGGAACTGTACGGTCTTTCCGCTTTCAAAAGCTACAATATAGAGCTTATAAAACAGCTGATGGAGGATTGCAAAAATAATATTGTTATCACTTTAAAATACAAAAATCCGTCCGCAGAAGCGGAATCTGTGAAGGAAATTCTGGCTCAGAAAGTTGTTTTTCAAAATGACAAAGTTTATCTGTACGGTTATGATATAAACAAAAAAGATGCAGTAATTCTTAATCTGCTGCGTATTCGTGCGATTCTTTCACGCGCACAGGGTAACGGCATTGAAGTAAAATCAGTGTGCGTCAAATATTTTTTGAAAAGCTTCGGCGTCAATATTCTTGAAGAGAATGAAACTATTATAGAAACACGTTCTGACGGATATATAATAGAAGGCAGATATCATAACGAATTTGTCGCCGTACAGAGAGTTTTATCTTTCGGTGCAAATTGTACCGTGCTTGAACCGGCTGATTTTCGGGAAAAGATTATACAAAAATTGAAAAGTATGAGGAAAAATTATAATGACTAGAATATCATTAAAAAAGAACAGATCCTCAATGCAGGTATTTAAGACTTTACAGCTTTTGCTTCAAGATAACTATACGATGCATGAGCTTGTAGAAAAACTTAATCTTAATGAGCCTGAAGCGATTTTTAACAACAGTGTTATCAGCAAATATATTAACACCTGCCGTTATTGCGGAATTGATATTCCCAAAATTCATAACAAATATTTCGTTGCAAGTATGCCATTCGGACTGGAATTAACCACAGGTGAGATTAATCTTCTGGAAAACCTGCAAAGTATTATTCAAACTGACCTGGCAAGCAAGTATCACAAAATTTTTGATAAATTTATCGAAAAATTAAACAGATACTCAAATAAAAAGATAACGCGCGTTGAAAAAAACACCTACCAGATTACGGCAGAAATCTTTGAGCATGCAGTTAGAGAGAAGAGAAAAATAAGACTAATGTTTAAAAACCGCGCTGTTATGGATTGTATTCCTATCCGGATGAGTGAGAACAAAGGAAAAATGTTTTTTAATGTGTTCTATAAAAATAAAGAGCGTATGATTGATTCTTCACGGGTTTCCGGACTTGAAGTTCTCAGGGATAAATTTGTTTACAGTTTTAATGAACCGGCAGTTGTATTTATGCTTAAAGGAGAGCTGGCTCAAAGATATTCGCTACGTGAAAACGAACAAATACTGCCTTGTACTGAAGATGGCTGTATTACGATTTCTAACAGGGGCGAGAATAAAGAAATTTTGTTTGCACGGCTTTTGAGATATGACGACAAGTGTGAAATTCAAACTCCAAAGATATATCGGGAGGAGATGCGTGCGATTTTAGATAATGCCTTAAGCAATTATGGAGATGTGTAATGCTTCTTACTATTGATATAGGCAATACAAACATTACTCTCGGTGTTTTTGAAAATGAGAGCATTCTGGAAACTTTCCGCCTTGCTTCTGACAAAGAGCTTCCGCAGGAAGAGTATGAGATATTATTTCATTCGCTTTTAAAAAAATATAATATCACTGATTGTATAATTGCTTCTGTTGTGGACGAACTCAGCCGTGTAATTAAACATGCGTCCGATAATGTTTTTCATATAGATTCGCTTTTGTTAACTGCTAAATTAAATCTCGGTATTAATTTAAAGCTGAAAAACCCTAAAGAAGCCGGAGCAGATAGGATTGCAAACGCATGCGGAGCGTATGTATTATATCCAAAGCCGGCTATTATTGTTGATTTAGGGACTGCAACAACTTTTGATATTTTAAATGCGGATGGTGATTTTATAGGCGGAGTGATTATGCCGGGTCTTAATCTCCAGTTTAGAGCTTTAAACAAAAGCACTTCTAAACTTCCGCGGATAGAGGCAGGAGCAGTTGACCATGCGATAGGCAATAATACTGCGGATGCGATACTTTCCGGAGTCGTACGCGGTTCTGCGTGTGCAATAGAGGGCTTAATTGAACAGTGCGAGAAGGAGCTTGGTGCAAAGGCTTGCATCATTGCTACCGGAGGGTATTCCGGACTTATTTCCGAATATATGCACCGACAGTTTGATTATGTTAATCCTTATTTAACCCTTGAAGGTTTACGATTTTTATATGAATTAAACAGAACCCATCTTTGTATCTCATAACTGCAGTCAAATTCCCCCTCCTAACAGGAGAGGGCTAGGGTGAGGTGTCAAGAGTTCGTGAAGAGTGATTCGTGAGCCGTGAATCGAGATATTAAAATGATATAAGTAAACGAGGCTTAGTTAGAGAAATTCTATAACCACAAATCACGAATCACGAGTCACCTGGTCACTCATAAAGAGGGATTTAATACAGACTTTCACCCTCCATCATATTTAACATTTCTTTCTCTTTTTTGCGATAAAAAGAGAAAGAAACGTTAGCAAAGAAAGAGAAACACGCACTGTTTCTACACCCTAACAGGTGTGGGACTGAATGGCTGTAGCAGGCAAGCCTGCACTCTTACGCTCGCTATCGTTATGCTTACGCATAACACGCTCGCGGCGCGCGAAATGCGTTATCGGGTAAATTTTTTCGCTTCACCCTACACCCCTTTATTTTTTCACGATACAAGTAAACGAGGCACAATTAAAGAAATTTTATAACCTCGAATCACTAGTCACGGCTCACTGTTCACGAAAAATTTAAACCCCTTAGGGCGAAAAATATTTTCTGCCCCAAAGGGTTTAAGCCTAATTAATATCCGGTTAAATAATATCTTAATACCTTGCAAGGTATCTGTCGATTTCCCACTGGGAAACGTACGTTCTGAATGAATCCCATTCGATTTCTTTTGCCGTCATGAATTCATCAACTATATGAGAACCTAAAGCGGTTTTGGCAATAAGTGATTTATCCATATGATACAATGCTTCTTTCAAGCTTCCGGGAAGAGATTCTATTCTCAGTTTCTTTCTTTCCTTGTCAGAAAGTTTGTAAATATTTGCTTCAACCGGTTTCGGCGGTTCAATTTTATTTCTTACCCCGTCAAGGCAGGCTGCAAGTATTGTTGCAAATGCTAAATACGGGTTACAGCTCGGATCCGGAGAACGAAGTTCTACACGTGTAGACATACCGCGTTTAGCCGGAACTCTCAAAAGCGCGCTTCTGTTAGCAAGCGACCACGCCATGTAAACAGGAGCTTCATACCCCGGGACAAGTCTTTTGTAACTGTTAACAGTCGGGTTAAGGATTGCAGTAATGCTCTTGATATGTTTTAGGATACCGCCTATAGAATATCTTGCAGTGTCAGAAAGCTGGTATTCAGCTTTTTCATCATAAAATGCGTTCTTGCCGTCCTTGAATAAAGAAATATTACAGTGCATACCGGAGCCGTTAATTCCATATACAGGTTTCGGCATAAATGTTGCATGCAGCCCGTATTGTGCTGCCACAGCTTTTACTGCAACTCTGAATGTTGCGACATTATCGGCTGTTGTCAGAATATCAGAGTATTTAAAATCAACTTCGTGCTGCCCGTCAGCAACTTCGTGGTGAGAAGCTTCTATGTCAAAATCCATTTCCTGCAATGTACTTACAATATCTGCTCTTACAGCTTCACCCAAATCGTCCGGCCCGACATCATAATATCCGGCTCTGTCGTGAGTCTTGGTTGTAATATGATCCTCATCATCTTTTTCAAACAAGAAAAATTCTGCTTCCGGACCTACATTCATTGAGAACCCGAGTTTGTGAGCTTCTGCCATAAGTCTTTTTAAATTGCACCTCGGACAGCCTTCAAACGGTGTTCCGTCTGCGTTATAAATATCGCATATCAATCTTGCGGAATTCTTGCCGTCGCGTTCCTGCCACGGAAGAATTTGGAAAGTATTCTTGTCCGGATAAAAGAACATATCAGATGTTTCAATATTTCTGAAACCTTTGATAGAAGATCCGTCAAGCATAATCTCATTATTCAAAACCCTGTCTATGTGTTCCGAAGGAACTGCCATATTTTTAACCTGTCCGTTAATATCAACGAACTGAAGCTTAATAAACTGGACATTATATTCAGCAATCAGCCTTTTAATATCCGCGTCTGTGTAGTTTGCGCCGTTCAACGGCTGGTGATGAAATTCCATACGAATCCTCCATTCTTTTAACAATTGTATTATCTACACTAAAGCTTTATCATATATTTTTTTTTTTGATTGGTCAATAGACGTAATATAAAGATTTTATAAAGCAAAAAGCAAAAATTATTTTTACGATTTTTATATAAGATATGAATTCATATATTAACCACATTCCGGCAAATATAAAAAACTCTGCATTTCCGCTTGCCAAATTGGACTTGAAGCGTCTTGAGGGAATACAGAAGGATATTCCGCTGTTTGACGGAGTTAACCTTGAGGATATCTCCTTTTTAGCCAAACGGCTTGAAACTTTAAATCTATTCAGAGGATGCAGGGTAAATTGTTCTCATTGTTTGAAAGATGCCAAACCGCCGGTTAAAGGAAGAGAAACAATATTGTATGAAGATTTAACAAGATTTTTGGACGGATTTAAAGAGTTAAGCGGGCGTTTGGGTATAAATGTACTGCAGGGCAATAAATATTTGAATATTATTGACGATGCAAACCCTTCAGATATTCCCATTGCGGGGAAAAGCCGGAATCACAGCATTTCTGAGGCTGTAAAAGAAATTTATAACAAGCTTAATATTCCTGTCCTATTTGTTACGTCCGGCTGGAACAAGGCTTCTAAATACGCTCAGAGTGCTTCTGAGGAGCTTGCGGGTATGATTGAAAAAAATCCGGATATGGTTAAATCTGTTGATATTTCTATTAACCCGTTTGCGGGAATTATGGAAAATTCCAGAAATGCGCTTAAGAAAAATGATTCTGCAGGTGCTGAATTTTTCAGAAATATTTATACTTCCCGCATGGCAAATGCGCTTAAGAGTTTTTTAAAACTGTTTGAATCCGGAAAAGCGCAGATAATTTACAGACACGCGCCGGATTTTGATGGAAACTGCACTACAGGCGAAAGTGAAACAAAAAAACTCTATGAAGAGATTTATGGAAAATTAAAAAAATTAACAGGTTCATATCTTGAAAATATTCCGTATCTTAAGCCGGAAAACCTAACCGTATTTGACAAATCGCATTTGATTGAACCAAGCGGGAGAGGCAGGAGATATTTTCCGCAGGACAAAAATTTAAAAGAGCAGTCGGAGCTTATTGAAGAAGCGCTTGAGTGGCAGATGATGAGTCCGCAGGAGCGCAGAAAAACTCTTTTTGATTGTTCTGTCAAGTGTGTTGATATTGACGGCAGTGTATATGCTACAATGCCGTCTTTGAGGACGGAACACATCTCTGCGCCTATAGAATTGACAGTACCTGCAAATATACAGCTGAATTATGAAAACAAAACACCTGCCGGAAAAGTCTTCAGTGATATTGAACTCGACTAATCCCCGTTTTTTCTTCTTTGCACTGCAACAAAGAAGAAAAAATGAAGAAGACTTATTTAACATTTCTTTCTCTTTTTTGCGATGAAAAGAGAAAGAAACGTTAGCAAAGAAAGAGAAACACGCACTGTTTCCTGCACCCTGGCGGGTGCAGTTTGAATGAATGTTGCAGGCAATGCCTGCCCTACAGTTTGTTAACCGAAACTCCAGACTAACCGTCATTCAGAGGGGTAAATGTAATTGTTTGGCGTCATAACTCCAAATTTCGCGTCATTCAGAGGCTCGTAAGAGCCGAAGAATCTCTGCTCTAATTTTTTCGCTTCACTCTTCACGCCTCACCCTTCACGCAAGTATACGAGATTCATCGGACTCACTAAATGGCTGTTTTCGTCCTCTGAATGACGGTTTGTTGGCTCAACGCCAAGTTTAGCGTCATTCAGAGGGGTAAATGTAATTGTTTGGCGTCATAACTCCAAATTTCGCGTCATTCAGAGGCTCGTAAGAGCCGAAGAATCTCTGCTCTAATTTTTTCGCTTCACTCTTCACGCCTCACCCTTCACGCAAGTATACGAGATTCATCGGACTCACTAAATGGCTGTTTTCGTCCTCTGAATGACGGTTTGTTGGCTCAACGCCAAGTTTAGCGTCATTCAGAGGGGTAAATGTAATTGTTTGGCGTCATAACTCCAAATTTCGCGTCATTCAGAGGCTCGTAAGAGCCGAAGAATCTCTTTAATTATTGTGCATCCAAAAAGTTTTTATAAATTGCCTCTTAAAATTTTACCGAAGAATAAAATTTATACATTATCCTCGTTAGGTTTTCATCATTATTCATGGCATTCAGCATCTCTTGTATCAATTCTTCTTTAGAAGCAAGACTTTCAAAGGTAAATATATCGCTCGGTCTTACATTTAATATGGTAAGAATTTTATCAAGATTTTCCGCGGAAGGAAAATATTTGCCGACTTCAATATTACTGATACTCGGTGTTTCAATTCCGACAAATTCTGCAACTTGTTCTTGAGTAAGCTTCCTGTACTTTCTTATTTCCTGCAGTCTTTTTCCTAAAAGTTTCTTTATATTCATTGGTTTTATTATCAGACAAAAAGCATAAACATTAAATTAAGCGAAGCTAGTAAAATTATTTGATTTATGTTGTTTTACTTATATAATATTATGTATAACATCAAATTTTAGTAATATTTTAAAGCATAACATAATGACAGATATTAAGGATTTATTTTTACATCAAATACGATTTGACCTAATGTTTAAATACTTGTATTTAAAAAAGCAACAGGCTTATGGCGGATTTACTGATTTTTTTAAAGACTTGTATATTGAACATGAAAGGGTTTTTAATAATTTTTATGAAGAGAATCCGGAAAAATGTACATGCAGCGATTTTATAGAAGATTTTGACAATTTGTATTCTAGTATCAAAAATAGAGGTTTTGACCGAGAGCATCCGATTCTTGTTGACAAACATAATCAAGTTGTTAATGGCGCTCATCGTTTAACCTGCTGTTTTCTGGAAAATATTGATGTTGAAACATCTGAATATAACAAGTATTTTGACAACAAGCGGTATAATTATGACTATTTTAGAAAAAGATTTATTGATTCAACATATGCAGATTATACTGCATTGGAATATGTACGCTTAAATCCTCATGCACATATAGTTAATCTACAGCCTGTTACTTCTCCGGAATTTGACAATATTGTAGAAAATATTCTCGAAAAATACGGATTTATATATTACAAAAAGAACATTTTTCTTTCTTTTAACGGTTTAATAAATTTGAAAAAATTATTTTACGGTAAAGATGAATGGATTGGAAATATAGAAAATGATTTTAAAGGTGCAAAAAAACATGCAAAAGCTTCTCTAGGTCCATATCCTTTAAGGGCTTATATTTTTGTATGTGATGATTTAGATAATGTTAGAAAAGCAAAAGAAGAAATACGTGATATTTATAAAATAGGGAATAACTCAGTTCATATAAATGATACACATGAAGAAGCAATAGAAATAGCAGAGTGCTATTTTAACGATAATTCGCTTTTTTTGCTGAACAACAGACGTTATAATTATGAAAGCAAACGCCTAGATAAATTAATTTCTATTTTGAAATCTAACTGTGGCAGTTCTAATAATATTTGCTGTGCCGGCAGTTCTCCGTTGAATGTTTTTGGTATTAGAGAAAGCAGCGATTTGGATTTTCTTGCAATAGAATCCATTAATATAAATGATGATTTAATTTCTGAACATAAAGATATATGGGAAACTTATTATCCAAAAAATAAATATGAAATAATATTGAATCCTAAAAATTATTTTTATTACAAAGGTTTAAAATTTATTACACTGGATATTCTGCGTGAGATGAAAGAAAATCGCGGTGAGAAAAAGGATTTACAAGATATCAATTTGATAAAAAGTTTTGTTTCTAAATCAGTAGATTATTCAAAAGTACAAAATATGAATTTTGAAATCTATCCGGATATTTTACAAAAAATTATAGCCTCTGTGCGGGCAGAAATCTTATTTAAACAATCCGGTCTAATGTCCGTATTTAACAGATTTTTACCGTCAAAGAATAAGATGAAATATTACAGATACCTTTTATTGTATAAAATTTCTTCCGGAAAGAAAAAAGAACATTATTTAAATAAATTAAAATATCTTGAATAACCTTATTTTTCTCCGAGCATCAAATCGCCGTGTTTTTTGATATGTTCAATAAGCCCGCCGTCTTCAAGAAGTTTTATCATTACATCCGGAAGCGGTTCTATTGCCGTAATTGTACCTTTTGTTAAATTTTTAAGCGTACCTGCCTTTATATCCAGCTCAAGTTCATCACCGGCATCAATTCCGTCAGTATCGCACTCAATCGCCAGCAGACCGATATTGATTGCATTTCTGTAAAATATTCTTGCAAATGATTTGGCAATAACTGCGCCTACACCCGCTATTTTTATAATCTGAGGAGCATGCTCGCGCGAAGAACCCAGACCGAAGTTGTTTCCCGCTACTACAAAATCACCCTTTGACATGTTTTTTGCAAAGTTTTCATCAGCGTCTTCAAGAACGTGTTTTGCAAACTCCTGCAAATCAGAACGCAGGTGAAACAGACGCCCGGGAGCGATATGGTCTGTTGATATGTTATCTCCGAATTTAAAAGCTTTTCCTCTCATTTTTTCCTCTTTTATTTTTACAGTTATTTTACTACATTTTAGCACTAATGTTTTATCTCTGCAGAAAATTTATTTTATTCTGCCTGTTTTTCTTCCGGTTCTTTATTAAACATATGTTTTATTTTATATTTAAATGTTTTCTTTTCCGCTTCAACTTCCTGTACAACTTCTTCGATTGTTGTTGCTTCGCTTCCTTCAACCGGTTCCGGAATAGAGTTTACATAATCAACCGCATTCTGGTATTCTGTTTCTGTTGCAAGCCATTTGAATGATTTTATCAAGCTTAGCGGTTTAGCAGCATCCCCTCTTACTACCAGCTGGAACTTGGTTGCAGAATTATCAACATAACTGTTTGCAAAGCTTGGAATTGCTGCCATTTCTGTTTCCGGTATCATTTCGCAGAAGATAGAAAATGCCTTTGCTGTTACAATATTCAAGCTTGCAGCGCTGTTAACAAGGTTTGCCGGATTTATTGCACCTATTGGTCCTAACAGATTGGAAATAAGTGATGCCATTCTTGCGCGGACTTTCATGTCAGCATAATTTCTTAAGATATCAAAGTCGCCGAAAATATGCAGGCTCAAGATGTCTCCTAATGAAGTAATCGGGTCGATATAGCATACACCGTCAAGGAAGCTCAGCTGTCCTTTCAAGTCAGAAAAATGTGTTGTATCAATTGTAGTCAGTCCGCTTATTATTCCGCCCAAAGCTGTCTGGAAGAATTGTGATTCACGGATATTTTCAGCAATGATAAGATTTTCTATTTTTCCGAAAGGTCCGAACTGTCCGTTTTTGATATCAAAATTTACGGTGCCTCTAAGGCTTTTTACCTGTTCTTCGTATGTAGCACCGCTTAGCGAGATATTTGTATCAAAGCTTGCAGTACCGGAAAGTGTGTCTTTCATGTTAGCAGCATCGTTCAAAGCTTGTGCAACATCAACACCTCTTCCGCTGACATTAATATTCATAAGCATGCTGACAAGGTTTATTGAAATATTTCCGTTGACCCTGCCTTTAAAAATATTAGCCCGCATATTTCTGATAAAGAATACGTTTCTTGCAAGCGAAATTCTTGCCATAATATTTTTAATATCAATTTTGCCGGAAATAATTCTGGACATATTAATTGTACCGTTTTGAATAACTACTGGAATGTCTGCAGGCTCTGAAGATGAAGAAGGTACTGAAGCAGTACTTTTCGGAACATACTTCATCGCATTATCAACAACTTTCATTAATTTATCAACATTTAAGTACCTTGAAGATACATCAAGTTTTGTAATATTCAAAACAGATGAAGGCATTAGGCTGATTGTTCCTTGAGTCTGAATATCTGATTCATTAAGGATTAAATCTTTTACTTCAAAATCTGCGTGGTGTCCTCTCAATTGAAGGTTAGCCTGTCTTAAAGTAAGTAAAAGTTCCGGTATTGAAAGATTTTTGATTTCAAAACCGCCCCGCATTCTCGGTGATGCTGATTCCCCGAAAATAAATGCGCGTCCGTTAAGCGTGAAATCAGAATTCGGGAACGCGTAAATTTTACCCTGCAGAGCTTTCGGCATGGTAATCTTCAGAAGATTTATTGTCTGACCCGCAATTGTGCCGTCGATTCCAAAAACTTCATTCAAGTTAACAACTTCGTTTCCTTTTTCATCAACGGTTACAGTTCGTGTATACAAGCCGGTTTTCTTGATTTTTATTCTGTTTTCTTTGAAGTCTATAACTGACTGCAGAGATGTATTAAGGTTTGCAAGATTATTGAAATCCACAGGCGTGATAAAGTTTGCCTTATCAGCAAGCGCCTGCGCAAACAAGGTTTGTTTTCTCTTATCTCCGTCAAAAGTAAGTTTTACAGGAATAGAACCCTGTGAATGAATAAACTGCTTAAATTCACGTCCGATAAGCTGTATCAAATCATCCGTGTTAACATTTCCCTGCGCCGTAAAATTAATTGATTTTAACTGTTTATAATCAACGACTCCGCCGGAGTATTTGATTTTTGTTTTGTTATTCAATAAGATTGTATTTTCTTTAATATTAATATTATCTTCTGCCAGCTCTATATTAAGAAGCGGAACTGAAATTGATGAATTTGTTTTCGGCATTGAAATGCCAAAACCGCTGTTATCTATTCTGCCTCTCAAATCTTTTTTATCCTGCACAAATTCCGCGTTAAATTTTTGGTTGCTGACAACAAAATTCTTATCACCGATTTTTAGGTTATCAAGTGCAAATTTCAATCCTGCCTGCGCGTCTTTCAGTTTGCCCTTGAGGCTCAAATCAAGAGATGCCCTGCCGGAAGAGAGTTTGTATGAGTTTCTCAGATTTTCCGGTGCAAATGCATTATATAAAACAGGAAGCGGGATTTTATCTGCTTTTATATTAATATCGGCAACTGATTTTTCGTCAATTTTTCCGTCAATATTAACAGGAGAACCGCCTGCATTAATGCTGGAATTCCTTATATCAAGGATATTATTGTCAAGTTTGATATTAATATTTGCGTCAGATAAAACTTTTCCGAGATTTCTAACGCTTACACCTCCGTTTTTAACAACAATTGAACCGCTTGATGCAATCTTTTTGAAATTAGTTTTTATATAGCAGTCAGCGTCAAGAGAGCCGTAAGCCTTAATCTGCGCAAGTTCATTTCTTATAGAAAGAGAGTCCAAAAATGCTTTTGATAAGGTTAAAATATCATTAAACTGGATTGTTCCGGTTTTAATATTCATATCAAGTTTAGGATGATGTCCGTAATTCAATTTTCCTAAAAGCTGTATATTCTGTTTTTCGACAGGATAAATATTGGTGTCGAGTTTTACATTTGTACCAAATGTTTCTGCTCTCAAATAACTTGCAGGAAGCTGAAGCTGGGAAACCTTTAGAGTTATGTCATTGATATTAAAATGACCGTAAGAAGTTATTTCCCCTCCGTGGTTTCTGATTCTCAATTTTGTATCAAGATTAGCCTTCAAGTCATAATTTCTGTACATTGTAACAGGGTTAATAAACGGCACATCAAGTCTTTGCGCCGGATCATCCTCTTCATCCAGTTTTGTTCCGAATTTAGGAAGGAAAGTATTTATATCAATATTTGCGGTAATATTTTTGTTTTTGTCGCTGAACAATTCCGCATAGGTTTTAACTTTTGCCGTCTTTCCGTTGAAATAGCCGAGATTTAATTCATCGCCTTTTAATTCCAGAAAGTGTTCTGATTTAAGGTCATTGACAAGAACTCTGTAGTTATTCAGTTTTACATTCGGGACTTTAATTCTTATCCATTCCGGATTAAAGTGAAACGCTCCTGTTTCGGCGGTTTGTCTTACTTCTTCAAGTTCTTGTTCCTTTTGCGGGTTTACAAGACTTTCTATAAGTTTAACTATTTTGAAATTTTCATTATTAGCTATTTCGAGATTAATGAATGGTTTTTCTACTTCAAGGCAGGAAACTTTTACTGTCAAAAGGAACAGGCTCGGCAGGGCAATCCTTGTTTTGATACTGTCTGCAGAGAATAAAAGCGAGCCGTCCGGAAGGTTTATATAAATGTTATCAACTTTCAATCCGGCGCCCAACAGCGGGGTTGTAATGATTTTCGGGTTTTCATAGCTGATATTTATTTTGGCATAGTCTTTTGCCAGTTTTTTAACCAGCGGTTCATATTTATTCAGATTTATTGCATTCGGAAGAACGAATAAAAAGCACAAATAAACCAAAACCAAAATACTTGCAGCAGTAATGCCTAAATATTTAAGAAAAACTTTCATCATATACTCCCCTAATTCATCTCTACATTAGAGATTATAACACAAAAAACCATATATACACGAGTTTATAAAATAATTTACGCATCCCGTGCACTCCATCTCCTGTAAGGAGATGGCTGGGGTGTAAAGAGTTCGTGAAGAGTGATTCGTGAGCCGTGAATCGAGATATTAAAATGATATAAGTAAACGAGGCTTAGTTAGAGAAATTATATAACCACAAATCACGAATCACGAGCTCTTTACACCTCACCCATCACGCAAGTATACGAGATTCATCGGACTCACTAAATGGCTGTTTTCGTCCTCTGAATGACGGTTTGTTGGCTCAACGCCAAGTTTAGCGTCATTCAAAGGGGTAAATGTAATTGTTTGGCGTCACAACTCCAAATTTCGCGTCACTCAGAGGGGTAAATGTAATTGTTTGGCGTCATAACTCCAAGTTCCGCGTCATTCAGAGGCTCGTAAGAGCCGAAGAATCTCTTTTCTAATCCTTCCCTTCACCCTTCACTCTTCACCCCTCACGCAGTATTATTAAACCGCTTAGTCACCCTGTCACTTATTCACTTATTTTCACTTACTTCCCTTTACCCCTCTCTATTCAGAGATAAAAGTATTTCCTGCGGAATATATGTATTCTTAATTCCGGAATCAGTATTAGCCATGAAAAATTCAACAGTTTCGCCGTATTGAATTCCAAGCTTTTCAAACGGAATACATACGTCAATAACATCATCATAAACTATCTTAATCCCCTCAGGATTATCGAGCGTCCACATATTTGGATGAAGAACCGCAGCCATACGGATAGGATAAAGAGTATCTTTGATAAGCGTTAATGTCAATTCGCGCTCAAACTTTTCCAAAAGAATCGGATATGGATTATCCGTCTTGCTTATTAATCTTATGTATGCACGCTCGGATACATTAGTAGCATTGCGTGTGTATATATAAAACTGATTAATCCTGTCCGCAAAACTTATCTCGCCGGAACCTTTATTAACATGCAAGCGGAAATAAATATTCTCACGGTCGCACCCAAAATTAATCTTGTCTATATTTTTATTTTCGCGGTAAACTGGACCGTCAAGCATGCTTATTGAACCGGAATTATACCAGTCATCTGCGCTTTTAAAAGACCCGTCCATCCGTGGAGCAATATTGCGCTTCGGATGCTTAAACGGAACTTCTACTGCCGTTATCAAAGTTTGGTCAAGATAATCCGGATAATTTATCCCGAGCGTTAAATACACGTTCTTCAAACGTTCTCTAAACATATAATCAAAAATAAAATCCTGTCCGGAATGGTTCGGCTCACCGTACCACCAGAACCAGTCACTGCCTTCAGCTATCAATAATTCCCGCTTTGCAGAATTTATATTAGGATTATTTTTGTTTTCTTTTACATAATTATCAAAATCATCTTTTGTCTTTTTTAAATAAGCCCAGGCTTTATTCTTTTCCGGCTCTCCTATCCAGTATTGGAAAGTCTTGTCTATCCAGGAGCCGGAGTATATTTTTTTAAGAGTTTTTTTATGCTTGTCAGAGTCTATATAATCGCTTATCAAAACTGTTTCTAAAGACTCGTCTTCAGTAATCATTGAATATATGCCCTCAAGGAAATCACGCCCGTCATTTTGATAATTCTCCCAACAGTTTTCCGCATCAAGAGCTATTGTAAGAAGATGATTTTCATCCGGAGATACAAGAAGCTTGTTCTGGATAATCTTAATTTTCTCATACAAGTCGCTGACCGCGAGATTTGAATTTATTCCCGCGTATTCAAAATTTATCAAATTCGGAATAGATCTGTCGCGGAATATAATATCAATCTCACTATCTTTTGTCTGATAGTTATAAACCTTGAGTAAATGATAAGGGTCATTCAAATTTCCTTTAAAATCTCTAATAAAATCAAAGTTTATAGAACTAGCCAGAACCCCTTCATCCGAAATAGTCCATTTTATGCCCTCTTTGGCAAGCAGATTAAGCGTCTTTGGACCCAGGCACAATTCCGGAGGCCACATACCTTTGGGACGAACGCCGAAAACTTCCTCTATTCTATCAAGCGCGCTTTTTATCTGAAGTTTTGCATCATCAAGCATACCGAGCGATTGAGGAAGCCCCTCCGTTGTTAAAACCGATTTTGTCGAAGCCTTTAAATCAATCAATATTGGAAGTATTGAGTGGTAATAAGGACTTGTTGTCAATTCAATTCTTCCCTGCATAATATATTTTTTATACAAAGGAATAATTTCTTTAATAATCCTTCTTTGAATATCAAGGATTTCAATTCTGTCCTCCAGCGTATAACCGGACTGCTTTTCCCACAATTCCTTAAGACGCGGATATCTCTCATAATGAACAGGGTCAATCCAGACAAGATTAAACAGCGCCATTAAATCCGAAAGTTCTTGAGAAGAAAATTCATCAATCTTAACAAAATCTCTTGAAAATCTTTTTTGATAAAGATTTTTGTAAGTTTCGCTTTTATAAATCATTGTTTCATATTTTGAACTAAAGAAATTATTCAAAATAAAAGCTTTTTCTTCATCATTCAAACTTTCCGTATCAGATACAGAAAGTTCGGAGTGAATATCATGGTACCCGCCCTCTGCGTAATCCAAAATTGCATCCAAAAGCGCAGGAACAATATTAAAATTAAGTTTAAGTTTCGGAAACTTTTCTAAAATAAGCGCCATATCCAGATAATCTTTAACCGCATGCAGTCTTACCCAGGGCATTAAATAAGTGCCTTCCAGCTCATAGACCGGTTGATGCATATGCCAATAAATGGCAAGAGAAAGTTTCTTAACCTTGTTATTCATACAATTAGAGTATACAAAAAATTTAAGCCGACATCAACCCCGTGCAGAGAACAAACCTTCCTAGAGGCACAACCTTGCAGTATCTGGCAAGAGAATCAACAAGGCACTTATTCCCGCAAAAACCTCCGGAAAGATAAATTTTCTCCGGTTTTTTACAAAAATTCCATGCATTAAACGCAATTCCGTGAACAAATTTTGAAACAGCTTCCGCAGGCGGTGTACCTTCAGAAATTGCATCCATTATTTTTTCCATGCCGAAAATTCCGCATGTTACAGAAAATTTTTCTTCATTAAATTTTAATTCATCCAGCTTAACATTGTAAAATTTTAAAAGCATTTCTACAGTTGCGCCTGTAGAGCTTGCGCAGGAAGTATTCCAGTCCATGTCATGAAATTTTCCATGCTTAAATTTTATCCATTTAGCATCTCTGCTTCCAAGATCTAAAACAACCGCATCCTCATCAATACCGTACTTTTTAGCCCCTTTAGCGAGAGCAATAATTTCGTTTTCACTGGCATCAGCCATGTGACCGCACGAAAAATTTGGTATAATATTTAGTGACTTTATCAAATTTGATGGTATTATATAATAGTACAAACCGTTTTCATAACCGGCAGAGTATTCGGAAGGAAAACAGTCTTTGTCAGTAATTAATTTAGAATATGTAGTTCCTGCATCTAAGTAAATCATAATTATAATTGATTTTATACTAAAATGCAGAAAAAAAAAATATTCTTTAATTAATGTACTTGCAATTATTTTATTATTTGATATAATTTTAATGTATTTTCCTATATAAGGAGTTAAGAATAGTATGCACGAAAAAATTATTAGTTTTTTTGGCGAAATCGAAGAAATGGTAATTCAGAATCACGATTTGATGGAAATTTTATGCGGTTTTTGCGAACACATAAGCGAAGACAGCTATTACGGAAGCGCACTGCTGACGGCAATGAAAATCATTAAAGAAAATCAATACAAAATTATTGAAAAAATCGATAGTGATACCACAAAACTCGGATGCGAAATTCTCGTTAAAAAACCGTAAAATTTCCGTCCCCTAAATCCATAAATTGCATTTTCTCTTGTCTTTTTGCTATTATAATAGTATGACAAAGTTTTTGCTGATTAGCGGGGATAGTGAAAAAGAAAAAATTATCAAAGAGGTTTTTCCGTCAGATGAGGTTATAGTATCTGTTGAGCAAACTTTGATTTTTGATATCTTAAAAGTCGAAGAACCGGATATTGTAATAATCGACGGCGATATAGAAACGCTTGATTTAAAACATTTGTGCAGAAAAATCAAGCAGTTTCCAGTCGTTATTCTGCTTATCATAGGAAATAAAGAGCATAACAAAGATGTTACGCACAACGCAAACCTCTTTATCAAAGCGCCGATTGACAAAAAGCTTCTGTCAGCGACAGTTGATTCAAGCTTAAAGACAAGACATTCTCTGATGAAAATGGCAAGGTCTAATCAAGAGCTTGCAAGAAGCTTATATCAATTGAATGTTCTTTATAATACAAGCTCACAGCTTGCAGGCACGCTGGATAAAGACAAGCTTATCAAAATTATGATAGAAGGGATTGAAAAATCTTTGAATTTTGAATTATCCTGCACGCTTCTTTTTCGTTCCGAGCGCGAGCCTGTTCTGATTATAAATTCGCTCTACAAAGTATCTGACAGGCTTCTGGAAGCTCTGAAACTCAGAGCTATTTTAAGCTACAAATCGCTTCTTGCGGATCCGCCGGTTGATATTAAAATAGGCAACTTGAAAATAGAAAAAGAGATTAAGCATAATATACAGGAGTATGATTTTTCTATTTTAAGGTTTGATAACATGTTTGCGCCGATAACTTTGAATGACGAGTTTTTCGGTTTTACGGAAATATACCGCGAAAAGCCTTTTACCACGGAAGATGCAACCTGTTTTCAGACTCTTGTACAGCAGGTTACAATACCGCTTCAGAGCGCATCTTTTACGCAGGAATTAAAAGCAACTAACAGAAAGCTTGAAAAGCTTGAGCGTTTAAAATCCGAATTTATTTCAATTGTTTCTCACGAATTAAGAACTCCGCTTACTGCTATAAAAAACGCGATGGATATTATTTTGAGCGGTAAAGCGGGAGAGATGACCGAAAATATTGAAAAATTTGTATCTATGGGAAAGCGCAATGCAATAAGGTTATCCGGAATAATCAACGACCTGCTTGATATTTCAAAAATCGAAGCAGGAAAAATGGATTTCAAATTTGAGCTTATTCACATTGAGCCTGTAATAGAATACGTAAAAAATAATTTGACCGAAGTTGCAAAAGAAAAGAATTTGACAATAAAATATACTCCATCCGACGAAGATGTTGAGATTTATGCTGACTCCAACCGTCTTGAGCAGGTTTTGACAAACCTTGTATCAAACGCCATCAAGTTTACTCCGGATGCCGGAGAGATTGAAATATCTTCCAAAGTTGTAAATGCAAGAGAATTGCAGTATGACCATTGTTTTGAAGACGACATCAAAAAACTGCAGGGAAATTATCTGCAGGTATGTGTGGAGGATCACGGCATAGGTATTGAGCGCAAGGATTTAAATCACGTTTTTGATAAGTTTGCGCAGATAGAGAATTCGCTTTCAAGAAAAGTCGGCGGCTCCGGTTTAGGGCTTCCGATTGCAAGACAGCTTATGGAATCTCATAACGGTGCAATCTGGTGCGACAGTGAAATTAATAAGGGTTCTAAATTTTACTTTGTTATACCGGTTGCAAATGACAGAAGTAACTTCTTAATGATAAAGAAACAGCTTGTACAAAAAGCGCGTTCTAACGGCTCTACAATTGCCGTAATAAAAATTAAATCCACAAATGAAGTTATTGAAAATCTGCTCAGAGAAAATAATCTGTTAAACAAAACATATATGACAAATTCTCTCATAGAAAAGGACGGCGGAATGACAACGCTTTCGCTTATTCTAATAGACGGAGATAAACCTTCAGCGGAATTCCTGAAAAAGAAGATTGATTCCGTAGTAGAGCAGAACAAAACTTTGTATGGAGAATGTGATATAATGTATTCATACGATATTGAAGGAGATACGCATGAAAAAGATTCTTATAGTAGATGACGAACAGGATATTGTTGAAAGTCTGAAATTCGTTCTTGAGGTATCGGGTTTCGTGTGTTATACGGCATTTAACGGAGAAGACGGCTTGAGGCTTGCAAAAGAGATTATGCCGGATTTAATCATTCTTGATGTTATGATGCCTAAGATTAACGGATATAAAATAAGCCGGCTCTTGAAATACGATAACAAATACAAAGATATACCAATTTTAATGGTAACAGCGCGCTCTCAGCTCGAGGATAAAATGATAGGCGAAGAAACCGGAGCTGATGAGTATATTACAAAACCTTTTGAGCTGGATGAGATTGTGAAGAAGGTTCAGGAGTATTTGGGAGATTCGTGAATCGTGAATCGAAACTCGTGAATCGTGGTATTAAAAATAATTTAAGTAAACAAGGTACAAGTAAAGAAATTCTATAACCACAACTCACGGCTCACTATTCACGGCTCACAAAAAACAATTTATAATCAAGAGTCACGCCCCAAAAAGGAACAGCCATGGAAACAATAACAAACAAAACTTTAGAAAAACTAAAATACGAACTTGTAAGGGACGGAATTGTTTCATATGAAACACTGGAAAAAGCTGAAGAGCTTGCTAATGTTCAGAGTATAAATATAGGGCAGGCGCTGATTAATTCCGGAATCCTTGCGGAGGATACTCTTCTAAAGTTTTTGGAAAGCAAACTTCATATTCCATATGTTAATCTTGAAGATTACGAGCCGGACGCAAAATGTTTTAAATACGTAGCTTTTGCAGATGCAAGAAGATACAGGATTATTCCGCTTTTTAAAATAGAAGATGTTTTGACTGTTGCAATGGCAGATCCTCTGGATTTGTTTGCAATTGATAAAATTATTGAAACCGCAGAGTGTTCTATAGAGCCTGTTATAGCATCAGAAGCAAGTATTATAAAAAAGATTGATGAATATTACAAAGTAGCGGACACTGTTGACAGCATAACTCTGACTTCTGAAGAAGATGAAGAGTTTGACTGGACAGAAGAACTTCACAAAGAAGAAGCAGGAGAAGAACATATTCAGCATGTTATAAGAGCCATTTTAAAACAGGCGATTATAGAAGATGTTCACGAACTTAATTTTGAACAGGTAGAAGAGGGATTAAAGGTTATATTTAAGAAAAACGGCGAAGTCTTTGATAAAGGCACAATACCTGCAATCTTAAATTCTGCTTTTGTATCAAAATTAAAAACGCTTTCCAATCTTGATGCAACTGTATGTGAAATACCTCAGTTAGGAAAACTTTGCTTTAAGGTAGAAAATACAATGCTTATAGCATCAGTATCATCATTCCCGACAATTATGGGCGAGAGAATTTCGCTTAAAATTTACAAACCGCCGTTGAGCCTGGATAAAATAATTACTGATGAAAAGCAAAAGAGCATAATAGAACACGCTCTCAATAATCCGGGAATAATTCTTGTCTGCGGCTCTCCTTTGAGCGGAAAAACTCATGTTATCTATTCATTATTAATGGAAACAGCAAAAACAAATAAGAACATAATGACAATTGAGTCTATTGCAAAATATGAGCTTAAGGGAGTTAATCAGTGCGAGCTGAATGAAAATATCGGGTTTAATATGGACAAAGCTCTTAGATACGTAGAGTTTCAATCTCCGGATATAATTTATCTTGAGGGTGTCAAAACAAGAGATGCTTTTGAGTTTTTATCAGAGCTTTTCTATAATGATAAAATTGTTTTAACAGAATTTATGGCAAATAATATGACGGATTTGAGGCAAAAGTTGGCTTTTGAAGATTTTCAATCATTCAAATCTTTAATAACTTGTTTGATATTCATACATTCAAAAGACAGTATAGAAGTATTTGACAAAGCGACGTTACAGAAGTATTTGGCATAATAAAAGACAGGAGGGATATTATGTATCAAGTTTACATTGACAAGCCTTCATATTTTGAACCGGATATGGCAGGCGAATTTAAGGATTTAGAAAGTGCAGAGGCTTTTGCAAAAAAAGAAAAGTCTGAAGACAGCGAAGTCAGCTATGAAATAAAAGAAACTAACGGATGTTTTAACAGCTACGGCGAGTTAATAGCTACGGTTGTTAAAAGGGGATAGAAGAAGAAGAAGAAGAAGAAGAAGAAAAGATTTTTACGGATAGTAATAAAATAAAAGTAAGATAATTAAATTTTTTATTTTTTATTATTTATTATTATCCGTAGATTTTTTTTCTTTTAAAAGTTTTTTTGTTTTTTTAATTTAATTAATAATAATATTATTAATATTAATTTATTTATATATAATCATCTTCTTCATCATCTGCTCTAATTATTTGTAGAAAACTATCTGAAACCCTTTAAAGACAAGAAAAATACATGTAGAAAACTATGTAGAAAACATGTTCAAAACTTGTAAGTTATTGACATTTATGAACATAAAATTTAAAAATAAAAAAAATTATCCAAAATTTATGTAGAAAAATGTTCATAACAACCCGACTTTTCTACATACTTTTCTACATTTTTTTAAAAGTTTTCTACATTCTCGATAACAACAATTTCCGGAACTGATAAAAATCTTACCGGCAGAATACTTGTTCCCAATCCCTTTGTTATAAACATTTTATTTTTTCCGTCAGTAATGAATCCTTCCGCAAATTTTGTGCCGTAAATTGAAGGAACGGTAACAGCTCCCCAAAACGGAATTTTAACCTGCCCGCCGTGAACATGTCCTGCTAGAACTAAATCAACAGTTTCTTTAACATCATAATAAATATCCGGATTGTGTGTTAAAAGAATTCTCGGACGAGAAGTATTCTCTAAAGCCTGGCTAATATCCGGAATACCTGTCTGAAAATCATCAACACCCGCTATATACAGGTTTTTAAACTTCGTATTTGAATTTAATAAAACAATAATCCCGTTCTCTTCAAGAACTTTTTTTACTCTATATTTATCGTACCATCCGTCATGGTTTCCAAGTACGGTTATAACCGGAGCTTTTATATTTTTTAATTCCTCCGCCTGTTTTTCAATAGAAAGTGTTTGTTTTCCGTCATGACCTTTTATAAAATCACCGCCCGATAAAACTACATCCGGATTTTGTTTATTAATAAGCCTGACTATTTTTCTTAATCTATATCTTTCAAATTTAGAGATATGAAAGTCACTAACAAATACAATTTTATTAACGCCCAAATTTTTTGCTTTTATTTTTGTGACAACAAGAAGATTAGGTTCAATAAAAAATCCCCATATAAAAAGAATAGTGAATATTACAATTAAGAATATTAAAAATTTGTTCATAATAAACATCTTACCATAGTTTTGTGCTAACATTGTAATGTTAGGAGGGAAGTTTTATGATAAGCGAAAAATTACAAGAAGCATTTAATGATCAGATAAATAAGGAATTTTATTCAGAGTATTTATATCTTGCAATGAAGGTATATTTTCAAGAACTTAATCTTCAAGGTTTTGTAAACTGGTTTGACGTACAGGTTCAAGAAGAACACGCTCACGCAATGGGAATGGTTAATTACTTAAACGACCGCGGAGGAAAAGTTGATTTAAGAGCAATCGAAAAACCTGTTGTTGAAGGTAACACTCCTCTGGAAGTTTTTGAACACGTATTAAGACACGAAGAATACGTTACATCAAGAATAAATCACGTAATGGATGTAGCGGAAGAAGTTAAAGACAGAGCAGCAATGCATCTTCTTGACTGGTACATAAAAGAACAAGTTGAAGAAGAAGCAAATGTCGGCGGAGTTCTGGCAACATTAAGATTAATAGGCGATGATAAAAAAGCCCTGTTGATGCTTGACAAAGATTTGGCAACAAGAACATTTGTCGCTCCGGTAATCGGCTAGGGGTAAATGTATAGGGGGGTAAATGTATAGGTGTGCAAGCTGAGAAGTGACTGAGTAAATAGGTGGCTGAGTGACTTAGAGGTATTGCAGCGCCGCTGGTTTATACTATTTAGTATATTGAATAAAAAAACTGTAGGATGCGGTAAATCTATGATTTACCGCATCAAATACAGACTTACAACGATAAATCTTAGATGTGTAGTGTGCAATTTTTTGCACCAATAACTAAAATCAATTATGACATCAGAACAATTATTCGATTTTGATAAAAATTTTAATAAACTAATTATAGGTACTGATGAAGCAGGACGCGGTCCTGCTGCTGGCGGTGTTTTTGCATCCGCAGTATGTTTTGAAAAAGTAACTCCTTCTCTTATCAAGGATTTGGAAATTTTAAACGATTCCAAAAAACTTAGCTCAAAAAAGCGCGAATCTATTTATGATGTTATAAAAAATAACACTTTAAATAAAATAGTCTGCATAGAAGTTGAAGAGATAGAAAAAATAAATATTTTGAATGCTTCATTGAAAGCAATGAAACTTGCATGCGAGAGTTTGATAAAATCTTCCGAGAATCTTGTTCTTGTGGACGGGAATAAACTTATCAGAGATTTTCAATATCCTCAAAAGTTTGTGATAAAAGGCGACTCAAAATCAGCGTCAATAGCTGCAGCGAGTATACTTGCAAAAGTATCCCGCGACAGATATATGGAAAGACTCCACGAAGAATTTCCTATGTATAACTGGGATAAAAACGCAGGCTATTTAACCAGAGAGCATCTTGAAGCAATAGACAAATACGGCTTGTGTAAATACCACCGCCCTTCATTTTTGCGCAAACATTTTGAAAAACAATTAAGCTTGTTATAATGTTATAAAAAATGCGGAGTTTTAAACTCCGCATTCGTTATATTGTGTATAATTTTTTATTTTTATTGATAAATAACTTTAAAATTATTTTCAAATATAGACCCCGCACAGCCCCATCCATCAGAAACAATATCTTCATTACAAGAATTTTCCTCTTCACTATGTGAAGTATATTTTAAAGAATCATCCCCTCTAAGCCAAGCCTCTGTGGTACTCCCAAAAGGTACAACCTGTCCGCTTTTATCAATCCAAAAACCAAAAATGTCTTTACCTGCAATATTCGGCTTGGTTAAAGGTCCGTTGATATCCGCATATATCCTTATATAAGAACCTTTAAATGACCCCTTGGGCTGATAAAAATCTTCATTTATTCTAAAGGCTAAGAAAATATTATCTGCAAAATGAAATCCATAGGTATTTTCTTCGATACTAGTATGCGTATCAGGATAGTTATAATTCCCAATTTGTGGTTCGAAAGAATCGTCTGTCAGTGCCTCTGTTTCATATGAACTCCCACTTATATATTTAGATAACAGTTCGCAATATTCTTCCGGCGTTTCTGCAATTTTACTCAAATCAGTTGCATCTTCATCATGCAATATTTGTTCATTAGCGTTTTCCAGTGTTGAAACAACTTTAGATAAAGTCGGTCCGATTTTAGCGGTGCCTGCATTCTGTTATTACTGGATTTATTATGAAATTTGAATGATTCTTATGCAAAAGTCTTATATTAATCATTCTTTAGCAGGATAAAATCGCCTTTCAGCAGATGATATAATAATATTACGAGGTTGGTTTTATGAAAAAAATCTGCTGTCTTGTAGTATTATCCGCTGTTGTTACTATATTTCTTTCTGCTTGTAATCTTAAGCAGGAAGCTCCTATGATTAAGTCTGAAAGAAGGCTCGGGAAATATTTCCAGCAGGAAAATGAGCAAAAAACCGGAGTTGTAGACCTTTCAGAAGGTCCTAAACTGCGATACGATGCTCATTTTGGTCCTAAAACACCAAGTTTTGATTTTCATATAGAAAATCCTTATTAAAATATTATGAATAATTTAAATGATAGAAAATTTGTCGGAAGACTTATTTATGCGGTTTTAACCGAGCGCAAAACTGTTCGGCAGGCTATTGCGCTTTTTCCTGATACAAAGGATAAAAATATAGAATGCGCATATCACGCGCTTGTACATTATGAAGCAGACGAAGATTTGAGATATCACGATATTGAATACCGCGAAGAACAAAACGATTATCTGGAGTTTATTGCGCAGACACTTTCTGCCGGAAAAGATCTGCCGAGAAATATTGTTGCCGATTATGAACAGTACTACCGCGGAGTTTCAAGACCGTGGCAGAATGGTATGAAAGGTTTTTTTAAAGAATTTTTAAGATTTATTAACATATAGTTGCATAAATAATTTTTTATGCAAAAATTAGATATGGAGATAAAGTGTAATTTTAACCCTAGTTATTTTCGAGAATACGAAAGACCCCCAAGACCGGAGGGATTAACCTTCAGCGGAAATCCTAATGTGCTGGCAAGACAAGCGGGGAAAAGTGCGGATATATTTGTGAAAAGACCGGATACAGTGAAAACTGCGTCCGGTCTTTCCGGCATTAAGAAGGAATCCAAAAACTGGTTAACTGTAGTTAAAAATTACGCGAAAAACTATATTAAAAATATTAAACATACATATGACCATAAAGTTGTTTATGCGCTTATTGAAAAAGAACTTTTCGGTAAAATTTCAATCAACAGCATAACTCACGATTTAGATAAGATGATTATGTACTGCCTCGGGTTTCCCAAATCTTTTGTAACTAATTTCCATAGAAAACACTCTGCGCATCACCCCGAAAGCGGTAAAAAAATGAATTTAAGAAGTATGATATGCGATAATATTGCATCTTCGCCGGAATTTAAGCCGGAAAAGAAGCTTTCATTAAGAAAACATTTTAATACTAGCGAAGCTCTGCAAAGTGTCGAAGGTTTTAAGGAAATACTTGAGAAGTATAATTATGGCGAAAATCTAAACTTTGCGAAGATTAATGCGGAAAAGAAAGCAAAATATAAAGGTTTTTACGGCGCAGTTAATGTTATGTCAAGGACTCTTCTATTTTTTATCTGACTTCTTTTAATTCAGCCCAAATAGTAGGGGTTGAACTGTCGCAGTCCATAACGTCAATTATTCTGTAAAAAGGCGCACCGGCAGTTGTAATATGTACAATTCCGTTTACGGTCTGTTCGCTGTTAACGCCAAAATGTCCGGATATTACGGCTTTAACATTATTGTGTTTTGCAAGAATTTTAAGATAATTTTCCGGTTTGAAAGTATAATACGTTTCTTTTTCAGCAGGAGGTATCAGCGGAAAATGCTGGAATATTATTACATTTTGTTTTTTATATAAATCAAGCTGTACGTCAAGCCAGGTTAGGACATCATCTTTAAAATACCCGTTTGTCCCCGGTATAACATCTTTTGCCCCGTCTGCAACAAGAAACACAACTCCGTCATATTCAAATTCATAGCTTGGTGTTGAGGGTTTGTATTTTCGTACATGTTTTCTTATTGTTTTGATGTACTGCGCCTTGCTCAATTCTTTGTGCTTGTTTACGTCCTTGTCGCCGATTACTATGTAGAAAGGACTGTTAAGCCTCTTTGCTTCATCAAGAAATGCGGTTAAATCTTCCTTTGTTGTCCGGCTTATATTGTCGCCCGTAAAGATTACAAACTCCACATCTCTCTGTTTGTTTATATCATCAACCATTTTGTGCAGAACATTATTCTCGCTTTCAGAATTAAATCTTACGTCGCTTACCTGCACAAATCTCATATCCTTTGCAAAAACAGCGCTTGAAAATACTAAAAATGTAACCAGAAATGCAAAAAATTTTCTCATTTTATACCTCAATAGAATGATTTTAGCACAAAAATAGTGGAAAAAGTTCAAAAATAGGTTATAATATACATGCAATGTATAATTCGGGACTAAATTATGTCTTTCGATTTTAGTAATATCAACCCAATCAAAGCACAGCCTGCGTACAAAGACGGAGGCGGTTTAGGCGGAGGCGGTATGTATATGCGCCAAAAACGCAAACGCAAAGATGAAGAAGATGAAGATATCTTTGAACGTACTGAAGAAAAAGACCCCAACGAAATTGAACTTATATCCGAAGAAATAAAATCACAGGATGTGCCGGATTCAACTATGTTCAATAAATTTGTCAACTGGTTCAGGCTGGGAAACGGTTAAGATTTCTTAGTGAAATAGTCTTTGACTTTGTTATAATACTTGACCGCAAAATCCTTTGTTTTACTGCACAAATTGTAGCAGGGTTCTGTAATTTTATTTGATTTTTCCAGAAAGTTTTTAATTTTTCCGTCTTTTAATTTACCTACGGCATTGGTTTTGTGTGCATAACCCAGTCCGCCGATAACAGCGCACGCAATAAGTGCAAGCCCTGCAATGGTTTTTCCTATGCTTTCGGCGCTCTCGCTTTTGTCTTTGCCTCTAAAGCATACCGTATCACCGCAAGTCTGGCCGGAAATCGTTTCACGCTTTTGCGGAGCAAGATTTCTTTTAGCAACACTGCCTGATGTTTCACTGCCGTAAAAGCTTACATTATTCATAACAAACCTCCAGATTTTTTACACTGCCTATATCATGTAAAACAATTTTTATAAAAAAATTGCCATTTTGTTACAAAAATTTACATTACAGAGTTTCGTTTATATTCTAGCTGTTTCTGGATGCACTTTTGAGAGATTATATCCATGTCATTTTCGGCTATATCAACGAATTTAAATGACGCTTTTAGTATTCCGTCTTCGTCATCAAAGCGTACAAATTTTGCTTTTGTTTTGACATCGCGCGGTTTAAAGAGGATATTTATTGAAACCTCATCGAGATTGTCGATTTTTTCGGGCAGAATCAGCCTTATGCCGTTGGCTGATATATCATGGACTTTGCAGGGCAGGATATTGTGATTATAACTTAGTATTGCATCTTCCTCCAGTCTGACGCGAAAATATTCTCTATTCTGTTGATATTCAAGACCTTCAGGAGTTTTAAGCGTAAAAAATGTATAAGGTTCATCATTTTCAATATATTTGAGAGTTGTAGTTGTTCTGTATAATCCGTTATCGCAGACGAAACTCAGCAGAATGTCCTGCGGGGTTTGGATATTTAATCCGTCCTCAAATTTTGCACAGGCAAAAATCTCCCTTTCTCCCATACGTTTAATTGCGGCTTTTGTACAGCAGGTTGAATCCTGCCTGTCTTTATAGACAATTTTTATGTAGTTGATGTTATCGAGATTCAGATTAAATTTCATTTGTATTTCTTCTTTGTTGTTGTATTACTGAATTTGTATGTTCCGATTTTCTTGCCGTTTTTATCGTACTGGACTATTGTACCGTCTTTTTTCTTTTTGAACGTTCCCTGCGGAAGATTTTTTTTACACATCTTGTTATTTAGTCTGTGACTTGCAGTGTTTACTTCTGCCGTTGCAGGCAGAATAAAACACAGCGCTGTAAAAATAATTATTAACCTTTTCATATTTTATATTATAACATATATGGTATAATGATTTTGTTATGAAAGGCATAATTTTTGATTTTAACGGAACATTATACTGGGATTCCAAACTGCACTATGAGGCTTGGAGAGAGTTTTCTAAGGAGCTTCGCGGTACAGCGTTTACTGATGAAGAAATGCGTGAAAAAATGTTCGGGCATACAAACGCTGATATTATTGAATACGCAATAGGACGCAGACCAACTGCGGAGATGGTAGAAAAATACGCTAAGGAAAAAGAAGCTTTGTATAGAAAAAGGTGCCTGCTTGATAGAGAAAGTTTTAAACTTGCCCCGGGCGCCGTAGAGTTTTTAGATTATTTGAAAGAAAAAAATATTCCACGGACAATTGCTACAATGTCAGAATGGGATAATGTAGAGTTTTATATCAAAGAGTTTAATCTTGCTAAATGGTTTGATTTAGACAAAATAGTCTACTCTGACGGAACAATTCCAGGTAAACCTGCACCGGATATTTTTCTTATAGCTGCTGAAAAAATAGGCTTAAATCCTAAGGATTGTATTGTAGTAGAAGATGCTCTTGCAGGCATTAAATCAGCAGAAAGCGCAGGCATCGGCAAAATATATGCAATTGCCTCAATGGAACCTGTTGAATACTATCAAAAAATCAAAGGGGTTGATAAGATTATCAAAAATTTTGATGAGATAGACAGAGCGGTTTTTGACAGCCCTGTTCCTATGATTTAGAATATCTTGTTCCAGAGGTTTTTAATCCCGTTTCCAATCCATTTGGCGGCAGGTACGATGGCTTTATTCCAGAGCCAGCTGCATCCTTTTCCGATACCTTTGATAACCGCAGGTACAAGAGGTATAAGCGTCATACCGGCAGCATAGCCTAAACCTATGCCGGCGCCTACTTTGAATGCATCCGCAGGACAGCCGAATCCGTATCCGAAACACCCGGGGCTAAAGGCCCCAAAAGGAGGTGCTGGAGGGAAAAATCCGCATCCGCGTAATCCGCCGAAATAACCGCCGACACGGTGACCGTTTATAATTATACTATTGCTTATGCCAAAGCACATTCTTTTTTATCCTCTATTCTTCCTTTGTATATATAAAGTATTTTTAAAGAAAATAATTGATATATTCTTTACAAATATTTACAAAGTTATTTTCCGGCAAAATTGATTATTTGATAATAATAAAAATGTAACATTTACTTTTAATTGTAAAGATTTTGCAATAACTTGACTTGTTTTTGGTAAAATTAATAAAGTTGGATATCACAGCCGAATTAAGGAAAAGAGATTATGAAGAAAATTTTATTTATTTTGTTTAGTATGTTTATGACATTAACCTCTGCACAGGCAATGAGTGTTGATGCTTTCATGGACAAACACGTGGCGCCGGTTTCGGATGCGGTCGCAAGATTAATATTTTTTCCGGTAAAAATATGCGGTTATGATGTTCCGCTGATTATATTCTGGATTTTAATCGCAGGATTTTTCTTTACTATATATTTTAAAGGAATTTCTGTGTGGGGATTTAAACACGCAATTGATGTTATTAGAAAACCTGCAGAAAAAAGCCATGACGGATGCGGTGAAGTTTCTTCTTTTCAGGCGCTTGCAACCGCTCTTTCTGGAACCATCGGAATTGGCAGTATTGCAGGTGTTGCAATCTCTATTTCTATAGGCGGACCTGGCGCGGCATTCTGGATTTTTGCCGGCGCTCTTCTGGGTATGTCTATCAAGTTTGTTGAAGCAACTCTCGCTGTCAAATACAGAAGATTTAACCTTGACGGCTCTGTTTCAGGCGGTCCGATGCACTACATCGCACACGGGCTTACCAGAAAGAAAATGCGCTGGCTCGGACAGCCCCTCTCTGTTGTATACGCAATTCTCTGTATCGGAGGCGGTATAACAGGCGGTAACATGATTCAAATCAACCAGACAGCACACCAGATGGTATTTATTACAGGGGGCGAGCATAGTTTCCTTAACGGATTTACATGGGTTATAGGGCTTGTTGTTGCAATACTTATCGGAATGGTTATTGTAGGCGGTATTAAGAGCATAGCAAAAGTTACAACGATTTTAACTCCGACTATGTGTATTATGTATATTGTTTCCGGATTGATTGTTATTTGTGCAAACTTTGTAAATATACCGCACGCTATTATGCTTATCTTAAAAGAAGCTTTCCATCCTACGGCAGTTGCAGGCGGTATCTTCGGTACAATCATTATTGGTTTAAGGCGTTCCGTTCAATGTAACGAAGCCGGTACGGGTGCTGCTGCGATTGTATACGCTACAGCTCAGACAAAAGAACCTGTTTCTCAAGGTTTTGTTGCATTAATTGAAACATTCTTAACAGGTGTTTTATGCTTGTTTACATCTTTTGCAATAATATTTTCCGGCGTTCTTAATCAATATGAAGTAGGAAAAATCTCCGGTATAGAACTCGCTTCTAATGCGTTCCAGTCAGTAATTCCGTTTTTCCCGATTATACTTTCCGCAATCGCTATTATGTTTGCCCTGTCAACATTAATTTCCTGGGCTTATTACGGTCAGAAAGCCTGGACATTCTTGTTCGGCGAAGGTAAAAAACGCGTGCTGGCTTTCAACCTTATTTACTGCTTGTTCATTATCGTAGGTTCTGCAATGAACGTTAAATCAGTAATTGATATTACGGATGCAATGATGATTGCACTCTGTGTTCCGAACATCATTGTTCTTTATATCTTATGTCCGGAAATTAAACGTGATTTAAAATCTTATCTTGAAAGACATAAGATGAATTTTATGAAGTTCTAAGATTAGCAGAAAACGGCAAAATATAAAATTTCGATTAGACATTATCTTGATGAAGATGATGTCTAATTGCTTTATTAAAGTTTTCGCTGAATTTCTTTATACCTTCAGGAGTCTGAAATGTTGCAAGTTTGTTTCCTTCAGAGTCAATTGCATAGCGCATTATCGGGTCATATTTGTTGGATGGCTTAACATAAACATAACTGATGCCGAATTTGCTCTGGGGTGAAATTTTGACCAAACCGTCATTAGCCTTATCTTTTATTGTTACAACTCCCTTTGAGTCTTTTTGCTTTTGACCCTGCACATTTATCATCAGATTTTCGCATATCCTGTCATAGATGTTTTTATGCGAATTTTTAACAGTTTTATTTTTTGTGCGGTTTGTACTTATAAAATCCATAAGTTCCCGCATTTTGGTTATAACTCTCGGGCGGTTTTGGGCAATATATTTTTCAGCTTCCTCCGGATGATAGCTGTCAAAACGGAGTTTGGTATCAACTTCCGGCATATATTTAAATCTCATTCCGTTTGATTTGATAAAATTTGCGGCATTATAGTCTTTGCTGTTTTTTAAGACGTATAAAATTCTGTCTTTTCTTCCGAAATCTTCCATGATAATTCTGCCGTTTCCGCCTACAGCTTTTTCAAAACCTTCGCGCATACCAGAACCAAGCTTGCTGAAATTCAATATAAAAGCACCGTGAAAATTTGGATTAACAGAAGAAACATTATTATTCATATTACCGCCTTTCTAAAGGCTTAAAAAATCGTAAAAATTTTTTTTGCTAGCTGTAGTTTTTAATATGCTGTTCAAGCTTTAATAAAATTTCATCCCCTATAACATGTTCTATCTTGCAGGCTGTTTCTTCCGCCAGCTTGTGATCTACCCCGAGTACTTTTTCAAAAAATACGGATAAAGTTTCGTGTTTTTTTATAACCTCTTTTGCTTTTTCAACCCCTTCATCGGTTATAGAAATTGTTCCGTATCTTCCGTAATTGATAAGCCCCAGCTGTTCCAGCTTCTGCAAAGCTTCCGTAACTGACGCGCGCGAAACATTAAGCCGTCTGGATACATCAACCGCTTTAACTTTATTTTCTGCAGTATAAATGCTATAAACCGCTTCAATATAATCTTCTAAACTTGAAGAGATTTCAGCCATTTCATACCTCCTATCATATAAAAAGACCCGCATATTATATTTAATTTGTCCGGCGTAAGTATTGATTCATCTGTGTACACTTCCGCTTTAACCGGACAGCTTTTTAACAGTATATCATAACTGCAGGCATTTGGATAGTCGAAGCCGTTTAAGTAAACTTCGTCATCATCTTTGAATAATATATTCATCATTTTTGAGAAATCTTTATTTTTCAAACACCCGAAAACAAATCTGCGTTTTTCATCCGGAAAATAAAAATCAAGATTATCTCTCAAAGCCTGCACGCCGTTCGGGTTGTGCGAAGCGTCAGCAATTAAATTCTGCAACGGGAAATACTGAAATCTGCACGGATTTTTAACTTTTTTCAATCCCTTAATAATAGTTTCATCGCTTATATCTTTGAATAAATAGTTAATTGCGTTAACGGCAAGAGCGAGATTGTCGCGCTGGTGCAGTCCTCTGAGCGCAAGCGCTTCCAAAAATTCCGGCTTAACATAAGGAACTGAAAGAATAAACATAGAGTCCATCTCATCGGCTTTGTCCTTTATTGCTTCATACCCTTCGGAGGTAATAACCGGACAGCCTTTTTTGATTATTCCCGCTTTTTCAAAAGCTATTTCGTCTTTGGTTTTTCCGAGCCTTTCTGTATGGTCTAAATCAATATGGGTAATTATGGAGCAGAGATTATTTTTTATCACATTTGTTGCATCAAACCTTCCGCCCAAACCTGTTTCCAGAATAACGATATCAACATTGTTACGTGCAAAATACAAAAACATCATTACAGTAAGAATTTCAAATTCCGTAAGATGAATTCCGCATCCGCAGATTTCGTTAATATATTCTGCAAACTCATCTTGTGATATTTCTGCGCCGTTAATTTTTATTCTTTCCGTATATTCCCAGATATGCGGGCTTGTGTAGAGTCCGGTTTTATATCCTGCCTCTCTTAATACGGACTCAAGCATTGTGCATACAGAGCCTTTGCCGTTCGTGCCCGCAACGTGGATATATTTAAGTTTATCCTGCGGGTTTCCAAATTTTTCCAGAGCGGAAGAGATTCTGTCCAAACCTAGATTTACATAGAATTTGCCTTTGCTTGTCAAAAGTTTTACTGCATCTTTATACATAATTTTTGAACTTTCCAACAATACTTTTATTGATTTTTTGTATCGTTATTTTCTGCCTTTACGACTTTTAAGACTTTTCCAACAATTTCCATTTCTATCTGGTCTTTTTCCGGATTAATATCTAAGAGTTCTAAAATTGTTTTGGGCATAAATAATGACCAGCCGTTTCCGCTTTTGCTTAATTTACGTTTCATCTTTGTTCCTTACAATGTTACTAACATGTACTTTACATTAGAAATACCTTGTTGTATACTCTAACTTGTTAGTAACAAAGGAATTACAATAGACATACAAAAAACAAAAGCATTAGCCAGAAAGATATATTTTTTAACATACATGTTAAACCAATTTGCGCTTCGAATATGCGATGAAACTCATACGGACGAGAGCGAAGCTCTTGAGATTTTTTCATCATACCTGCTGAAGCTGGCGGATGAATTGCACTATATTTTTCTTATAGAAAACCGGCGCGCCCCTCACAGGAGAGGGCTGGGGTGAGGTGTCAAGAGTTCGTGAAGAGTGATTCGTGAGCCGTGAATCGAGATATTAAAATGATATAAGTAAACGAGGCTTAGTTAGAGAAATTCTATAACCACAAATCACGAATCACGAGTCACCTGGTCACTCATAAAGAGGGATTTAATACAGACTTTCACCCTCCATCATATTTAACATTTCTTTCTCTTTTTTGCGATGAAAAGAGAAAGAAACGTTAGCAAAGAAAGAGAAACACGCATTGTTTTCTGCACCCTTGCGGGTGCGGTTTGAATGGCTGTAGCAGGCAAGCCTGCACTCTTACGCTCGCTATGGTTATGCTTGCGCATAACACGCTCGCGGCGTGCGAGACGCGTTAGGTTTGCGGTTTGATAATATAAAAGGAGCTTTTTGAAAAAAGCTCCAAGGCATTGTGTTATTTGGTCGAAGAGAGATTTGACAGAATCCTCATCAATTCTGTTTATCCCGCAAGAGAATTGTGGAATGTTCTGGATATAACATCGTCTTGCTGTTCTTTTGTTAATTTGATAAAGTTTACAGCATAACCGGAAACTCTTACTGTTAATTGAGGATATTTTTCCGGATGTTTCTGAGCGTCAAGCAGTGTGTCTCTGTTGAATACATTAACATTTAAGTGATGTCCGCCCTTTTCTACATAACCGTCTAATAAATTGATTAAATTTTCTTCTTGTTGAGTTGCCATTTTTTATCTCCTTACGCTTTTTAACTTTTTACATTTTTATTATAAACTATGTTTCACAACATTTCTGTTGTTTATACAACAAAAATAAAAAAATTTTTAAAATTGTATTTAAAACAATACTATCCTATAATAGGACTATGACAAAACTGGAAAATTTTTATAATCAAATAAAAAATTCGCCTGTATTTTTCGGCATGAGCGATGATGAACTTAAAGGGCTTTTAGAATGCTTTAATGCCCGAATTCGCAAATACGAAAAAGATGAAATGATAATCAGGCAGGGCGATATGATATCTAATATTTACCTTATTCTTGAAGGCGGAGTAAATATTGAAAAAGATTCGTACTGGGGCAGAAGAATCATCATATCCCGACTTGGTAAAAATGATAACCTTGCGCTTTCTTTTGTCGGCTCAAAGGATGTGGAATCAAGCGTAGATGCTATTGCTGTAGAGGACACTCTGGTGCTGGTTTTGAGTTATGAAAAATGCACTTCCATGTGCCAGAATGCATGCACAAGGCACAAAGTACTTATTAATAACCTGTTCCAGATACTTTCCAAAGAGAATATTGAACTTATTCAAAAAATAGAGAATGTTTCTCAAAAAACAATCCGCGATAAGTTAATGACCTATCTTTCCAATGAAGCAATGAAAAACCATTCCAACCGCTTTGAAATCCAGTTTAACAGGCAGGATCTTGCGGATTATCTGAATGTTGACAGAAGCGCAATGAGTTTTGAGCTTTCCAAACTTCAAAAAGAAGGCTTGATTTCTTACAACAAAAACCGCTTTGAATTGTTGTCTTAAATACTCTTAAATTTTACTAAATCCTGTTTTCTCATACGGATGTTTTCCGGTGTAATTTCCACCAGTTCATCATCTCCGATGTATTCAAGACAATCCTCAAGCGAGAGTTCTTTGTGCGCCTGCAGTGTTACCATAACATCAGCGGTTGCGCTTCTCATATTGGTTAATTTTTTGGTCTTGCAGATGTTTACGACAATATCCTGCGGTCTGTTGCCTTCGCCTATAATCATTCCTCTGTAGACTTTTGTTTTCGGCGTAATAAAGAACACGCCCCTGTCTTCAAACTGCGCAAGAGCATATGGTATTGCTTCGCCCTGTTCGTGAGCAAGGATAGAACCGCTTCTTTGTTTCGGGATATCGCCCGCATAAGGTTTATACTCGTCAAAAGTATGATACATAATTCCTTCACCGCGTGTCATACGGATAAATTCCGTTCTGAACCCGATTAAACCGCGCGCCGGAATTGAAAATTTCATATTAGTTCTTCCGTTTGCACTCTGCATCTCAAGCATAGTTGCTTTTCTTCCGGAAAGTCTATCGATACAGGAGCCTGCGTATTCTTCCGGAACATCTACAAGCAAATCTTCAAAAGGCTCATATTGTTCGCCGTTAACCTCTTTATAAATAACTTCCGGCTTAGATACCTGGAATTCGTAACCTTCCCTTCTCATTGTTTCAATAAGAATACCGAGGTGAAGTTCGCCTCTTCCGCTGACTTTAAAACAGTCTGTTGAGTCAGTATCTTCGACCCTTAAACTTACGTTCTTTTCCAATTCGTCATATAATCTTTTTCTCAGCTGTCTGGAAGTAACAAATTTTCCTTCCTGTCCTGCAAACGGGCTGTCATTTACTGAAAAGTTCATCTGCAGTGTAGGTTCGTCAACTTTTATCAAAGGCAGAGCTTCAATGTGGTTAGGGTCGCATAAAGTTTCGCCTATATGTATATCGGAAAATCCTGCAATACCGACAATATCTCCCGCTTCAGCAGAGTCGATTTCAACACGTCCGAGATCTTTAAACCCGAAGAGTTTTGTTATTTTCCCGCGAATAATCTCTCCGGCAGAATTAATCCAGACAACCTGTTCTCCTGCACTCACTTTTCCGTTTGCAATACGTCCGATTACAATTCTTCCTACATATTCATTGTAATCAAGGGTTGTCGCTCTGAATTGGAACGGTTTGTTAACATCGCCGTCCGGTTCTTGAATATTTTCTAAAATGCAGTCCAGAAGCGGAGTTACATCTTTTCTTTCATCATCAAGGTGCTTGATGGCAAATCCGTTCAAACTGCTTGCATATATATAAGGGAAGTCAATCAAGTCTTCTCTGTCCGTAAGCTCGGTAAACAGGTCGAAAACTTTATCCAGAGTTCCGTCCGGATCAGCTGCCGGTTTATCAATCTTATTAATAACAACAATAATTTTAATCCCGAGTTCAAGCGCCTTAGAAAGTACAAATCTTGTCTGGGGCATAGGACCTTCTGCCGCATCAACAATCAACAGAGCGCCGTCAACCATACCGAGTACGCGTTCTACTTCTCCGCCGAAATCTGCGTGTCCGGGGGTATCGACAACATTAATCTTAACGCCTTTGTATGTAATAGAAATGTTTTTGGAAAGAATCGTAATCCCGCGTTCTCTTTCCAAGTCATTGCTGTCCAGAACTCTTTCCTGCACCTGCTGATTATCGCGAAAAACTCCGCTCTGTTTAAGCATACAGTCTACAAGCGTTGTTTTTCCGTGGTCAACGTGTGCAATTATCGCTATATTTCTTATATTTTTTTCAGCCATTATTCTTATCCCTATATTATTTATATTTTCGTCTAGTGTTATTTTTACACTTATATTTTAAAATATAAAAAATAAAATTACAACAATCCCGCCTTCAAGCTGTTAATTCTAAAAATTCTTCTTTACACTTATTAATAATTTGAAAAGATTTTATGCTTAGGTTATTATTATATTGAATAATTGTGCGCGGGGAGTACATGGAAAATAACTATTTTTCTCTACTAGCTAATGATGTAAAAAAACTATGGAGCGGGCTTGACGGAAATCAAAAGCTCGGAATGCTCGCTTTGATTGTAGTAACTATCGTTGCGGCAACATTTTTCCTGTCTAAAGCAATGGAGCCGGATTGGGTCGTTTTATATTCCGATTTGAACGAAGTAAATGCAATAAGCATAGTTGAAAGTATGAAAAAAAACGGGTACCGCTATAAGGTATCAGAAGATCATAAAACAATTTTAGTTCCGTCAAATGTCCGTGATGAAATGCGGGTATTTGTTGCGGAAAATGATTTAATCAAAAACGGTGACAGCGGATTTGAGCTTTTAGACGAGATGCAGTTAGGCTCTACCGATTTCAAAAACAAATTAACAAGACAGAGAATATTTCAAGGTGAATTAACCCGTTCTATCGAAAAAATCGACGGTGTTAAATATGCACGCGTACAGCTTGCAGAGCCGGAACGCTCAATATTTGAAGATAATGATGAAAAGCCCACGGCATCGGTTGTTCTTGTACTCGAGCCCGGGTATAAAATCAAAAGCTCACAGGTTAAGGCTATTAAGAATTTGGTAGCGTATTCTGTTCCGAGAATGACGCCGGAACAGGTTTTTATAACTGACCAGAACGGTAACAGCCTTTCTGACGAAACTTCTAAGAATTCAACCGATATGGAAAGCTTTAAAACCAATCTTGAAAAAGATACGGCAAAAAAAGTTTCCGATGTTCTTGAAAAAATCGTCGGCAAGGGTAATGTTTCCGTGCAGGTTAACGCAGATATTGACTTTAATTCTGCAAAATCAACCATAGAAAGCTACATTCCGATTAATGATAAAGGAGAAGGCGTTGTTACAAGTTCTCAAACAGAAGTCGAAACATACGAAAATCCTAACAATGTACCTAATCCTAATAATGTTAATCAGAGAAATTTAAACTATTCAAAACAGAAAACTGCAATAAATTACAGCGTATCAAAAGAAGTTAAACAGGTGGTTTACGCACCTGGAAGCGTCAAAAGATTATCCATTGCGGTTGCAGTAAATAAGATATTAACGGATTCTGAGAAAGATGAAATAAAAAGTCTTGTGCAGTCAGCTTCCGGTGCAGACTATTCGCGCGGAGATGTAATATCAGTTTCCGGACTTCAATTTGAAGGCGCTACAATTGACAAAAAAGCACAGGATGCATTTGCTGAACAATACCAGAGAGAACAAATGTTCTACTTCATAACATCTTCGGTAATTCCTCTTATTATAGTTCTGGTACTCGGATGCTTTGCCTTATATATTCTTAAAAACTTTGTATCAAAAATGCCTTCTGCAAGAAGACAGGAACAAAGAATTATACAGGAAGACAGCACAGAGCAAATAGAAGAAACCGAACAGGAAGAAGATCTTCCGAAGATTGAGTTCAACAAAAAAGAGATTAAATCTCAGAAAGAACAAAACATTAATGAACTTAATGAAGCAGTAATGGCATCGCCGGAGGATGCAGCGAAATTATTAACATCGTTTATAAGAGATTAGCGGAGGGAGTGACTAAGAAGCTGGTATATGCTGCCAGTATTGAAAGGGGATTAGGAACCACAAATATTAAACAAGTTTAATACAGCCTCGCGTCACCCTTCACACCTCACTCTTCACCTCTAAAAAGGAACACGAAATGGGTATCGAAGAAATTAAAAAAGCAAAAGAAGAAGCCAAAAAGACGATAACGCGTCCGAGCCAGAAGGTCGCAGCGCTTCTTATTGCGCTTGGTCCGACAACCGCTTCCGAAATATTGAAAAATATCAAAGATGAAGATTTGCTGGAACAGATTACTCTTGATATTGCTAACTTAGGCAAAATTTCTGACGAAGATTTAAATGATGTATTAATAGAATTTAAAACGGTATTTCAAGCAAAAAATTATGTAGCACAGGGCGGCGTAAGTTATGCCAAACAGCTGTTATCACAAACATACGGCGAGCAAGAGGCTGCAAAATTATTAGAAAAAGTTAACTCAATGGTTAACACAAATCCGTTTTATTTCTTAAACGAAGCAGACCCATCACAGCTTGCCAACACATTTGCGTCAGAAAACCCACAGCTTTTGGCTTTGATATTAGCCTATCTAAGACCGGAGCTGTCCGCACAGGTTTTAGCTTTTCTTCCTCCGGATGTACAGGCAATTGTATCAATGAGAATAGCTGATATGACGCCTACAAATCCGGAAATTCTTTCGACTATTGAAGATATTGTTGAACGCAAATTTTCAGCCCTTCTGGTTCAAGACTTCTCAAATGCAGGCGGTGTAGAATCTCTTGCAAATATCTTGAACTGCTGCGACAGAGGTACAGAAAAGAACATTATGGAATGGCTGGATATTGAAAATCAGAAGATGGCGCAGGAAGTACGCGACTTGATGTTCGTATTTGAAGATATCATTATACTTGATGACAGAGCTATTCAAAGACTTCTCAGAGAAATCGATACCAAACAGCTTGCTCTTGCACTTAAAGGTACAAAAGACGAAATCAAAGAAAAAATATTTAAGAACATGTCAGAACGTGCAAGACAAATGCTTACGGATGATATGGAATACCTCGGACCTGTCCGTGCAAAAGAAGTTCAAGAAGCTCAAACCGGAATTGTTAATGCTATCAGAAATCTTGAAGCAACCGGCGAAATTACTATTACACGTGCAAGCGTTGAGGATGAATTAATTGAGTAGTAACAGGATTAAAGGTCAAGAAATTCAGATGGGCGACAGTTTCGTACTGCCGATAGAACAGACGCGCGTTACAAAACAGCAGGCAAAAGTCCAGCAGATTATTGAAGAAACAGATGCAAAAGCCCAGCAGATTTTGTCTAACGCAGAAAATAAATCGCAGGTAATAGTACAAACCGCAAACAATGAAGCCGAAAGAATTATTGAGGAAGCAAGAAAAAAAGCGCAAAAAGAATATGATGCTATAAAAAATGAGGCTTATCAAGAAGGCTTTAAAAAGGGAGAGCAAGACGGGCTGTATAAATTCCAAAATGATTCATCAGAAGGCTTAAAGTCGCTTGAAACCCTTGCGAGCAGTTCATATGAAATGAAAAAAAATATAATTGATTCAGCTTCCCGCGATATTGTTGAACTGGTAAGTGCTATTGCCGACAAAGTTTGCCATCAAAAATTCAACACTCAAGTTTTGTACAGAATTACGCTTGATGCAATAAAACAATTGAATGACAAAGAGAGTATAACAATTATTGTAAACCCGAAACTTGTTGAAAATATTAATAAGCTTGCGCCGAATTTTAGAAGCGAAATCCCGAAACTCCAGACATTAAAGATATTAGAGGACAACTCTCTATCCGCTGACGGCGTAATCGTAGAAACCCCGAACACCCGCCTTGATTCAAGAATATCCGCACAAATAGCAGAAATTACAGCTAAAATGTTAACAGGTACGGAAGATGAACTGGGACAAAAATAAATATCTGGATATAATAAAAAACACTCAGACCATAAAAGAGATAGGCAAGATTACGGAAATTATCGGCTTAACAATAGAATCCGACGGTCCCAAATCTTCTATCGGCGACTTGTGCTATATTTATAACAACTATAATGATACCCCTACAATGGCGGAAGTAGTCGGCTTTAAGCGCGACAAAATTCTTCTGATGCCTCTTGCCAATCCGGACGGAATTCAGCCGGGCGCGCTTGTAATAAACAGCGGGGGCGCAATGAAAGTAGGTGTGGGAACCCAGCTTATCGGACGCGTGCTTGACGGCTTGGGGAATCCTATCGACACTTTAGGCGAAATTAGATTTTCGGAATACCGTTCAACACACTCGGAAGCAATAAATCCGCTTAAAAGAAAAAGGATTTCAGAGCCTCTTGCACTTGGTATTAAATCTGTAGACGGATTTATGACAATCGGAAAAGGGCAGAGAATGGGGATTTTTGCAGGCTCAGGCGTTGGTAAAAGTACCACTATCGGTATGATGGCGAAAAATACATCTGCAGATTTAAACGTTATTGCTCTAATCGGGGAGCGCGGACGCGAGGTTAAAGAATTTATAGAAGAAATTCTCGGTCCGGAGGGAATGAAGCGTTCTATAGTAATTGCTGCAACGTCTGAACAGCCCTCTCTTGTAAAAATAAAAGCGGCATTTGTTGCAACCTCGATTGCCGAATATTTCCGTGATAAAGGCTTGGATGTACTGTTTATGCTAGATAGTGTAACCCGTATTGCAATGGCGCAGAGAGAAGTCGGGCTTGCAATAGGCGAACCTCCTGCTACAAGAGGATATACGCCTTCGGTTTTTGCGCTTATGCCGAAACTTATGGAAAGAGCCGGTACGAATGAATTTGGAACAATAACAGGTCTTTATACAGTACTTGTAGAGGGTGACGACTTTAACGAGCCTATTTCAGATACGGCAAGAAGTATTTTAGACGGTCATATAGTGCTTTCGCGTGATTTAGCACACAAGAACCACTATCCTGCTGTAGATGTTCTGCAGTCATTGAGCCGTGTTATGGGGGATGTTACAACCAAAGAACACCGTGCTGCTGCGGGAAATATCAGAAACCTCCTTGCGGTACACAGAAAAAACGAAGATTTGATTAATATCGGCGCATACGTAAAAGGCTCAGACCCGATATGCGACAAGGCGATTGCGCTTATGGGCAATATTGATAAGTTTTTACTCCAGACAACCGACGAAAAAGCCGAATACGAAGATACGGTAAACAAACTCCTTGAACTTAACAGACTCGCAGGCGGAGGATAAATCTTAGAGGGCGGAAATCTGATTTTTGCGGTGGGTGAAGGGTGAGGTGTCAAGAGTTCGTGAAGAGTGATTCGTGAGCCGTGAATCGAGATATTAAAATGATATAAGTAAACGAGGCTTAGTTAGAGAAATTCTATAACCACAAATCACGAATCACGAGTCACCTGGTCACTCATAAAGAGGGATTTAATACAGACTTTCACCCTCCATCATATTTAACATTTCTTTCTCTTTTTTGCGATAAAAAGAGAAAGAAACGTTAGCAAAGAAAGAGAAACACGCACTGTTTCTACACCCTAACAGGTGTGGGACTGAATGGCTGTAGCAGGCAAGCCTGCACTCTTACGCTCGCTATCGTTATGCTTACGCATAACACGCTCGCGGCGCGCGAAATGCGTTATCGGGTAAATTTTTTCGCTTCACCCTACACCCCTTTATTTTTTCACGATACAAGTAAACGAGGCACAATTAAAGAAATTTTATAACCTCGAATCACGAGTCCCCTGGTCACGCAAGTATAGATATAAGCCGAAATGAGTTTATTGTTCAATGTGTGCAGTACGCTATTGAAAATCTTGATAAAACAAAATAGCGGGAATTTTTCGCGGACAAATTCTGATTTCTTTGTGCTAACATGCTTTTATGCTGAAAAAAATTATTCTGGGTTTAATAAATATTTATCAGAAAATATCCGCTTTTACACCGCCAAGATGCAGGTTTTATCCGACATGCTCAGAGTATACAAAACAGGCGGTTATTAAGTACGGAGTCATTAAAGGCGGATGGCTCGGAATAAAAAGAATATGCAGGTGCCACCCGCTCAACGAGGGCGGATATGACCCTGTCCCGATGGAGAAATAATTATGGCAGATAAGATTATAATTTTTTCCGGAAAACAGTACTCCGGCAAAGATACGGCAGCCAAAATACTTATGGAAGCAATGCCGGATTTTAAACGCTGTGCTATGGGCGATATTATTAAAATAGAATACGCCAAACAGAAGGGTATTACTGTGCAGGAAATCGAGAATAATAAATCACTCTACCGGCAGGGGCTTATTGATTTAGGAAACTGGGGGCGCCTGCAGAGTCCGGATTACTGGCTGGAAAAAATTATTGCTCAGAAAGGTAATATTGTTGTAACAGATGTCAGAATTAAACACGAATATGAAGTTTTTAAATCAGCAGGGGCAATATCAATAAGGGTTGAAGCCTCAAGAGATATCCGCGAAAAAAGAGGCGGAAAACTAGTTGGAGAAGAGGATGTTACAGAAGTTGATTTAGACGATGTTCAAGACTGGGACTTTCTGCTCGACAATAACAAGGATTACGAAACATTGAGAAAAAACGTGTTAAAAATAGTTGAACAATTACGTTAAGCATTTATAACCTCCTTTTTTGTATTTTCTGTCTGCGCAATATTTTGCTGGGTATAAGTATTTTTAGGATAAATCAGCCTGTTAAGACCGCTTCCGGCTAATGAGAACAAACTGCCTGCAACAGAGCCGTAGATTAAACTTTTTACTCCGGAGAAAAGCATTGCAGTTAATGCCATAGAAGTTCCGATACCTGCAATAGCAGGGAATGCCGTTGTAATAGCTTTAGAAATCCTGTCTTCTTTTGTATCGGCTGTACTTACTGCAATACCGCTTAAGCCGACCATTGCAAGTCCGGACAGAATATCTGTCGGCGCACCGCCAAGCATTAAATCCCGTTTTTTATCAAAATATTCTACTGTTTCACTGAAATTAGCTTTGTGCAAAGACTTGTCGGCTTGTTTCAGTCTTTTGCCGAGAAGTATTGCTTCATCCTTGCTTAAATGCGGTGTCAACAGGGCAATAACTTCATTATACTTGCCAGTTGTACCTCTGTTAATATCTCCTACAAGAGAAGTAACTATATCGTGTCCTTCCTGCTCAAGTTTATTTCTTGCAGGCATTAGTGTATCTTCTGCCCAGAAGGACATGTTATTTTTAATCAATTCTTTTCTTTTGCCTTTATCATGCACTAAACGTGTTGCATAATCTCTGTATCTGGGTCTTAGCTCAGTTTCAAGATTGGACATGAGTTTTTCTTGAGTCTTTAATCTGTCCATAACTTGAGAGTTAGAGAAATATTCTCTTGAAGTTTTAATCTCTTTGAGTTTTGCTTCAAGGATTTTTTGTTTATCTGCGGGAAGTTTTTCTTTATAATATTTTGCCAGCTCTTCAAAAGCATCCAGTTTGCCGTAAGCCTTTTTATAATTTCCCTGCACGGTGCGTTTGCTTATTCCGTCAAACCAGCCTGTTATAGAGTTATGCACCCTTGACATTACGCTTCTGAATCCTGTATCGCATTTTGTTAAAACATTACGTGCGGTTTTATTTTTGACGCTTCCGAAAGTTTTCTTTTCGGTGCAGAGCCATTTAAATCCCATATCTTTTCCGGCGTTCAGTGTATTTGTGAATTGGAAAATATCTCCGACGCCTTTCCAGAATTTAGACATAGTTTCGTAGAACTTGCCTTTTGTACCGCCTTTTTGTGCTTTTGTTCCGGCTTTATGCGACATCATTTTTAATTTGTTAATCATTTTGCCGGAGAATTTCGGGTTAAGAAGCGCAACCAGTCCGGATAATACAAGTACTGAACTTCCTACTGCAATCGCGGTTTTGTGTGAAGTTTTCTTTTCTTCTTCCTCGGATGTTTTTACAAATGTATCTACCGTATTATTAATTGCATTTTCAACGGTTTCAATAGGTTTGGTGATAATAGGAAGACCGCCCGCCGTATTGTTTTTGGCAGTCTGTTCCTGCGCGGGGGCGCTTCTAAAGCCTACATATGGTCTGTTGACATTATTATATGTATAATAACCAAATGACACTATTATATTACCTTTCTGAAACCTGCTACATGAATATAAAGTATATTTTATAAAAAAAATTGCTAAAAAAAGTTCTTTTATTAAGATATGTTACGAAAGAAAAATGCGGAAAAATTTACATTTTTCTTGCAAACTCGGTATAATACTTTTATGAATAAAGGTTTTACAAAATTATTCTGGCAGGCGGTTCTTGTCGGGTTAATAACGGGTGTACTTGTAGTACTGTTTAGGCTTGGAATTGATAAGATATTTCATTATGTAATGGAACATTTTTACTCATTTCCGTTAATATTTCTGCTTGTAACAACTCTGGGCGGACTGATATCCGGCTTGTTAGTCTGCAAGCTTGCGCCGGAAACCGCAGGAAGCGGAATCCCTTATGTTAAAATGTCACTCTTGAAAAGCGGTAAATTAATAAGAATAAGAACAATATTTGTTAAATTCTTTGCGGGGGTTATCGGTATCGGCACGGGGCTTTCGCTGGGCAGAGAAGGTCCGAGCGTTCAGCTGGGGGCGGGTGCCGGTTCTCTTGTCGGGAAATTATTCCGCCTAAACGGGAACAACAGGGACAAGCTTATAGCATCAGGCGCAGGCGCAGCAATCGGAGCTACATTTAATGCGCCGATTGCGGGAACTCTTTTTGTTCTGGAAGAATTAATACACAAATTTACTCCGGCAATGCTTTTTCCTGTTCTTGTGGCTACTGTAACGGCATCGACCGTTGCAAGGCATTTTTTAGGCGAAAATCCTGCTTTTAATATTTCTCTGCAATCAATTGACACAAGCCCGTCAGTTATTCTCGGATGTATAATTTTGGGGATTTTATGCGGAATTCTTGGGGTATTGTTTGCAAAGTTAATCTTTATTTCTAATGATTTATATGCAAAAATTAAGATTCCAAACTATATTAAACCTGCGCTTGCGGGATTTATTACCGGATGCGCCGGACTTTTTGTGCCTTATATTTTGTCCTCCGGCAACGGAGCTGTTCAGATGCTCCTTGCGGGTAAATTCGTTATTCTGGCTGCTGTTCTCATATTTCTCCTCAAGTTTATTATTACTCCGATATGTTTTGGCTCCGGCGCTGCAGGCGGGATATTCCTCCCGATGCTTATGCTCGGTTCGTTTCTCGGCTATATTTCCGGATTTGTTTTTAACACATTGGGGTTTGAATTAAATTTGATGGCTGCAGCTTCTCTCGGGATGGCAGGGTTCCTGTCTTCTGTTGCAAGGACTCCGATTACGGCAGTTGTAATGGTGTTTGAAATGACAGGCGGATATGAATGTATTCTTCCGCTGATGCTTGTTTCCGCAATTGCGGATTTAACTGCCGAAAAGCTCAACCACAAGCCTATTTACGCTAAGCTTGTTGTTAATCAGTATAAAAATTCAAATGTTAATATATCAGACCGCGTTTTGGTAAAGGATTTGATGACATCAGGTGTGAAGAAATTTAAGGATGATGTTTCTATACACGAAATCCTTGATGTTATGAATAGAGAAAAACACAATGCGTATCCGGTTGTTGATAAAAAAGGAAGATTAGAAGGAATAATTACAAAATCGGATATTGAAGACGTGCTTGTAGATTCTGATATGGAAACGATTAACGCGGAAAGAATCATAGATACAAATCCGGTTATGGTAAAGCCGGATGAGGATCTTTATACTGCGTATTACAGACTGCACGAAAACTCAACCGAATGGGCAGTTGTTGTTAATGAGAATAAAGAAGTCCTCGGAATTATTACCAGAAAAGATATTTTAAAATAAATTCTTCAGCCTGTCTTTAATCATCTTCATCTCTTCTCTGGTAAGAAAAGACGCAAAACGCATGAATTCCTGCGTTGCATCCTCGTTGGAATACTGCCCGCGTTCGACTTTCTGCATCCATTCTCTAACTTCTTTTGTCATCATATCAAGCTGAACCTCAAAACCTCTTTGCCGTTAACATTTACAATTTCATTCCACATGGATTTAGGACGAACCCAGATATCGCCTTTGTCTGTGTTTTTGTAGACAATCATATCCTCTCCGGTTTCGGAATGCTTAGCAAGGGCAATGATTTGATAAACATTGCCCTTGTAATGCCTGTATATTTTTCCTACAGCTATTTCCTGCATAGAGTAATTATAGCATGAGTTTATTGATAAATAACTTTTAGATTGTTTTCAAATATAGAACCTGCACAGCCGACTCCCGAGCCGACATTTGTTTCATTACAAGTATACTCACTAGAGGTACTGCTATACTTACTTTCATCATCATTCATCAACCAAGCATACTGTGAACTTCCTGGTACAAGAATTTGTCCACTTTTATCCCTCAAAAATATAAAGAAATCTTTACCTAAAACATTTGGTTTACTTTTAGTTCCATTTATGTCAATTAAAAATGCTGTATATAAACCTTTATACGACCCCTTTTTATCATATGAAATATAATTATTGTCACCGCCAAACATATACTGAAAAAGTATGTCGATGTTATCACTAAAGTACAGCATAGTGTTGAAGCGTGCGCAAAGTCTTTCAGCAGAAGTTCCGTCATAATATTCTGGTGCAGATTTTATGTAACGCAATTACATATGTACTAGTTTATGATACTATATTTTGTCTTGTGCTGCAAGTTTAGCTTAATATTTAACACATTAAATATAATAAAAAAACACCCATAGATTACATTGCATCTATGAGTGTTTTTTATTTTTTTTATTTAAATTACTTTTGAATATCTTTTACTGACAAAGCTATTCTGTGTTCTTTCGGAGTGAATTTCTTGATTAATACATCCACTTCAGAACCAACTTTGAACATGTTGAACGGATTAACATTTTCGTCAGACATTTCTGATACAGGAAGAAGCGCTTCAACACCAGGGAATATATTTATGAATGCACCAAATGTTGTTACTTTATTTACTGTACCTTTTACAACCTGTCCTTCTTCAAATTGTCCTTCAATCTGCTGCCATGGATTTTCGCCCATTCTCTTTAAAGATAATGAAATTCTCTTTAATTCGTGGTCAATCTTGATAATCTTAACTTCAATTGTATCGCCGAGAGTTAAAACATCAGACGGGTGTTTTATTCTCTGCCAAGAAATTTCTGAAATCGGAAGAAGTCCGTCAATACCGTTGATATCAACGAAAGCACCAAAATCAGTAATTCTTACAACGTTACCGGATACAATCTGGTCTTCTGCAAGTGAAGAAAGTACGTTGTCAACAACTTGATCTCTCTGCTCTGCAACAGCCTGTCTTTGAGAAAGGATAAGTTTGTTTTTCTTCGGATCAGCTTCAAGAACCTTAACTTCAATCTTCTGGTCAATAAGTCCGTCAAAAGGTGTTCCTGTTCTTAATTGAGAAGAAGGAATGAAACCTTTTAAATCCGCAACGTCAACAAGTACACCGCCCTTAACTGTTGATACAACTTTAGCAAGAATAGTGTCGCCCTGGATTTTTGCATCATTAAGCTGAGCCCAAGCTTGAGCGTATGCAATTCTCTTAAGTGATAACTGCATAGGATCGTCATTGTTTTCTTCTTTTAATACATAGAATTCTCTTGTATCGCCTACTTCTAATTCTTCTGAATCGCTTGAAAGTTCTTTGTTAGATAAGAATGCTTCCATTTTTGCACCCTTTACACTTACAAGATAGCCTTCTGATTCTTTTTTGATTACTGTACCTTCAACGATATCAGCAACTGTGTTAGATTTAGCAAAGCTTTCTTCTAACAGCATTTCAAATTCATCACGAACGTCAGTTGTTGTCATTTTTTTTTCTCCTTTTCTTTTTAGATTATTTTATAATTCCACCGTATTTTGTAATTTATTCCTACTCATTTGATTTATAACTACCGGCAAAATACTAAACCCTTGTTATGCTTTTCTCCTTTTCTTTTTAGATTATTTTTCCACCGTATTTTGTAATTCAATTTTGTTTGTTTGGATTAAGCCACTGTCAAAATTTTTTATGCCATATCCTCCTTTATTTTTGATATGACTTTATTTATTATTTGCTCCGGAGTCGAAGCTCCCGCTGTAATACCTATTGTGCGGGCATTGTTTAATAATTCTTTGTTTAACTCAATATCATTTTCTATATGAATGGTTTTAGTAAAATCTTTTAAAATCTCTGCAAGATGTGTTGTATTAGCACTTTTTTTAGAGCCCACAACTATCATTAAGTCGCTTTCTTTGGCAAGTTCTTTTGCTTCTTTCTGCCTCATTGCTGTTGACTGGCAAATGGTGTTGTAAATCAAAACTTCTTTGGCGATTGTATTCAGATAGTTTACAATAAGATTTAATGATGAAACCATTTGTGTTGTCTGAACTACGACGCCAACTTTTTTATGAGTTTTAATTTGTGCCTCGTACGGCGCAAGTTCTTCTATTGTTGTTGCCACAACGACTTTGTCCGAATATAATTCTGCATTCGCCTTTATTGCAATAACTTCCGGATGGTTGGGCTTTCCTACAATAACTACAAAATAATCATTTTTAGCAAGCTCAACCGCTCTTTGCTGAACCTTTTTAACGTCCGGACAGGTTAAGTCTACAACTTCAAAGCCGGCGTTTTTAATTTTTTCAAATACCTCCGGCGCTTCTCCGTGGCTTCTTATAATGCAAATGCCTTCACCCTTTGCGGGAATCTCATAAATAGTTTTTATCCCGAGATTTTCAAGTTCATTAATGACATCTGTATTGTGTATTAATTCACCGAGGATATAGATGTTTTTATTAGGGTTTTCTTCTTTTAATTTTTTTGCAGTTTCAACGGCTCGCTTAACACCGTAGCAAAACCCTGCAAATTTGGCTAGTTTAATATCTGGATTACTCAAAAATTTGTAATTCGCTTTCTAAGAGACTAGAGGCATCAGCCTCAGTATTAATATTAAATCCTAAACAGAAATTATTTGCAAGTTTTTAGGACTCTTTCAAATGCTTAAAATGTTTATAGATATAAAGCACGCCCAAAATACCGAAAATAACTACTATCAAAATGTCAAACTTGTGCCATAGGTGCTTAAACATTTCCATATTTTGTCCGAATTTTACACCGACATATACAAGTACATAGCTCCACACGAGCGAACCTAAAAATGTCAGTGTGAAAAATATTCTTTTTCTGGCTTTTAAAATTCCTGCAGGAAGAGAAATAAAAGTTCTTATAACAGGAAGCATTCTGCATATAAAAAACGCCCAATCTCCGTATTTTTCGACCCATCTGTCTGCATCATCAAGATCTTTGTGAGAAATTAGAAAATATTTTCCGTATTTCTCAATAAATTTTCTCCCGCCAAAATATCCGAGATAATAAGAAGGGATGGAGCCTAAAACACAGCCGAAAGCTCCAGCCCAGGCTGCAACATGAAAATTCATTTCCCCCTTGCTTACGATATATCCTGCAAACGGAAGTATTGCTTCGCTCGGAAGCGGTATATTGCAGGATTCTATTGCCATAAGCAGACTTATGCCAAACGGACCCATATATGTAATAACATGTTCTATAAAACTCACCAGATGTGATAAAATAAGATTAATAAATTCCATAAAAGTCTCCCTTTTCCTTTATTATCATATCAAAAATAACCGGAAAAGAAAGTAAAAGTAATAGATGTTACCGGATTTTTGTATTCTAATGTAACACAATTAGTAATGTAGGGTGGGTAAAGTTGCATTAAAACAGGAAAAAGTTTACATTTAACTATGCATGACGTACCCACCAAAACCAAAATCAAAAACGGTGGGTACGCAACGCTCAAAATAACTTACAATCACGCATTTGAAGAGGCTTTACCCACCCTACAAACTTGCTATGTGCATCGTGACTCGTGAGCCGTGACTTGTGGTTATAGAATTTCTTCAATAGAGCCTTGTCTACTCATATCATTTTTTTAACCTCGATTCACGAACCACGGCTCACGAGTCACAAAAACCGTAAGGTGCAATTTTTAGCACCAAAATATTCTATTATTAGTTGTAAATGGTGCAAAGGATTGCGTCCTGCGGTTTTATTTTATAATAAAAAATATGCCGCAACTCGGAATTGAACCAAGGACACAGGGATTTTCAGTCCCTTGCTCTACCAACTGAGCTATTGCGGCATATTCTATTCAATTTTCATAGAGTTGGTAGAGCAAGCTCTACATTTTCTCTATATGTTTCGCCTCTCGGCTCCACAGGGGAGCTATTGCGGCATATTCTATTCAATTTTCATAGAGTTGGTAGAGTAAGCTCTACATTTTCTCTATATGTTTCGCCTCTCGGCTCCACAGGGGAGCTATTGCGGCATATTCTATTTGATATTTTCAGTTTTTATGGCGCTGAGCCATAAAACTATTCTACCTGCTAAATATTTATAATCAAGTGTTTAATTATTCGGCTGTTTTTATAGCTTGAAATTTATTCCTTGTGGCTTCAAGCTTGACTCCCTGCCCCTAATTTTGAGGTGCAAGCCAGGCGGTTACGTTTCTGCCTTCTACTAAAGGTTTCTTTTCTACTACAACAGGATCATTTGCAAGATCTGCTATAAATCTGTTTGCAAGTTCTATTGCAAGAGATGAATGCTGCATTTCGCGTCCGCGGAGCATTACAACAATTTTTACTTTATTGCCTTGAGAAATGAATTTTCTTATATTTTTCAAGCGCACTTCGTAGTCATGGGTGTCAATTTTATAACGAACTTTAACTTCTTTAATATCAATAACATGTTGTTTTTTCTTAGCTTCTTTTGCTTTTTTCTCAAGTTCGTACTTATATTTTCCGTAATTTAATATTTTTGCAACCGGCGGAGCCTGGTTAGGGCTGATTACCAATAAATCCAAATCTGCTTCTTCAGCCATTCTTAATGCTTGAGATGTTGGGACTATACCGTGGTTATTGCCATTTTCATCAATTAATCTTACTTCCTTTGCTCTGATCCTTTCATTTAATAGAGCCTTGTCCTTGCCCGTACCTTTATTTGGGCTTCTGTCTTCGTTAGCGATAATTATTCTCCTTTTATTATTTTTACATTATTTATAATATCATGCTCTTGTTAATTTTCAAGTATTTGAAACATAATCGGAACTCAAAGCCAGCCATTTATATGCTTTGTTAACATCTTGAGGAATGTCTGTTACAAATGTCCCGCCGTATCTTCCGCGCGAAAATCGCAAATAGCCGTCTTCTGCAAGGTTGTCCAACGCTTTTTTTACGGTTTTGGCGCTGACTTCAAATATTCCTGCAAGTTCTGAAATCGGCGGTAATTTTGAGCCGAGTTCGCAATTTTCGGAGATATAATGTTTCAGCTTCAATTCAACCCGTTCGTAATAATATAAATCTTCCGGAGCGCCGGCGCTTACTACAATAGTGCCGTAGCGTCCTCTGCGTGAGTATAAAAGTCCGTCTTTGACAAGCAGTTTCACTGCATCGTGTATGGTTTTAACACTTACATTAAACTGCGAGGCAAGTTCCGTATTGGAAGGAAGCCGGCTGCCATCCTTTAAATTACTCTCAATAAAAAGTTTTATCCTATCTGCAGTTTTTTCTACAAGAGTTTTGGGCTGTATATCTCCGGCTGTAAAATCTAAACATTCAACAACAAAAACTTTATTTATTTTTTTTAAAATTTTTTCTGAAACCAGACTGTTTACCGCCATGCGTATTGTAGCTCCGGACATGCCCGTTAATGCGGCGAGCTTTCTTGTTGAAATAAGGCAATCGCCTTTCTGGTAATTCTCTTCTATAAGGTGTTTTTTTATAAGCCAAACCGCCATTTCGCGTTTAGAGGTAAGTTTTGCCGGCATGCTTTTATCATCCGGATTTTTTATATAAGTCCCTATTCTCTGTTTTGATTCCACATACCCGCAGTCTTCTACGTAGCGGAAAACATTCTGCATGGTGCCGATGCTGACCCCGATATGAAATGCAAGGGCTCCCTTTGAAGGCAGCAAGTCTAATGGCTTAATCCTGCCGGATTTAATCGAATTTTCAATCCAGCTGATTAACCACTCAGAAATTTTATTGACTTTATTTTCACCTATCCCGAAATGATGGACATGCGGTGCCATTTCCGCTACAGTAATCTGACGCGGAAGCTCTGTTTGTGACATTAATCTTTTCCCCTGTCCGGTTAATAAATTAATAATAACAGATATAAAATAAGGGCGCAAGATTTATCTTGCGCCCTTTATTCAAAACTTAAATTATTAACTATTTGCCGTTAACAACTTCTTTGAATTTCTTACCAGCTGAGAATACAGGAACTGTCTTAGCAGGGATTTTGATTTCCTTACCAGTTTGTGGGTTTCTGCCGTTTCTAGCTGCTCTCTTGCGTGGTTCGAATGTACCGAAACCTACTAAAGTTACTTTTTTACCTTTAGAAACTGTTTTTTGTACAGTGTCAATTAAAGCTGATAATACTTCGTTAGCTTCTTTTTGAGTAACTTTTGATTTCTTTGCGATTTCTTGTACTAATTCTTCTTTGTTCATTATAAAACTCCTTTCTTCTATTTACAAATTCCATTATACAGACTCCATTTAAAAAAGCAAGTACTTTTTTCTTTAAAATACTTGCTTTTTCTGCATTACAAGCTGGAAGCACAAAATATGATGTAAAAACACAGTTTCCCATCATAGCTAAAACCCTGTTATTGCAAGGGTTATATGCTGTCTTGAATATTTACAATGCTTCCTTTTAAATCTGGATTAATTTCATAAGCCTGCTGTAATTTTTGAGATTTTTGAGAGCGTTTTAGCTCCAGCTGAACATTTTCCATGCTTTTTTCAAGCTTTTTAATATTCGCAAGTTCAGCCTCTCTAAGCTTATCGAGCATGTCGTCAAGTTCTTTCTGCTGAACGGGCGTCAGTTCGAGATATTTACGCATGCACTTGCAGCTTAGGAAGAGCTGTCCTCTATTCTTAATCATGGTTATAGCACTGTCATAATCTTCGTTATCAATCATGCGCGAAATATCCTCAGAACCGTTTAAAAGCTGAGAATACTGGAGCATGAGCTGTTCATATTGTTTTTCATCCTGCATTACCGCTGTCCTCCTTTAAAGCCGGATGCTCAATTGCTCCTGCCTGTCCTTGTTCTTTCATGGCTTCTTCAACAGTAATTACACCATTTTGGATTTCAATTGCTTTTTGAAATCCCCAGCGTATATTTGTTAAATCCGTAATTACTTCATCTATTTTTTCTACATTCCGTTGTACATTCGCTTTAATCAGATTCATAGCCATTCTGTTATACAGTTTGAAAAGCTTTTTAGAAACATCATTGCCATGCTCCAAATCTATCGTACGCATCAGTTCTCTGAGTATTTTTCTTGCGCCGTCGATATTTTGCGAGCGTTCCTGCAGATTATTTTCGGCTATTGCGTTTTTGGCTTTCTGCAAGAATTGCAATGCTCCGTCAAAAAGCATTATCATAAGCTTTTCAGGCGTCGCGGTATTAACATTGTTTGCTTGATATTGTTTTATGTACTTGCTGTATGGATTCACTGGCGGCATTTAATCTATACCTTCTTATTTATAAATATTCCGGATGCCATATTTAATTTTTGAACTAATTCCCCAAGTTCGTTTCCGGAAATTGTTTCTATCAACCTGTCGGTTGCACTGTCATATAATTCTATTATATCATCTTTTACATTTAATTTAACATAAAAATCTTTGCTGGGATTTTCAATGTCTTCTTCGGCAGTAGAATCTTCTTCTTCGGCAGATTCCAGCGGAGCGTCCTCTACAAGTCCGTCTTGAAAGGTTTCATCATTCTGCTTTTTTTCATCAGGCGGTTTTCTTCTGCTTGAACCTTCATCATCTTCCTTTGCCCGTACCCGCTGATTTGCTCCAAGCCCCTGCACCTGGCGTGAAAAATTCGCAGAGTCAGCCTGTATTGCCTGCTCTGTCTTGCTGGCGTATTCTGCAGAGGTTGATTCCTTAACGGCACCGGTATTCGCAAATGATAAACCATCCATGCCCATTTTATGAAGCTTCCTTTACAAATGTTAACACTTTTATTATATTATGATATAATTGTACTAAAGACATCATATAAAAGAAGGGTATATTCATGAGTAAGAGCTTATTTATAGACTTTATGGAAAAAATGCTTTCATTCCCATTATGGATTAAGCAGACTATATTCTTAAATCTTTCTAATGATTTGACTAATTATTTAAGTAATGAATTCCTTGATGTACAGGAAGGCGAACTTTTCCACATTTATAAACCTGTCCTGTCTGATTTGGGGCAGAATGAGCTTTTAACAAAAGAGTCAAAATTTGATGAAAGCATATATTCTTTCTTGAATTCATGTTCAAAAGGTATGTCGCTGATTGAAATTGCTATAGAAAATAATTTTACTCTGGAAGAAGTTGCTAAAGCTTTTACTTTCTGCAAAACTTCCGGCTTTTTCTCAAACGAAGTTCCTAATCTGATTAGCGCTATTGCAGGATTTATTGCCGGAAAATACCGTACAGGCGAATATTTTATCCGCGCGGGCAAAATGACGATTGAACAGCTGGACGAAGTATTGAATAAACAGCAGGAAATGAATGAATCCGGCAAACACGTATTTATTGCGGAACTCATGGTTCAGATGGGCTTTGTCCGCGAAAAAGACGTAAAAAGTATTATCTTTATGAAAGAAGAAGCCGGAAAGAGATTTTCTCTTAATCCGGATGATATTCCCACACTTGCTCTGGAAAAAGAAAGTTATGATATCCGCGTTGAAAATACACGTTTGAAAGAAGAAAATGAAATCTTAAGACAAAAAATGGACGCTCTTCTTACGTTTATCAAAGACCATAAAGAAGAGGAACAGTAGATTTTGAACCTGCGGGTTGAATACATAAGGGACGGACTGGCTGAAGAAGTGCATGAAGGGCTGTTTGTGCAGTATTCTAAACCGTATGAAACTCCGCCTTTCTATCTTCGCTCCTGCGCAAAACCTCTGCAGGCATCTCTTTTGATTGATTATAATATTCATCTGGAAGAAGACGAACTTGCGCTTGTCTGCGGATCTCATGCCGGCGAAGAGTGCCATATTAAGACAGCGCGGAAAATTCTCAAGAAATTCGATATAGATGAAAATTTGCTAAAATGCGGTGTACATGCTCCTCTTGCGCGGAGCATGCAGGACAAAATGCTTTTGAATAACGAAATGCCGTCAGCCATTCATAACAATTGTTCCGGCAAACATATAGGCTTTTTAGTAATCTGCAAGACGCAGGGCTGGGACATGGAAACATATTACAAACCGGAACATCCGCTTCAAATTGCGATAAAGAAAAAGATAACCGAAATGTGCGGGCTTGAAAAAGCTTATCCCGTGACAACTGACGGGTGCGGTGTTCCTATTATGAGCATGCCTTTATATAATATGCTGAAGGGCTATAAAAACCTCCTTAATTATCCGGAAATTATAAACTCAATCCTGCATAATCCATACATATACGGCGGAGAAAACAGGACAGATACGGAAATTATAGAAAAAACCGAAAATATTATTGCAAAAGTCGGAGCCGGCGGGTTGTGCATCGTATTTAATATAAAAGAAAAAGACGGGTTTGCAGTAAAAATTAATGACTGTTCTATGGAAGCGCGCAGATATGCTGTTTTTGAATTAATCAACCGCCTTGGCTGGGGCAGGGTAGAATTGGATAATAAAATTAAAACCATACACGGACAGATAGTCGGCGAAATACAAGTTACAATAATATAATATATTATTAAAATTTACCCCATAAAAAAATCTTGCACCATTTTGATTAAAATGATGCAAGGGGTAAATGGTATAAATCAATGGGCATGGCTATTTTCAAAAACCGGTTATTTTTATTTTTATAAAATAGCCGGTTATCCTATTTTTAACATTTTTTACATAAACTATTGCATATTATGTATTACATGCTATGATTGAGAAAAATATTCATGCATCATTTTAATCAAAATGGTGCAAGATTTTAAAAAGAACGGGTTTAAATATCGGAATCGGCGGACGGTGTGACAAAAGACTTTCCTATTAAAGACATTACAACAATTCAATTGATTAAGAGATATTATGAGGAGCAGAAGGATTTCCGCAACCTTTTATTTTTTCTGCTCGCAATAAATACCGGTTTAAAGATTAATGAGATTTTAAACTTAAATATAGAAGATGTAAAAAATAAAAAATATATAATTGTAAAACAATGCGATGCCGGAATTAAGAAAAAAATTCCGTTGAATAAAGAGATACGCGAATTAATAAAACTTGTATCCAAAGATGCTGATATAAGTTCACCGCTTTTTGTATCCATAAGAGGCAGAAGAATGGAGAGGACTGCTGTTTATACACAGTTCAAGGAAGTGTGCAATGCGCTTAAATTAAACAACATTTCTATTGCGTCTTTGAGAAAAACATTTGGATATCATTATTATCAAAAATCGAAGGATTTGTCGTTTTTGCAGTGGCTGTTCAATCAGTCTACCGTAATCGCTACGATGAAGTATATAGGAGTGAAAGAAAATATAAATTCCAGATTTAATATGGAATTCAGCTTGTAACGGAGAGAAAAATGAAAGTCGTAATACTATCCGGAGGACTGGGAACAAGATTGTCCGAGGAAACAAAATTAATACCGAAACCGATGGTTGAAATAGGCGGAAAACCTATTTTATGGCATATCATGAAAATATATTCATATTACGGGTTTAATGATTTTGTTATTTTAACCGGATATAAATCGCATGTTATCAAAGATTATTTTGTGCATTATTACCAGCAGTATTCGGATATAACGGTTGACATGCTTAATAATTCCGTAGAAATTCACAGGATACAGACAGAGCCGTGGCGTGTAACGATGCTTTATACCGGTCAGGACACTATGACTGGCGGAAGAATTAAGAAGGCGCAGGATTATATCGGGAATGAGCCGTTCCTGCTGACTTACGGCGACGGCGTGAGCGATGTTAATATTTCTGACTTAATAAAATCGCACAAACAGTCCGGCAAACTGGTTACAATGACGGCTGTACAACTGCAGGGTCGTTTCGGGGCTCTGGTAATAAAAGACGGCGGAATGATAACTTCGTTTATGGAAAAACCAAAGGGCGAGGAATCGTGGATTAACGGCGGGTTTTTTGTATGCGAACCGGAAGTATTTGATTATATTCCAAAAGGCGATGATGTGATTTTTGAAAGAGCGCCGTTGGAAAATCTCGCGCGCGATGGACAGCTCAATGCTTACAAGCACTATGGATTCTGGCGCCCGATGGATACATTAAAAGACAAAAACGAGCTTACGGAAATGTGGCAGAACGACAGCGCGCCGTGGGCGGTTTGGAATAAAAATGAGGCAGTGTGTGTTTAATAATATTTATAGAAACAAAAAAGTATTTTTAACCGGTCATACGGGATTTAAGGGAAGCTGGCTGGCTTTGTGGCTTTCAAAATTAGGCGCGGAAGTCTGCGGATATGCTCTGGAAGCTAATACAGAGCCTGCAATGTTTAATATTTTAGATATTAAAAATAAAATATCTAAATCTGTTATCGGGGATATTCTTGATACTGAAAAACTTGAAAAAACAATGCTGGAATTTCAGCCGGATATAGTCTTTCATCTTGCTGCCCAGCCTCTGGTAAGACTTTCATACAGAGAGCCCGTATTAACATATCAGACAAATGTTATTGGAAGTTTAAATGTTTTAGAAGCATCAAGAAAATGCGCTTCGGTAAAGGCTTTTGTGAATGTAACAACCGATAAGTGCTACGAAAACAGGGAAATAAACAGAGGATACAGGGAAGATGAGCCGATGGGCGGTTATGATATGTATTCTTCTTCCAAAGGATGTGTGGAAATTATGTCCTCGTCTTACAGACGTTCTTTCTTAAAAGACGGTTATGCGATGGCAACCGCAAGAGCCGGTAATGTTATCGGAGGCGGTGACTGGGCTGAAGACAGATTAATTCCTGACTGCATAAGAGCTATTAATAAGGGAGTTGATATAGAGATTAGAAATCCTGTTGCCGTACGCCCGTGGCAGCATGTTTTGGAACCTTTGAGCGGTTATCTGCTTCTGGGGCAGAAACTTCTTGAAAACGGGCAGGAATATGCTGACGGATTTAATTTTGGTCCGAATGAAGAAAGCGTATTAACGGTTGCAGAAGTTGCAAAGAGAGTGACGGAATTTTACGGCAAAGGTCGTGTTGTTGTCGGCGAAGCCAGCCCGCTTCACGAAGCAGGACTGCTGATGCTTAATATAGAAAAAGCCAAAAAAATATTAGGCTGGGAGCCTGCATATAAAGCTGATACCGCAATAGCCCGCACGGTAGATTGGTATAGGCATTTTTATAACAACGATACAGATATGTTTGATTTTACAATAAGCCAGATTGAAGAATACGAGGAAAGTATAAAATGGAACAAGAATTACGCAATAAAGTAAAAGAAGCTGCAAGAGAATATTATCAAGTAGTATACGGCAATAAAAAAGAATTTGAATATATTCCGCCATCCGGCAAACTTCTGGGCGAGGAAGAGCTGATGAATATGATTGATGCCTCTCTGGATATGTGGCTTACGGCAGGAAGATTTAACAGAGAGTTTGAAAGCAGGTTTGCAAAATATCTCGGCGTAAAATATGCGCTTTCGACAAATTCCGGTTCAAGCGCTAATCTGCTTGCTTTATCTGCGCTGACTTCTTATAAATTAGGCGGAAGAAGGCTGAAAAAAGGTGATGAGGTTATATCTGTAGCATCCGGATTTCCTACAACAATAAATCCTATTATTCAAAACGGGCTTGTTCCGGTATTTATTGACTGCGAAATAGGAACATATAATATTGACGCTGATAAAATTGAAAACGCAGTTACCCCTAAGACCAAAGCTGTATTTTTAGCCCATACTCTCGGCAACAGCTATGATTTGGATAAAATTATGCAGATTGCGCAAAAATATAATCTATGGGTAATAGAGGACAGCTGTGATGCTCTCGGCGGGGAATACAAAGGCAAAAAAATCGGAACCATCGGGCATATCGGAACATTTAGTTTCTATCCCGCTCATCATCTCACTATGGGCGAAGGCGGGGCTGTTGTTACAAATGATGCGGAATTATATAAAATTATTATGTCCTTTAGAGATTGGGGCAGGGATTGCTGTTGTCCGCCGGGGAAAGACGGCGTTTGCGGTAAGAGATTTTCGCAGAAGCTCGGCAATCTTCCTTTCGGCTATGATCACAAATATACTTATTCTCATATCGGATATAACCTAAAGATTACAGATTGGCAGGCTTCTCTTGGGTGTTCTCAGATAGAAAAACTGGATTCATTTCTGGAACGGAGAAGCAGAAATGCGCATATGCTTAACGAAAAGCTTTCGGATTTAACAAGCTTTTTAATACTGCCGGAAGTTAAAGAAGGAGTAAAACCATCGTGGTTCGGCTACTTGATTTCAGTCAAGCCGGACGCACCTTTTACAAAACAGGAGATGGTAGAATTTCTTGAAAATAACGGCGTTGGGACAAGACAGTTGTTTGCTGGCAATATCTTAAGACAGCCCTGTTTTGTTGAAAACGATATTAAATTGAGAATAAACGACGGCGGTTTAATCTCATCCGGGGATTTGACAGAAGAGGATTATAAACAGCTTCCGAACACGGATTTTATAATGAATAACACCTTCTGGGTCGGAACATTCCCTGCTCTCGGCGAAAAAGAAATGACAAAGATTTCAGATACGATTCATAAATTTGTAAAAGAAAGAGCAGGTGTTTTATTATAAAAAATGTTTTAATCACCGGCTCTGGCGGATTTATCGGCAAAAATCTAAAATCATATCTCAAAGGGAAGTACAATCTGCTTACCCCGCGGAGTTATGAATTAAATCTTACGGATAGAAATGCCGTCAAAGAATATTTTTCTGCCAATAATATAGATTTTGTAATCCATTGCGCAACACAGGGCGGTGCAAGAGGTGTTGAGGATAAATCTTCAACTCTGGATGAAAACATTTCGATGGTTGAAAATATTCTGGAATACAAAAAAAGTAATGCAAAAGTAATATTGTTCGGCTCCGGTGCAATGTATGACAAGTCACGCCCGCTTTGTAAAGTTAAAGAAGAAACTATAGGCGAAGTTATACCAAAAGATTTGTACGGCAAATCCAAAATGATTATTGCCGGCATGATAAAAAACCGCAGAGATGTTTTGATGCTGAATATTTTTGCCTGCTACGGCTACGGCGAAAAAGAAAGCAGATTTCCGAGCTATGCGGTTAATCAAGTTATAAAAGGCGAAGATATTATTATTAATCAAGATGTTGTTTTTGATTATTTATTTGTCGAGGATATGCAGAGAATTGTTTCTTATTTTATGGAGCATTTCCCGCAGACAAACATAATCAATATAACCCCGTCTTCCAGCACAAGCCTCGGCGAAATTGCCAGAATTGCAAATACGCTTGGAGAGAAGCGGGTTAATATCTTTGTTGCAAAAGAAGAAATGAATAACGAATACACAGGCGATAATACGCTTTTATTAAAAAATTATCCTGCCTGCAAATTCACTTCTTTAGAAGAAGGAATTAAAAAACTTTATGAATACAACAAGGACTCGTTGAAGGAGGTCGTAAAACTATGAAAAACAACATTTTTGAAGATTTATTTGTTCTTGAGCTTGCCAATAACCATTGGGGCGATGTTGAACGCGGAAAAAAGATTATTACTGATTTTTCCAGAATTGTCCGCTTCAATAACGTAAAAGCTGCTATAAAGCTTCAGTTTAGGGATGTTGATCATTTTATACACAAAGATTTTAAAGATAGAGATGATATAAGATACATCAAGAAAACTATAAAGACAAAGATGAGCGAGGATGAATACGGAATTCTGATTGATGCAATCAGAAAATCCGGATGCATAACAATGTCCACACCGTTTGATGAAAAATCTGTACAAACCTGCGTGAATTTAGGCGTGCAGATTATAAAAATTGCATCATCAGATTTAAACGACTGGGTTTTGATAGAAGAAATTGCAAAGACAAGAAAGCCTGTAATTGTTTCAACGGGCGGTTCTTCGGTTAAGGATATTGATGATATTGTCAAGTTTTTTGACAACAGAAATATTCCGCTTGCAATTAATCACTGCGTATCAATCTATCCGAGCGAAAAGAGCGACCTTGAACTTAATCAGATAGATTATTTAAAGGCGCGCTATCCGGAACACGTAATCGGATTTTCTACACACGAGTATAACAAAGATATAGAAAATGCCATGATGATAGCGTATGCAAAAGGTGCACGCACATTTGAACGCCATATTGATATTGATTGGCAGGGAGTTCCGGTTTCGCCGTATTGTTCAACACCTTCTGATTTAGACAGATGGATAAAAGCTTACAAAACCGCGATTGAAATATGCGGAGGACCAGCAGGATACAAACGTATTCCGGGCAAACAGGAAACTCAGTATCTTGATGCACTTGTAAGAGGTGTTTACGCAAGACGTGATTTAAAAGCAGGCGAGGCTATAAATGACAGCGATGTTTATCTTGCAATTCCGCTTCAGCAGGGGCAGATTTCCTGCAGAGAGCTTATGAGCGGAGAAGTCCTCCTGCGCGACATTAAAGCGGATGAGCCTATAAAAATTGATGATATAGATTCGCCTTATGCGTACGATGACAGCTTGAAACAAAAAATTTATAACCGCGGTCTGGAAGTAAAAGAAAAGGAACTTGTGTAGATGGGAACTATTAAACTTTCTGATTATATAGCAAAAAGATTGAAAGAACACGGGGTTAAACATTTTTTCATGGTGTCCGGCGGGGGCGCAATGCATTTGAATGACAGCTTGGGGCGTGCAATTCCTTATACTGCTAATCATCATGAGCAAGCCTGTGCAATCGGCGCGGAAGGTTATGCCAGAGTTAATCAAAACCTTGCGGTCGTGAATGTGACGACCGGTCCGGGGGGATTAAACTGTTTGAACGGAGTTTTCGGACAGTGGACGGATTCTGTTCCGGTGCTTTATATTTCCGGACAGGTTAAATATAGTACAACAATGGCTTCCTGCCCGCAAATACCTTTAAGACAGCTTGGCGACCAGGAAGTCGATATTATTTCTGTGGTTAAGCCTTTGACCAAATATGCAAAAATGGTTACTGAGCCTAAGGAGATTAAATATCATCTTGACAGGGCGGTTTATGAAGCGACGACGGGCAGAAAAGGTCCGGTTTGGCTTGATATTCCGATGAATGTACAGGCGTCAATGATTGATGAGGACGAGCTTGCAGAGTTTGTTCCGACAAAAGCCCCTGTTTATGACCTGAAGCTTGAAGAAATCGTTTCAAGACTAAATACTGCTCAACGTCCTTTGATAATTGCAGGACACGGAATAAGACTTGCAGGACAAATAGATAATTTCAAAAAACTTCTTGAAAAATTGCAGATACCTGTTGTTACGACATTTAACGGGTTTGATATGCTGGAGGCGGATAATCCTTATTATGCGGGAAGAATAGGTACGATAGGACAAAGGGCAGGGAATTTCACGCTCCAGAATGCGGATTTGGTTCTTTGCCTCGGCACGCGCAATAATATCAGACAGGCAAGTTATAATTGGGAAAACTTTGCAAAAAATGCGTTTAAGATAGTTGTTGATATTGATAAAGCGGAACTGGATAAACCGACCGTAAGTCCGGACTTGGCAGTCAATGCGGATTTGGCGGAATTTATTCCGGAATTGCTTAATCTTTGGGAACATCAGCCGGCTTTAAACAGTTCATCCTGGCTTGAGTTCTGCAGAAATCTTAAGGAGAAATACTCTAAAATCGAGCAGGTGCAGGGCGGGGAAATTAATCCGTATTATTTTGTGCATGAGGTTACCAGACAATTGCCTGCCGGAAGTATTGTTGTCAGCGCCAATGCAACGCCTTCGATTTGTTTGTTCCAAAACGGCATAATTAAAACGGGCGGGCGTGTGCTTGTGAATTCCGGCGACGCGTCAATGGGTTATGCGCTTCCTGCTTCAATCGGTGCTTGTTATGAGGCGGATGGGCGCAATGTAATATGTCTGGAAGGCGACGGGTCTATAATGATGAATTTGCAGGAACTTCAGACAATTGTTTATAACCGACTTCCGATAAAGATTTTTGTAATCAATAATCAAGGTTACTCATCAATCCGCCAGAGCCAGAAGAACTTTTTTGCGGGTCATATGACGGGTTCAGGTGCGGACAGCGGTGTAAGCGTCCCGAACTTTGCGGAAATCGGCAGGGCTTTTGGTCTAAAAACTAAGCGTATAGACTCTGTTGTATCTATGGCTGATGATATAAAAGAGGTTTTGAGCACAGAGGGTGCAGTATTGTGCGAAGTTATCGTTGAAAAAGATTACTCATTTGCGCCGAAGCTTTCCGCGCGCAAGCTCGATGACGGCACAATGATTTCACCGTCTTTAGAAGACATGTACCCGTTTTTGGCTAGAAAAGAATTTGAGGAGAATATAATTAAATGAAAAAGAAAGTTTGTAAGTGGTTAGATAGTAATGAATGGGGGGCAGTACATTTCGAAGAGAATCAAGTAACGGCTTGCTGTAATAGATCTGTACCATTAATTACTGATGTTGATGATTTTTCAAAGGTTTCGGTTCAAGAACTTATTAAAGCTCGTAAGGAACTTTTAAATGGTATAAATGACGGCAGTCGGAAAGAGTGTGCCGGATGTAATTTATTAAAAGAGAAAGAAGAAAATTTAATAGATTTAGAAAAAATAAATGCATTAATATTATTACCTTTTACAACATGTAATTTTAGATGCTCATATTGCTATTTAAGTAAAGAACAATTATCGGCAAAATTAAATAAAAATATGAGAATTTTGCCTACAATTAAGAATTTATATGATAATAATTTTCTTACTGATAATTTTTTACTTTGTGTCGGTGGAGGCGAACCTTTATTATTAGAAGATATCAAGGATACTATTGAATTTATGAATAGTAATTTAAAAAGTTCTTCATTTAAACTTCTATCAAATTCTTCACTAAAAAATAAAGCTGAATTACTTGCACAAAATATTAAAGACTATAAAAATGTATGCAAGATCTTATATACATCAATAGACGCAGGGTCTGAAAAAACATTTAAAGCAGTTAGAAATTCTAAATTATTTAAACAAGTTGTTAGCAATCTTCATTTATACGCAGAATCCAATACCTTTGATAAGATAACTTTAAAATATATATTTATGAATAACGATATAAATTGGAAAGATCAAGACTTATATGGATTTGCAAATTTGCTCAAAGAAATAAAAAGCAAAACAGCATCAAAACTTAGTGTTGTACTGGATGTTGATATTACTGGACGTAGAATAAACAATGACCATTTACCGGACGAACAAATTAGAGTTATTGGCAAGTTATATTATTATATACATAATATTTTGGATATTGAAATCCAATGGATTGGCGCAAGATTATCAGACCGTTCTAAAGAAGGTTTACAAGATATTTCAAAAATAAAAAAGTTTGCTTTTAATTATGATAGTTTTGACAAATCATTAGCCGAACTTATATATTTGATATTCTTATTATTACCGCCATTTGATTTATTAAGGAAAAAAATCTCTAGTTTTTTCTTTTCTCAATATACGTTAAAAAATCATAATATTATTACTATATTAGGAATAAAAATTAAAAGGAGAATAAAATGTCAATAAAGCCATTTTTTATAAATAGCAATTTATGTAGTGATTTAAATGATATAATTTCTTTTAAGAATTATCAGAATGCGATTAACTATAATATAGGCAATTCTTATCCAACTTGGGCTTTAATAAAACAAATATATGGTTATTACAAAAAGCCAAAACATATAAAAAATATATGGCGGTATGATTTTTCACAACAAGATAAAGACATTGACACGATTAATAATGAATGTTCACATGTTTTTCTTATGTTGCAAGATCAAATTAGAATTGTTGAAGGTTACGGGCAAGTTTTGCCATTTGAAAACATGATTAATTTTATAAAAAGATTAAATAAAAAAATCATTGTTTTGTCTTTGGGTTGTAACCAATACTATAAATATGATAATGTAAATAATCAATTTATTGTAGAAAATCAATTAGAGAAGGATTTCTGTAAAAAACTTGACCCGAGTTTAATAAATTTTTTAAAAGTGATTTCAGACTATACTGAATTAATTGGAGTCCGCGGTTACTACACACAAGAAGTTTTATCTAACCTTGGAATTAATAATACTCAAGTTATTGGTTGTCCTTCTTATTATGAAATGGGAAGAAATAGAATTGTTAAGAAAAAACCTTTTAATGATATTAAAAATATTTTGATAGCATCTCCTTATAATGCTTTTAACTCTCAAAAACCTTTCGATTTCCCAGACAAAAACTATAACTATGCTTATATGTTACAGGATGAAGCAAAGTACCTTGTAAAACATTGGGAAAATGAAAAGGAATTAAAAAATAAAAACTTCAATATGTTTTCAGATATTACAAGTTGGAAAAATTTTGTTAAGAACTTTGATCTATTTTGGGGTTATAGAATACACGGTTCAATCTTATCAATAAACTCTGGAGTACCGCCTCTATTTATAACACCAGATATTAAGGGTAAAGAAATGGCAGAATTTTTAAATATTCCTCATAATAGTTCTTATATAAAAGAAAATAATATAGAAAAAATCTATAATGAGATTAATTTAGACAAATTAAATCATGACTACAATAAACTTTATGATGAATATTGTAAATTTTTAGCAAAAAATGATTTGATAATTGAACCTAAGAAGAAAAGTCTAATTAATCTTAATTCTACACAGCCCAAACTGTATAATACAACGGTTTTTTCCCTACAAAATATCTTTTCATTAAGGAATGAAAAAAATCACAAGGTGATAAGAATTTTATGGTTTAAAATTCGACTTAAAAGAGCTAACCAGTAGTAACGTGTGGAGAAATCTATGTTTAAAATAGAACGACTTAATATTTTTGATTTTCTAAGAGGTTTTGCCGCTTTAGGAATTGTTATTGCACACAGTTTTAAGATTTATTATAGAAACCATCCTGGAGTTAGTATTCATAATATACTAAATTTGCCTGCTGCAACTTGTGTCTGGATATTTTTTATTATATCTGGATATTTAATAGGCAAAGGCTTTTTTTCTGGAAAGTATAAAACGGATAATATTAAAGATTTTTTAAACTTTTATATTCAAAGATGTGTAAGAATTTTACCTATTTATTTCCTTATTGTAACCATTGATTTATTTTTTGTTAATACTTCAATATATTTTAATTTTGATAATCAGATTCTCAAGCGTGCTTTTACACTTACTCTAAGACAAGATTACCTTACAGCTATGATAGGGAGTATGTGGTTTATTTGTACCCTAATGCAGTTATATTTTATTGCTCCATTTGTTAATAAGTTTTTCATAACACCGATTAGGCATCATTCTAATGCAAAATTGATTGCAGGTATTTTGTTTTTTATCTTGCTTGGTTCAGAATTGATTATGAGAATAGTAACAGGTCCATATACCCCTTGGTTACAAGTGATTTATGAAAATGTTAGATATAATCTAGATTTATTTTTTTGTGGTTTTCTATTTAATTTTTATACATTAAATAATGAGGATAATATGTTAAAAAAATATATGCGTCCATCAATTTTTTTATTATTTTTAGTATTCTTTTTTGTGAATTCTGAATTATTTAATAATTCAATTAATATTGGAAACCTACAAATACGTTGGATTTTAATTATTCCTAGCATAATAATATTAATATTGCTAGCAATGATATATTCATTTGATATTAAAAAAACTAATAATATCGGACTGAGTAATTATTCAATTTGGCATCCTTTACGATGGTTTGAAATTCTTGGGGGAATTTCAATGGGAATGTTTTTATGTCATAGCCAGACAATATGTAACTTGGTAAAAATTATTCATTTTAAGGAACCTTCCATATTCTATTTTAATTTATTCAATTTATTACAAAAACCTCTTAAAATAACCTTTTCAGCACATGCAAAAGAATTGTATTTGATTACATTATTGGCAATTATTTCTGCAATAATATGGGGTATTATCATTCATATCATGGTAGAAAAACCTTTAAATAAATTTAGATACAACTTAATAGATAGGAAAAATAAATGAAACCGTTAGTAACTGTCTTTTTGCCATATTATAATGATGCAAAATTTTTAGGCGAAACGATTAAATCAATTCTTAATCAGACATATCAAAATTTTGAATTGATATTATTTAATCACGCGTCAACAGACACTTCAAGAGAGATTGCGCATTCTTTTGACGATAGCAGAATTAAACATTTTGATGCGGAAGAAAACCTGGGCGCAGGCTCCGGTTTGAATTCGTACAATCTTCTTAATCAGATGAACGGTGAATATATAAAATTTTTCTGTGCAGATGATGTTATGGAACCGGATTGTCTGGAAGAAATGGTTAATTATCTGGAAAATCACAAAGATATCGGGTTTGCAGTTTCTGATACATATATTATTGATGAAAACGGAGGACGTCAAGAAAAATTGTGGTCAGAAGATAAGGCTTCTATCGGATTTAATTGTGATATGGATGAAAAGGATATTCTTAAACTTCTTTTTATGCGCCATTCACCTCTGCCATTTCCTGCCGGTTTGATTAGAAGAAATATTCTTAAACCGAATTTTCTGGATAAATCATATATTCAACTCTTTGATGTAAATTTGTGGGCGGATTTGATTATTTATGGTGCGAAACTAAGAATAATAAAAAAACCGCTTATCTCATACAGAATAAATAAAAATCAAATAACTTCAATCTTCAAAGATATCGGCAGTGCGCAAACATCATTTTTTGAAGTTATTTCTGCGCAAAATACGTATTACAAAATCAAAGACTATGAGCTTTTAAAGGCAATATGTCATAACAGCCCATATATAGACAAAATTCAACCAAATGATATATGGGCATTTGAATTTATCATTGCGCATTACATGTTGCAAACAACATACGGTAAAGGCTATGCAGAGAACTTTGCTTCATATTGGTTTTCACTCCAAATAAACGCGTATCAAAAAATACATGACTTGATGGAAGATGATTTGATGCGTGCAAAACTTAAAGAAACTTTTGGGTTCGGAATAAAAGAATTTAGAGATTTATATACATTTGTCGACAAGCACACTAAAGACTATACGCTTAAAGATAAAATATTCCATCTCTATAAAACTCCTAAACAGCTTAATATGATAGATTTAGGATTTCTGGCAATTAGGCAGGTCTACAATCTTGCAACCCTAAGAACAATCAAGGATTATATCAGACAAAGGAAAAAAGAAAATGCTGAATGAACTGATAAATAAATTTATTGATACCGTAAAAGCACAGCGATTTGTCATCAACTATCGCCGTATGTTTCCATACGTAAAGCCTGTATGGTTTAGAGCATTATGTTCAATGCTTATTTGTATTCCTATAGGTTCTTTGGATGCAGTCATTGCACTTGCACTCAAGCCATATATGGATCTGGTTATGGTTGAAAAGTCCATTGCTTCTCCATGGTATATTCCCTTAGGAATTGTCGCATTCACTTCCATACAAGGAGGGCTTAAATATCTTTCTGCCTACCTCTCAACCTGGGTCGGAGGAAGAATTACTAACGGGCTTAAGTTCGACCTCTTTAAAAAGCTTCTTACTTTTGAAACATCTTTCTATGACAAAAGAAAATCCGGTGATATTGTTTTTAAATTCAATAACATGGCAGACAGCGCCTGTTCCGGACTTCTTGATAACTTAAGCGTATTTACACAGAGAATATTCTCCTCAATTTCTCTTGTTGCAGTACTGTTTTATAACTCATGGCAATTGGCACTTATTGCAGTTGTCGTTCTTGCCTGCGCATTTGCACCCGTTGCAAAACTGCAAAAGAGAATTAAAAGTGTTTTAGAAAAGACTGTTGTAGCAGATTCTGCAATCATTACAGAATACAACGAAGTTTTTGCAGGAAATAAAACAATAACTTCATATAACCTGCAGGAAAATGAAACAAATAAATTCCAATGGATTCTTAAAAATGTATTTAATCTTAGAATAAAACTTGTACAAAAAACCCAGTGGCTTTCTCCGATGATGCACGTTATTGTATCAGTAGGTATTGCAGCTGCGATAGGCTACGGAAGCCATCTGATTATTACTGAACAGATTACAAGCGGAAACTTTGTATCATTTATTACCGCGCTTATTCTTCTTTACACACCGGTTAAAAATATCGGCAACAATTTGAATGCTGTCCAGCTTTCATTTTATGCCATTGAACAAATTTTTGAGGTGCTTGACGCAAAACCGGCTATTAAAGACAAGGAAAATGCAGTGGAACTAAAAGGAATAAACGACAGGTTGGAATTCAAAGATGTTAATTTTGAATACATCAAAAATACTCCTGTTTTGAAAAATATTAATCTTACTGTCAAAAAAGGCGAAACAGTTGCATTTGTCGGAAACTCCGGAGGCGGTAAAACAACTATTGTGAATCTTATCCCGCGATTTTATGACATTAAATCCGGCGCAATAACGATTGACGGAATTGATATCAGAGATTATACCCTGCATTCACTCCGCCAGAATATCGCAGTTGTTTTCCAGGATAATTTCTTATTTTCCGGTACAATTAGGGAAAATATTCTTCTTGGTAACAAAAACGCATCGGAAGAACAAATTAATCAAGCTGTAAAAATGGCATATCTGGATGAATTCATTGCCACTTTAAAAGACGGTTTAGATACACAAATAGGCGAGCGGGGAATACTCCTTTCCGGCGGTCAAAAGCAGAGAGTTGCAATAGCGCGTGCATTCTTAAAAGACGCACCTATAATTATCTTAGATGAAGCAACATCTGCGCTTGACAACAAAGCCGAAGCAATCGTACAAAAAGCAATAGATAACTTGATGAAAGATAAAACAGTATTTGTAATTGCCCACAGACTTTCAACAATCCAGAATGCGGACAAAATCGTAGTTATAAATCAAGGCGAGATTGTCGAAACCGGAACCCACGCTGAACTTCTTAACATACCAAACGGCGCATACAAAGCTCTTTATGAGATGCAGTTTAAGAAGCAGACGGCAGGGGTATGATGGTGAGTGACTGAGTGAAGAGTGAGGCGTGAAGGGTGAATCGAGGTATAAAAAATGATATAAGTAAACGAGGTTCAATTGAAGAAATCTCTATAACCACTTCTCACTCTTCACTATTCACGAGTCCCCTATTATACCAGCTCATATCGAGTCCGAAGATTCTCTAATTCTTTGTATTTTGCGAGTCTTTGAATGACGCACGGTGTAAATATTGCGTCAAAGAATACGAAACGGGCGGGACGCTTCGCGTCCCGCCCGTTTTATCTGGTTTTACATTGCAGATAATTAATCTACTGTTAATTTCTTAATATCGCCTTTTTCAGCTGCAAGCTTTGGTGCAGTAATAGCTAATATACCGTGTTCAAGTTTAGCTGTTGTTTTTTCAACATCAATTTCTTGAGGGAAGTATACAGTTCTTGAAAATTCACCATATCTAAATTCAGATTTTCTGTAACCCTTAGTATCCTCCTTATGCTCTTCTTCTTTTTTAGCATTAATAGTAATATGATTTTTATCTATATCAATATCGAGGTTTTCTTTCTTAACCCCAGGGAGTTCCGCTTTTACGCTGTATTCTTTATCTTTTTCATGTAATTCAACAGGCATAGCGAATTTTTCGGATTCCATATCCTCGTTGTAAATATATTCCGGGAAAAAGCTGTCAAAGTTTCTGTTTAAAATAGAACTGATTTCATCATTAACAGATTTTATAAAACTGTCTGGTGATTTTTTAATTAAGAATTTCATGATGTTCTCCTTTCATATTTCATACCTATTACTTTCAACACTTATATTATTACTCTGTTTGTGCATAAACCTTGATTTCTTAACCAAAAATTAACTTTTGACAAAAGTACGCAAAAGGGGAAAGGTGAGGTGTCAGACCTGTGAGTTGATGAATAGTGACTCGTGAATAGTGATTAGTGGTATCAAGAAAATATTCTTGTGCTTGTAGATATAAAACAAAAAAAATGCGTTTAGAGATTTCTTCAATTGAACCTCGTTTACTTATATCATTTTTTATACCTCGATTCACAAGTCACTATTCACGAGTCACACAATCCACTTAATCACCTTTTCTCAGCTGAAAATATCAAAAAAATGATAAAACTGGTACGGATATTTGAGGGTATATTTTTCTAAGAATTTTACGTATTCTGATTTCAGTCTGTTGAGCCGTTCCGAACGTTTTTCTTCTTCAAAGAAAACAAACTCTTCCGTATGTATAATATAGCTCTTTCCCTCTTTGGCGCATATGATAAAGTATATAGGGCAGTTCATCATCAATGCGAATTTCAGAGTTCCAAGAGGCAGGCGTATTTTCTGTCCGAGAAATTCACCTTCATATACCATATTGGTATTCTGCGCGGAAACTCTGTCGCCCGCCATAAATACTATTTCGCCGTCCTTTAAGCGGTCTGATATAGTAATTGATGTTTCAGCGCTTATTTCTTCAACCGGAAAAACATCCATATTTACTTTTGTTTCCAGTGTTTTTAAAAAGTTATTAAACACTTTGCAGGCATCTGCCTGTAAAAATACATTTGCTCTTTTTGCTTGAGGCAGGCTTAGAAGTGAGCGCAGTATTTCAATATTTCCGATATGGGTGTTGATAAAAAATGCGCCGTTGAAAACTTTGCTGTTTTTTATTTCAAACTTGTCTGTATTCAAATCTCCGCAGAATGAAATAAACTTGTCTACAAGTGCATTTCCGTAGTTCAAGAACTGTTTAAAACTGCTGATTAAAGGAGGTTTGTTTAATATTTTATAGAATTTAAATGAGGCATCGCGTCTTTCTTTTGCGGTTATAAATACTCCAAGCACGACAAAGAACGCAATAACTCTAAGGGCGCCGGCACCAAAAATTTTGTACAGGTAATAGCTGGCAATAAGCCTTCCGGTGCCGGCGCCCTGTTCTTCCATCTGAAACCACTTTTTAGGCATGAACGCACTCCAGAAGCGTATAGTCGTGCGCCCCGAGGGTATCATATACGCAATTAATTTTCAGTCCTGCTTTTTCGATTATTTCTTCCATTGTTTTTTGTGAATACATTTTACTGCATCCGTTTGCCATGCAGGTAAAATAAAGTGAGGTGTGAACAAGTGCATATTTTGCGCCTGCAAATTTCTGCCGGTCAATAAACGGTTCAAGGATATAGATTTTAGTATCTTTGTCTGACGCTTCTTTGATACGTTTTAGGATTAATTCAATCTGTTCTTTTGAAAAACAATCCAAAAACTGGCTCATAATCACAGAGCCGGAAATCTCCGGAAGCGGAGCGGTCAGAATATCCGCGGGATAAAATTTGCACTTCGCTAAATCTTTGTCATTCTTGATAAATTCTATATTTTCTTTCAAGTCTATCATTGTGATATCGCAGTTTGGATTATTTTTTAGGCAGACTTTTTCGAATTTACCGGTATTAGCGCCGATATCAAAGATTTTTTTGTTGGTATCAATGATTTTGTATATGATATCAAAGCAGTTATCTGAATAGTAGTGGTCGAATTCGTACCAGCTTTTACGCATTTTATCCGGAAGTTTGGAGATATAAGGATAAATTGTTTTGCCGTCCGGATAGAGTTTTTTCAAGCCGTACGGGATGCCGTTTTTAAAAGACTCTGTCATTTCTGCCGCGCCTTGAAAGCATACATCTTTCATAAAATTAAAATTGACTCTTGTCATCTCGTCATACAAAAATGCCTGCCCCAAAGGTGTAAGCGAGCAGTTCCCGTCATTTATTTCAATAACGCCTATTGTTTCTCCGGCTTCTAAGAGTGTAGAAACTGCGTACTCAGAAAGGCCGAGTTTTTTCTCCAAATCCAAAGCAGAAGAGGTGCCGTTATCAATTTCTTTTAGAATTCCAAGCTCGAGCATTGCGCCTACGGCGTGGAACGTAAAAGGTGCAAAAGCGATTTTTTGAGCTTCTGTCAACGCATTAATCAATTTATTTTTGTGTTCTGTTCTATTGTTCATTTTTTGATTTTATCATAAATAAGCTTAGTATGTATGAAGCTGTAATTCCTAAAAATACTGTCATTCCAAGCGAGCTTATAAGCTGGAAGCTGGTAAAAGAGAGAAGGAAGAATGAGAATGCGGTTGATGCGCAGGATAAGAAAACGGCGTCTTTAGATTTTTCGCATCCGTTTGTGCGGAATATTGAATAATCAAGCGTAAATCCGATTATCAAGAATAAGCCGAGCAGATGGAACATGTTAATTTTTATCCCGAAAAGACTTATTAAACAGATTGAAAATACAGCCCCTAACAGCGGAGAGATAATGATTTGAGCGGATTTTTTTATACCGTATGCAAAACTTAAGAACAAATAAAGCATTACAAACATAAGCGGGCTGAATTTGATGCATTCTTTTCTCAAGTGTTCCAGATGGCGGGATATTTCATCCGCGGGGTTTATGGAGTTTTCTTGATGATTATACGTGATAATATATGACGTTTTATCATCAAGCATAAATTTTGAATTCAGCGGAAAATCAGCGGGGTCATAAATTCTGCCTGTCTGCTTAATAAGTTCTTTTCTTTTATCCGTGCTTAAAAAAGTCCCATATGTATTGAGGTTATTTTCATACAGTTTTTTTACGAGTTTTAAGTTTTTGGACTGTTTAGCTTTTGATGAAATAAAATTAGACAGCCCGATTGTATTTTCAAGTTTGAGTTTTTCTTCTTTCTGCAGAATATCATCAGCCGAGTTTCCGCTTACAATAATAAATTCCGGCGTCTTAGGATTAAAAACTTTTTTATAAATTGTTTCGGATTCCAGCAGATTTTTAGGCGGAGTGTAGAAGTTTTTGATATTGTCATTAAATTTCATCCTGCTTCCGCCAAGAAGAATAACAGCAAAAACAAAGACAAAAATATACGGTTTTAATTTATCTATTTTAAGTTTAGGCAGTCTGCCTTCTTCTTTAAGCTCTTTTCCTTGAAGCATTATAAGGACATACAGATAAACTCCTATCAGCCCTGCAGATGTAAACACCGCAATTTGTCTTAAAACTTCGATATCGGAAAAGAGGAGAATAAGAAACGCAAAAACCGTTGTAAGCATGGATGCCGTAAGACTTTTTACAAAGCCTTTTTCTTTTGCCGTCAAATAATAATGCAGAGAATAATCCAAACTTATACCAATAAGCGAAGTCGAAAAAACAAATGTTATGACATGCAGTTTGGGGAATATCAGCGCAGAAACCGCATATCCAGTCATAAATCCGAATAGAATACTCAGCGCAATATGGATGAGGATTTTTGCTGACTTAAAATAAAACTTGCACAAAAGAATAAGAGCAATGGTAGAAATAACGCAGATAATATTAATCTCTATATTTGATTTTGTGCTTGTGATATATGAGTGAATCGGAGTTCCTGCAAGATATATTTTTGCATCTTGAACCGATTTTTGTATATCCAGCATTTTCTGCACATCTTTATTAGTTTCAATTTCTTTGTGTATAACAGAATAATATTTTCCTTCAAATTCTCTGTCCTCATTCTGCATAAGTTTGGAATTACTCATAACAAAATCCGTTGCAAAAAGATAAGGGTCTTTGTCAAGCGGTGCTATATAAATTCCAAGCGGGTTATACAGTCTTTCGAGTGCGTTTTTTTCTATTTGTTTATAGTTTCCTTCTTTGAGAAATTTTTCTGTTGTTTCGCTCAAAAAATTTGCCGGATAATCCCTGTAAACGTCTGCTATATCTTGAAAATTGTTCTGAGGACTGTTTAATTCTGATTTTATACTTTCAACGGCATCCGCATTTTCGCTTTCTATTATTATGTTCAAATTTTTGGATGCAATTTTTGCAAGTTTGGAAAGATGGGAAGACGAATCTAAAAATGCATCGCTAAGCTCTGTTTCTACGGGTTTTGCAGAAATTACGGCTGAGATAAAAAGAATTATTGAGAATATAATAAAAATCCACTTTTTCATTTTTTAAACCAGATAGTTGTCCTTACTCCATCCGCGCTTATGATTATCATCTTTGTAATCATATTTTGGTTGCCTTCTATTTCTATTGATTTGAGGTAATTATAAGAAGGCGACTCTTTTTTAGGCGTCATGCCGAGAGCCCACTCCTGCGCGTTTTGAGTAAAATAAAACTTAAAATCTTTTTCTATTTTTGAATATGATTTATTTGAAATAGCATTTATTATATTATTAATCTGCCTGTACTCTCTTGAAGTATAAGAAACAGTGCTTTTTATCGGTTCTGTTGTATAGAATGTCACGCCCTTATCTTTTTCATACTTAAAATCTCCGGAAGATTTCAGCGTAATTTGGGAACTCTCCATAAATTTTTCCTGATAAAATCTGCACTCAGTGTTCCCGAAAGACGGAATTTTATTAATAATATTTTCGAGCTTTTGTTCATGCTCAAAAACACCTGCGGACGCGGATAATATCCCAAAAGCCAGAACAAACAGCATTCCTAAAAATTTATTCATCATACTCCTCAATTGCTTTAACCAGTTTTTCCGGCGCTTGATACAGAGTTGCTCCGGTTTTTGCATCAACAGCCATCTGCATCGTAGAAGCACTCAGTATTTTTTCTCCGCCCGAATAAATATTATATTTTATAACGATTGCCGGTTCAAGTTCTTTTAATATACATTCCACAACAAGATTGTCACCGAACTTTGCCGATTTTATGAACTTCAAATCCATTTTCGCTATCGGATACATTACCCCGTCATTATACATAGAGGTATAATTATAGTTTAATTTTTCAAAAAAATCGCACCTTGCTTCTTCTATATATTTGACATAGTTCCCGTGCCAGACAATATTCATCGGGTCTAAATCATAAAATGGTACTTTTATTTGAGTTCTGGTTGTTATTTTTTTCATAATTAATCCTATAAAGTATTTGTAAGCGGAAGGCTTCCGCTTGAATAAACCTGATGCAAATCCTCATATTTGTAAGTTACGCTGTTTTCGCCTTTCTGTAAAGTCAGAGTGACTGTTTTGTCCGGACGGATTATATTTGTAAATTTAACTTTTCTGATCTGCCCCCGTCTGCAGTCAATACCGAAAGCCTGTTTTATAAAGAAATTTGCATAAAATAGCTGTACAACTCCTGCAAGAACAGGAATTTCCGGAAAATGCCCGCGGAAAAAGTTGCTCTCTTTCAGAAAACAAAGTTCAAACTGTGCAAAATTGTTCTGAATATTTCTTGACAAAATCAGAGGAAGGGAAAGATTTATATCAAAAATTTCTTGAATTCTCTTCTTATCTATTTTTCCGTTTGCGGTTTTAGGAATTTCATCAATAAACTTCCATCTCTGCGGAATAACTTCAAACTTATCTTTCAAATATGATTTTGCGGTTTTTACAAGATTGAGCTTACCTTCTCTTAAAAGAAGCGTCCTTCCAAATTCGTTTAAAACTGCAATTACTGCAATTTTTTTTGAATACTCAAAACAATAGCAGTCAGAAATTATGCCGGAAGCTTTAATCTCTTTTTCCATATCTTCTGCAGAAACTCTTTTTTCCTGTATTTTTAAAATTCTGTCACATCTTCCAAGGAGTTCTATTTTATCATTAACCTGCTTGACTCTGTCGCCTATCAATTGAATATTGTCTGCAGTATAAGCAGTTTCTATCTTTGTGCATTCTCTGCCGGAAGAAATTATTCTAATCCCCTTCAGCAGTTTAAACTCCGGAGACTTATAAGTTTCTCTGTAGCCGATGGTGCCTGTTTCGGAGCTTCCGTAAATTTCTATAACTCTTTTGGAAATTTTCTGTGCGTATTCAAAAGTGCTGTCCTGCAGTTTTGAACCTGCTGTCATAATAAATTCCAGCTTAAACTCTGGAATTATATTGTACCGCTCCATAATGCTCAAGAAAGAAGGTGTTGTAACAAGTCCGGAATTCGGCGTTTTTATATCTTCCGGATAATTAATCCTGTCCGTATTTATAACGCACCCTGCGTACATTCCGAGAAGCATAAAGCAGGTCATTCCGAAACGATGGTTAACTGTCGTCGTGGTAAAAATTTCAAGTCCTTTGGGAAATTGAAATTCTTCCTGCATATCCCTGCTTTCAATAAGCAAATTCCCCAGCGCTGATTTAACGCTTTTAGACTCTGCAGTAGAACCGCTTGTGCTAAAATTCATTTTTCCGGTATCATTAAATTCCTGCAATACATCGATAAAAGGCTCTATACTGTTATCATAGTCCAATGAACCGTTCTCCAGAAGAGCCTTAATCTCTCCGGCAGAATAAGCGCGTTCTGAATTTTTAAAAACAATATCATCTGGTTTATATTGCAAAAAATATCCGGACAAATCAGCAGTCATACTTCCTCATAAAATTAATTCTTACTATATATTCTATAACAAAAAAGGTTCCGACAAGAATATAAGAAATAAACCCGTTATATATTGCCCAGACTTCTTTTGACATAAATACCGTGCATAGAGAAATCAGAAAGTTTACAAACATAAAAGCTGACCATAGATAAGTCAAGTTTCTGGTGTATCTCATTACAGCTTCGCCGGCATTAGGATCCTGTGCAAGCGCAATTTTTTGTATAACAGTTTTTTCTTGAAATATGGAAGAAAAAAATACAATAAAAAATCCAAAGTTAACAACTGGCGGATAGTATTTGAAAAAGACTAAATCCGTATAATGAAAAGCAAAAATTACTGCGAACATTATAATAAAAGGCAGAATTGCTTTTATAATTTCAACCGGCGTTTTTGCTGTTTTTTTGTCAATACTCTTTTTCATCCGATTACCATTGTAACATATACAAAGATTTTCGTCTTAAAAACACTGCCGGAAATTATTTTAAAGCAGAGCGAATACAGCTTCTACAACATCATTAACTGTTCTGATTTTTTTAAACTCAGCAGGCGGAAGCTTCTTGTCCGTAAATTTCTGCATTCTGACAGCAATATCAACCGCGTCGATACTGTCCAAATCCAAGTCTTCAAACAAATTGGAGTCCATATTAATATCTTCTTCGTTGATTTCCAATTCGTCAACAAGAATTTTTTTCAACTCATCAAAAATCTGTTCTTTAGAATATTCAGCCATTAATCTTTGACTCCACAAGTTCGCTTAAAGTATTTACGGAATAAAAGTATTTTTTGTTTTCCTCTCTGTTGGAATCCAAACTAATATTATACTTTTTCTTTAATGCCATTCCGAGTTCCAGCGCGTCAATTGAGTCCAAACCCAGACCTTCGCCGAACAAAGGCTCATCATCTTTAATATCTTCTGCACTAATCTCTTCAAGTGCGAGAGATGTAATAATTAAATTTTTTAATTCGTTCTTTATATCCATACCGATATTATATCATAAATCATAAAGTATTTTCTCAATCTGTTTTGTAATTTCTTTTTTTGTTACAATTTCACTTTCATTTTGGTATTGTTTGATGTCTATTTCCGGACACTGCTCTATTTCAAATGTAACAGTTTTGGTTCCTACGGCGTAAAACGGCTGGTTTATAAACAAAAAGTCCTCATCTGAAAAAATCTTTATCGGTACAATATTTTTTCCCGCGTTGAGCGCAACAAGAGAGGCGCCCTTTTTGATTTTTAAATGTTCATTTTTTCTGTGTCTTATGCCTGTAGGGAAAACGATTATATTAAATCCCTTATCAAGCATAAATTTTGTTTCCCGCTTCAGCTCCTCAGTATCAATATCATTTGTTATAAAAATACTGCCGATTATGTTTTTTAAAATCGGGTTATGCGCCAGTTCTTTTTTTACAAAACAGGTGCTTTTCGGGATTAAGCTCATAAGTATTAAAATATCAATAAAACTCGGGTGAGTTGCAACAATAACTTTATTTTCAATCTTATCCAGCTTTTTGATATCAAGTTTTATCAGCCGTACGGAAATAAGAAAATTAATAAAAAATTTCCACAGCCCGCGTATTATATCAGAGCAAAGCTCCTTGTTATTTTTTATAAACGGAAACAAACAAAAGTTGCATATAATAGAGCCTGCCCCAAAAATAAAAAATCCTGTTGATGCAAGAAAAGCCCGCCAAATTTTTATCATTCAGCCCTCTCAATTCTGCACAACGGCGACTCAAAAACAGGAGTTTTCCCCTCCAGAAAGTCAATAAAACTTCCAGCTTCATCAGCATTATCATTCCCTCCAGATGTCATCGCGCATTTTATTCCGCCTGCGTCTTTAGAAATAATACATGAAACTCCGTATTCATCAGCGTAACAGAATAGTATATTATTGCGAAAAGAGAGTACGGATTTAATAAGACCTGCAGAAAGCGTATTTTCTGCAGAAGCTGTAGCATAATACGGGATGTTTGATTTCTTCTCCAGTGTGAAAAATCCTGCAAGATAATTGTGTACAGAGCCGGAAAACTGCGCCGGAGAAACCTCGCCGATTTCGCTGTATTGTTCAATAATCGTTTTTAGTCTGGCAAATTCGCCGTATCTGGATGCAAAAACGATTTCTTCAATATTTTCATCAAAAACTTTGTCCATTACCGTGAATGCAATTTTGTCTGCAAGACTCAGCCTGCGCCTTTGAAGCGGAGCAATGGAAGAAAGGTCAAGTTCTGCTTCTGATTTTATATAATGGTATTTTCGGATATAAAAAATATCTTTTTTCATGCTAAAATTATACAATAAATGAAAATAACAAAATACAATGCAATATGTAATCTTGGCAATAATATAGAAGAGATTTTTACAAACGCTGTTAACGGCGTGAATGATTGCTTTGAGATGAGTTCTGATTATATTTCCGGCAAAATGGTAAGAGCCGGAGCTGTTCATTCTCAGCTTCCGCAGATAAGCAGTCCGGATTTTGATATTAGGTGCAACCGTCTTGTGCTTGCGTGTTTGGACTCTTTTGAGATTGAAAAATATGACAAAACCCGTCTTGCGGTTGTGTGTGCAACAACCAATACCGGAGTAGAAGAGTTTGAGAAATCCCAAAACCCGAAGCATGCAGAGATTTCAAACCCTGCAGAATTTGTATACAAATATTTCGGGCTGAAGAATTATTATACTTCTGTTTCAACGGCATGCTCATCCGGTATAAAAGCTTTTATGATTGCAAAAAATCTTCTGGATTCAAATTATGCGGACTATGTTCTTGTTTTTGGAACAGACCGGCTGGCAAAAGTTCCGTTTTACGGGTTTGACTCTTTAGAAGTATTGTCCGCGGAAGCAACAATTCCTTTTAGCAAAAACCGCAGGGGAATAAATATCGGAGAAGGCACTGCATGTTTTATGCTTGAACGCGAAGGGGAAGGAATTACAGTTGCGGGGCTTGGAGAAACAACAGATTCTTATCATATAACAACGCCGGATCCCGAAGGGGCTAACGCTGAAAAGGCAATAAGAGAATCGCTCAAGGGCTTTTCTCCGGATGAGGTTGATTATATAAACCTGCATGGCACCGGTACTCATGCAAATGACTTGATGGAAGGGCGCGCAGTATACAGAATTTTCCGTGACAAAGTACCTGCAAGCTCTACAAAGCCTTTGACCGGCCACTGTCTTGGCGCATCCGCAAGTATTGAAACAGCTCTCTGCTGCAGGCTTCTTGATGAAGGGCATGGAAAAGTTTTCCCGCATATTTATGACGGGTGTTATGATGACGAGATTCCGAAAATTAATCTTGCAGATAAGAATACTTGTATTAAAAGCATAAAATCATGTTTATGCACTTCTTTCGGCTTCGGCGGAACAAACTGCGCAATTTATCTCAAGAGATAATAAAAATTCCTGTGCAGGGTAAAAATTGCGGTCTTCAATGCCGGCATTTTTCTTGAATCCTCTCTTGCCGGGAATGGAAATTATTAAAGAAAAAGTCAAACAGAACAGAATTAAGTTCAAATTACGTCGTTCTGATGCCCACCTGAAATAAATACCTCTATGTTGCTCATTGTAGTATTTAAAATTCTGCGGACAGCTTCTTTAGAGTTGAAAGCTGTATGCGGTGTAATTATTACATTATTAAGCTGGAAGAGCCTTGAATTAATAATTGTCTGTTCAAGAGTGAGTTTATCAAGACGGTTAATCCCGAACATATAATCAAAATCCGTCATGGTTTCCTCATTCTCCAAAACATCCAGACCTGCGCCAGCTATCTTTTTGTTTACCAGCGCATTGAATAAAGCCTGTGTATCAATCAATTCCCCCCTGCCTGTATTAATAAGAATAGCGCTGTCCTTCATTTTTTCAAAACTCTTCTCATCAAACATATGATAATTATCTTTTGTCAAGGGCGCGTGAATTGAAATAAAATCAGATTTTTCAAGAAGTGTATCAAAGTCCGTGTAAACAACACCATACTTCTGCTTCATCTCTTCTTTTTCAAATTTATCAAATGCAATAATATTCATTCCTAATCCGTGTGCAATTCTTGCAAACTCGGCGCCTATTGCGCCAAGTCCGACAATACCGGCTGTTTTTCCGAAAAGTTCAGTCCCGATAAGATTTGCCGGCGACACTCTCGAATTTTTGTACTCAAGATAAGAAACTGTTACTTTTCTGCAAACATCAAGCAAAAGTGCAAGTGCAAATTCTGCAACAGTTATATTGCCGTAGTTTGGAGTGTTTACAACTGAAATATTATGCTCTTTGCAGTAGTCAAGATCAATGTGATTAAATCCGACTGAGCGAAGCGCTATTAATCTCAAATTCTTAAATTGCTCCAAAACCTTGCTGTTAACTCTTGATGTTGTGAATACGGAAATAATCTCAGCGTCTTTATATTCATCCTTGACAGGCGCCAAATCGTTTAATGCGGAAGGCTCAAGATAATATGTATATTTTCCTTCGCTGTTTTCTTTCAAGAACTGTTCTTCATAGTCTGCAGTATCAAAATACACAATTTTCATAATAACCCTCCTTGTACAGGATTATTATAAAACAGAATTATCAAGATTTGAATACGATAGTGGAATACCTAAAATCTTCAACACTTTTCTGTTGTCTTTCAGAATTTTTTCTCTTAATAGAGGTATGCTGAAAATGGATATAATTTTATTATTTTTTCCCCATACATATCTAAAAATAAAATCATAAGGTTTCTTAAAATACCAGCCGAATGCATTGGATTTTCTGATAATATCTGCAATTTCTTTTCCGCCTTCTCTATGTTCAATGTATTCCAGCGCATCATCCATAACGTCTTTGACGTGAAGCATTTTTTGTTTACGGTTTTTATCTTTATCCATGTTTGAAGTTATAGATGTCGTTCTTATTCTGTACATTACGCCGATATTGCTTATTGTTGAAAATACCGGCAGGCAGGATAAGACTTTCAAGTGAAACCCATTATCTTCAAATGTCGCATTATTATCTATAAACAACAGTTTATTGTCTTTTATAAATTTCGTTCTGTATAACTTTCCCCAGGCTACGCAGGAAAGTTTCATCATAGTCTGTTCAAGATTGTCCGCTGTAACCTTGTATCTGTCGAATCCCTGATATAACAAAGCGGACTTTTCAGCCTTTTTAACAAGTTCAATATCATCCGGATTATCAGCAAATGCCTTGCTTGAAGCGCATACAAAATCCGAATTTGTTTCCTCTATTTTTGTGTATAACTTTTCAAGTGTATCCGGCAGAATATAATCGTCCGAATCAAGAAAGAAAATATAATCACCTTCAGCTTTTTGCATGCCGGTATTTCTTGCAGGAGCAAGCCCCCTGTTTTGGCTGTGATGGATGATTTTTATCCGTTCATCATCTTTTGCAAGTTCTTCTATAATTTTTATAGACTTATCCTGTCCGCAGTCATCAACGCAAATAATTTCCAAATCTCTAAAACTTTGATTTAAAACAGATTTGATACATTCTTCTATATATTTTTCTACGTTGTAAACCGGAATGATTACTGAAATCTTTTTCATAAGCTTGCCTAATTTACTTTATACACCAGTATACTTCATAACAAACAAAATGTCCAATAGGTAATGTACCCCATCTTGCTTTCAAGAGAGTTATGCAATTGTACAATTTTATTAACTGTTTTTGATATTCTCCTATCAGCTAATCAAAAAAATCCTAATTTATTTTAATATTCTTTCTGCGGGATAAAATTCCCGAAGAAAGGCGGAACAAATGAGTTTTAATGCATTAGAAGAAAAAGGCATTCCAATAGAAAAACAGCTGAGAAACTGGCATCAAATCGTTGGGAAACCATATAACAAAACGGAGGTTGACTGCTATACAAGAACCAGACAAATACTTATGAACGGTATAGAAGTAGAAGCCTGGGGGTTTAAACACCAGCTTAACAGGTTTGTGCCGGATAATAATGATAAAGAATTAATTGCGCAGATAAGCAGAATAGAAGATTCCCAGCAGGCAACAGCAAACTGGATGGGACCTGCAGACCAATCGGTTTTGGAAACAACTCTCGGCTATGAGCAGGTTGCAGTTGATTTAACAGCCTGGATGGCGCAGAACGAACCTGATGAATATGTAAAAGAAACATTTGATTTCGGGCTTCTGGAAGATTTTGACCATCTTTACAGATACAGCCAGTTTGCGTATATGGTTGAAGGAATTGAACCTTCTGCAATTGTTCAAGGTAAGACGGATGTAATAATAGGACGCCCGACACAGCATCATCACAACTGCAATGCGCTAAGAATAAGAAAACATTATGACAAAACGACAGCGCATCCTAAGACAAAAGTTAATATTTTGACGCTTCTTTCCGGCGAACAGCAGACGCATAACTATTATGCGGAACACGGATTTATGTACGGAGATCATGTTTTAAGAGAGATGTATGCTGAAATTAAAGATGTAGAAGAAGAGCATGTAACCATGTATGAGTCTTTGATTGACCCTTCTGAGAGTATGTGGGAAAAACTTTTAATCCATGAGTTTACTGAGGTTTGTAATTATTACACCTGCTTGGAAGACGAGGTTGACGAGAGGATTAAAAAAACATGGGAATTATTCCTTGATATAGAACTAGGACATTTAAAAACAGCGTCCGATTTGTTCAAGAAATACGAAAAGCGTGATCCGGAGGAGGTTATCGGAACGGAGATTGTTATTCCCTGCCGTTTTGTAAGCCAAAAAGAATATGTCCAGAAAGTTCTTGAGCGCGAAGCTGATAAACGTCTGATAAAAGACGGCAAATATACAACGATAGATAAGCTTCCGGAGGACTGGGCAAGCTACAAGGTGCAGGAGAAACAGAATGAAATCAGTTCACCTTCCGAAAATTCTATACGTCTTGCAGGGATTTATAATAACAGGGACATTATAGAAGCGGATAAGGAATTGACGGGCAAAGAAACTGCGATTCTGGCAAAGGGGCTTCAGAAAAAGGGGCTTGCGGATAATACGGTCATGCCGGATGAACTGGAAAAAATGATAAAAAAACATGAAAAAATGGAAGAAAAGAAAGAGGAACTTATATAAAATACGACGGTCAGCGAAAATTCGTTGACCGTTCTTGTTTTTGTTATAGAATATAAACTGTAGGGTGCAAATTTTTGCACCGCAAAAGAAATCCAAAATGACAATTGAATAAAATGTAAATGTCGAAGTAGGACTCCATGGAGGGGTTGACTAAATGTCAAGTCCGAGATGGAGCAGGCGAGTTAGGATGCGTAAGCACCGCACGAGCCGTATAAAAGATATCCAATTCCGTCACTGCGGAGGAGGAATAATAATTGAATAATTTGAATGTCGAAGTAGGACTCCGTGGAGGAGTTGACTAAATGTCAAGTCCGAGATGGAGCAGGCGAGTCCGAGTGAAAACGAGGTGAGCCGTATAGAAAATATCCAATTCCGCCACTGCGGAGGAGGAATGATAATTGAATAATTTGAATGTCGAAGTAGGACTCCGTGGAGGAGTTGACTAAATGTCAAGTCCGCGATGGAGCAGGCGAATCCGAGTGAAAACGAGGTGAGCCGTATAGAAAATATCCAATTCCGCCACTGCGGAGGAGGAATGATAATTGAATAATTTGAATGTCGAAGTAGGACTCCGTGGAGGAGTTGACTAAATGTCAAGTCCGCGATGGAGCAGGCGAATCCGAGTGAAAACGAGGTGAGCCGTATAGAAAATATCCAATTCCGCCACTGCGGAGGAGGAATAATAATTGAATAATTTGAATGTCGAAGTGGCGGAATTGGTAGACGCGCATGATTCAGGTTCATGTGGGTAATTCCTTGAGGGTTCGAGTCCCTTCTTCGACATTTAACTTTTTAGAGCCTTTATAAAGAGGCTCTATTTTAGTATTTAAGACCTTCTTTGAGTTCTAATCTCTGCAACTTTATAAATAAATTAGCAATATCCGCATAAATTAAAAGATAGACCCTCTGAACAACACACCATACCATTAAGGTACTGCTGGGATTACCCAACGTTGTTTTAGCCAGACGCTAGTCTATCTATATACATTATACACCATGCCTATTGAGTTTTCAACTCTTTACTATGTTTTCTTAAGAATTCGTTTATCCAACTATACTTTTCTTGCTCTAAAATATCTGTATCACTTGGAAATAACTTTAAGCCGTAGCCTAAATATTTTCCATTGTGAATAAATATATTGTTACTTAATTTCATATAATAGTAAGGTTCAACATCTCCATCATATTGATTAGGTTCAAAAGCTTGGTAAGTTGAACTTGCAACTATATCTGCCAATTGTAAGCATTTTGACTGGCTCTTGGTTAAAGATCTGATACTAAGCACATATTGTCCGTAATCAATAACCTTGCGCATATATGTTTCTAATTCATCATAATGAGTGTTTCTACGGTGTTCAAAAATAAAATTAGCCTTAGCCTTTTCTCTCTTTAGATATATAGTTACTTTTTCTAGCAAGAGTTTGCATGCATAATTATAAAGTACAGACTTAACCTTTAGCGGTTCTTGTAACTTCTCCTTTTGAAACACAACAGAGATAACTGTAAAATCTCTAAATTGTTCTAACTGATTTACGCATACTTTCTTTTCTCGTGAGACATTTTGTAGAAATGCAGAGGCGCTAAGATGTCTTTCTGCTGGTATTTAAGTATTTTCTTAATCTCATTTACAATGCTTGCTAATTTCTGGTCTAGTTCTTGTTTAACAATAATAGCAGATAATACAAAGAATTTACTGCTACCGCGCCCTTTATCGCATTCAAATTTAAAACCTTCATCCCCAGCTTCGTCTATATATACATTATAATTACTTACTGTAATCTTCCCCGCTTTCATACCCTAAGTGTATCATGAACAAATTGCCATGCACTTACTACAAGTTATTTTTCTTTTTGCGGAATCTTGTTTTGTATTTCATTTTTTGCCGGACACCAGTGTAGACGACACAGAGGAACCTATACTGTTTTTAGCTGATAACCGGTTTTACCTATTTTTTTTATTTAATTCCTTAATATTTCTTAAAAAAATGTTTTCTTAAATTGTGTTTGATATAGAATAATTGAAATATAAGTTATATCACAAATGATATATTGAGGTCTATTAAGAGTGTTTAAAGGAGGGAAAAATGAAAATAGTACCTATTAGTAATTCTTCAAATTATTCAGTGAAGAAAAATCCGAACTTTCAAGGGGTAACTACTGATTATAAAGTTAATCTCGGCAAAGGCGATTTGAAAAACAACAGCTACTGGCATAAAAATTCAAGCGTGGAAGATATAATCGGCGCTTATCACAGCAATTATACCGGAAAAGCTTATTTTGCAGAACCGATGGAACACGTAGGCGATGCAATAAAAGATAAGGTCGACTTTGTTGTTTATGACAATGAGCCTAAATATCCGGCATTGAACGATGTTAAAGAAAATTATCTTGGCAGATTGAGAAAAGATTTCAAAAAGGATTTTGAAGAAGTAAGAGAATATTTTTACCGCAGAGAAAAAGGCGGATTTGCCAATGTAGAAGAAGCTAAAGCAAAACAGCGCGAAGCCGCTGAACTTACAGGTTTCTACGACAGAGCAGGCGATGCAAGATACAGAAAAGAAACACTGGAAGATGAAGTCGATGTTTTGGATAAAAAAATTGCTCAAAAAGAAGAAGAGATTAAGGCTCTTGAAAAAGAACAGGCAAAGAAAATAGAAAATAAAAAAATCTTGGAAATAAAAGAGGAAAATTACGTTCAAAAAGATGCAAAATACGGTGAATTGAAACCGCTTGCAGAGCAGACAATAGACAAGGACAAAAATGAAACCGGTTTTATTGAATCTCAATTAACCAAAATGAAACAAAAAATTGCGGAATGCAGAAAAGCAGTCAAAGAACATATTGAGGCAATCAAAAAACTCAGCATAGAAATTGCAGATAAAAAGGTAGAAAAAGGCGTTCTTGAAGCAGATAGAAATACAAAGAACCTTAAGATTACTGAAATTATTAAAAAAGAGCTTACTCCGAGTTTCAACGCACTGGCAGATTTCTGCAAAAATCACAATGTAAAAATTAAATGGTAAGGGGTTAAATATATGAAGATAAACGCAATTAATAATACAAATTTCAGAGGATTATTTACTGATAAGACAGCTCAAAACGGCGGTAACTGGAGAATGGAGTACAGCCCGTACAGCTGGGAAAGCAATAATTCATCCAAAATGGCTAATAAAAAGAAAATAGATGTTTATGCATCAAGCCTTCCGGATAATGAAGAAATTTATACCAAGTTCGAAAACGGGGGCGAAAACTCAAAGGATATTCTGGGTACGGAATCTTATTACAAACATTCAGACGGAAAAATGCGCCGTACAATTACAGAGGTTCCTTCTATGAACAGGGAAGAATCTTTAAAAGTGCAGAATAAGAAGTATGATGCATTTCTGGATATGAAAAAAGATGAATTCCGCAGACTCAGAGGCAATGTTACAGATGTAACCGAAAAAGTCGACAACAGTATAACTAATTTTAGAAGATATGCTGATGATATTCCGCTGGGATTCTTCGCTGCCGCATATGACAGACGGCAGGCAGTTAATCAGATGAGCAAAGAGTTTAATACTGTTGTTGATTCTGCAAAAAACGCATATACAAATTTCCTTGACTATGACAAGTTGAGAATATCTGCTGATAATGTGCGCAGTGTTCAAAAGAGAAATGCAGAGGAAATCGAAAAACTTGCAGACCTAAGAAAATCCGGCAGACTTATAGACATAAGCAGACGTGATATTGATGAGGCGGATAAACCTCTTATTGAAAGCTTAACCCGCGGATTTAATACAATCAGAAGCAAATTTGTATGCCTGCCTCACAGACTGATTTCAATGGATGAAGTAATGCGCTCTTTAGGCCGTGCTTCAGAAGTTCCGGCTAATAAACAGCTGATTATTGACTATATCAAAAGACTTATATAATCAACCGGCGCTGTACAGTTGAAGGATTTGAATTCCTCCTAATCAATTAAACTGGATTAGGAGGAATTTTTATATGTTAAAACAGCTCAACAAAGATAATTTCAAAGAAGAAACCAAAAGCGGTTTAAAACTGGTAGAATTCTATGCGCCCTGGTGCGGATACTGCAAAAAACAGCAGAATGAACTTAACGAAATGGACAAAATCTGGATAGGACAGCTTAATACTGACGAAGACGCAGAAATTGCAATCCGTTTCGGAGTAAATTCTTTCCCGACTTTTCTTATTTTTAATAACGGCAAGGAGGTTGAAAGATTCAGCGGGTTCAGAAACAGGTTTGATTTAACTAACAAAATAATGAAATATATTTGAGCTTAAGGAGAAAAAATGAAAAAACTGCTTATTATAACGACGAATTATTCCGGATGCGAATGCAAAGCACCTTATTGCAACTGCATACAAAATACGGGTGTGTATTTAGAAGAATTTGCAGTGCCTTATCTTGTGTTCCAAAAATCTGATATAGAAATAACTGTTGCCAGCCCTAAAGGGGGACTGTCGCCTGTTGACGAAAACTCCATGTCCTGTTCCAATCCGGAAGAGTGGGATTTTTGTATAAAGGTTTTGCGTGAAACTAAAAAGCTGTCTGATATAAATCTTGAAGAATATGACGGTGTGTATTTCCCTGGCGGACATGGTCCAATGTTTGATTTAGCTGAAAATGACGAAGTAAGGCTTGCGGTTGAATATTTCTTTAACAGCGGAAAACTGGTAAGTGCAGTATGCCACGGTCCTGCCGGATTAATCAACGCAAAAAAGCCTGATGGAACATCGATATTAGACAAAAAGTTTGTTACAAGTTTTACTAATGAAGAAGAGGGGATTGTTAAATTAAAAGAACTTGTGCCGTTTCTTCTGGAAACCCGTATACGAGAACTCGGCGGGAATTTTATTGCAGAGAAACCATGGGCTGAACACGTAGAAATTGACGGCAATTTAATTACCGGACAGAACCAGAATTCGGCTCTTTTAATTGCTGAAAAAATAGTTGAATACTTCAACAAAAGTTAGCTCAAAATGATTTTCGATTTATAAAGATTTTTCTACAGTTCTTATATAGAAGACAATCCTGCAATATTACATTTATCAAATAATAAAAAAGGTGCAAAAATTTGCACCCTACAATACTGCAAATAAATCCCCGATTTTAAATCGGGGATTTATTTCTTTATTTTTTATACGGAACTTGTATTGTTGAATGATAACTGTACGGATTAACACTTGCCCAACCGTTGCTTGAAGTAGCAACGGGTATTTTATATGATCCTCCATTCCATTTGATAGTAGGAGGATTGCTTGTAGAGATTTTGTTTTTCAATCTTTCATATACCTCATTGCCTTTTAGTTCTGAAGCGCTGGATGATACAATATCAACATTAACAAGTTCTTCAAAGCGTTCTGTATCAGGATTCCACATATAGTGACGCTGCCTTGAATAATTATGGCAATCTCCTGCGGTAGAATTATATACTTCAGCATAAACGCCTTTTGCAAAAGTAGTTCTTAAATTGTGTACATATCCGTCATTCCTTGTAACAGGTATACCGTCAACTGCAGCACTTGTTTTACAATAATCTGACCCTGGATAATTGTCATCTGAATCTAATGTCCGGAAACCATATTCATTAGAGCCGCTGCCGCCGCCATCGCCCTCATCCGGCTCATCAACATCAATATTAAAATCTCTCAAATCCTGCTTGATATCATTCAAGCTGGTAAGAAAATCACCATCTATGTCAGAATTTTTCTTAAGCAAAAACTTTCTATGTGCAAGATATTCTCTGCCCATAGGGTCGCCTATGTACATGTTGCCTTTTGCGTCAACAAGAAACATAAATCTGTCAGGATCTGTACAGCTTTCAGAGTTATAAATGCAATTAGGCGCCTTATTCCCATTAACGTCAACATAAATATCTGTCTGATAGCTTGCATTTGTATCAGTAACATTCAATACCTGCGGAACAACTCTCCACTGCATGCCATTTTGAGTTACAAATGAGATGTTGTTATTAAAATCGTTATCAAATGTTGCGGCAGAGAAGTTGTAAGAATTTTGACTGCAGTCGATATTATTGCTGTCAACATTCATGCTGAGTGCAAGCAGGTTACATAATTTTGTTTTACCGGTATAATCTGCAAATCTTTCTTCAACCGGTGCTTCTGTGTTGATAAGCGGGTAAGAAGAACAAGGAATTTTTTGCTCTTGAATATATGCCGGAAATAATTTTGAATTGGATGCAATGCCGCTGAGTGCATATCCGAGAGCATCGTGTGCTTTCAGGTATAAAACTTTGTTCTGATCCGGACGCATACTGTTAACAGCCGGCAGAATCAGCGCAGCCACTACGCCGATTACTCCGAGTGTAACCAGTGCTTCCGCTAAGGTGAATCCTTGTTTTTTCATTGTACAAAACTCTCCTATTGTTAATAAATACTGTTTCTATAATTACGGGGTAATATTTAAACTCAATTCTTTTGGAATAAATACTTCCATTCAATATTGTGTAACATCCAATGTAACATAATACATATTGTGTTACATAATACTATAATACCCTATTTTATGAGGTTTTTCAACCTCAATTTAAATTTTTAATTAAAATATGGTGCAAACGCCCACCCTGTACGGGGAAGGCTGGTGCGGAGCGATATTTCCAAATAGGTGCAAAACAGCTTATCATGCAGTGTTTGTCGCTGTTTCAAGAATTCTACTCTTTTTTAATTATTCAAAATTTTTTTTAGCACTTTATAAAACCCCTCCCCCAGTATTGTAGGGTGCAAATTTTTGCACCTTTTTATTATTTGATAATTAATAAAAGGAACCGGATTTATATTAAATCCGGTTCCTTGTTTGATTAATAAATCTTTACTGAAACTTAAGCACGTTTGCTTCCAGAGATTGCAATCTGATGTCTGCCTTTTGCACGGCGTCTGTTTAATACTTCTTGCCCGCCGGGAGTTGACATTCTTGCTCTGAAACCGCTTACGTGCTGTCTTTTAATCTTTGTTCCTTCTAATGTACGTCTCATTTTTCTATTTCCTTTTCAGCTAATTTTACTTATAATAGTTCCATGAAAACATGAACATGACATTCAGTCAATTGCATGTGTTAAGTTTAGTTAAGCGAAATGTACTGGCAAAAGAAAGGGGAGCGGAAATGACTAATAAAAAAATCGGGTTTATCGGTGCTGGAAAAATGGCAGGCGCCATTATCAAAGGGCTTATAAAGACAGGGTTTGCCAAGCCGGAAGAACTTATTGCAACGCAGGCGGAAGTCGATTTGCTGGAAGAAAAATCCAAAGCGCTTGGAATCGAAGTTATTTCCGATAACAAAAAGCTGGCGCAAATCTCTGAAACAATTTTCATAGCAACAAAACCAAACCAGGTTCTTGATGTGCTTGCTGAAATATCACCGTATATTGACAGTACAAAACTTGTAGTTTCAATTGCGGCAGGTGTTACAGTTTCTAAGCTTGAAAACGCTCTGCCATCCGGCACTCGTGTTATACGCGTTATGCCGAATACTCCGGCGCTTGTCGGCGAAGGAATGAGCGGAATGGTTGGCGGAAGTTTCGCAGGAAAAGAAGATTTGGATTATATTTACAAGCTTCTTTCCACTATAGGAAAATGTATTATTGCAGATAATGAAGCCCAAATGGATATAGTAACGGCTATCTCCGGCTCAGGTCCCGCTTTTTATTACAAAGTTATAAACGAAATCGCCCGTGCAGGCGAAAAACTCGGGCTTGATTATGAAAAATCGCTTCTGCTCAGCATTCAAACGGCAATCGGCTCTGCCAAAATGGCTTTAAATAGAGAAATATCTATGGAAGAGCTTATCTCAAATGTCGCAACAAAAGGCGGATGCACACGCGTCGGAGTCGACTGCATGGATGAAAATCATACAGACAAACTCTTTTTGGAAGTTATAAAGGCAACGGCAGAAAAAGCAAAAATGCTCGGCAGTTAAAATGAATTACGCTTGTACAGCATTGCTTTTACAATTTTAAACTCTTTATCAGCGCTGAATGATATTGTTTCCAGTTTTTCAGCAAGAAGCCAGGAAGGATAAACGTCCAGCGGAATTAAGAGTTTATTCCGCATAGATTTGAACTGCAGTACGTACTGGATTTTATTAAGCTTCATTTCAAAATTCACAGGCAGATGACCTGTTTCATATTCAATATAAAGTAAATCTGCATCCTTCGGCGTTATTGCGGAAAGAACATTTATACTGCTGTTTTTTACCGCCAATTTCGCATCTGTTTCTTTCATTGGCAGGGTACTTGCGGATGCTCCCCAGACGTCCGGAAGATAAACTGCTTCCTGCTGACCTAAAATCGTGTCTAATTCTGACAGGTATTTATTTTTTGAGGCTTTGGTATTTTGAGTTAAAACAATTCCGCCGTCTGTTTTGACCGGTTTATACAGTCCGGATAGAAATATCCATCGGTAAATCGGGTTTATTCTCAAAGACGGAGCTATCCCGTCAAGATGTTCCGGAGCTTCGGAAAGGTATATGCAATCCGGCGGATTTTTTGCCATCTGCTTCAGTGTATTTTCTGCTTGAGCGGAATTAACAATGTTGTAATACGACGTATATGGTATGGCAGATTGACGCTGTAAATAATAATAATTCATCCCAAAGTTATTCAAGTCTAAAAAAGAAGATTTTGAAGGACATAACTCCTGTATCGCCTTTGTATCCAAAATTTGACCTTTATGACTGACGCTTGAAGATGCAGGTTCTTCCGTCTTAATATAAAAGTTTCTGAATGAAGCATTAATATACAGGAAGAAAAACAGCAAAATTAGTGTAAAGTTGAATACGGCAAAGGCTTTTGATTTTTTTAAGTATAAAATGTACGGGATGATAATAATGAGTATAACGGCGGAAACACCGGACATCCGCGGAATGAAATTAGTCGAATCAATTCTGCCCAGTGCGTAATTTAATATTGCGCAGACCAGCAGAAGGGCATATATACATAAATATTTTATTTTAGTGTTTTTAGCCAGAATCAATGAATTTATTATATAAGGCGCGCCGAATACTGCACCTGCAGACACAGCCAGTTTAAGAATATTTATGCGCGGGGCAAAATTGTTGCCGAAGGCATAAAGGTTTGAAGATATGTAATATCCGGCTTTTTCCCAATAGGATGTAATTATATCGGATCCGAAATAAAAAACCAATATCAATGTTGAAACAGTCATAATGCTTCCGATTAGTTTGTGTTCTCTGATTTTTTTTATTAGTAACGGCATCATTGCAACCGTGCAGGCGCTCCCCAGAGTTGTGTGATAACATATCATTGCCGTTATTGCTGTATAATACAGTATGAACCAGAGAGAAGCCGGAATCTTAGAGTAGTATTTAACAAAGCAGACGTAAATTAATCCGAAAGTTACACAATGGGGTAAAACTCCCATACCGGAAGGCTGGCAGGTTAATATAAAGCACATTATGCTTAAAATGCCGGCAAAAACTGCTTTCTGCTTGAAAATAATGTATGACAGAAAGATATTAAAAATACACAGAATCCAGTTACAAATATAGTTCGCCATTCTTTCGTTTGCGATACTCAATCCTCCGGACACATGAGCGGCTATTTGGGAGGGCAGTACGTCCATATAGCCGTGAACAAGCATTATGTCTTTATAATATTGCATGTTAAAAACTTTATGCATCCAGTATACGGCAAATTTTTCTCCGTAATGATGCATATCTAAGTATATCGGCTTGGGGAAAAATAACACTAATGAAAATATAAATATTAAAATCGAGAATGTAACAAAAAATTTATTGTATTTTTGTATATCCAAAAATAAAGTCCGGAATTTGATTTTATTTAACAGAAAAAACAGGTAAAAAATACATATGTAAACCGGTGCCACACACAGGTCTAAATATTTATTACGGTTGGCAAAAATAGTTGTTCCTGCATAAAAATCTCCAATATCAGCATAATGGCATACCGGCAGAAGAAGTTTGTAAATTATACAGCAGGAAATGAATGCCATAAGAGATGAGAAAACAAAATTCAAAGGTGCTGACTTTTTAGCTATTAAACATTTCAAGCCTTGTAAGCATTTCTGTTTTGACGTCTTCAAATACTTCCTTCCAGTCGTTAATTTTATGCTGTCTGAACAGGCGTACGCTTTCGTACCAGTCGCAGACGCTCAAGTCCGTATGCCATCTCCAATTAACTTCATAAGGCAGAACTATCCAGCAGGGGATTCCCATTGCACCGGCAAGATGGGCAAGAGAGGTGTCGTTGCATATAACTAAATCAAGATTGCTCAACGCGGACGCGGTTTGGGAAAAATCAAGCAAATCTTTGCCGATATCAATAATTCCGTCCAGACACTTTATGTCCTCAGAGCCTTCAAAGGTCTGGAATGAATAATACTGCGTATTTGGAACCTGCATTAACGGCTTAAACATTTCTGCCGGAATCACGCGATCCTGGTCATAATATGTGTTGCCCTGCCATTTAATACCGATTTTCAGCTTATCATTATTGAAATACTTGTTTTTATATTCTTCTGCCAGTTTTTGGTTTGGTCTTATATAACCTTCAGAATATGCAAAAACCTTATCGCCCTTCAAGCCGAGCAGATACGGCAGGCTTAGAAGCGGGGCGTGTACATCAAAATCCATCTGTTCTTCCGGAATAAATTTATCAATGATTTCATCGACCCCGAGGGAATTATCTCTAAACAGCGGTGCAAGAGGTTTTTGGCATATAAATATAAGCTTTTTGCATTTGTTTGCAACAAGCGGAAGATAGCGTGCAAACATTATAACATCGCCAAAACCCGCCTCATAATACACAAGAAGTGTTTTATTTTTTATATTTTCACCCTTCCAGAGTTTGTCGCGGGAGGCTTTATGCGGGTATGATTTGTTCTGTACGGCAATTGCCGTTTCACGGCAGAGCCTGTTTTCAAAGTATTTTAAGCCGTGATTGTAATCTTTAATCCGCATTAATGCAAGGCTTAAAAAATATTCTGTGTCTATATCGTGCGGTTTAATTTTCTGGCAGACTTTCAGCGCCGAAACCGCATTTTTTGTTTCGCCTTCTATGCTGTATAAATGCGCGAGATTAAACCAAGCCTGATATGATGCCGGATTTATTTTCAGCGCCTTATCGTAATATTTAATCGCTTCAAGATTTTGGTTCAAATTTTTATAAGCAAGAGCCATATTGAATAACAGAGAAAAATTATTTGGGAATTTTGCCGTAACATCATGCTCGTGCACAATAATCTGCTTATAAAGTCCTGCTCTTATATAGGTCTGGAAAAGGGTTTCGTAAAAATATTCATTAGGGTTTTTCTGCACAGCCTGCTCTGCAAGATGCACCGCTGATATTACATCATTCTGCTGGAGTTTTAAAACTCCCATAAGATTATAAATTTCCGCATTGCCTTCATCAAGCTTCAAGGCTTCTTGATAAGCGTTTTCTGCATCTTCAAGCTTTCCTGCCTGCTGAAGCGAAAATCCTACTTTTATAAAATCTTCTGCAGTCGGCATAATCCTCTCTTCCTTTATTTAATTTTAACCTCTGTTGAAAATTATTTCAAGATACAATCCTGCCATGACTGCATCGCTTGATACGAGCTTCTTACAAGCGGGGAAATCTGATAATTCTTAAATCCTGCCTTGCGTGCAAGCTCTTTTAATCCTTCAAATTCTTCCGGTGTATAATATTTAGCGACCTCAAGGTGTGCTTTTGACGGCTGGATGTACTGTCCGACGGTTATAATGTCAACTCCGGCATGCCTTAAATCCGCAAAAGTTTCCTGAATTTCATCAATAGTTTCTCCTAATCCGACCATTAATCCGGACTTTGTTATTATTGAAGAATTGTCCTTGATGTATTTAAGAACCTCTAAAGACGTATTGTAGTTTCCTTGCGGGCGTGCAGTCTTAAACAGTGATTTAACGGTTTCTATATTGTGGTTGAAAACATCCGGAGAGGCTTGAATTATAGTATCAAGCGCGTTTTTATCCCCGCGGAAATCCGGTGTCAGAATTTCCACTTTAGCATCGGTTATTTCCCTAATTTCGTCCACACACCTTTTAAAATGTTCTGCCCCGCCGTCTGCAAGGTCATCACGGGTAACGGAAGTTATTACCGCATATTTCAGTCCAAGCTCTTTGACTGCTTCTGCAACATGCAAAGGCTCTTCTGCATCAAGAGGTTCCGGACGCGCCGGAGAAATATTGCAGTAACGGCAGTTTCTTGTACAAACATTGCCCATTATCAAAAAGGTCGCGGTGTTGCTGGAATAACACTCGCTTTTATTCGGACATCTTGCGCCTTCGCAGACAGTGTTCAAGCACTTTGTTTTTAGAATTCTTCTTACGGTTTTTGTTTTTTCCGTATCAATAATTGGTCGTTTTAAATATTCCGGCAGTCTTGGCATTGTTCCTCCAGAGTCTTAATTTTTTGAAACTGATGGCTTTATTATATCAGCAAGCAGGAAAAAGATAAATTGGAGGGGGGGAATAGGGAAGAGAGTGAGGAGTGAAGAGTGAAGAGTGGTATTAAAAATAATCCAAGTAAACAAGGTACAATTAAAGAAATTCTATAACCACTAATCACTAATCACTATTCACTAATCTTCCACCGCCGGCATAAACACTTTCACGCAGAATCCGTACTCCTCGTTTGAATAAAGTCTTATTTCGCCTCCCATGGCTTCCACAAGACCTTTAACAATATACAAGCCCAAACCGGTTCCGCGTGTTGTTCTGGTGGTCGAATCATCAACGCGGGTAAATTTTTCAAAAAGTGTCTTTAATTTTTCGCGCGGTATTATGTCATAATCATTCTTAACACTTACAACAAGCCTGTTTCCTTGTGTTTCATAATCAATGACAATCGGCGAATCTTCCTTTGAATACTTGATAGCGTTTTCTATTAAGTTGACAAAAACCTGCTCAATTCTGTCATTATCGGCAATAATGCAGGTTGAGCAGTCTTGAACATTATTTATTATCTCTTTATTTAAATCATTACGCACAAGCATTATTGAACCCTCAATCACGGAATTTATCGGAATAGGCTTGAGGTCTACGTTTAGTCTTGCACCTTCAATATCCGGAATTACCAGTAAATCTTCTATCATTCTGCGCAGACGTTCTGATTGTTTTTTGATTATCTTTAATGATTTCTGCCTTGTTTCTTCATCAATCTGGATATCCTGTCTTAAAAGTCTTGAAGTATAGCCTAATATACTTGTCAAAGGAGTTCTGAATTCATGGCTTACCGTGTCGACCATGTTGGAACGAAATTCATTGACCTGCTTAAGCTCTTTATTCTTCTTTTTAAGCTGAATATAGGACTTGTGAATCTGGTTAACCATTCTGTTAAACTCGTTTCCGAGGAAAACAATTTCAAAAGGCGTGAAAATATTGGTTAAGAGGCGTATTCTGCGCTCGTAGTTTCCTTTTGATATCGCAATTATTGCCTTAAATAGCTGACGGATATTGATATACAGGTAATATGTGTATAAACCGACAACAAAGAATACAGTCAGCATTGTCAAGATAATAGAAAGTATGATTTTATCTCTGTTGTAGTCGATTGCGTGTTTCGTTACAGCCTCTGTTGTGTTAACTATGACAAGAGCGTCCGGATTGGATTTTTTTAAGTAGACAAGAGGCTGGTTCTTAATTGTGCCGTATATAACTGGTTTGTCCTCTTCAAGCTTCTTGGGGAGCTGTGCTATGCTTGCCTCATACCCTTCTTTTGTAAAGTTGCTTGATGCGACCAAATCATTATCTGCAATAACGTATATCTGCCTTTTATCTTCCGCAAGCGTTTTAAACAAATTCTGTTTTAAGCTGTTTAAATCCAGAACCGCAACGAGGTAGCGCCCGTCGCTCATCTGCCGGTTGAAAACTACATAATCATCCTGTATATTGTAAATATTATACTTCTCAAGCTGGTTAGGATTAACGACAGCCAGCTCTTTGTATATAGGAAGCTCCTGGATTATGGTATCAAGATATTTCTGCTCCTGGCTGGGAGATTTGTAATATTCCAGTGTCGCAATAATCTGCGCAAGTTCATTGTTAATCGAATGTTCAAATACATCAATTTCTTCCGACACAATATTGGCAATCATTGTTGCGGCGGAACGAAGCTGAGCCCTGTTTGACTGCTGGTTAATATTGTTGATGATAACTCCGCTTACTGTCATCGGAATAAGCACGGCAAAAAAGATAACGATTATTATCTGTTCCGCAATTTTAAGACGTCTTTTGCTGAAGAATTGAACCATACTTACCCTTTAATCTGTTTTAAGAAGCGGTTTCGCCGAACGGAGTAAGCTTATAGCCTACATTTGTAACCGTATGGAGATATTTCGGATTTTTAGCATCCGGTTCTATTTTGTTTCTCAGAGCGCCGACGTGGACTCGCAGCATTCTTACATCCTCGTCGCTTGAGTAGCCCCATACTTCCTCAAGAAGAGTCGCAAGGGTTACCGCCTTGTTAAAATGCTGTATTAAGCAGTATAAAATTTCAAACTCGGTAGGAGTAAGCTTGATTTTTTTATTCAGAATAATTGCTTCCAGGGTATCCGGCAGAATTTCGATTTCGCCTGCTTCAAGTATCTCTGTGGAAGTAAGGCTTTCCGGCTGAGGCTGGTTTCTGCGCAAAAGAACACGGATTCTCAGAAGAACTTCCTGTATATCAAAAGGTTTGACCAGATAATCATCAGCACCGCTGTCAAAACCGCTTGTCTTATCGCCGATTGTGCCTTTTGCCGTAAGCATTAGGATAGGAACATTAATTTTTGCCTGTCTTATATTTTTGCAGACATCAAATCCGTTCATCTTAGGCATCATTACATCTAGCAAAATTAAATCGTATTTGTTATTTAGAGCCTTATTAAGCCCTTCCATTCCGTCTGAGGCTGTATCAACAAAATAACCGCTTGATGATATATCAAATTCCAATAAATCTCTAATTTCCGTATCATCATCTACGATGAGTATTCTTTTCTTTTCTGCCATACCTGCTCCTTCTTTTTTATTTTAAAGTAAGAAGAAAGGCATTGCAAGAGATTTTTGCCTTATGTAAACTGCTGTTTTATTTGTCAAACAGAAAGAGTTCATGCAGTTTAACATTTAGCGCTCTGGAAATTTTGAATAACATTTTGACAGAGGGATTGCTTTTGCCTGTTTCAAGTTTTCCTACATAAGTAGGGTGAATGCCGACTTTGTCTGCCAGTTCTTCCTGGGTTAAATCTCTGTCAAGGCGGAAAGTTTTCAGCTGTTTGCCTAATTTTTCAAGCACTTTGGTATTCATATTTGACAATATAAAATAGGCAGTTTATCATTTGTATAGACTGATGCGCTTATTAATAAGGGTTGTTAGTTAAAATTGCAGTATTTAATTTGAAAATTTGATGAGCGGGCTATGCAAAACATTAAACAACTGGAAGAGATAGAAACTCTTATAATTCATAACAACATGCTGATAAAATCAATGATAGGCTATTGCAAGCATGATATTAAGCATACCGAAGAAATCTCCAATATACTTGCCGGACTAATGGAATTGGACAAACAGCATGAAAAATTGAGCGGACTGATTAGCGCAGAAATTTTATCCCTTAAATAACCCATTTTTATCTCTAAGAGTTCAAAAAAGCGTAAAAGTATGCTATGCTTTTGTCAGCATACATTATAGCAGGGAGAGGAAAAATGCAGGTTTCAAAAAGACTTGTTGTCAGAAAAGAAATTCCTATGGACAATTCCAAGGACTTGATTGTTTCGCTTGATGTCGGAATGGCAGAATATTACTGCAAAAACGATAACTTTGACAGAGGTTTAGAACTCTATAGAGAAGTAATTCCGACCATACATGATGAGGTCGAGAGGAATAAAGTTGTTAACCAGTATATTAACCACGCTCTCCAGTATGCGCAAAAAATGTATACTGACAAAAAATTCATTGATGCAATTGAGCAGTATCGCGAAATAATGAAATTTTCCGGTTTTCCGATTAATGTTTATAAAAATATCGGTCTTTGCATGAAATCTCTGGGCAATGCGGATTTGGCTATTAAATTCCTTAAACGTTTTGAAGAAATTTCTCCGGACAAAGAAGATGTATACGTTTACCTTGCAGACCTTACGTATACAGATATTAAGGATAACAAAAAGGCTATTGAATACTACGAAAAAGCGCTTGAAAAGAATAAAAACAATTACTCAATATACAATATGCTCGGCCACCTGTATTCTACCTGTTATCAAGACAAGTTTAAAGATAAGCAGATTGGCTATCTGACAAGGGCGTTCGAACTTGCACCGAATAACCGTATTGTAGTTAAAAACCTTGCTTACGTATACGGCAAGTTTGATGAAACGCAAAAGGCAGATGAATTCTATTCTAAGCTTATGTATCTGAACCCGACGCATTCAGACCTTCACGCATACGGTGCTTATCTTGTAAGACACAAACGTTTTGCAGAAGGCTTTAAATTCCTTCAGCACAGGTTCCAGAAAGAAGATTTGAAAAACGTTTCATTCCCGCAGATATTCACAAACAAAAAGAAGAGATGGAACATCAAGGTTGATATCAAAGATAAACACATACTTGTACATTTTGAACAAGGTTTCGGCGACTCTATTATGTTTGTGCGGTTCTTGGATGATTTGAAAAAACGCTGTGCAAAAGTTTCTCTTGTTGTGCAGAAACCTCTTATAGAACTGTTTAACGATTCAAAACTCGGGGTTGAGATATATACAGAAGATCAGCTTTCAAGCATAAATTATGATTACTATATTCCGATGATGGATCTGCCAATTGTGTGCGAAACAAGACCGGATACAATTCCGAAAGCCGGCGGTTATCTAAAAGTGCCGAAAACGAAGATTAACGCATACAAAAAAGCGCATATTAACGATAATGACAAAATAAAAATCGGTATAGCATACGAAGGAACTCTTGCAAGTAAAGAAACGGACAGAGATATTCCGCTCACTTATCTGTATCCTTTGATGCGCCTTCCGGACGTTGAGGTATACAGCTTCCAGGTTGACGATTTAACCCGCCAGATGGATATGATACCGCCGGATGCAAACTTAATACGTCTTGGCAAAACGTTTAAAAATTGGGAAGATACTGCCTGTGCAATGAACTGTATGGATTTAATGGTAACAACCGATAACGGTGTTATGAACCTTGCGGGCGCACTCGGAATTAAAACATTCGGTTTGTTCAACAGAATCGTTGAATGGCGCTGGTTTAAAACTGAAGGCGAGGACATTGCCTGGTATAAAAATATTAAGCCGTTCCAGTGTCCGACAGCAGGTGCTTGGGACATTCCGGTTCAGCAGGTTTTGGAAGAAATTGATAAAATCAGATGCAAAAAAATCGCTGATAGAATAAAAAAGGGGTAAAGAGGGGTAAAGAGCGGTTAAGTGGCTGTGTGGCTAGGTGAATAAGTGAAGAGTGAAGGGTGAAGAGTGAGGGGGGGATTAAAAATAATCCAAATAAACAAGGTTCAATTAAAGAAATTCTATAACCACAACTCACGGCTCACGAAGAAATAATCCAAATAAACAAGCTGTAGGGTGCAAAAATTTGCACCGCTTTATAATTTATTAAGATATAATATTTCCAATAATAAAAATTAAAATATTGAAACAATTATTGGTGCAAAGAATTGCACCCTACAGTTCTGAGTGATTAGTGATTAGTGAATAGTGAATCGAGCTATTAAAAATGATATAAGTAAACGCGTCACAATTAAAGAAATTCTATAACCACCATTCACTAATCACTAATCACTATTCACTAAGCTACTTAATCCCCCTTCCCCCGCTACTATACATTTCCCCCCTAATGTGCTACAATTGTTCTATGTTTACAGGTATTACGGAAGAAGTTGGAACGGTTCAGACTATCACAAACAAGGATATTACTGTTAAATGCTCTGAAGTTTTAAACGGAACTAAAATAGGCGACAGTATTGCTGTAAACGGGGCATGCCTTACTGTAACAAAGATATCTGAAGACGGGTTCACGGCGGATGTATCTCCGGAAACATTTCGTGTTACGGCTTTGAATACTCTAAAAGCTGGAAGCTTTGTTAATCTTGAACGCGCATTGAAAGCTGACGGACGTTTCGGCGGACATATCGTATCCGGACATGTCGATGGAATTGCAAAAATAAAAAATCTTACGCCTCATGACGGTTTCTATAATCTCGAAATTGAACTCCAAGAAAATGAAAGCAGGTATGTTATACGCAAAGGGTCAATTACGGTAAACGGAATCAGCTTAACAATTGCGGATGTGAACGAAAAGAATATTACAATCGCCGTTATCCCCCATACGTATGAAAATACCTGTTTAAAATACCTTAAAAATGGAGATTTTGTAAATATTGAGGCGGATACTTTGGCAAAATATGTTGAAAAATTTTTATCAACGAGTGATAATAGGTCAAGAATAAATCTTGATTTTCTACAGAGGAATGGTTTTTGTTAATATGACAGATCAATTTAATACAATAGAAGAAGCAATTGAAGATTTTAAAGCAGGTAAACCGCTTATTGTCGCAGACGACGAAGACAGGGAAAATGAAGGCGATTTGATTTGTTCTGCCCAGTTTGTAACACCGGAATTGGTTAACTTTATAACAAAAGAATGCCGTGGTATTGTCTGCCTCGCTATTTCGCAGGAGATTGCAAAGCAGCTTGACCTTCCTCAAATGGTAGAAAAAAATACGGAAAGCATGCAGACAGCGTTTTCTTTGAGTATTGACGCGCATCCAAAATATGGTGTGACAACCGGAGTTTCAGCCTTTGACAGAGCAAAAACCATCGAGGTTGCAATTGCACCGGATGCACAGCCTTCCGATTTAAGACGCCCGGGACACCTTTTCCCCTGCGTTGCAAGAAAGGGCGGTGTGCTGAAAAGATGCGGGCACACAGAAGCCGTTGTTGACTTAGCCAGAATATGCGGACACAGAGAAGCCGGAATTATGTGCGAGATTATGAAAGATAACGGCGAAATGGCAAGAAGAGATGACCTGCATAAATTCGCAGAAAAACACGGAATAAAATTTATTACCGTTTCAGATTTAATCGCGTACAGACTTAAGCGCGAAACTTTTGTAAAACGCGAAATTGAAGTATTTCTCCCGACACAGTTCGGCGACTTTAATATCGTCGGCTACACGGATACGATTACGGGATGCGAGCATGTAGCGCTGGTTAAAGATGACGGATCTGATAAAATTCCGTTAATCAGAGTTCACAGCGAATGTTTAACGGGCGATATTTTCCACAGCCTTAAATGCGACTGCAACTGGCAGCTGCATAATGCACTGCATATGATAAACGAATACGGAAAAGGCGCGCTTATATATATCCGCGACCACGAAGGACGCGGTATCGGCTTGATTAATAAGCTGAAAACATACAAACTTCAAGAGGAAGGACAGGATACTGTAGAGGCTAATGTATCTTTAGGGTTTGCTCCCGATTTAAGAAACTACGGCGTCGGCGCGCAGATTATACTTGATTTAGGGTTCAATAATTTTAATTTGATTACAAATAATCCTAAAAAAATTGTCGGACTAAAAGGTTACGGGCTGACTATTCACGAAAATATTAATCTTAAGTCGGAAGTGAATAAATACAATGAGCGTTATATCAATACAAAACGCGAGAAAATGCATCATCTAATGTAAAGGAATTTTTATGGCAGAAACGGCGTATGAAGTAGAAGTATTAAATGGAAGTATTTATAAGATTTTTGCGGGTGTTTACAACGATTTTAAAGCAAAAGCTGTAAGCGAATACAAGTTTGAACTTGAACCTTTGTCTTATGAAGAATTTATTGACGCTGTTGAAAAACAATATATGCAGTGTATTGTGCTTAAAGAAAATGATATTCCTACAGCGTTTCTGGTTTACACAACTTCTATTTCGGAATCAATTGAACTAAACCTTATTCATTGCCTCGGAACAGAGGATGAAATTGCAAAAGTTAAACTGCTTATAGAAAAGTTTCTTGAACTTACTGAAGGGGAGCGTATTACAAAAGTTGTGTCTTACCCGATGATAGGGCATCAGTCTGTATTTACTGCAGATATTGCAAAATACGGATTTAAATATATTGGTCTTGCAGTTTTAAGATTTTTTATGGGCAACGCGTCTTCCGAACGTATACTTGAAAACATGAAGCTTTCCGAAAAGCCGGAAGGTTACAAAATTGTTGGATATTCTGATACGTATAAAGACGATGCAATAAGAATTATTCATGAATCTTTCCGTGATACATCAGATGCAATATACGATACAAGATTTAAGTCAATTGAAGGCACAACGGATATTATTAATAAAATCGTTGAGAATGTTTACGGCGAATTTCTGCCGGAGGTTACATCAGTACTTCTTTATAATGATGCGCCGGTCGGTTTTGCTTTTACAAATGTAACTGGCGGTAAAATTGCTAATATACCGCTTGTAGCTATTGAAAAAGAACACAGAGGACACGGTTTTTCAGAACATTTACTCAATCGTTCAATCAAAACCATCGTTGATTGGACAAAACTTGGAAAGAGAGTTTTCAGCGAAGTTAATGTGACTACGGAAACTAATAATTACAAAGCATTAAAAATGTACAGAAGAATAGGATTTAGAGAAGATTACTGTTATCCGCAGGCATATTTAATACAGAAAAAGAAAAAATAACAAATACGAGGTACAACTTTTTGTGTATGCAAAAAGTAAAATTATGAAAGGAGAAGTATGAGATTATCCAAAGAAATTCTGACAGCAGTAAGCGTTGTGTGTCTTACTTCCTGCGTTGCAATGGCAGGCGAAAAGACACCTATACAGGCTTACGCACACCCGACATTGTTTGGTTCACAAGGTCACTCTCTTGTAACAACCCAGAATGATGTAATTATCGGGGGAAAAATCTGCAAACCTTGTCAAGTAAAAACTATTGATAAGAAGCAGAATGTCATTGTAGAACGTTTTGCAAAAAACATGCTTGATGACATGAAAGGTAAAATGGATGCAAGAAGGGCTGGATTATTTAATCCTAAAATGCCGGTTTTACGTTCTGAATTAGCATACATTTTATCTGACGGATTGGATTTGAAAGAAGTAAAGGGTAACACATACTCAGACGTTACTGCAGACTATTGGGCAAAAGACCAGATTGACAGAGCTTTGAGCGCTGATGTTATGATTGGTTATCCGGATTCTACTTTTAAACCGGATCAGCCTATTACAAAAGCAGAAGTTTTTGCTACTTTTGCAAAAATGATGAATTCAGCTGCAGGCAGCGCATCTGCTCCGACATTTGACGGACAAACCGTTAAATATGTTCCTGCATGGGCATACAGTGCAACTAATGAAGTTATTGCATCCGGCATTTTAGACAAGATTGCTGATAAGGATAAAGTTGTTAATGATGAATTCTTATCAAAAGAACAAGTTGCTTATATGCTTGGCGCAATGAAAGCAAACTACAATATTGATACTTCAAATGGTGCTGTAAACTGCGCTACTAAGTATGAAAATATGGCTGTAAAAGTTAAATTAAGCGAAAGATTAAGCGCCCGTACCTCTAATGTAGGCGATACATTTACAGCAAAAACAACACAGGATGTAACTGTTGCAGGCGTATGCTATCCTGCAGGTTCTACTGTTAAGGGTGTAGTTTCTTCTGTTGCAAGACCTGGCGTTAAGAAACCGGGCTTTATAGAAGTTAAATTCTTAAGCATCAATAACGGTGACAACTGTGCAGAATTACCGAAAAAACTTTCTTGCGCACAAGTTGATGTAATGAAGAATCCGAACATTGTATCAAGAATTCTCGGAGCTCCGTTCTCAATGGCTGGTAGAATTGTCGGTGTAGCAGGCAGAACAGCTACTTCAGGCGTTGAAGTTATTGCAAACGGTGTAGAAGAATACGGCGACAACTGGTCAGACGCATTCTGCGACACAGCATCTCTTCACCCGCTGAAAGGTCTTAAGAGCGTTGGAAGCAGCTTTATCACAATAGGTAAAGGTGTTTACAACGTAGTTAAATTGACTGCAAGCGGAGTATTCGGTGTATGCTATGAATTTGTTGATGAAGTTAAGTACTTAATTGTACCTAGCACAACAAATGATTCAAGCTTGAATCCGGATGAAGAATTAACAATTTTCTTCTAAGGAGAAGATTGGAATAATTGCAAACGCATCCCTGATAATATTATTAGGGATGCGTTTTTATGAGTATACAGAAAGCGTGTTTTTTTGTAAAAAATTAGAACACCGGAGTAATTTGAGAATGGATTTTGTTTACAAAACTTAATATTTGAAATAAAAAAAGCAATTTTTTTTCTTTTTATGACTTTATATATATACAAGATATCAAGATTCATGAAAAAGTAAAGGAGAAATATATGGCAAGAGTACTAATTTCAATGCCTGAAGAATTTTTGGACAGAATTGACCAGGTAGCAGAAGGCGAAAACAGAACACGTTCAGAATTGATTAGAGAAGCTTTGAGGAGCTATATGTACAAAAGCAGAATCAAATCAAGTACAATCGCCGGCAAAAATGCTGCTATTCTTGAAGCATTGCTAGATTAGCGCTTATGCCGTTATCTAAAATTCTTCTGTCAACTTTTGACAGGAATTTCAGATGCAGAATTTGTAAAAATGAAAGCGGAAAAAGGAAAAGGAAAATTAGGGAAATTTAATAAAACCTCCGGATTTGGAGGTTTTTTTATATGTTTTCAAAAGAATCAATAACAATATCTATTATTGCGGTTCCATTGTGATTAATTGCAGTTTCAAGCGCGGGAATAAGTTCTTCTTCTTTTGTAACACGGACTGCAAACAAATCATATGCTTCCGCGATTTTAGTGAAGTCCGGATTAATCATCTCAACCTGGTAACGTTTATTGTATATTCTCTCCTGCATCTGACGTACCATTCCCAGATAGCTGTTGTTCATAATTATGATTTTCACAGGGATGTTATGTTCCCTGCAGGTTGCAAGCTCTTGAAGGTTCATCTGGAAAGAACCGTCGCCTGTTATATTCAAAACCAGATTGTCAGGATTTGCGATATGTGCGCCGATTGACGCCGGAAGTCCAAAACCCATTGTACCCATTCCGCCGGAGGTTATGAATTTGCGCGGTTTATTGAAATTAAAATATTGCGCCGTTAACATCTGGTGCTGTCCTACATCGGTTACAACAACCGGCTCGTAATATCTGGTGAACTCGGAAATTGTCTGCAGTACAAAAGAAGAGCGGAGATACTTAGCGCTCGTTTCCGGAAGCACGTACTCCTCTTTAATAGAATCTATCTGCATTTGCCATTTTTCATCCGGTGAAAAATTAAAACTTGTATTCAGAACCTGTTGTAAAAATTCTTTAGCATCAGCTTTAATATTAAGCAGAAACTGTTCGGAAGCAAAATCAATATTAATATTGATTATTTTAAATCTGTTAAAGAAATCTTCGCTTTTGCAAGTGGAGCGGTCAGAAAAAGATACTCCGACTGCAATCAGCAAATCACACTGGTTGAGGGCTTCATTAGCTGAATCGCATCCGTTAAGTCCTATCATTCCTGCGTATAAGTTGTTTTCTGAGGGATAAATCCCAATACCCATAAGTGTTGAAACTACTGGGCATTGCATTTTTGCAATAAAATTCTCCAGCTCTTCAGATGCGTCAGCACATCCACCCCCTGCAAGAACAAGCGGTTTTTTTGACCGGCGCAGAATATGCAGGAATTCTTTTATTTCTGAAGAAAAGTCCGTGATTAATTCATCGGCCGCATCTGCCTGTATTTTTTCTGCCGGAATATAATCCGCCTCAAGCAAATTACGCGGGAGGGCTATTACAACCGGTCCTTTGACTCCGGAATTTGCTTCTTGAAAAGCTTGTTCGGCAACTTTCGCTATGTCATCATTCTTAGAAAGCTTATACGCTTTTTTAGAACATTTTTGCGCCAGACCTATAATATCTACGTTTTGGAAAATTTTGTTTCCGGCTCCGGCAACATCACCTGCCAGAACAATAAGGGGGGTAGAATCAGCATATGCGTTTGCAATTCCTGTAATAGTATTGGTAAACCCTGGACCGGATGTAACAAGAACGACTCCGCATTTCCCGCTTGCTCTGGCATATCCTTCTGCCATATGTACAGCAGCCTGTTCGTGTCTTACCAGATAGTGCTTAATCTCTTTTGTTTTTGCAAGCTCGTTATAAATACTCAGCACTGAAGCCCCGGGGTAGCCGAAGATTTTTTCTACTCCGAGTTTAACCAGAGTTTTTACAAGAATTGATGCAGAACTCATATTGTGCGTGCAGTTTTTTTTCTCAACTTGCATAAGATTTGTCATAGCATTGTTATTATACATCAAAAATTAAAAGTATAACCTTTTTACAAACACAGATTTATTCTATTATATCCTTTACAATTTTTTTGATAAGAAATAATTCATAATCAGTTGCCCTGTTGAACTGTTGGTTTATCTCCCTGATTATATCCTGTCTGGATTCTTGAATTTTGAATGGTGAAATTGAGAAAAATTCACAGGCATCAATGTTAAATACGTCTGCGTATTTTTCAATAAGCTCTGCGGAAGGAAAATTTTTCCCAGTTTCAATGCAGCTCTGGTGTTTGGAGGCAATATTAACTTTTTCCGCAAGCTCTGCCTGCGTAAGATTATTTTTTATACGCAGGGCTTTGATACGTTTTCCGAGAATTTCTTTTATGCCCATTTTTTCATAATAACTTGACAGCATAAGTTTTAAACCTTATTTTAGGTTATAACTTGCAATAGTTCAATGTTTTATATAGAATAAATCAACGTATAATATAGAATTCATAAATACAAATCATTGTTAAAAGTTATGAAAATTTTTGATTTTTTATATTCAAAAGAATTAACGTACAGAAAAGAAGTATGGCGGATTTTGGGGATTAAGTTTGCATTTCCGCGCAAGGAGAAAACTATTGCATTTCTTGAAACGCGCGGACTCGGCGATTATATTTTGATGCATAATTTTTTGAAGTATGTAAAAAAGAGCAGAAAATATCGGGATTATAATATCATCCTGATAATCCGCAAGAATTTTTTATCACTGGCAGAAGCTTATGACTCTCAGTATGCGGATGAAATCCTTTGTGTTGATACAAGGGGTGCATCATCAGTATTAAACAAGTTAGAAACAGAGGAGCTTGTTTGTTTGTATAGCGGGCAGGAAAAATTTGAAAAAATCTGGTTAAAAAAAATTAAGGCGAAAAGGAAATTGGTGTGCAATATACATGCCAGGGTATCAGAATTTCAGACTAAAATTTTGCAAAAGGCTTTTGAGAATCTAATTGAAGAAAAAATAGAAGATTTTAACTATCCGTATTTTACAAATACAGACAATGAAATCCGCGAAAATTCAATTTTTATATCACCGTTTGCAAATCATGCTTTAAGGTGCTGGGAACTTGAAAAATATGCAATGTTGATTAATCAAATTACCGAACATTATACCAATGAAATTGTTATTCTCGGCGAAGAACCGAACAGAGGAGATATTGAAAGATTAATTTCAATGTGTAACAAAAAAGAAAAAATCATCAATACAGCGGGAAGATTTTCGGTTAAGTCATTGTATGACAATCTTTCTAAAAAAGCCTGCCTGCTGGTAGCTAACGAAACAGGGACTATACATCTGGCAATGTGCGGGAATGTTAATACAATTTGTATTTCAAACGGTTCTTTCTACGGTTTGTATTTGCCGTATAACAGAGATAACATTAGGTATGTTTTCCCGCAGGATTTTGATTATAAATTTAACAGAGGATTGGCAAAATACGATATAAATTCCATAGAAGTGTCAGATGTGTACACTCACGCTGAGTATTTTTTAAAAGCTTTCAACGTAAATCGCTTGACCGTGAATAATGTTTAATATAGAATTCTTTATATCGGGATGTAGCGCAGCTTGACTGTGCCGAGAAAAAGGTGACTAAATGTCACGTTTTTCGAGAGGTAGCACCGGAGGTGCGCGAATTCTTGATATATGCGACGGGATGTAGCGCAGCTTGGTAGCGCACCTCGCTTGGGACGAGGGGGTCGCACGTTCAAATCGTGTCATCCCGACCATTTATAAAAAGGGTTTTAGGAATTTCCTAAAATCCTTTTTTTTGCTCTCATTATGTAATTATTATGTATCTTTTATTTTGATAGCATAAAAGCATCTTCCATTTTATTAATTTCGGATTTTGATAACCCCAGATTTTGAGCAACCAGCCGCCATTGTGCAGTTTGTTTTTTTATATCTGTAATAATATTTTTAGCCGTTTCAAGCATGATATCAAAATATTCACTTACTTCTAAAGCTAAATCCAAACTTTGTGAGTTGTCATATTCCGTTATATAGGTGCTTAAAACATTTTTATTGTCATTGCTTGGATTAACATCATACAGGGGGGATAACCGCCATCCGCCTTCATTTACATATAAAAATCCATGGTTTCTAAGGTGGTCATCCGTGTTTGATATTAAAATTGAAAATACAATTCTTTTCCACAATTCTCTTAAATCTTCATTAGGGGCGGCTCCGTATTGCCTTATTGCATCTGCAATTTCCATATAACTGTGGGTTTGACTGTCATTATCAACAGCATTAAGCATACTCATTGCAGATAAGAATGGGATTCGTTGTTCTCCTTTTCTGTCGAAACGTTTTAGAACAATGACATCTTTAGTTCCCGCTTTATGTAAAGACCATTCTTGAACTTTTAAACCGCAGTTTTTAGCGAGCGTAAGTGCAACCGCTTCCCATAAGACGTTATTTGTAAAGTCATCCTTTTTAGGAAATTTCGCAATACATAAATTCCCTTTTTTATCAATAACACTGGCTTTTGGTCTGGCACCGCCCAGAGATGAACCAGGGGCTAGTAACAGTTGTAAATCACTATTCTTTTCTTCTGAAGCTATAACTTTTTCTGTTGCCGCAAGTAGTTTAGTTAGATTTACCAATGGGGGTATGGATTTTAAACTCCCCGGATACAAAAACTCTTCACTTTCTTCTGTTTTGAATCGTAAAGCACCCTGTCTTGCATAATCATTTACATATAAAAGGTAGTCGATTTCATTTAGGGTTTTTGGACTTCTGTTTTCTTCTTTTGCAAGCTGGTTTTCGTATCTTTTCATAAGGATTCTGCCCCATGTATCAGGTGCGGAGTCACCAAATGAGCCGAACAATGCTGTTTGTCTCGGGTTTACCTGTTTGCCGGAGCCAAAGAATAAGCCCGGTTCTAAAGAAAATGCTTTATTGTTATTTAACCATTCCTTTGAATACTCGAAATCAGAAGTTTCTTTGCCTCTGTTAAAGTGAGTCCAGAGATTTCCGACAAAATGGTTTTTATTATTCAATTCTATATAGACTAAAACTTTTTTATCTGACACGGTGCTTTCCCCTTTTTACCCCTCGTCCTTTTTGTAGCGGACTCTTTTGGGCAGATTATCTTTATCATATATCTTGCCTACCGTATCACTATCGGGGTCTGCAAGGTTATAAAGGTTATCTATCAAACCAAGTACAAACATAACTTTGGCATAAATTCCCATAGAAACACCTGAATCGCCTTTTTCCACTTTAGTTAAGGTAATATGCGTAATTCCTGCACGTTCTTCTACCAGTGCCATTGTAAGTCGTCTTTTAATGCGTGCTTCTTTTAAATCTGCACCGAGTTTTTTTAATGCTTTATTTACAGGTATTGGTATTACTGATGTTTTTTTCATAAGATTAAAATATATTATAGTATATGTTATGCTATTTTAAATATATTATAATATATTTTATTAAAAAAATCAAGCAAAATAAAAAGTTTATCATTATTATCTCTAGTATGTAATTATTGTGTAATTGACTTTAAAATATCTAAAAAAGTATAAATGAATTTAAACGAATTAAAATCATGAAAATAATGAATATAATTACGTTTACATACGTTAAATAATACAGGATTTAATGAGTAAAAGCTCGCTTGGGACGAGGGGGCGCACGTTCAAATCGTGTCATCCCGACCATTTATTTAAAAGAGGTTCAAGATTTTCTTGAACCTCTTTTTTATCATCTGATCTAGTTGAAGTTTATTTAGATATTACACTCTAATGTATTATTTACTTTAGGACCGTTTAAGCGTTTATAAAGCGACATAATATAATCATCGTAAATTTTGCCTTTTACCAGCCCCTTAAACACTTCTGCTACAAATTCCCTGCCATCCTGCGCGCTTGCTGCATACTCAGATACATCATGTTTAATTTTTTCAATATCCGCATCAGCCCATATGTGTCTGCGTTCTGTCAGATTTGGCATATCTTGAAAATGGAGCCAGTGTCCTATTTCGTGAAAAAGTGCATCAAATTTTTCTGAAGCTGGTTTTTTAAGATTTGCTTTTGAGATAAAAAGATACAATTTATCAAAAACCTTTATGCAGCTTGACTGTTTAATAAACTTCGGGCGGAAGGCAATTTCATCCGGAAGTTTTTCCACTTTTCCCGCAAGAAGCTTAAATCCCTCTTCTTTGTACTGTTTAGTTCTTGAATTATTTTTATTTATATAAAGAAGAGTATTATAGGCGCATTTATATTTTAAGGCTGATAGATTTGCAAAAATCTTCATATTTCAAATACCCTGCCCCCGCTGTTTTGCAAATCTCTTTGCGCTTCTTTTGTACAGCATTCCAGATTTTTGGCAAGAATTCCGGATATATAAGGAACTACTTTTGATGAATTAACAGGCTTTCCTTTTTCTGTTAAAACAATTTCATCTTTGCCGGAATAGAAATCAGCCAAATTTTTGTCAAAAAATTCTGAATTTATATTTCCGCGCCCTGCCGTATATGTTTCTTTATTTTTGCAGAACAATACGGGGCTGCCTATATGAATGGCGGACAGGTCTTTGTTGTGTGCAAATCCAAGCGGAAAAACATTGATTTTGTCTTTAAACTCCAAAACTTTTTTTATTATTGCAGAAACCCCGGGCTGAAATTTATACTTAAGAGGAAGAAAAGTCAAACCGGCAAGTGAACCTTCCGGAAATATAAAAAAGTTTATCTTATTTTCGGCAAGCTCTTGAACAACGTGTCTTATAGTATTGGCATTTTCGACCTTGCCCTTGCTCCTTATTCCCGCATTTATCGGAATAACTCCGAGCCATTTGTATTCCTCACCGCTGTCGGGTTGTTTTTTGAGAATATTTTTGTTCGCAAAAATTTTGCTCCGCGGACAGCTCTCAGCTCTGTTGTGATAAATGTATTCACGATATAAAAGGGCATTAAAAAATTTTGCTGCGTTAATATCTTTCATCTGATGTGCGGTATGATTCATGATAAAGACAGCAGGTTCTTTTAATTCGGCAATATCCTGCAGACGTTCAGTTTCAACATTAATCTCCGCTGTCTGTCTGCACATCTGCTTTAATAAATAATAAACATATTCTATATATTCGGCAGAATTTTTATCAATGCTTTTATAATTGAAAGCATTGAGCATTTTTTTAGAAACAGGGACAGAACTTCTAAAGCTCTGTCCCCTGTTATAATTTTGTTTTATTGGTAATATCATAATCTATTAGCAGTCGCAGTCATCGCCAAAGCAGATAGTATCACAAGGATTCCATCCTTCGTCATTGCCTCTTACAATATTTTCTTCAACGGATTTTTCCGGTTTAGATAAACCCTTTACAAATGTATCTGCAGCAAGTCCGGCACCTGCAGCTGTCATTAATCCTGCAGCAGCTTTCTTTGCGATTTGAGATTTGTTTCCGAATGTTGTTACACCAATAGCATTGATTTTCATAATTTCCTTTTTTCCTTTCTTTTTACCCATTTAGGATGGTATTCTAACACTATTCTTTATTTGTTTGACCTTTGATATTAATGCTGAAATGCTTATTGTAAATATGAATGCTTTTTTTGCGTATTTTACGGCGCCCGCTCCTGCGCCTGCACAAGCCCGAACGTATTGATTTCCTGCCGGCTCCCGTTTTAATGCGTTATTCTTAAAACGTATCCTTGCGCCAAAACCCGTACTGCTTATGTTATTTATTATATTATTCATATCTTAAGCATGATTTTATCATAGGTTTCAATTTTTGAGTGAAAAGTATATACGATTTTTATAAAAATTTACATTTGTTATGAATATTCTTTCTTGAAATATTTATCAAGCGCTTTATTAGTTATAAGGGTACCGCCTGCAACAGAGGTGAATACTATTGGTATTCTGTATTTGGGTTTTAATTTTTTTGTTAATGCGCTGGAAGTTGAAAGGAATAAAAGCGGGATTAGTGTATCATTAACAAGGTATTCTGTTGTATGTTTGAGTCTTTTATCAAATTCTTTATCCTTTGCAAGCTCTATGGCTTGTGCGCCGACCATACTGCTTGAAACAAACTTCATTGCCGGCATGTCTGTAAGGCTTGTATATATGGCATTTCTGGTATCGGCATCAGCAAAACGATCCAGTCTTGATTGGGTGTAGGCAGAGAGTTTATTTTGCTGCGGTGGATTTACTGTATTGTATTTGGGTTGTTTAAATTTTGTTTTAGAAAGAAGATAGTCTGCTCCTAAGGCTCCAAGGACACCGGATGCGACTGACATAAAGCCGGAGAATAGTTCTTTAACAATGTCTTTTGTATATCTGAGCGCTACTTCGTATTTCCTTCTGTTAATTTTTGTAGAAATTTTTGTTACAGCTTTTTCATAAAGAGGGGCGTGTGAGATTTTGTTTGACAGAGATTTATTAGCAAGCATTCCTATGGCAGAACCGGTAAGCACGACGGAATCTTTTATTAGAAATCGTTTTTTGTATTTAGGGCTTGCATTATTGTAATCTTTGCAGGTTTTATAAATCCCGCTTGCCAGAAATATTGATGCTGCAAGCGATGAAGAGTTTAAAAATCTGTCTAATTTTTGGTATCTCATAATTATTATGTAAACATAAAAAAAACATTTTTTTTATTATCTTAGTGTAATAAAATAGTCTTATGAAAAAATTGCTTTTACATCTAATTCTTATTTTAACGGCAATATCAATGCTAATACCTTTTTTAGCAATGTTTTTAATATCTTTAAGCGGTAATGAAAATATTTTTACGGATTACAAAAACATAAACCTTTCTTTTTGTGCGTATAAAAATGTTTTTGCATCAATTCCTGCCGCAAGATATTTTCTAAATAGTTTAATTGTAACAGTTGTTGCAACTGCCGGACAGGTTTTGATTTCTGCACTTGCTGGGTACGGATTTGCAAGACTAAAGTTTAAGGGGAGTAATATTTTATTTTTTATAATAATACTCAGTATGATGGTTCCTCCGCAGGTTAATATTGTACCGTTATTTTATTTGATGAGCAGGCTCGGCTGGATAGATACATATCAAGCATTAATTGTTCCTGCAATTTTCGGAGGATTCGGCGTATTTATGATGAGGCAGTATTTTTTGAGTTTTTCAAAAGAGCTGGAGGACGCATCCAAGCTTGACGGGTGTAATTGCTTCCAGACGTTTTTTAAAGTTGCGCTTCCGTGCGCTTCGCCCGCTGTGGCATCTTTAGCGATTTACACTTTTGTAATGACATGGAATAGTTTTATGTGGCCTCTTATTGTTACAAATTCTGAAAGCATGAGAACAATTGCCGTGGGGCTTACTATTTTCAAAAGTTCTTTTAGGGAAATAACACTCTGGGGAGAGTTGATGGCTTGCTCTTGTATTTGTTCAATACCAGTTATTGCGGTTTTTATTCTCGGTAAAAAATATTTGATAAACAATCCTATGGATGGAGCTGTAAAGGGTTAAGTTATATCAATAATGTAAAGTTTTTTTACAAAAAGGCAATTTATAAAGAAAAAATTACTTTATATACATGTGTAAAAAAATGGAGTGTGTATTGAAATGACTTATAGTAATACTATGGCAGCACCGTATATGCAGCAGCAATATCCGTACCAGATGCAGAATAAAACATCCGGAAATTCTTCTGCCGTATTTGGAATGATGACTCTGGGGGCTTTAGGAGGCGGTACTGTTGGATATTTGAAAGCCATGAAGGAACAGAAAGAAGGCAAGTTTTCCGATTCCTTTGCCAAAGAAGTGTATGAGAAGGTTGCTAAAATTGATTCCGGCGATAAAACACTCTATAAACAGCTGAATAAAATTTTAAAGAAATTAGATTCCGTGAAAGATGCTGAAGGACTGCGAAAATTATTCAAAAATAACAAAGAAGGCGCAGAAACTCTATGTAAAGGTATGGGTTCAACAATAGATGGAGTTTTAAATATGATTTCCGCAGATAATATAAAATCTACAATAGAAACAATAAAACAGGGCATAAAGAGTTCTAACGCAATGATGTTCAGACAGACAAAAAATACCATAGAAAAATGCTGGGACAAAGAAAAGAAAATGTTCGTAAAACCGGATAATCTTGATTCCAAAATCTTTAAAATTATCAAGAATACTAAAACTCAATCTCAGTGGAAAAAAGCATTAAAGTACGGCGGTATTACTGCAGGTGTAATGGGAGCGTTGACTCTCGGGTATAAAATGCTGTCAGCTCCAAGACAATAATTTTTACAGAAAGTTTGAAATAATAAAAAGCTAATCAATATAGTTTTTATTGTATAATCATTTTATGAAATATCCGAATTTAGAAAAACTTGTTGATATAATAGCGGTCTTAAGGAGTGAAAACGGCTGTGAGTGGGACAGAGAACAAACCCATAAATCTTTGCGCCCCAATATGCTTGAAGAAGCATATGAAGCCGTTGACGCAATAGATGATGATAATATTCCAAACCTGCGGGAAGAACTCGGCGACGTACTTCTGCAAGTCGTATTACACGCGCAAATCGCTAAAGATAATAACGAATTTGATATTGAAGATGTTGCTAAAGAATTGTCTGACAAACTTATACACCGCCACCCGCACGTTTTTGGGAACCAGAAAGTCCATTCTACACAGGAAATTCTCGATAATTGGGATAAGCTCAAGAAAGAAGAAAAAACCTACAGAAAATCTATTCTTGACGGAATCTCCAAATCCCAATCCGCTTTGATGTCCGCGCAAAAAATAAGCAAAAAAGTAGTAAAAGTAGGATTTGAATGGGATTCTGTTGAAAGCTTGAAAGAATGCATTAAATCTGAATACAAAGAATTCAATGAAGCTGTAAAAAGCGGAAATCAAGAAAAAATGGAAGATGAAATGGGCGATATTTTCTTTGCAACGGTAAATCTTGCCCGATGGTACAAAATTGATGCAGAACAGGCACTTTTGAGAGCAAACAAAAAATTCACAAAACGTTTTAAAAAGATGGAAGAACTAAAAACAAAACCATTTGAAGAATATACATATGATGAATTCAACGAACTGTGGAAATGTGCTAAAATTGCCGTTGATAATGAGGAGGGAAAATAATGAAAAAATTACTTATACTGGCTTTATTAATGCTTGCAGGCGGAACAGTATTTGCAGCAGAAGAATTTACAACAGTCTGCGCAAGCCACATTCTTGTACCGACAGAAATGGATGCAATTAAACTCAAAAGCCAGATAAAAGATTTTGATGATTTTAAACGGTATGCAGGCTTATATTCAAAATGCCCCTCCGGCAAAAACGGCGGTGATTTAGGCTGTTTCCAAAGAGGACAGATGGTAAAGCCGTTTGAAGAAGCATCTTTTAACGGAAAAGTCGGCGAAGTTTCCGATCCCGTTAAAACACAATTCGGCTACCATTTGTTGTGGATTACAAAGCAATATTAAGCTGAAAAATTTTTATAATATAATACTATTATGAAAAATGTTAAAAATAAAATTTCCGCGAATATTGCATTGGTACTAACAGCTATGATATGGGGTCTTTCTTTCGTCGCACAGAGAGAAGGAATGGATCACGTAGGACCTTTTACTTTTAATACGGTAAGGAGTATTTTAGGCGGATTCAGCCTTTTACCCGTAATTGCCTGGGTTAAATTCTCCAAACCCGATAAGAGAACAAAGCGTATGAAAAGGTATCAGCATATTAATCTTGCAAGAGCAGGTATCGGATGCGGAGTTGTGCTTTTTATTGCAATGAGTATTCAGCAATATTGCATGCAATACGTTTCCGCAGGAAAAGCCGGATTTATTTCTGCATTATACATTGTCTTTGTACCGCTGATTGCGGTTCTGCAGGGAGAAAAACTCAGCAGAAATATTGTTATAAGCGTAATTTTGGCAATTCTCGGGTTATATCTTTTATGTTATAAACCCGGCGGTGATTTTAATATATATGATTTGTTCCTGCTTGCAGGTGCGTTATTCTACGGCATACATATACTTGTCGTTAATTTTTATTCTGAAAAAGTTAATCCCGCAAAAGTCTGCTGCGTACAGTTTTTTGTTCTCGGGATTTTATCTTCATTTTTGATGTTTTTGTTTGAAAACCCGACAATCGCATCAATTATTTCCTGCCGTGTATCAATCTTTTATGCCGGTGTTTTAACCTGCGGTATTGCGTATACTCTGCAGATATACGGACAAAAATATACTCCGCCCGCTATCGCATCATTAATTTTGTGTTTGGAATCCGTTTTTGCAGTAATCGGCGGTACGCTTATTCTCGGAGAAACAATGATTCCAAAAGAGATACTCGGATGTGTTGTTATGATTTCGGCAGTTATTCTTGCAAATCTTCAGCTTGAAGAAAAACATTAGGCTGATAATAATTTCAATCCCGTAATTCCGCATAGGATTAAGCCTATACATGCAAGCCTCATTGCTGTTACAGGTTCTTTAAAAAGAATAATTCCCAGAATAACTGTTCCCATAGTGCCGATTCCGGTCCAAATCGCGTATGCAGTACCAAGCGGGAGATGCTTCAAAGCCAGAGCAAGAAAATAAAAGCTTAATATCATGCACACAACCGTTATAATTGAAGGTATAATCTGCGAAAATCCGTGTGAGAACTTAAGCCCGATTGCCCAGCTTATCTCAAATATACCGGCAATTAATAAATGTATCCATTCCATAATTTTTATCCTTTCTTTGACATATAAAAAAACCGGAGAGAACATTATCTCCCAGGTTTTTATCCTTCCGTGTCTGCAGACTCTTCCTGCAGGTTTTCTCTCGGACCAGACCGGCATGCACCGCGGAACCCTAGAAAACTAATGAATAAATTATATCATAAAAATTTTACCTCTTGACTGAGAGTAACTCTAACTTTTTATAATAAAAATATGAAAAGGAGAACCTTATGAAAAAAAGATTTTTAGGACAGAATAAACTTGAAGTTTCCTGTATCGGATTAGGCTGCATGGGGTTTACCCAGAGCTATCCGCCTTTTCCCGAGAAGAAGGATTCAATTGCAACAATAAGAAAAGCGGTCGAACTCGGCGTAACATTTTTTGATACGGCAGAAGTTTACGGACCGTTTGAGAATGAAGAAATTTTAGGCGAAGCGCTTGAGCCGTTTAGAGATAAGGTAGTTATTGCAACAAAATTCGGATACGATTTTGATAACTACAAACTCGATGCCTCTAACCGCCCGACAGGGCTTTCAAGCCGTCCGGAAACTATCAGAAAAGCGGTTGAAGGTTCCTTAAAAAGATTAAGAACAGACCATATTGACTTATACTACCAGCACAGAGTTGACCCTAATGTTCCGATTGAAGATGTTGCAGGATGTGTAAAAAAACTTATTGAAGAGGGAAAAGTTCTTAATTTCGGCTTATCCGAAGCTAGTGCAAATACAGTTAGAAAAGCACATGCTGTTTGTCCTGTGTGTGCTGTTCAGAGCGAGTATTCAATGTGGTACAGAAAACCGGAAGAAGGCTTGCTGGATACTTTAGAAGAATTAGGAATCGGATTTGTTCCGTTCTCACCTCTCGGCAAAGCTGTTCTAACAGGCAGGTTTAATAAAGATACAACTTTTGATAAAACGGATTTTAGAAGCACAATTCCGCGTTTTAATCACGAAAACTTAGAGAAGAATATTGTTCTTGTTGATTACGTAAAAGAGTTGGCAGAGAAAAAACAAACAACACCCGCTAAGATAGCACTAGCCTGGCTTTTACATCAAAAACCTTGGATTGTTCCAATACCGGGCACAAAGAAGGTTGAAAGATTAGAGGAAAACATAGGTGCTGAAGATATAACTTTCACGCTCGATGAGCTTGCAGGTATCAGAAGACACATTGAAAGCATTGAAATCACAGGGGCAAGATATCCTGAAGAACAGGAAAAATTAACAGGTCTGTAAATAAAATAAGAAGCGGTAAATCTATGATTTACCGCCTCAAATAATATTTCTATAATAAAAACAACTATTCAAAATCCAAATTTTTGATATTTTCAATATCTTTATCGCTGCCCCAATTAAATTCATACATCCCTTGCTCTACAAATTTATGAAAAGATGAATACTGCCAGTCTTTTACATTATTCACAAGTCCATGTTTTACCGGATTGTAATGAATATAATTAATTTGGTTATTTAATTCTTCCTCGTCTTTGATTGTGTGTTCAAAAAACCTGCGTTGAAAGACTCCTTTTTCACCCTTATTAATGTAACCGTAGGTTGGGGTTTCTACCCCAACATTATAATTTTTAGAAAAATAATATTTGATTGAGGTAATAATTTTAGGATACTCTTTTATATTCTCTGGATTTAAGATTACATGAATATGATTTGGCAAAACACATATTGCAATAATTTTAAAATTAAAGAATTTTTTTGCATTTTTAAACGCTTGTCTTAAAAGTTCTATATTAGTAATAAATATATTTTTTCTACCGTAAGCAACAATAATTAAATGCACGTAACTGTTTGAAATAAAAACCCGCCTGTAATTCATTCCATAATTTTACACCAAATAAGTTTTTGTTGGGGTAGAAACCCCAACCTACGATTTAATCTCCTGTGGAGAGCGTTTTTTGAATAGAATCATACACGCTAATTATGTTATTGGTTTTATCTAAAGCAATTGTTAAATAATTATTGATATCTGATAATCCAATCTCTTCGCTTTCATTTTCAATAGCTTTTTGCAAAATTATTATACAGCTTCTTACCTCTTGTAATTGTAGATATAGATCTGCAATTTTATCTTCCATAATTATCTCCTTAATTCTATATACATACATATACCAGTACAATGTAATATTAGAAAGAATTTTATACGAAATATATGATATTGTCAATGACAATGTATAGGTATAGAGATGACAGTTGATAGAAAATTGATGAGAAATGGAAATGGCTGGGCTTTAAGTATAAATTCTACAATATTAGGATTATTAGATGTCAATCCTGAAGAAGATATGGTGCAATATACCGTAGAAAAAGACCGTCTTATCATAACTAAAAGTAATAAAAAGGTAGAGAAAAAGAAAACAATAAAGAAATAATTGTTCAGCAAATAATTGAAAAAATGCAATACAAAGATTTCGGAAAATTTTTAAGATATAAAAGAACAAAAGACCTGCCGAATAAGTCTTTAAATAGTTTTGCATTTGATAATAATATTGAACCTGCTATTCTTAGCAGAGTAGAAACTTTGAAACAAGATATTAAGTTATCTGTTATCGAAAAAATTGCTAACGCATATAAAATAAAAATTTCTGAGTTGATGAAAGAATATGAAGACTTTATAACAGTAAAGTAGGTTGGGGTTTCCACCCCAACAATTTTTTATATTTTTTTTAAATAAATCATATCTGTCAATTGTTTTCCGTCCTCAAAAATAGGGTGAGAATAGTTATCAATAAAGAAATTTTTTACTCTGTCAAATTCTACAAACCCCCGCTTTTTATAAAACCGTAATGTTTTCTCATTTTCGCCGGTTCCGAGTATTAGAGCTTTACATTCATTTTTATATTTGTCGTATACAAAATCCAGCAGAGCCGATGCGTATCCGTTATTTTGATATTTGGGGTAAGTCGCAAGATTCTTAATTTCTATTGTATCGGAATCTATTTTTATTACCGCACATAAAGATACAGGTTTTTCGCTATCATATAGTACAAAAAGCGTCGACGGCTCTAAATACCTGTTAATCATAGCCTCGTCTTCATCTCCGATTAACAGTAAATCCATAAACGCGGTTTTATTTTCTCTAATTTCTCTAATTTCCATCATTATACAGATTTCTTGTCCAATATCGCCCCTAAATATTTTTACCCAGCTCATACGCTTGTTTCGGATACTGCGTATTATTAACACTGCCCTCTGTCCAGACTCCGGATGCGATAACTTTCCCCGCATCCGACCAGCCGAGATAATTTAACAATGTTGCGTAGTGGCTGATTATAGGCTGTGCTTCTTTAGAAGAAGTATCCGCATAAGTCAGAATCAAGACAGCTTTTTTAGGAACATGGATTTGTCCGTTTATAGCATAAAATCTGTCAATAACGGCTTTTATCTGCGCTGAGATTCCGAAATAATACATAGGAGTTGCAAACACAACAGCATCAGCGTCAACTATATTATTTCTGACAAATTCAAAATCGTCTTTAAATACGCATTCGCCGTTCATTCCGCACTTGTTGCAGGCAATGCATGGATGAACGTTTTTAAATGCTGAATCAAATCTTACAACCATGTGTCCTGCCTCTTCCGCCCCTTTAATAAAATGTTCTGCCAAGGTATTTGAATTCCCGTTCTTTCTCGGACTTCCGGTAATAACAAGTATTTTCATCTTCTTATCTCCTTTTTTAAATTTTATGCCGGAAAAAACCGCACCTGCCGTTACAGCCGTGATTAGAGCCAGCAAAGAATTTTTTATAAAACTGCGCCTGTTTAACATAATATTTTTATTCTAACTCCTTAGAGCAACTCTAAGTCAAGTGTTTTATAAATCAAGTTTTGTCGTTAAAACAAAATGGCAAGGTTTAAAAGCCTTGCCATTATTGAATTTAAAAATTGGGTGTGGTGGGACTCGAACCCACGACCAATTGATTAAGAGTCAACTGCGCTACCAACTGCGCCACGCACCCGAACGTGAAATTTTCAAAATTTTTGTTTCGCAGTTGTCAGCGGGAACACTTCCGTGTTCGCTACCTCTCAAAAAAATCCTCAACGGTTCGGATTTTTCTCGGCAGAGTCAACTGCACCGCGCAAACAAATATTAAATTTTCAAGTTTTTTGTTTTGCAGTTGTCAGCGGGAATATTTCCGTCCTCGCCTGCTCCGCGAAAAATTCTTAATGATTCAAATTTCTCAGCAGAGTCAACTGCACCGCACTCAAGATATTCAATTTTCAAAAGTGACACAATTATTCTAACACAAACTTTTTTTATAGCAAAATTTTTTTTGTTCATTTTTTTATTAATTATGAAAATTAATCTCAATAGCGCCTACGGGCATGTTCAATATAAAAAATTATCACTCTATGATTTTATTCAAAGCAAGCCTATAGGAAGCAAAACAGCACACAAATCTCTGGATAGAATTGCTGATGTTAAACCCGGTTGTATGGCGGGAACCAAATGTAAAGGCTCTATTCCGCTTAGAAATTTTTGGAATTTTATAAAAAAAGACAAATTCCTAAAATGCAAGGGATACTCCACCAACAAAGACGGATACGGAAATTGTTTTTTGAAATCAAAAGCAAACATGCCGATTTCGACTTCATACGTTCACGACTGCTCTGTTATGTATTTGTATAATAAGGATACAAATACCCACGCAATGTATCATGCCGTTTCTGCATGCCCGTATAAAACCCTGCAGTTTATACTGCAACTTATGCCGGAAGGATTCACCAAAGGTGCGATAATTCCCGGGGATTATATTTTTTATAATGAACACAAACGTAATATGAAAAATATGTTTAAACTTCTTAAAACCGAAAATCCGGATGCCGTTATTAATGTTTATAACAGTATTTCAAGATATCCGGAAATAACAGGACTGCACGGTAATGTATATGAAATTCCGAACGCTGATGCAAAAATGCAGATGAGAAACGGTGTATGGGATATTGATGACCACGGGCAGGCAACATTCAGAATTCTTAATTTACAGAATGTGAATACCTTCGGGTGTATTAAATATAATTGCCAGACATTTGAAGAACTGGATGAGCTGGAAGAATTTTATCACAGCCAAAAATATCCGAAAGAAATTTTATCTGTACTACTTCAAGAAATTGAACAAAAAAGACAGTTCTTAAAATCGATTGAATGCAGTAAAAATGAAGATACTGAAATTCAATACGAAAGTTTAATAAATTCGTTAAAAGGTTTTACTGATGTACAAAGAGAACATTTATTGATGCATGAGCTGGATAATATTAAAACAAAATATGAACTTGTTGTTTTTTATAAATATGCAAAAGACGATATAATAAAACTGGACAATTTGTGCAGGTTATACCAGCACAAAGTTGAAGAAATTATGTAGCAAAAAATTTTTTTACATGATTTGATATAAGTAATATGAACGTTTCAAGAATACAGACAGAACCTAATTTTTATAATACTCAAAACAATGGGCAGAAACCTAAAAAGCGGGAATTTATCGACCTCATTGCCGATAATGTCAGAAACCCCCGCGATGTGCAGGATTGTGTTGCTGTGCCGAGAGGGATTTTTAAGGCGTATATTTATCTGATGGCAGGAAGCGGACTCCTCTCTGTTTCTAACTTTTTACCGCAAAAATGGAAGGGAGTAAGGACAACTCTCAATGTACTCGGGGCGCTTCTCGGAATCGTGAGTGCGGTTTATTTTGCAAAACCTTTTGCCATAAAAGGACTCTCACCGACCGTGGAAAAAGAAAATAAATAAAAGATTATTTCCAGCTTTTAATAACTTTTTTAATACGCATAAAGGCTTCTTTTAATGTGTAATTAGGAAGCGGTTTTTCGTCCATATGCATTGGAGGATTGTCCATAACATCTTCCATTCTCTTTGCCTGCCAGACTCGTTTTAAAGTAAAAATTTCTTCAAACCGTCTTGTAAAACGGGTTATAAAATTATTTCTTTTAACCGCGCATCTGCTGTCCAAAAGAAAACTCTTCCCTTTATACACTCCGACCTGATCTATCCTGTGTGTGCCAAAATCACGTGATGACGTGTAGCCGGCGCGTTTCATTTTTCTTTTTACAGCACATACATTTTTTAATCCGACATTTTCCGTATCAGCTTTTTTCTGTATGTAGCCGTAAATTCCCTTGTAATGTTCAACTCCGCCGATAAGAGGAATATCAAATTTCGGATTAAATTTTCTGTATTCAAAGGGATTTTCTTTAGAAATTTTTAAAACCCGATCATCTCCGATATCAAAAACAGTTGTAAAACCTCCTGTTCCGATAATTCCGTATATTTTTTCATCCAGAAATTTTCTGCTTCCCTTTATAAATTCTAACGCCTCGTTTATACGTGTTATCCAGCCCAAATCTTTTTTGCATTGTTTTAAATCAGATATTATTCCGTTAGGTTTGTTGATTGTATATCTGTAAAAATAATCCTCTCCGTCAGCCTGCAAGCGGTATTCAATCCCGTTAGGATGATTGATTTTTTCATTCCAGTTTAGTGATTGAAAATTTATTGTATTATTTTTTATATCTAAAATCATACTTGAATTAAAAATAGTAAAAAAAATTTTTGTTATTTATACAAAATAAAAACCTCCCTAAATATTTTTAGAGAGGTTTTTATTTAAACTTTTTTTCAGTTACTATCTTAATTTTACAGTTACTGATTTAGCTTTTTGAGTATATTCAAGCTTATCTTCTCTTGATAACCAGCCTAAACCCATTTCAGCAAAGTTTTCATTTAAAGAAAGGTCTTTTTTCATTTTGTTGATAGAAACTTCACCTTTGTTTGAAAGGTAGTTGTAAATTTGACCTGCTGATTCAATAATTTGTTCTTGAATACCTTTTTTTTCTTCTTTAACTCTTGCCATTTTAATCTCCTTCTTAAATAGTGTATCTGTAATTGCTTACGAGATTATTGTAGTAAAAATTTTCCGATTTGGCAAGAGGTTTGAACCGTTTTTGTGATAAAATAGTCTATAAGGAGTATGTTATTAAATTTTATTAAAGTCGATTTTCGAACTAAAGTATTAGTTGAAAAATATGCAGAGCTTATTTCTGAAGGCGTGAAACCATCAGAAATATTGGTTCTTGTCCAAAATTCAACTTTAAAAAAACAATTTGTTGATAAAATTCTAAAAAAAATAAACATTGATGCTGTAGAAAAATTAAATGTCCACTCCTTTTTTTCAATTGTTTATAATACGCTTGTTGAAAATTGGTGTTTTATTGAAAATTCTATTCCTTCAAAAAAACATTTTATTCTGCCTAATCTTGTAGGGCTGGAGGTTTCGCAGTTTCTCTTAAAAGATATTTTAAAGCAGGTTGATGTTAAGGGATATAATTCAAAGAAATCTCTGCTTCATCAAATTTTCAGAAGATATTCATTAATTGTACAAAACCATTTAACGAATGAGGATGTAAAAGAACGCTCAAAAATTTTGAAAGAGTCTTTTGCTGATGATGCGGAGCTGGTTATAAAAAAGCTTTTGTCCTCGACATTGAAAACCAGAAGTTTGGACTATTTGAGGCAGACTTTGATTTTTAATCATGTTTATAAGAACACGGATTATTTTAAAAATATAAAATATCTTCTTGTAGATGACGCGGACGAAATGACTCCTGTTTGTTTTGATTTTATAAGTTATTTAAGACCGCAGTTAAAGGACTGGGTGATTTGTTTTGATTCTCTGGGTTCTTCAAGGTGCGGGTACTTGAGCGCAGATACCTCTATTGAATATAAGTTAACGAAGTTATTCAACGAGGGGGTAGGGGTAAATGTAGGGGTAAATGCAGGGGTAAATGCAGGAATAAATGATGGAATAAATGCGGATGTAAATAATTCGGCTTTTGCCGGCGGGGAATCAAATCTTTCAACCGGCAACGGACTAAACGGTCAAAACACCGGCGGAATAACCCCTCACCCCCTCCCACAAGGGGCGGGGGAAGGCGCGCAGTCTGAAGGCGATTTACGACAAGCGCAGGATTACTCACCCCTCACCCCCCAAAACACCTTCCCTCAAGGCGACATAATTTTCTCCAACATCCTTGAAGGAACAAAAAAAAGATTGGAAAATTTTACATTAACATCACTCTCTAAACGCGCTGAAATTCTGGATTACACGATTGAAAAGATACAAAACTTATTCAAAAAAAATGTACTTCCAAAAGATATTGCAATAATAACTCCGCTTCAAGATGACATGCTCCATTTTACTCTCAGAGAAAAACTGCGGTGTAATATTTTGTTCTTATCCGGAAGCGAAAAACTTATTGACAATCCGCTTGTCAAAGCAAGTCTGAATATTTTAAAGCTCATGCTCGGGATTGAAATAAGTGAAATGGATTTGAGGGTTATTTTGTCTGACTTTGCAGGAATTCCCCTAAAGTATTGTAATTCTCTACTTAATTATTACAAGAATAATAAAACCCTTCCGGAAGATGCAGAATTTTATAACGACAAATACAAAAAGTTCTATAATGCGTTTGTCGAAACAAAGTCAAAAAATGAAAAACTTTCCAAAAAAGTTTTTGACATGTTCTATGGTGCAGTTGATTTTGTAGATGAAACCAAAATAAATAAATTTAATTTCTTCATAAAACAGCTTAAAGATTTTGAGAGTGTTCTCGGCTGGGAGCATGTCATTGAAAGAGCAGAAGAAATTATTATTCAGATAGAAAATTCTATCATCGCGGAAAACCCTAGTTCTACATTAGAAATTGGCGATAATGATTTAATCGTAGCCACTCCGCAGAAAATTATTGATAATAAAATATCAACAAAATATCAATTCTGGCTTGACGTTTCTCACTCCGACTGGGTAAAAACCGATACCGGACCGCTTTACAATGCATGGGTTATGCAGGCGGACTGGACAAAGGACGAGTATACTGTTGAGGATGATATATTTTTGTCCAAACAAAAAACTGCCCGAATTCTGAGAAAACTTCTTCTTTTAGCGCAGGAACATATCTGGGCATGCTCAAGCTTGTTTGATCCGTCCGGAGTTGAAAACCTTGGCGGAATAGAAGAATATCTTGCCGGAGGCGGAGATGAGCCGGTTGAGGAGAAAAAAGCTTTCAGAATTATTCCGAGAGATGACCAGAAGCCTGTTCTTGATTATAAAAAAGGTTCCATGGCAATTTCTGCCGTACCAGGAGCAGGAAAAACTACCATTCTGCTTGCTTTGATTATTAAACTTATAGACAGAGGGGTTAATCCTGCGCATATTTATGTCTTAACGTACATGGATTCTGCTGCCAGAAACTTTAGAGAAAGAATCAAGAACATGTGCCCGAATTCGACCCAGCTTCCGAATATAAGCACAATACACGGTCTTGCGCTAAAAATAATAAAAGAAAACTCCAATTTTGAGAGATTAAATCTTTCTTCTGACTTTGATATCTGCGACGATACTCAAAGGATGCGGATTATAAGAAGCATCGGGGGAAAATCAACCAAAACCGAGATTGAGGAGTTCGACAGAGCTGTTTCTGTTTTAAAACTGCAGGAAGGAAATATTGATACCCCGTCCGGCGATAAAAAAACAGAAAAATTCAAAACTTTCTACAGAGAATATCAAGCCCAGCTGAAAGAAGCAAATTTGATTGATTATGATGATATTTTGATAATGTCTGTGAAACTTTTGGAGCAAAATCCGGATATTTTAGCGTATTATCAAGGACAGTGCGAATATATTATAGAAGATGAAGCGCAGGACTCTTCAGGTGTTCAGCAGAGATTAATAGGACTTTTGAGCGGAAAGCATAAAAATTTAATCCGCTGCGGTGATATTAATCAAGCTATTACAACGACTTTTTCTAATGCTGATGTTGAAGGGTTCCGAAGCTTTATACAAAACGCTGATACAACGGTTGAAATGAACCATTCGCAGAGATGTACGCAGGATGTTATGAATCTTGCAAACAAGCTTGTGGATTTCGGCGGTACAATTCTTCCGAAGGCGTTTTTCAAGAGTTATATGCACGGAGTTGAGGGGAAAAATCCGGTTAGCGAGAATGCAATATTTTCCCGTGTTTTTGAGAACACTTTTGCCGAGAGGAATTTTGTATTAAAAGAGATAAAAAATATTCTGACCAGAAATAAGGATGCAACAATCGGAATACTTTTGAGAAACAATTATCAAGTCACATCATGGGCGGATTTTATCAATAATGCCGGTCTTAAGAGTATTACAAGAAGTGAATCTCTGGGGCAGAAAGGTGTTTTTAATACTATTTTTTCTATCCTAAAATTTATTCAGACCCCTTTTGATAACGAGGTTCTCGCCTCAACTTACGAAAAACTTGCGGATTTAGGTTTCTACAAACCCCGCCTTCAGCTTGAAATCAGAGCTTCAGAAATCCCGTTTATTCAAAAGGACGGGGATGATATTGATTCGCAGGATTTATCCCAATTCTTATGGGATATGCAGTACTGGCTTAATTCTTCTACGCTTCCTATGGAAGAGCTTGTTATCAGAATCGGGCTTTTTTATTACACAAGCGATATTGAAAAATCTAATGTTTATCTTATTGCAACACTTGTTAAAAGGCTTAATGCTCAAGGCAAGTTTGACTTAACTATCCAGAGATTGGAAGAATTATCCAAAAAGCCTTCTTTGAGCGGGTTTAAATTCTTCTCCGAAGAGGAAGACAAAAACGCTATGAAAGGCAAGGTTCAGATAATGACTCTTCATAAATCCAAGGGGGATGAGTTTGAATATGTATTTTTGCCGGAGATGGCAGAAAAAAATCTTTCTATAGATACTGAAAAAGCAAAACTTAAGGCATCTTCAATTTTTATGGAAGAGGTTAAGTCATTTAATCCTGATTACAAATCCAAATCAGAGCAGGAGTTAAAAGAGTTTAATTCCGAAGAGAGTTTGAGGCTTTTATATGTTGCAATAACGCGCGCGCAGAAAAAGCTTTATATAACCAGCTCTGCAAAAGCCAAAGGCTGGGGGAACAAAGAAACCGAACAGGAGCCGAGTATAATATTTAATAATATTCTATGATTTATTATCTATAACTACAGCCGGAAAAGTATTTGTTTCTGGAAAAGTATTGGAATAAATTTTATTAGTAAAAATATATGCTTTAATAAAATTTCATTGACAACAATATATATTTACATATAATTGAATAAAATAAAAAGCTTATAATTTAAAGGATTCCTCTGGTGTTTTACTTTGAAAGCTTAAACGGATATAAAGTTTTAAAAAGTGATTTGATTAATGATATTACCGCCTTTTTTACCACACGGGAAGGGTTTGATTTTAATACATTAAATGCAAGCCGTGTGGTATCGCCTGTTCAGACGCACAGCGATAATATAGAAATTGTAAGCGGTAAAGAAGAATATCCGGACACGGATGCACTTATTTTAAAAGATAAAAACACTGCAGTTTATTTAAAATTCGCAGACTGCACACCACTGATTTTTTATGATAAAAAACTGAAAATATCTGCAATTGCACACGCGGGATGGCGCGGAACCGCTCAAAAAATAGGGGTAAAAACAATAGAAAAAATGAAGAAGGATTTCGGAACATATCCGCAGGATATCATAGCTCTTATCGGTCCTGCAATTTCTTTATGCTGTTATGAAGTGTCCGAAGAAGTTAAAGAAACCCTGCTATCTACTGTAAGCGACAGCGCCGGATTATATAAAGAACGAAATGTTGATTTGAAAAAGATTAACGCCAGACAGCTTGAAGAACAAGGAGTCAAAAACATAGATATATGTCCTTACTGCACAAGCTGTAACAATGATTTATTTTTTTCATACCGGAAAGAAAACGGTACGAAAAACAGGCATATGGCAGTCGTAATATTATAATACTTATAAATGATAATCTGATTTTAAAAAAGTGATATACTTATCATTATGACCGAAAAATTTGTTAAAGATTTTCAAACAAAAATTTATCCGATATTATGCGAGTTGGAAACCCTGCGTAAAAAAGAGCTGAACAAACTTATTTCAGCAGAATTTATTTGCGCTGTGCTTATTGTCTGCGATTTTTTGTTTAAAGATGAACTGGCAAACCTGTTAGGCAAAGACTCTTTTTTGCTGACATTTATAGCCTTGATGTTTCCGTTTTTAATCGGTATTTTTATATTCCTTCCGGTGCATTTCAACTGCGGGTTTAAAAGTTTAATCAAAAAAAACTGCATGCCCAAAATTGTTAAATCGTTTAGTAATCTGGAATGGCAGAGAGGAACCAGCATTTTTAAAGAGCAAGAATTAGCCAAAAGCCGTCTGTTCAGCAGTTTTAATACCATATCCATAGACGATTCTTTTAAAGGGCGCTATAAAAATACAGATTTTAAAATGGCAGAAGCAACTCTGAGCGAAGTTACAAAAGGAAGACGGTCGCAAAGCATTAATATTATTTTTAACGGAATTGTGATAAGCTTTCCTTCCAATAAAACAATAAAAGCCCAAACCATCATAACTTCCAGAAATGATTTTTATATAAATAATTATCCGACCTGGTTAATAAGCGGAGCCGGCTTTTATATATTATATTTAATTTTATGTTTTATAGGAGGCAGAGCGAAAGACGCAATATATCTTTTAATAGCACTCAGTATATTTTTACTGATACTATTTTTCTGCACAAAGAAGAATTCTCCTAAATATGAAGAAGTTAAACTTGAGGACAGTGTTTTTGCAAAAAGATTTAAAGTTTATTCGCCCGATCAAGTAGAAGCCAGATACCTCGTTACAACAGCATTTATGGAAAGACTTGCCAATCTTAATACCGTATTTGGCACAGATAAAACCAAATGTTCTTTCTATGATGACAGAATTATGTTTGCGATACATACCAAGCGTGATTTGTTTGAACTCGGCAGTTTATTTACCTCTTTTAAAACTCCAAAACAAATAGAAACCTTCTTAAAAGAGATAGAAGCCGTCACAAATATGATTGATTACTTCAAACTCGACGAGAAAACTAAGCTGTAGCTTTTTGTTCAGCCATTTGGGCTTTCTTTGCTTTACGTCTTTTATCAAGAGTGTTTGTAATATAAATATTTAAGTTCGGAATGCCGAGACCAAGTACCAGACCGGAGAATAAATATCCGGATGCTTGTGCAAAGTTTAATGCTCTTAAGCGTTTTCTTGTTGCCTTTTTAACTTCCGGTGACAGAGTATCCAGCTCTTTTAAAAGTTCACTGAATTTTTTGTAAACGATATCTTCACCTTCTTTTTTAACAGTAGACTTGCCATTCTTTGCGAGAGTTTCCACAAGAATTTCATCCCTTGTTTTTAAAGAAGCGTGGAATGTACGTGTAAACGGATTTTTGCGTTCAGCAAATCCTTTCTGATAATTCATAACGGATTTATTCATTTTGTCAGCAACAAGCTTGTTGACAATGTCGCCGAGTACAAGCCAGCTTAAGTATCCGAGAGTATCTTTGGTTAAAACTTCTCTCAGTTCGTCTTTGTCACGTGCAGAGAATATTCTTGAGATGATAGTTACGCCGTAAACACCTTTTAACTGGTTAATTGTAGGCATCTTTCCGTTAAATGCCATCTTATCCATAAATTTTGCAGGAGATTTAATAAATTCTATAGGTGACATTTTTAATGTTGCAAGAATTAAACTAAAGAATGCTGCACTGCTGGCGGTTTTTATTCCCTTAAATGCTGCACTGTTGTCTTTAGAACGTCCTTCAACGCCGACGAATCCGTCGGTACCTGTTTTTAGCTTAGTCAAGTACATGTTAATAGGTTGTACTGACAGACCTACGGCAGATGCGATTGCAAATCCTATTCCTGCACGGGTCTTCATGAATTTTGACAGCCCTTTGATAAAATTGTTATCCTTGACTGTTTTGCCGTTTTTAATTTGCTCAGCAAATGCTGCGTCAACTTTTTCTTTATTAAAAGATTCTGAAACAATATAAATATCGTTAAGTAGTGATTTTAAATTTGTTTTACTTACAATCTTTTTGTCTGCAGATTCCAGAATATATTCAGACTGAGCGCCGGTATTTTCGGTTATTTTATTCATAATTGCAGTTCTTGAATTTGCAACTTTATCCTTTGCCCATTGATGAAAATCAACTTTTTTATTAATCGTTTTATCAAGATAACCTGCCACTTCATCTACAGTTGAATCTGAAAGCCTTACAAAACCTTCCGCATCAGCATTTTTCGCAGTCGGGTTGAATGCTTTTACATTTTTAAGAGTTGTCTTTATATAATCAAGAGAACTTTCATTATTTTTAAGCTGGCGAGCCTTATTATCAGCAAGGATGTTTAAAGTTTCCGGAGCAGTAAAAATATTATTAACTTTTAAATCAAATTTATTATTAAGGGAATGTGCGACAAGCCAGCCTGCAGCGGCACCGAATAAGCCAATACAGCTGTCATTTACTGTTCCCATAATTTCACGCCTAAATGTTTCCAAACCTGCAGCCGGACCGCGTTTATAAAAATCACTTGCGGTTCTCGGTGATACCATAAAGCAAAAATCAACACCGTTAGCACCAATTGCCTGGTTTGTTGCTAAAAATCTTAAGGTGGTATCAACCGCACCTTTAAATTGCGGTTTCTGGATATTTGGCTGTTGGATTGGTTGGATGTTCATGATTTACCTTCGGCTATTTATTTCTTCATTGTGTCAGCTCTAAATCCGGCTGTTAAATTTGAATATTTAACATTTAGAGGTGTAACTGACTGTTTGTTTTCTTCCGGCTTTTGTGTTTGTTGTCTTTCTTGAGCAAGCTTTAGAGCCTGTTCATGTTTTTTCTTTGTACTTCTGCGTGTAAAAATAGGTATTACAATCCCTAACAATGCTAATGATACACCAAGGTTAGTTACCTGGCAAGCAGAACGTAAATTCTTGGCGCGTTTAATTTCTTTTTCGGTTCTCCCGACGACTTCTTCTGAGGATTTGATATTAATATCTTTAACCCAGTGCCAGAATTTTTTTAGCTTATTAGCATTAGGATCAAGTTTTTTGGTTTCGTTTAATAGTGTAACGCCTGTTTTGTTTTGTATAATTGTTGCAGCACCTTTTGCAGCATAATCTCCCAAGAAATATAAACTTGAGAAAGTTGCAATATCTCTGACGGTTGCTTCTGCAAGTTCGTTTTTATCATCCGCTGCAGCCATACGGGAAGCAAATGTTGCGGTTGAAATAATTCTTGCCTGGTCCATTGTCGGGAACATACCCTTAAATTCGAGCATATTCATCGTGGGCTTTTTCATCATAGAAAGCAGAGCAACACCTATCATTGAAGAGATTGAAATTAATTTTTGCCTTAAAAGACCTTCTTTTGCGTTAGGACTTTCTTCTATTTCCACCTGTTTATTCTTTCCGAAATCATCATAAATAGGAGCGCCTTTGACACCGGACAATTTGCCTGTAATCCAGCGGTTAATATACTGCATTGAAATTGCAAGCGGAAGAATTACGCCTAAACCCATTAAGCTCTTTGTTTTTAGCATACTTTTGCTTTTTGACGCAAATTCTTCAATACTAAGCTTATTACCTGTTTTTTGATATTCTTTAAAAAATTTAACTGAGTCTTCAAGAAGTGATGTTACAGAACCGGCTTTAACTTCTTTTTCTCCGCCAATTTTAATATTTTCTGCAACGTGAACTTTGTCAATAATTTCGTTGGAAAGCTGTTTAACCTGCTTGCGGATTGCTCTGTCGCTTTCGTTTGAGCGGGTAAGTTCTGCAAGTTTTTTTGCATAAGAATTTATTGCTTCTTCTCCTAAAGCTTCTGATTTAGAGAAAACAACATGTTTTTTACCCTCATATCCCTCAATATTTCCGAGGATATTTTTCATAGATTCCATAACTTTATCCTCAGAAGTAGCTTTTTTATAATATTCTGCAGCTTTATCAACCAGCGAGCTGTCAGCCCAGCATCTGGACATGTTAACGCCCTTCGGCATAAAAGCAGGGTTAATGCATTTGGCAATTCCTAATGTTACAAGGCTTGGTATCAAACAGTTTACAACAAGACCGGAAGATTCTCTTCTGAATGCCTCAAATCCTGCAAACCAGTTTGTCATGGATTCAACTATAGTTCGCGGAAGGATTGCTGATAACATATCAATAACAGTTACGTTTACCATCGGCATTCTTTCGCAGGCTTGAATTCCGGCAATAGCAACTGCCCCGAGTCCTTTAAAGTTCGGGTTTGAATCTTTTCCGTCTTTATTTAAACGGGGATTGCTATTTATTCTGCTAGTACTGTCTACACCAATTTTGTTAATCATACACATATACTTCTTATGAAAAGTAAGCGGACACGGGTTATATATCCATTTACCCTTCGATTATATCAGCTTAGATATATATTTAAAAGCCGGTCAAAATAAAAATTGCCATGTTTTATGCAATTGTAAAGGAAATGTAAAGAAGAATTTTTGAATTTTTTTTTAGGTTTAGGAAACTTATCTTAAAAATTTGCAATTATGAAACTGTTTTATACTACGGTTTATATTCTTAAAACTTATTTTCAAAAAAATGTGCCGAAAATAATTGTAAATTTTTGTAAAATTTTTATAATTATACTATAATAAACGGGTAACTTAAACAAAAGAGGAGTTTTAGATGAAAATACTTGTATCGAATGATGACGGGATTTTAGCAAACGGAATACGCGCGCTTATAGAAGCACTTTCTCCATGCCATGAAGTTTATGTAGTGGCGCCGGACAGAGAAAGAAGCGCTGCCGGACATTCTCTTACTCTTCAGACTCCTCTAAGAGTGGAAGAAGTTGATGCAAAATACGGAGCCAAACGATGCTGGATGACAACTGGAACCCCGGGCGACTGCGTCAAACTTGCAATCAATGCAATTCTTGCAAAAGAAGAACTGCCGGATTTAGTTATTTCCGGCATAAACCACGGACCGAATCTCGGAGCGGATATTCTCTATTCCGGAACGGTAAGCTGTGCTATGGAAGGCGCTATGATGGGATATCCAAGTATTGCAACTTCACTTGCCAGCATGAGTACGGAATATGAAGCGTTTAAAGTTTCTGCAGAATTTGTTGCGGATTTATTAAACAAAATTGATATTAAAAAATTTCCTGCTAAGACAATTCTGAATATTAATATCCCCGGACTTGAAAAAGAAGATATCGGAGGGGTTGCCGCAACAGAACTCGGAAGCAGAATGTTTACTGATGCATACGAAAAAAGAATTGATCCGAGAGGAAAAGTCTATTACTGGATGGCGGGAGAATTAATAAATGAGCCGGAAGACGCTTCAACAGATATTGCGGCTGTAAGAAACAATAAAATTTCGATTACTCCTGTTACGTACGAAATGACAAGAACAAATATTCTGCAAGATTTAGAGAATGATTTGTGCAGAGAAAATTTGTGCAATTGGTTTTAGCCGTATATACAGCAAAAGGCTCCTTTCGGAAGAGAGACAAAAGGAGCAAGGCTAATTATTATGAAGAAAAGATAGTGGTTTTAAAGTTGTAAGCCGAACACACACACAATGCCTAATCATTTATAACGTCGAAATCCGACAATTCACTAGCTGCCTTCGACTTACAATTATATTGTAACACCTTTATTCATGCTTCTTAATCTTCTTTGGAAGTAACTCCTTAGGATTATTTATTTTTTATATATTTCTATGAATTAAAAGATATGATTTTAATTTTACAAATATTCTTCTAAGCGGTATATAATAAAAATATGAACAAAAAATTTGAAATTGTTTCTAAATACAAACCTGCAGGCGACCAGCCGAAAGCCATACAAGAACTGGTAGAAGGACTCAAAGCTGGCGACGATTCACAAACGCTTCTCGGGATTACAGGCTCCGGAAAAACATTTACTATCGCAAATGTTATTGAGCAGATACAAAAACCCACATTGATTATTGCGCATAATAAGACTCTTGCCGCTCAGCTCTATAATGAATTTAAAGAACTGTTCCCGAATAATGCAGTAGAATATTTTATATCTTATTATGATTATTATCAGCCGGAAGCTTATATTCCGAGAACCGATACTTATATTGAAAAATCTGCAAGTATTAATGAAGAAATTGACCGTTTAAGACACAATACAACAAGAAGCCTGTACGAACGCAACGACGTTATTATTGTTGCATCTGTAAGCTGTATTTACGGTTTGGGGCTTCCGGAAAATTATTTTAAAGGCGCTATTGAGCTTAAAGTCGGCGGAAGATTGGACAGAGGAGAACTGATTAAACATCTGGTATCCGTTCAATATACGAGAAATGATCTGGCGCTTGAACGCTCAACATTCAGAGCAAGAGGCGATATTGTTGAGATTATGCCGGCGTATGAAAAGATTATAACAAGGGTCTATTTCTTCGATGATGAAATAGAAAAGATTGTAAAGATTGACAGTCTGACAGGAGAAATTTTAGAAGCACCGGAGAGCGTTGTTATTTATCCGGCTGTGCATTATATTTCGTATGATGAGAACGAAGACGAAACCATTCAGATGATTAGAACTGAATTGAAAAACCGTGTTGCAGAACTTGAGAGCCAGAACAAAATTCTGGAATCACAAAGGCTTCAGCAAAGGGTTAAGTACGATATTGAAATGATTAAGGAGATGGGCTACTGTTCCGGAATCGAAAACTACTCAAGAATAATTGAACGGCGCCCTCCTGGATCTGCTCCGGCAACACTTTTGGATTATTTTAGAGGAGATTTTTTAACTGTAATTGATGAATCTCACGTAACGCTTCCGCAGTTAAACGGTATGTACCACGGTGATGCTTCAAGAAAAAATACGCTTATAGAGTTCGGCTTTAGGCTTCCTTGCGCAAAAGACAACAGACCGCTAAAGAGCGAGGAATTTTTTGCCAAAGTCGGACAAAAAATTTATATATCCGCTACTCCCGGGGAATTTGAAAAACAAACATCCCAACAGCTTGTAGAACAGATTATCAGACCGACCGGTCTTGTTGATCCTAAAATCAGCGTTCGACCCATTGAAACACAGATTGCGGATTTAAAGATAGAAATCGAAAAAAGAGCAAAGAAGGAAGAAAGAGTTTTAATCACAACTCTTACCAAAAGGATGGCGGAGGATTTATGCGATTTCTTTTTGCAGGAAGGTATCCGCGTAAGATACCTGCACAGCGGAATTAAGTCAATCGAGCGTGTTGAAATTCTGAGGGATTTAAGGCTCGGAGAATTTGATGTACTAATCGGTGTTAACCTTTTAAGAGAAGGTCTTGATATACCGGAAGTTTCCCTTGTCGCAATTATGGATGCGGATAAAGAAGGATTTTTGCGTTCTGATACAAGCTTAATCCAAACAATCGGGCGTGCAGCGCGTAATGCCTGCGGGGAAGTAATTATGTATGCGGATAAGATTACGGATTCTATGCAGAGGGCTATTGACGAAACGAATAGAAGGCGTGAAATTCAGCTTGCTCATAACAAAAAATACGGTATCATTCCGCAGACAATTAAGAAGCCGATTGAAAATAATCTTCTCTCACTTGTTGCAAGCTATAGGGATTTAGAGGATATTGTTGCGGAAGAAATGGTCGATTTGGGAATAGAAAAGAAAGATTTGCCGAAACTTATTTCCAAACTCGAAAAAGATATGCATAAAGCTGCTAAAATTCTTGACTTTGAGCGCGCAGCCGAAATCCGCGACCAACTAAAAAAACTCCGCGAAATGGTTTAGATGTTTTTTCTTTTTTACTAAGAGAAAACGCGCATCCCCTCTCCTAACAGGAGAAGGGCAGGGTGAGGCGTCAAGAGTTCGTGAAGAGTGATTCGTGAGCCGTGAATCGAGATATTAAAATGATATAAGTAAACGAGGCTTAGTTAGAGAAATTCTATAACCACAAATCACGAATCACGAGTCACCTGGTCACTCATAAAGAGGAATTTAGTGCAGACTTTCACACTTCATCATATTTAACATTTCTTTCTCTTTTTTGCGATAAAAAGAGAAAGAAACGTTAGCAAAGAAAGAGAAACACACATTGTTTCCTGCACTCTGGCGGGTGCGGTTTGAATGGATGTTGCTGGCAAGTCTGCACGTTTTCGTTTGCTATTGTTATGCTTGCGCATAACACGCTTGCGGTGCGCAGGACGCGTTAGCGGAAAGATATTAATAAAATATGTTTTTATGATACTCTTTAAGTATCAAGAGTCTTGATATTACAAAACCAATACTGCCTGCAGGGCGGTAATAAAAATTACCGGAGGCATATATATGAATATTAAACCAATTGACAAACTGCCCGAAGCTTTGATATATAATCCGCCTAAAACAAACTCTTTTCGCATGTTTAGTACTAAAACCGGAGAAATGATAGGGTTTATGAATGTTTTTTGTTTCAAAAAAGACGAATTATTTATAAATCCGCTTTTAATTTTTAACCAAAGACGACAGGGATACGGTACTAAATTTTTAAATTTTGCTAAAAATTTAAGCGAAAAACTCGGATGCGGAGGCAGGCTTGGCGTGAAAGCATCGACTCTGGAGTTTGATCCGCATAATCCCCCGCATATTTTTTATAGAAAATTCGGTTTCACATCCAATGACAAAAAGATGATTAAAGAAATTGACAAACATATCCGAAAAGGAAAACAGCTGGACTATAGAACAACCTCTCCTTTGATGATGTATTATCCGGATAATGACAGACAAACTTTCTGGCAAAAGATAAAAAACAGATTTTTTTAACACAAATCATCAATTTTATGTTAATCTTTTAGTATGAAGAAGTTGAGCTTATTAATTTTATCTTTAATTATTCTGCAGAATATTAGTTTTGCAGAACCGATGGTATTCAGCAATGACGGACAATTCGGACTTAAAGACGAAAAAGGTAATATTATCGTTGATGCTGAATATAAAAAGCTTATAAGGCTCGGCGAAACAGGATGGTTAATTCAAGACGGCACAAAATTCGGTATCATGAATGATTCAGGCAAAATTCTTGTTGAGCCGAAATATAATTCTGCAGACAGAGTGCTGGGTAAATTTGCTAAGCTTGGGAAGGGCGATAAATACGGACTTTTTGATGAACAAGGATTTGAAGTTCTGCCGGTTCAATATTCTTCGATTGATTTGCTTTTCGGCGGAATGTTTTTGACTTGTAAAAATTATAAATATGGTGTTACGGATTTTAACGGTCAGCCTATTCTGGATAATATTTTTGATGACATATATATGCCAAAACCGAATCAGATGATAATCGTATATAACGGGCGCCAGTTTGAGATTGAAGGTGTCAGCGGACAAGAGCTTATTCTGCCTGCGGATATTCAATCTATGCGGGATAATTCTAATTTTACAATAACAGAACTTATATCTAAACCCGGTGTGACAACAGGATACTACGGCGTCACTGCAACAAATTATTTCTTAAAATTATTCTCATCAATTTCTCCTGCTTATGAAGAAACCATTGATGAATTGATGTTTTCTAAAGGTGCGGACGCGGCTTCTGTTATTATGAAGTTCAGCTGGCTTCCGAGATTCCCCTTTGTTTATGCAAAGAAATATTATCAGAATTTAGTCGCTCCGAATAACGGGCCGTTGAGCGGGGTTAAGTCTAACTTGAAAAAAGAACTTATGGATTAGACCGGATTTTAGATAATTTTAACCAGAGAGGGTTCTATAAGTTTATAGAAATCAGTATTAAGCATTGTATATTCAGAAAAATTTACTACATATGGAATTAAACTTTCATTGAACCTGCGTGCTAATTCGTTTAATATTTTTTCCGGTATTTTGTCATTAGATTTTATTAATATATCCAGATCTGATGATTTTGTATAATCTCCTTTTACGCGCGAGCCGTAATAATAAAAATCATAAGGATAATCTTTTAGAATATCCTTTATTATATTATTTTCTTTTCCGCTTACTCCTGCAACTTGGCTGTTACTGAATTCCGTCATCCTGTAAAATCCCTTCCAGCCGGTTTATAAGATATTCAACATCACTGATAAAATCCGGAATAACCGCAATTATTGAGTCTGTATATTTCTCATTATATTCATGCGAAGTAAAATTTCTTTTTTCTCTATAGTCTGCCCAGTTTTCAAAATTTTTAATTAAATCAAGTCCATACATTTCTCTGAAAATATTATTTATGGTTAAATCTTTTTCGCTTTTATCATACTCTTTTTTCAAAAATTTATTCATTATCTTTTTTGAGGTTTCATAAGTATATTCAAATCTCTTTATGCATGAGTCTTTGATATAATCCTTTATTTTCTTATTGGGTTCTGCAGAATAATCATCATAACACTCTTTAAGAGTTTTTAAGCTGTTTTTTAATATATCAAGATTTAGTTCTGATTTTTTCACTGCGAACCTCTACAATTTTTGTCTTAAGATTGAGTTAGAGCCTTGGCAGGTTATAAAGAGCATATTGCCTTCGACATGCAGACCGTAAGGTTTATCAATTTTAGAAACAAGAACGGAAGCAACTCCCTGCGGTGTAATTTTTACGACATTATTTGTATTGTAGTTGGAAACATATATGTTGCCGGCATTGTCGCTTGCAAGGCTTATGGGACCGCTTATTAATGCACTTTTTAAAAATACAACTCTTTTGCCTTCCGGTGTTATTTTTAAAATAGTATTGTCAGAGAATGTTGCAACATAAATATTTCCCTGGCTGTCTGTTGTAATGCCTGTCGGGCTTAAAATGTTTTCGTAAATTCCGGATTTGGTAGCGATTTTAGAGGGCGCATTTGTTTTTTGCGGAGGAAGCTGGGTTGAAACCTTTACCGATTCCGCAAGTTCCTGCCCGCGCTGGTAATAACTGCTTGAAGGCGGGATTAGACTCAAGTATTCGCTTGTTTTAGTATAATCTTCAAGCTTGGAACTCATTAGAGCAAGCTTGTATATAACTTCATAATCATTTGGATTTCTCAAATAAACCTGTTTGTATATTGAAAGAGCTTCTGCATACTGTTTTAGGTATTCCAGAATTGTTGCCAGATTATAATACGCATCAATATAATCCGGATATGTTCTTATTGCAGAGCGGAAAGATTCAATTGCGCGTTCGTACATGCCGAGTTTGTAAAAATCAATACCTTGATTATAATCAAGTTTTGCATCAACAGGTATTTCTGCTGCATATACTGACATTGACAGTGATAAAAGAATTGTCGCAAAAATCTTTTTTAGCATGCTGATATTATATCACACTTTTAGATTTTAAGGTAGAATATAAATATGAAACCAAAAGTTATAGCAGTAGCCGGACCTACTGCAAGCGGAAAAACAGCATTGGCGGTTGAACTTGCTAAAAAGTATAACGGCGAGGTGATTTCTGCTGATTCAAGACTTGTGTATAAAGGATTTAATATTGCCTGTGCAAAGCCTTCAATGGAAGAAAGACAGGGTATACCGCATTATTTGATAGACATAGTCGAGCCGGAATTTGATTATTCTGCGGGAAATTTTTATGATGATGCAAAAAAAGCAATAGATGAAATTCTGAAAAAGGGAAAAACCCCGATTGTTGCCGGCGGAACAGGATTGTATTTCAGAGTTTTGCTTGAGCATTACAACCTTCCGCGCGCAGAGGCAGACCATAAATTGCGCGAAGAGCTGGATTTACAAGAGCGGGAAGATTTGCTTGAAGAATTAAAGGTTTTAGACCCGCCGACTTTTGAAAGATTAAAAGAGGCTAATAAAAGGCGTATTGTAAGGGCATTGGAAGTTATAAAAATTCTAAAGGCTCCTATTTCTCAGATGAATATTCAAAAGGAGCCGGAGTATGATGTAGAATGGATTATGCCGGAAATATCTTCCCGTGCGGAATTGTACGACAGGATTAATAAACGTGTTGACAGGATGGCAGAGCTGGGGCTTGTGGAAGAAACCGAATATCTGTTAAAGAAACACGGCAGAATAAAAAATATAGTTGATACCATAGGATACAAGGAAATTATATCTTATCTGGACGGGCATTCAACGCTTGAAGAAGCTTTGAATAAATTAAAACAGCATTCAAGAAACTATGCAAAACGCCAGCTTACGTGGTTTAGGAAAAATCCGAATTTACAGGCTGCCTGCTGTATTTAATTCCGTAAATAAATCCAAATCCTCTCCGTTCTTAACTGCGGTTAGATTTATGTATTGATTTATTCTCGCAAGACTTTTTTCTGCGTCATTTCGTTTAATGCGCATCATTTCTTGAAAATTATTTCCGCCGTATGGTTTAAAGCCTAATTGGAGATATTTTGCAAAAGCATTAAAAGGTGTGTGTTTTAAGGCTGTCAGTTCTATATTATAAGCATCGGAATTAAGAAAATTCTTAAATAACTCTGCAAATAAAGTTTTCCCTGCAAAAGGAATTCGTTTGTTATTTTCATCGGTCCAGGTGCTTATAAAGTTGAGCGTATGGGTAGCTGGTTTGGGGGTTATGTTCATAATCCCGCAGGGATTTCCGTCTTTTGCAAGCAAAAAGCCCTGTCTGCCATGATAAAACGCCTCCTGCAAACCGCGTTTAGTTGTATCCTCCCATAAATCATACTGCAGTTCCGTTAAGCCGGAACAGCATTTTCTGTGGTTTATGTTTTGGGCAAGCGTGTTTATATATGCGCCGTCTTTCGGTGTAAGTTTGTAGATTGTAAAATTGCGCTGTATTTCGCGGGAAACCGGAATTCCCATAAAACTAATATTGTCCATACTTTATTAAAAACTCTCAAGAAAAAAATTGCTATTTTTTAAAATCTCTGTTAATATGGGTTTAGGGAAAAGGAAATCGTTGTTTATATCAGCCATTCAAAGTTATAATACATTGCAGAACAGGAGATTTAACAGCTCTGCTTTTAGTAATCCGCAGGTTTCCTTCCGCTCCCTTGCTAAAACTGCTGAAGCTGTAAAAAGAAAAGGTCATTCTACATCAGCAGGGAAACCGCTTAAGGCGTTAAAAAATATTACCTGTCCTTATACAGGCATCAAAATGATTCAAAGCAGTAAAATCGGAACATTCGAAATCCAGCTTGCAAGATGTAAAACGCCGGAAGCATATATAAAACTTTTGGGAAGATATGCTGATTTTTTACAGCCCGTAGAAAAAAAGATGTACGAAACTTTTGCAAAATATATTGCCGAAAATCCCTCCAAAACTTTGCAGAATTGTTTGATGGAGATGTATAATTCAAGTTTGACTAAGCTGAAGCTTGAAGAATTTAAGGTTCTGGATGAAGTGGACAGGATGTCTAATTCGCTTTCTCCGGAAACAGCACTGGAGTTAAGGAAAAAGACGACAAGATGCAGAGAAATTATTATCGCAAATGATTCCGAGGATACTTTTAAGAGAAAGACTTTTTTAAACTCGCTGGATGAAATAACCTGCAAACCGGAAGAGGAAGAATTATTTGAAAAAATCCGCGACCAGGCTTTGTATCTTCCGACATCCGCAAGCAGTGAAAACGCATTTGTCGTAAAGTATGTAAACCGTCCTCAGAATGAAATTGCACGCCGTATTTTTCTTGCGTCAACAACAACTATAGAACACGTAACTCCGGCTTCTAAAGGCGGAGAAAATAATATGGCAAATTTTCTGCTCACTTCCGCAAACGGGAACAGATACAGGGAAAATATGCCGTTAAGCAAATATATTGACCGCTTTCCGCTTGTTCCGGCTTTCTGCCAGAAATATATTAATGAAATAATCCGTGCAATACACAAAGGCGCGCTCAAGGGAAATGAAGCCTATCCGTATCAAATAAAAAAGAAGCTTGAAGAAGAGTCTGAAGGACTGATTAATCTGGATCTTTCAAAATACAGATGTTCGGAATATAAAGCGTCAGAAGCCGAGCATATTCCGCGCTGGAAAAAGAGAAAATTAAAGATTGTTTAATATTTCCATTACAGCGTCGAGTTTATTCGTATCAACATCATGCCCGCCCTGCGGAAATAAGACATATTTCTGGAGAATTCCTTTCCGTCTGGCATGTTTTGCCATTGTCCGCGCGCCTTGATATGTGGTGATGGAATCATTTTTTGATTGTATTATATAGGTCGGGCTTTCTATATTTTTGATTTTCTTTATTGAATTAAAGTTTAGAGAATAAAGCCATTTTAATGGTTTGCATTTATCGGTAAATTGTTTAACTCTCTCCGGCACTCCGACGCCTAGTCTTTTATTAAGCATGAATTTTTTACCGATATACAAGAGATTAGAAAGCGGGGAAATAAGTATCAAAGATTTTATATCTTTATGCCTGCTTGCGAAATCCGCTGCAAGCGCACCGCCCATGCTATGTCCGATAACGGTTATATTTTGCGGTTTAATTCCTCTTGTTTCTGTTAGGTATTGATAAGCTTTATCAACATCTTTTTTTAATCTGTCCTCTGTCAATCTGGATTTTTTATTTAATCCGTAGCTTCTGTATTCAACGGCGCAGACTCCAGCATCCAAATCAAGAATAGATTTATACAATTTCTGGTAATTGCTTACGTTTTTTCCCATACCGTGCAGAAAAAGCACATAGTTTTTTGAATTTGCCGGATTAATATCCAATAAAGAACTTTTTCCTGTTTTAATCACTTTTGCATTTAAGGAAAGCTCATCGGAAAAAGTTTCAAGATTTGCACGCGAAACGGTTGCCATTCTTTTAAAAAACCTGCTTGTATAAATGGCAATAGGATTAACGGCATTTAAATCTGCAGCTCCTCCTTTGTATGTGTATTGATTTTCGTTAATACCGGATATTTTCATATGCTATTTCTATTTCGTGCAAGATTTATTATCTCATAAAAATATTTTTTCAACACTTGAATTATTTGCTTAATATTATATAAAATTTTATTAAAAGGATTAATAATGCAGAAAACAGAAGAATCAAAACCAGATAGAATAGTTGTCCGCGGGGCAAGAGTACATAATTTAAAAAACATAGATGTCGATATTCCTCTAAATAAAATTGTCGGTATTGCGGGCGTTTCCGGCTCCGGTAAATCTTCTCTAGCGCTCGGCGTATTATATGCGGAAGGTTCAAGACGTTATCTGGAAGCTCTTTCCACATATACAAGACGCCGTATGACACAATCAGCAAAGGCGCAGGTTGATGAAATCCTGTATGTGCCGGCATCCCTTGCTCTCCATCAACGTCCGGGCGTTCCGGGCATCCGCAGTACTTTTGGAACAGGGACAGAACTGTTAAACAGCTTAAGACTCATGTATTCGCGTCTTGCAAATCACAGATGTCCTAACGGGCATTATCTGGAGCCTTCTTTGCTTGTTGCTGCGGGTAAAGAACTTATCTGTCCCGTCTGCGGTACGCATTTTTATGCCCCAAGCGCAGAAGAACTTGCTTTTAACAGCCAAGGAGCATGCGAAAAATGCGGAGGGGTCGGAACGGTTAGAACGGTAGATGAAACAACTCTCGTTCCGGATGAATCGCTTACAATTGATGAAGGCGCAGTACTGCCGTGGAATTCTCTTATGTGGTCGCTTATGACTGATGTCTGCCGTGCAATGGGCGTGCGGACGGATGTGCCTTTTAGAGAACTTACGAAGGAAGAAAGAGAAATCGTTTTTCACGGACCTGCAGAAAAAAAACATATTTTTTATAAAGCAAAGAATTCCAATCAGGCGGGCGAAATTGATTTTACATATTTTAACGCTGTTTATACTGTAGAAAATGCGCTTAAAAAAGTTAAAGACGAAACAGGCATGAAACGCGTCGAAAAATTTTTGAAAGAGGAAATCTGCCCTGCATGTCACGGCACCCGTCTTTCTGAATCAGCGCGCGCTCCTAAACTGCAGGGGATATCGCTGGATGAGGCGTGCAAAATGACATTGTCGGAATTAATAGAATGGGTAAATAATGTTCCTGCCTCCCTTCCTGCTGAAATGCGTCCGATGGCTGAATCAATATGCGAATCTTTTCAAGTTACCGCAAAACGATTGATGGATTTAGGTTTGGGCTACCTTTCGCTTGATAGAGCCGCATCAACTCTTTCTACAGGCGAAAGACAGCGAATGCAGCTTGCGCGCTCCGTAAGAAACAGGACAACAGGAGTCTTGTACGTTTTAGATGAGCCGTCCATAGGACTTCATCCCGCCAATATAAAAGGTTTGAATGCGGTGATGCATGACCTTGTTTCTGACGGAAATTCAGTTATACTGGTAGACCATGACGCACAGATTTTGTCTGAATCAGATTGGATTATTGAACTCGGACCGGAATCCGGAAGCGATGGCGGGGAAATTATCACGCAAGGGCCGATACAGGATGTAACCCAAAATCCTGCATCAAAAATTGCGCCGTTTCTGTCCGGAAAATACGATGTACGAATAAGACCGCATACCGAAAAATCAGAACTCTTTAAAGACGGGGAAATTAAACTTTCGACAGCGGAAATTCATACGGTAAAACCTCTTGAAGTTCACATTCCAAAAGGAAGATTAACCGTCGTAACCGGCGTTTCCGGCTCCGGTAAAACCACGCTGATTTTAGAAAGCTTAATTCCGGCTCTGGAGAATTCTATTGCGGGGAAGAAACTGCCGGAACATGTCAAAAATATCAGCGCAGAAGGTATTAAGCAGGTAAAACTTATTGATGCGACGCCGATTGGAATCAATGTCCGCTCAACAGTTGCAACTTATGCCAATGTGCATGATGAACTCAGAAAAGTTTTTGCAAAAACGTCTGATGCAAAAATCGCAGGATATAAAGCAGGAGATTTTTCTTATAATACCGGCTCTCTGCGCTGTCCGGCATGCGACGGAACGGGAAGCATAAGCCTTGATGTCCAGTTTTTGCCGGATGTTGATATTCCCTGTCCGGAATGCAGAGGCTCGCGCTATTCTAAAAAGGCGGAAAACATCAAATATATTTCTAAAAACAAAGAAGCTTATTCTCTTCCGGAAATAATGGCAATGGATATTAATCACGCGCTTGAAGCCTGCAAAGATTTAAATACGGTAAGGCAAAGACTGCAGGTGCTGAAGGATCTTGGACTTGGGTACTTAACTCTGGGCGAAGCAACGCCGAGCCTTTCCGGCGGAGAAGCCCAGCGCTTGAAACTCGCATCAGAAATGGGCAGAAAGCAGGAAGATACAGTATTTGTTTTTGATGAACCGACAATCGGGCTTCATCCGCTGGATGTCAGATCGCTGCTGGGAGTTTTTCAAAAACTGATTGAAAATAACGCAACAGTTGTTGTAATTGAACATGACCTTGATGTTATTGCAAATGCGGATTATATAATAGATATGGGTCCGCAGGGAGGCAAAGACGGCGGTGAAATTGTCGCATCCGGAACCATCGATGACATTATTAATTCTAAAGCCAGCATAACAGGCAGATATTTGAAGCAGAATTAATCCAATATTCATATGGGTTGCAGACGCCTCCGCTGTCTGTTATCATGAAAATATAACCGGAAAGCTGAGCATGAAGTCAAAAATAATAAAACACATTACCCCGCAAAATTATTTGAAATATTATTATGATATTCCGCATGAAGGAAAAACCTCTGCAGGCAAGCCTTTGAGGAAGCTTAAAGATATTACATGCCCGTATCGGGGGATAAAAATTATTCCGAGTGAAACAATAAACGGATTCGAAAAAAGGCTGGCGCAGTGCAGAACCGCTCTGGACGGAGTAGAACTGCTCTCTTTTTATCAAGAAAATATGCTTCCGACGGAAAAAGCCATGTTTGCGATATTTAAAGACTTTGCCTTGATTAATCCTGATGACAATCTTCAAAATTGCCTCCAGATGATAAAAACGAATTGCCTAACAAGATTAAAACTGGAAGAAATGGAAGTTTTGGACGACGTAGACCATCTTACAAGACGGCTTTCCCCGCAATCGGCGCTAAAAATCAGAGCCAAAACAACAAAATGCAGACAGATAATAATCAGCAGTCCCGCTCACGATAGTTTTAAACGTAAAACCTTTTTGAGTTCGCTTGAAGAAATTATCCCAAAAGAAAACGAAAAAGAGATTTTAAATGATATCAGAAACAAAGCCCTGTTTCTCCCTACATCCGAAAGCAGTCGGAACGCATTTGTAGTCAAGTATTCCAAACGGAGCCAGACTGAAATTATAAGGCGTATATTTATTGCCTCAACCGGTTCTATTGAACATGTGACCCCTGCTTCTAACGGCGGGTTAAACGCAATAGGGAATTTTCTTTTAACATCTGCAAGCGGAAACCGCTACAGAGAAAACATGCCGCTGAGTGAATACATAAAAAGACATCCGAAAATCCCTCAATACATGCAGATTTATATAGACGACGTTATACGGGAAATCCATAACGGCAACCTGCAGGGCAATGAAACTTATCCTTATAAAATTAAGAAAAAACTGTTTGAAGAATCAAAAGGCAGAATTATGATAAGCCTCGGCGCATACAAATATACGGAAGAAGAAGCTGTCCAAGCCGTAGAAGCCTTTGAACACAGATACCGCTAAACCTTATACATTATCAGCCCGCAGGGTGCAATTTTGATGCGGAAATCTGAAATCTGTTTTTTAGCGCATGTTACTATTGACAGAAACAAAATATTATATTATTGTTTCTATATATAGAAACAATAAGGGATAAAAATGCGCACAATAAATGAAATTTCAGAAGCTTTAAGCATGATGAATAAAAAAGAAATTGCAGAATTTTTTAAAGAAATACTGACTCTTTCCGAAATCACAACACTGTCAAAACGATGGCGTATACTTAAAATGCTTGCATCAGATAATTGCACCCAAAGAGAAGTTGCGCAAAAACTGCATGTGAGTCTCTGCAAGGTGACAAGAGGGGCAAAAATATTAAAAACGCCAAACTCGATTACAAAGAAAGTAATAAAAGGAGAATAAAATGACAGTGAACACAGAACAAAAAATAAACATTCAGCCTAATACGGATGGATTTCTTGGAAATTACGGCGGACAATTTATAGATGAAAACTTAAAAGAAGAATTTAAGAAAATTACAGATGCATTTTTATCATTGAAAGATGATGCGGAGTTTAACAAAGAATTGGATTATCTGTTAAGGCATTACGTTGGAAGACCGAGTGCGCTGTATTATGCTAAAAACTTATCTTCCAGATACGGCGCAGAAATTTACCTAAAGCGCGAGGATTTGAACCACACAGGCGCACACAAAATTAATCATTCTTTGGGAGAAGCTTTATTAGCCAAAAAGCTTGGCAAAAAGAAAATAATAGCGGAAACAGGTGCCGGTCAGCATGGTGTTGCAACCGCAACTGCTGCCGCATTAATGGGATTAGAATGTGATATTTATATGGGTGAAACTGATATACAGAAAGAAAAACCTAATGTTGATAAAATGAAAATTCTAGGTGCAAATGTTATCAGTGTCACAAGCGGTAAAAAGAGTTTAAAAGAAGCGGTGGATGAAGCTTTTTCTGCTTACTTAAAAGAATATGATAATGCAATATATGCTATTGGCTCTGTTGTTGGTCCGCATCCGTTTCCGATGATAGTTGAACATTTTCAATCTGTAATCGGCAAGGAAGCGAGAAAACAATTTTTAGAATTAACCGGTTCGTTGCCGGATTGTCTTATAGCATGTGTTGGAGGCGGGTCAAATGCAATCGGGCTGTTTGATGCATTTTTGGAAGATAAAACTGTTAAAATATACGGTGTAGAGCCTTTAGGAAAAGGTACAAAAATAGGTGAAAATGCTGCAAGTTTAACATTCGGTAAAGATGGGGTTATCCACGGCTTCAAATGCAAGCTGCTGCAGGACGAAAACGGTAATGTCGCAAATGCTTATTCTATAGCAAGCGGACTTGATTACCCTGGTGTCGGTCCAAAACATTGCTATCTGCAAAGCATCGGCAGAGCAGATTATGTGACAATTTCAGACAAAGAAGCCGTTGATGCATTTTTTGAATTATCAAGAACAGAGGGAATAATTCCGGCTCTCGAAAGCTCTCACGCTGTTGCATATGCAATTAAATATGCGCAGAACCATCCGAATGAAAAAATCCTCGTGAATCTCTCTGGCAGAGGGGATAAAGATGTCGATTTCATTATAGAAACTGTAAGACAATAAAACGAACTGCGGGGTATTATAAATTCAAATTTCCCGCAAACAGCTTTCTTTTCTATGACATAATACAGAGGTTCGTAAGCCAAGTAGGTTGGGCTTTCAGCCCAACAATGATTAATAGGACATTATTTGTGTCCGGAAATTTCTCTGATTTTGTATGTTTTTATAGCAATAAACTGAACATTAAACTGCACGGCTGAAACACAGATTGAAATAAAAAAATCACTAAAAAAGAGCCTTTTAGGCTCTTTTGTTAAAAATTGGGCCCGGAGGGATTCGAACCCACGACCAAAGGATTATGAGTCCTCTGCGCTACCGCTGCGCCACAGGCCCTTATAAAGTTGTAGCGTCTTGTTATTTAGTTTTTATTTTAGGGCCTGGTCTTGCGGTCGCTACCTCCGGTGCTACCTACCTCTCAAAAAATCCTCAACGGTTCGGATTTTTTT